>CBIHQY010000005.1:0-168892 GCA_966212305.1 uncultured Azospirillum sp.
CCACCGACACTTGACGCCCCGGTTCGAAAGAGCCGGGGCGTTCGTGCGTCAGGGCCTTGCCCAATTGAGCGGCGACCTCGCAGACCGCCAGCACGCCGGCCAACTCGCCGTGCAGGTCGGCGTCCAGCCCGGTTCCGGCAGGGGAGGGCGTCAGCACGACGCGGTCGATCATGATCCGCACCATCTCCATCGCCTCGGCGCTATCCTCGCCGCCAGCGAGAGCAGCCTCCAGCGCTTCCACCTTGCGGCGGTAGAGGTCCGACAGCTGGGGGTGCAGCAGGACCGACGGCAAATCGGTGTCGGGCTCCTGGGCTGCGGCGAGCAGCCGGGCCTTGTCCGCCTCCAGGATGGTCAGGCGCTCCTTCATCGACTCGTGATACAGCCCATCCTCGATCGCCTTGAGGATGCCGGCGATCTTGCGCTCGACCGCCGCCAGCTCGCGCTCGCGCGTGCGGCGGTTGGCTTCGCGGTCGGCCGTTGCCGCTTCGACGCCGGCACGGAAGCTGTCCACGAACTCCTGAACCAGCTCGGGCGCCAGCAGGCGCTCCTTCAGACCCGTGAGGACCCGCCGTTCGATGTCGAAGCGGCTGATGGTGCGATCGTTGCTGCAGGTGCCCTTGTTCCGGTGACTGGCGCAGCCATAGCGGTCCTTGGCCATGATGGTGTAACCGCCGCCGCAGCACCCGCAGGTCAGCAGCCCCGACAGCAGGAACTTGCGGCGGTGCGCCCGGTTCAGGGCGTTGCCCTGGTCGTCCCGCCCCATGGTGAAGCCGATCGATGCCTGCCGGGCCTTCACCCGCTCCCACAGGGCGGTATCGACGATGCGCAACTCCGGCACCTCCACCACCTCCCACGCTTCGGGCGGATTGGGCCGCGCGACCCGCTTGCCGGTTTCCGGGTCCTTGACGTAGGAGCAGCGGTTCCACTCCAGCCGGCCGGCATAGATCGCGTTGTTGAGGATGCCGGTGCCGCGCTCGACCTGACCGCGGATGGTGGTGTCCTGCCAGAGCCGGCCCTCCGGACCGGGCACGCCGTCGGCGTTGAGGCGCTTGGCGATGGCGCGCGGGCTGACGCCATCGGCGAACAGGCGGAAGATGCGCTGGACGACCGCGGCTTCCGCCGGGTTGATTTGCCGCTTGCCGCGCCCCTCGGTGTCACCCTCCAGCACATCATAGCCGAAGGCCTTGCCGCCCGGCATCCGACCAGCCATGGCGCGACCGAGCTGGCCGCGGCGGGTCTTGTCCGCCAGGTCTTTCAAGGCGACTTGCGCCATCATGCCCATGACGGCGACATGAATGGTGGTGATTTCGCCGAGCTGCGGGGTGAACAGTCGGACGCTGTGGAAGGCGAGGCGGTCCTGAAGGTCAGCGGTGTCGGCAAGGCGGCGGCCGAGGCGGTCGATCGCCTCACACAGCACGATGTCGAAGCGGCGCTGACCGGCCTCACGCAGCAGCTTCTGGAAAGCCGGACGATGACGGCTGGCGCCGCTGAGGGCGGCATCGCTGTAGTGGTCGACGACGGTCCAGCCTTGGCGCTCGGCATAGCGCCGGCACACCTCGATCTGGTCGGCGATGGAGGCTTCGCGTTGCTGGTCGCTGGAGTAGCGGGCGTAGATGACGGCACGCATGATTGGGTATCCTACGGGCGCTCGCCGCGGACAGTGCGGCGCAGGCGGGTGATGTGGTCGGTGAGGGTGGCTTGATAGCGGCGGCTGGCCTCCAGCCCTTTGGCCATCGTGTAGTGGCGCTCGCTGGTCCGCAGCGTGCTGTGGCCGAGCAGCGCCGCCGTCAGCCGGGCGCCCTGCGGGTCGTCGAGGGCGATGCTGGTTGCGGCGCAATGGCGGAGCAGGTGCGGGTTGATCCGTTCGCCGAGGATGGCCGGGGTTGCGCGCTCGAAGCGGCTGGAGACGCCGTTGAGTGTCATCGGCAGCCCCTCGCGGGTGATCCACAGGGCGTCATGGGCGTGGCCCTGCAGCAACTGCGGCCGGTGCTGGTCGAGATAGCGCGCCATGTGAGGCACCAAGCTGGACGGCAGCGGGAAGCTCATCGGACCGCCGCACTTGAGATCCTCGCGCTCCAGCTGGATCAGGAAGCCATCGGAGGTCGGCCGGAGATGCTGGCCGACCCGCAAACCGGCAAGGGTGCGCCGACGGATCGGTCGGGCGACTGTCAGGGCAATCATCAGGGCGTCGCGGAAGGCGGTGGCATGGGCGAACGGCCGGGCTTCGGGCTTGTCTCCGATTCCGTCGAGGGCGGCGAGGGCGCGTTGGTAGAGGTCGGCGGCGTTGCAGATGCGCGGCGCAATCGGTCGCCGGTTGGCGGCGCCCCTCTTCAGGCGACCCGCGGTGCGGCGCAGCCACCCCCAATCGACGTCGGGGGCCAGGGCCGGCATGATGGCGGCGAGCTGGTCGATGGTGGTCCACAAGGACAGCGGCGCCAGGGTCGGACGCAGAGCGTCGATGTAGCGGCGCACCACGTCCGGCGTCACGCGATCGCCAGGAACGGCATCCGACGTGAGCAGCCCCTGCTGGCCGAGGAAGGTGAGCCAGCGGCCGTAGTTGGCGGCGCGGCTGCGACGGGTGGCCGGCGCCCAGTCGGCGGCGGCACCGGCGTCGTCCAGCGGTCCGCCGGCTTCGCAGGCGGCTTGCCACAAGCTGCGGTCCTGCTCGGGCCAAGCGCTGACCGGCAGGCTGCGGCGGTTGATGGTCGGGGAGGTCTTGCTCATCGCCTCAGCGCCCCACGACGTTGCTGCGGAGCGAGCGGGCGCGCTCCAGGATGTTGGCGTCATAGCGGGCGACCGCGGCGGCAGTGTCCTTGTTATCCTCACAGCGAGACGTCTCAACTGGCATGGACCCCATTTGTGGCGCAAGGTGAGGTGCGAAGTGCAAGACGCCCGCCCCTTTGGGGCGGGTGGCTCACTTCGCGCCGAGCCGCGCGCAAAACAACTTCTCGTTACTGAGGCGGATGATCGGATACCAAGGATCCTGATCTAACAGTAGCTCGTCAACAAGTTGGCACGGCAGAGTTTCCATCTGTGTATCTCAGAAAAAGCGCTTCGAGCATGGCGACGCTTAATTTGTGTAAGCACCAAGCGTTGGGCGAGTCCTGAGTTCGACCAAGACCACGCCCTCCCTCTAGCGCGGCGGGCGGAACTGGGGGCCACCATCAGCAGCTACTGGCAGGTGCTGGAGTCACTACACGAAAGTGCGCAAATTGTCCGGGATCTGAGAACGCGGCGCGAACGTGAGCTCAGCCGTGCTTTACCTCTGCTCGTTGCCCGCCTCCGAGTTCGTTCAGAACATGCTGGTATTCGCCCGGCGGCAGGGCGCGCGCGTCCTTGGCCATGTGCCGTAAGGCAGTGAGACCGGCCTCGGTAAACCGAGCCTGCAGCCAATGGCTACCGGCATCCCGCAACTCCAGCAGCCCACGGTCCAGCATCCCCTGAATGACCGTTCCCGGCTTCGGCTGACCTTTGTTCGGCCCGGTGGCCCACCGCTTCACCAGGATGCCGCTCTCCAGCCGCGGTGCCTGCCCAAAGCGCACCATGAATTCGTTGCGGATCAGAGCCCGCCCTCGCGGCGTCAAGGTGATGTCGCTCATCAGCTCACCTCCCTCAATCCTCTCCCCGCGATACGCGGAACCAATGCTCGGCATACTGCCGACACAGTTCAGCCTCGACGCCATCTCCGGTGCGTTCCGCATCGGCTGCGCGGGCGAGCCATTGAGCTTGTTTTTGAAGCGCTGATCCGTTCACACGGGCGGGCGATGGTCGAACTCCGGCCGAGGTGGCAGTGGTGGGACGGGACTTGCTGAAATTCGGTCGCGGGACTGGTACGCGGGGCCTGGAGGGTGGCATTGGGCCTATCGACTTCCTTGAAAGAGTGGAGGGTTATCCTCTGACTTGGCGGAGTCTACGCCTCGCATCGTCGGATGCGCGGAATTTTTCATCGCCGCCGGCCTGTCGGTGAGGAGATGGCCAACCCGGGTTGGCGCCGACGGCAGCCCAGTTGCAGGACCTGGAGGATGCGGCCGGGCCGGTGCTGGTCAGCTGATCGCCGCCGGCGGGGTGCGGCCATGGCCCCTTACGCCCCCACAACCGCTATCCACAAGGGACGTTATGGACCATCTCCAGCAACAGCATCTCTTTCCCCTCGCCGACAAGTCGATCACGGAACTCGCTCAGCACGGAAAAATCGAAGCCCGGATCCGTGAGGTCCAGGCTGAGAGCGTACTTCCAGTCAATCCGCCCCTGCACGGCATCGGCCGCCTGCGGGTCGGGCAGCTCTTCCAGAAACTGCAGCACCGAGACCAGCGCCAACCGCCACGGCGCCGCCGCCGGCTGGCCCCGCTCGGGGTACAAGGCGGCGAGCAGTTCGTCCTGTTAGATTGTCCCCAGCTCGTCACGGAGGCGGAGAACGGGGGCGCCCTTGTGAAAGGCGTCCCGCGCGACGGTCGCGGTCGTCTCGGGGACCGTCGGAATGGTCTGCGGCTTGAGCGACATGATTGGCCCCCTGCATTGAGGATGTCTCCTCAACAGCGCCATTCCCGTACCGTAACGAGGCCCCGGATTTCGCTAACAGTGTCCGTTGCTACTCGCCCCCCTCTCGCAGTAATAGCTTGGAGCCGAAATTCGGCGCTGACTCGCCGCCATATCGCTATTAAGTTGCGTAACTGCTTTTCATATCGGATAATACTCTTGAGATTGGGGGCAGCATGTATTTGAAGACGATTTTTCTAAGAAATTTTCGCTCCTTCGAAGCGGGTGAGGTGGAGCTTCAGAAAGACCTTACTGTGTTTGTCGGTGAGAACAATGGCGGCAAAAGCAACGCCATTGACGGCATCCGGCTTCTAACCCAGCCGCTGGGTGGACGGCGAGAAATATATTGCGAGCCGACCGATGTCCGCTTTCAAAGCCAGACCACAGGCTTTGAGTTGGAAGGTGTCTTCACCGATCTGAGTGCAGGCCAGCAAGGACGGCTGATCTCGGCAAGTACGGACGCTACGCTGTCCGAAGCCCGATTTGGCCTCCGTTGCAATGGCGGTCCCAGTGATCGGCCGAGCCTTTGGGCGGGCAAGCCGGGCAACCTAGCCGAACCTGGCTGTTACGACATGGTCCGGCATGTCTATTTGCCGCCTCTCCGCGACGCCAAGCGTGCATTGGCCTCCGGGAATCCCACCCGGATCATGGCTCTTCTCAATCACTTTCTAGGCGACGTTTCGGCGTCAGATCTGGCCCGTGAGTTGGCTAGGCGGGCCGATCATTCGGTGCTCTCCAAAGTAGATCAGGCGGTTGCCAAAGGCCTTACGGCCCTGACTGCTGGTGTGCGACCCCAGGCGGCGGCCCTAGGCTTTGCTTCGCAAGAAGCTCTGGTCGACATCGCGCGAGACCTGAGGTTCAAGCTTGCCGACCATGGTGTTCACCCGGAAGACTTGCGATACTCCGGCCACGGCTACGCCAACCTGCTGTTCATGGCGACTATCGCCGTCGAGTTGGAAAAGGTGCGCAATTCTGACCTGACCCTGTTTCTGGTGGAGGAGCCCGAAGCGCACCTGCATCCGCAGCTACAGGCGGCGGTCCTGGCCTTCCTGAAGGACCAAGCTGTCCAGTCTGCCGTCGACAAACCGGAGAATGGGCCGGCCGGCCAAGTGCAAGTCGTCGTCGCCAGCCATTCGCCGAACTTGTCCGCCTGGGTCAGCAGTAAGCAGTTGGTGGTCTTCAAATCGATTGTCCCTGAACTCTCGGCGAAATCCGACAAACCCACCGACGCGGAATCGCCGGCCGTCGCCGACGCAGCTGTCATCGAAACCGGGATCGCGGAGGGCACTGGTGTCCCGGCCGACCCCGTCGAGGGGCTGGTGACGACCACCGCCGCGGCCGCACTCCGCCGATCAACCCGCTGTATTCCCCTCGCCCAAATCAAACTGAGCGATCTTGAACGACGTAAGATCGACCGTTATCTCGACGTGACAAAAGCGGCTTTGCTGTTCGGCGGCCGCATCCTTCTCGTCGAAGGTATCGCCGAAGCCCTGCTGCTCCCGGTGATCGCCGAACACTTTACCCTCAAGAATGAGCCTGAGAAACTCCGCCTCTTCCGATCCGCCGTCTTTGTTCCAATCGACGGTGTCGATTTCACCCCCTATGCCAACCTTCTGACCTGCACAATCAACGAGGCGCGCATTGCCGAACGGGTCGTGGTTATGACCGATGGTGACCACGGGGCCGCCCAGGAGAATGAGGTCAGAGATGACGATCCTAGTGTTGGTGAAGACCAACCAGGGGAGGAAGTGGCCTTGGCGACAAAAAAGGAGGTGATCATCCCCGGAGAGCAGCGCAAGCGCGAACTGGATGCACTCGCAAAGGCAAATGGTGCATCCGCGGTCTTCGCTGCGATCACCTCACGCTATTCTCTCGAAAGCGAACTGCTGGAAGCTGGCAATGGCACCATTCTCCGCGCCGCCTACGTCAGCTTGCACCCAAGGTCTGGCAAGAAGTGGGACAAGGCCGCGGCTTTGGAGGGAGATGAGCGGGCTAAGGTCATCGGAGCCATTTTCAAGAATGCGCGTAAAGGCGATTTCGCCCAGACCTTGGCTGCTCTGATCGAGGAGAAAGAACACACTTTCATTGTTCCTACCTACATCGAAAAGACCATCCGCGCGGTCGTAGCGTGACCGTTGACATGTTTCTGCAGACCAACGAGCAGAAGGCAATCATCGGACACGAAGGCCATGCTTTTGTGCAGGCCTGTCCTGGCGCCGGGAAGACGCGAACCATGGTCGAGCGGGCTCGACATCTTCTCTCGAACCCCGCCGACCGGCGCGGAGTCGCTTTCCTGTCATTCACGAACGCTGCGGTCGAGGAGTTGGAGGCGCGGTTACACAATTTTGGCATCCTGCCGTCGCCGTTGTTTCCAAGCTTCATCGGCACGTTCGACCGCTTCCTTTGGCAGTTTCTAATCGCGCCATTCGGTGCCGAGGGATGCGGCCAAGTCCTAAGGCTCGTTCCCGACAAATCCGATTGGGAGGTCAAGCCTTTCGATGCAGCGCAACCGCTCAAGCTGAAGCATTTCGATCGGGCGACAGGTGTGTTACTCGCCGACAAGGCAGTGGAAGAAGGCTTTGCTCCAAGAAATGGTCCTGGCGCGTGGGAAACACATGCGCGCAACATGATCGCGCGCGCGTTATCCAACGGGTATTTGGATTTCGAGGACGTCCGCGACTGCGTCGCTAAGCGCCTTGCCGACCCGGCTTTCTCGGCCCGGCTAGGTCGGGCGCTCTCCGGACGGTTTCGGGAAATTGTTGTCGACGAGGCGCAGGACTGCAATCCCGGTGACCTCGCGATTATCGAATGGCTCCGCGTATCGGGCATCAAGGTCAAGGTCGTCTGCGACCCTAACCAAGCGATCTACGGCTTCCGGGGTGGCCTAACGGATGAGCTTCTGAGGTTCGCGACTACATTCGAGGGCGTTGAACAACTGCCGTTGAGCGGCAATTTCCGCTCGTCCCCTGCGATCTGTGCGGCTATCTCCCAGTTGCGGCCGCCCGCGTCGCGCGGCCCGATCGACCAGCCGCTAGGACCGTACAAGGACGAAACCTCACCGGTCTACATCCTGACCTATGGCGGAACGGCTGTCCCAGCCATGATCGGCACTCGATTTCAAGTGATGGCGGCGGAGCTCGGTATTCCGCCGGCACAGGCACCTGTGCTCGCGGCAACCTGGGCCAGTGCTGGGAGCGCGGTTGGTCGGGCAATGCCGGACGCGGGCAACGACAAGACGCTGCTGCTGGCCGAGGCCGTCATGGGCTTCCACTTCGCCTTTGCGGCCGGCAACCGCCGGGAAGCGTTGGCCCGTCTGCATCGAGTGGTTCTCCAGATCCGGGGAGAAATCTCTAACGCCGGTGCCTATGCCACCTATGTGTCAACCAGTGGCCTGGATGATGAGCGTTGGCTTCCGGAGATCATCGCTGTTGGTCAAGCACTGAAGGTTTATGCGGGAGAAAGCGCCGAGAATTGGCTCAGGCGGGCTCGGGCTTTGCTGAATTCAAATCTTATCGGCACTTCCAGCATCGGCCAGCGATTGCGATCCAACGATAAGCTGGCAGCCGTGCTTGCGGAGGCGTCACCAACGGCCCTGCCGGCAAAGGCCATCCATGCCGTCAAGGGGCTGGAGTTTCCAGCGGTCTGTGTCGTGCTCACCGCGAGAACGTCGGGAGATATCCTGAATGTCCTGACTGGCGTCGAGAGCGCCGCTAAGCCGGTCGAAGAAGCCCGGAAAATCTACGTCGCCGCATCACGCGCCGAGCGGCTGTTGGCGATTGCTGTCCCAAAGAGCCGTGCCGCTACGTTGAAGGGGATCCTCGACGCAGGTGGTCATACCACGCAGATCGTGCCACTTTGAATTGTGATATAGCGCGCAGGCGGGATCCCAGAGTTTCAATTACTATCAATGCGTTTCCGTGCCGATCGGCATCAGACTCCCATGCCGATCCACGACCTGATCGGAAAACGCTCTAGAGACTCGGTTCCGTGCGGCCAAACAGCAACTCCCGCAGCTTCGACCAGCGGCATCCCTCATCGGACGTGCGAACGGCCAGAGCCAAAGCCCGCTTCTGGCCGACCAGCACCACCAACCGCTTGCCACGGGTGATGCCGGTGTAGATCAGGTTCCGCCGCAGCATCATGTAGTGCGTCATCGCCACGGGGATGACGACGGCCGGATACTCCGATCCCTGGGATTTATGGATTGTCGTCGCGTAGGCCAGCGTCACCTGATCCAACTCGCCGAAGGGATAGGGGATGAGGCGGCCATCGAAGTCGATGGCCAGTTCGCCCTCCTCGGCATCGAGGCCGACGATGGTGCCGATGTCGCCGTTGTAGACCTCCTTTTCGTAGTCGTTCTCGATCTGCATCACCTTGTCGCCGACCCGGTAGGTCCAGCCGAACTTCTCGATGGACGGCTTCGATCCATCGCCGTTCAGAGCCTCCTGGAGAGCAAGGTTTAGCCCACGCGCGCCGAGGAGGCCGCGCTGCATCGGGGCGAGGACTTGAACGTCGCGCACCGCATCCAGGCCGAAGCGCCGCGGAATACGGTCACACACGATCTCGACCACCTTGCGGGCGCCAATCTCTGGATCGTCGGCGGCGACGAAGTAGAAGTCGCTGTCGCCGTCCTTCGGCACCTCCAGATCGGGCATACGACCTGCGTTGACGCGGTGAGCGTTGGTGACGATCCGGCTTTCCGCCGCCTGCCGGAAGATCTCGGTCAGCCGCGCCACCGGAACCGCGCCCGAGCCGATGATGTCGGCCAGCACCTGGCCGGCGCCCACCGAGGGCAACTGGTCGACGTCACCGACCAGCAGCAAGGCGGCCTGACGCGGCAGGGCGCGCAGCAGCGCCGCCATCAGCGGGACATCGACCATCGAGGTTTCGTCCACCACCAGCAGGTCGCAGTCGAGCGGCGCCTCGGCGCCACGCTTGAAGCCGCCGTTGGCCGGGTTGGTCTCCAACAGCCGATGGATCGTCTTGGCTCCCAGGCCGGTGGTCTCCGACAGTCGCTTTGCCGCCCGGCCCGTTGGGGCGCAGAGGGCGACCGTCACTCCCTTGGCGGCGAGGATCTTTAGGATCGAGCGGACGATGGTCGTCTTGCCGACGCCGGGGCCGCCGGTCACCACCAGCACCTTGGAGACCAACGCTTTGGCAACCGCCTCCCGTTGGCTGGTCGCGAGCGCGATGCCGAGTTTCTCCTCGACCCAGGGAACGGCCTTGCCGCTGTCCATCAGCCCCCAGGACGGTTCCCCCTCGGCCAGCACTGTCAGCCGGTCGGCGATCTCCCGCTCGCCATGCCACAGGTGCATCAAGAAGATGCAGCGCCGCTCCCTGACCGTGTCGGCAACCACGCTGCCTTCCTTGACCTCCAGCAGGATGGCTTCGACCAGCGTCGGCCGCGGGATGTCCAGAAGCTCCTCGGCCAGTTTGAGCAAGTCGTCCTCGGGCAGGCCGCAATGCCCGTTCGACACCGCCTCCAGCAGCGCGTAGGAGACACCCGCTCGCGCCCGGATCATCGAGTCCTTCGGGATGCCCAGCCGCTCGGCGATGGTGTCGGCGGTCTTGAAGCCGATGCCGCGGATGTCGCGGGCGAGATGGTAGGGATTCTCCGTCACCAGCGGGATGGCGTCGGCACCGTAGGTCTTAAAAATCCGCACGGCGCGGGAGGTGCTGACGCCGTGGCTTTGCAGGAAGACCATGATCTCCCGGACGATCTTCTGCTCGGCCCAGGCGCGGGTGATCTTGGCGATGCGCTTCGGACCGATGCCGGGGACCTCGATCAGGCGCTGGGGCTGGGTTTCGATGACGTCGAACACGCGCTCACCGAACGCCTGCGCCAGCTTCCTGCCATAGACCGGGCCGATGCCTTTGATCAGACCGGAGCCAAGGTACTTCTCGATGCCCTCCAGAGTGGTCGGTGGGGCCGAGCGCAGGAAGGTGGCGCGGAACTGGGGCCCGTGTTCGCGGTGCTGCTCCCACAGACCCGATGCATGGACATGCTCACCGGGCGACACGGAGGCAGCATGGCCAACCACGGTGACCAATTCCTTGTGGCCACGGACCTTGACCCGAAGCACGCAGTAACCGTTCTCGGCGTTGTGGTAGGTGACGCGTTCCACCAGCCCGGAGAGTGGCTCACGGTTTTCGGCGGTCGGACGGGTTTGGGCAGACGGCGATGGGTTCGGCATGCCCATCAAAGATGGAGCACACCGAACGGCTTGTCATCGGCGAAGGGTGCATCGACTGGCGGCGCGGGCATCCTCCTTGGTTTCGGTCCACGTCGCGGCATCGTTCAGGATGCGCGGAGGCCGGCCCCTCTGCGTTCTCACAAGCGGATCATGGTCAAGCTCGCTTCGCCCCGTTGTGGTGGGACCGTCTGGTCTTGCCGTTTGGAGTGACGAGTCCTGCGCGCTCCGCGCGATCCAGCAGCGCCTTTCCCTGTGGCGTCGAGGTGTCGATCGGATCGCGCAACGACTTGAAGTGGGCGCCGACGGTCTCCAGCCCCTCGATCATCTCCAGCAGGTGGGAAAGCGAACGGGCCAGTCGGTCGATGCGGCTCCCGGCCGCTCCTTTTCGCGACAGCTTCTCATCCGGGTTGGTGATGTCCAGGGGAAGCAGGCGGTGTCGCGGGGCTCCTATCCGGCCAGGGCGCCCGCTGTCGACGATCTGGACCCGATCTTCCATGCCCTGAATGCCCCGTAGAAGTCGGGCCAGGGCGTCCGCATGGAATTCTTCATCCGTCATGACGGCGCTCGCCAAATGGACAGAGCCACCCGGTTGGTCCGGCTTTCCAGCTCGACGACCGCGCGCTCGTGCTCGTCGGTGTGTGGGTGGCCGTAGAGGAACCCAAGGTTGGTGTCGATGACGATCGCGGAGGCCCCCCTGGCGGACAGGGCGCGGCTCTCCATCAGGGATGATGGGCGTCGTCAAGGTCATCGTCGGGAGTCAAGTGTTTTTCCCCTCAAATGGACCGGAGCCATTCAGATATCTTAGGTATATCTCTGATTGAACGCTCTCGTATGCCAAATGTAGTTTCGCTGCTTTGCGTTCTTTCCATCAAGTGTTTCGCTATGTCTTCAATGAGGGGAGAGAGGCCTTCAACAACACCTATAGCTGCCTCCCAAATTGTTTTCGATAAATCGTCAATCTGCTCCCTGCACGCCGTTTTGTGTTCAGGAACTCCGTGTAATAAAGAGCGCAAAACATGAATAAGTTCCTGGGATTTGTCAAAGTCATTTTTGCCCGTTCCTTTTGTGAGGATAGCACACGCTTTATCGCTGTCTACATTTCCAGTTGCGTCAATGGACTCTGCAATAGCGCCTGCATAGAGAACTTGTATCCTTTGATTCAGATATACCTCGACATCTCGGCATTCACCGAATGCTTTGGCTAGGTATATCTCAGAACCGCCCCTGTAATTTTCAAACCCATCCAAACGTTCAATTAAAATGTCTCCGGCTTTGAAGCGGTAATGTTCTGCCAGTAACCAATGACCGGCCTCGTGTCTTACGACATTGTGTAAAATATTGCGCATCATGGCCAACCCATTATCCTTTGATGTTTGGTATGGATGTTGGCGACACGGGATGGTCACCACGGATATGCGCGACAGTACCCTGGACGACATTCGGCTTGGCAGAGACTTTCATTTGAACACCGGACAGCGACGTAGCGCCGAGCGGAGGTGCCCCGAACCACTCGGCACGGACGCACGTGCCCTTTTTCAAGGTCGGCATGACGGTGCTCCTTTTATAGATCCCGCGGAATGAGTCCCTTGGCGTTTCGCGGGGGCGTTGGGATGCTGTTCTTGCGCAGATGCTCTAGCATTTTGGGCTCCAGGTGCGGAGCAAACCCATCCCAGTTCCCGCTGTAGCAGCCATCACACAGCGTCAGCTTGTAGTAACCTAGGTGCTTCCCATCGTAGCGCCCGTGACCAAATACGAATCTCGATCCGCATAGATCGCAGCATGCTGCCGGCGTTGATTTTACAGTCAACGAAGCCTCCTTTTCGCGACACCTCATGCCGCCGGCGCCGGCGACATGAGGTGAGTGGCATGGCTGTTGGTCGCTCGAACTGCTGCTGGTCAGATTGGCAGATGAAGACGCTGAAACATTTCTAGACTACATGCGGCACTTTTTTCGATAAAATACAATGCTAACTTGCTCGTGTTCATGCTTTTGCTGGGCTGTTAGGAGTTTTGGTATTCTCTGATTATCCTTTGTCACTGTCCATGTTTCATAATCTTGCCTTACTTTCAGCGAGCGAAGATATTCGCAATCGTATTGTTCAAGGGTGGCTGTTTCATAGTTTGGTGGCAACTCACGGGTCGCACACGCTGTGACAGCGAATGTGCAGCATGCAAGCACAAAGAAAAGCGTAAGCTTCATGTTTTCCCATTTCCTAGCTGCAAAACGGTAAGCGTTACGTCCCAATAGTCTACGCTAAGGCTGCCCCTTTCGCGACAACGGCTCAGTCTCTGCCTTCCAATCGCGCGCTCCTCCATCGATGCCGACGGCTTCTCACGCCATCCGGCAAATACCGTGTTCGATGCAGGCGTTCAACACGATGTCGGATAGAGGTTCGTGAAGTTCTTCCGGAAAAGTGATGGTTGGCCTCCACTGTCCCCCATTATCCCGGTGAAGAGGAGCGGTAACGGAAGTGGCATGCTGCCCGTTCAAAATTTCCCTCGACACGCGGAGACCGCGAACCTTGAATTCGATGCCATGGATTGTGATGGACACATCAACAAGCGCTAGCAACTTTCCGCCGACTGGTGCCTTGTGCAGAGCAATGACTTCAATCGTGACAGGCTCAGTCTCGTTCAGCACTTTCCCTACCCACTCCGTTTCGCTACAGCACTCAGGCGGCCGCGACCGCCATTGTTGCCCAGATCATACTGGACCGAAACGCTGCCTCGCCTAGCGCCTCAGGAGCTTCACCATCAAGAGTTCATCGATGTAAATGCCGTTGACCATCAGCGCCCTCGGCTCGGTCCCGTACGGCTCAAAACCCAAGCGCCGGTAGAGTTTGACGGCACCTTCGTTGCCGGCGGCGACGGAGAGGTGGACCTGCTCGACCCGAATTCCGGCATGGTCGAGAACGGCGTCCATCACCGCTTCAGCAAGGCCGCTACCCCGCCGGCACTCCCGGACATAGACGCCCCAGACCATGCCCTTGTGCATCTGCTTAGCCGTCCTGGGAATGGACAGCCCGGCCATCGCGTCGAGCTGGTCGTCGACAAACCCACCGGCGATGTAGCCGCTCGTGATCCATGCCGCGAACGCATCAACGGAGCGGGCGCTCTCCTCGGCATGGCTTGATCCGAAGGCCTCCGGATGCAACTCCAGGGCTTCGAGACGGAGCGTCCGCAAGGCTTCTGCATCTTCCGGCACGAGTTGTCTCACCAAAGCCATCCGTCATGATCCCTTTCGCGATGCCGGTTCTCAGCGGCTGATTTTAGGCCGCGCCGTCGGTGTCGGCCATGGGGCACCAGGCGCAGGGCCTCGACGTCGACGTGCTGACGACCGCGGTGGAGATCGAGGAGCCGGCCGAGCCGATGCTGGCCAGCTGATCGCCGCCGGCATGCCGGCGAGGTGGCCATCCGCCCTTTATGCTGCCCTTGGCGTAAAAGGGAACGACGACGTTGATTCTTGAGTGCCGTTCACAATCCGTTCTACCTTAGCGTTGTTTACCTAACACTTATCGCGCTCTCCTCTACGTCGTCGGCGCCGGACAGCGGGCACCAGGCGCAGGGCCTCGACGTCGACCTGCTGGCGGCCGCGGTGAAGATCGAGGAGCCGGCCGGGCCGGTGCTGGTCAGTTGATCGCCGCCGGCACGCCGGCGAGGTGGCCATCCCGCCCCTTTCGCGACACCTGCCGGGCAGCAGAGCCGCTTCGAAGGTGCGACGTCAACCGCCGGCGACGGGCTCATTTTCTACGACGGGGGCGAGGGCTACTGCGCATACCTCGGTTGAAAGCAGCCAACACCTTTTTGAATGTCGACCGTCGTCTGGTCCTCGCGCGCGTCAGCGTTCCGAGAAAACCCAGCAGAAGAAGAACAGCAATCAGATATTCCATGCCGCTCCCTTTCACGACACCCGTTTCAACTCCGCGTCTCAATAGTAGGTGGCGGTAAATAACCTACGCACCTCCACTCTCTGGGATGGTGGAGCGATATTTTTACTTAGATAAGGCTTTTGCCATATCACAGTATAGTCCTGACATTGGGGCCTCTCCACTTAGGTCTGCTTTTTTGAGACTCCCAGATTTGTCAAAGTCGCAAGTTCCACCGGCTGTTCCATATCCACCACCGCGGGTGCGCGCTTGATAACATATGAAAATTGTAGCGCCTCCATCCTTCATTTTCATTGTAGCGCTACGAATAATTTTTGCTTCTAGAGGGGCAACCATCTCATCGCGAAGAGATTGATCACACTTCTTCACGTTTGCAAACGACACGCCCGGCGTCAGTGTTATAGCTAACGCGAAACATGTAAGAACAATGCGCACCATTATCTCCCTTTTACGACATCATCACGAAGACGAGCATGGTGCCTCCCATGGCTGCGATGACCGCAGCCCCCCGACGTGCCGACGGTATGAACGCCGCTGCGGCAGCACTGCCCAGCATGAGCAGGCCCCCCAGGATTGCCACGGCGGCATGATACAATGCGACAGGCTCCACGTTGGTAGCGCTCCCTTTCGCGACCCCCCTTCATGGGAGAATTTTACCGCGCGTATCGCCGGACGCGCGAAAAATTTGATCGCACCCGGTGTGCCGGCCAGCGGATCGCCCAGGGCAGCGCCTCGCCGTCGGCATCGGACAGTGGGCATCAGGCGCATGGCCTCGACATTTGACATGCTGGCGGCCGCGGTGGAGATCGAGGAGCCGGCCGGGCCGGTGCTGGCCCAGCCGATCGCCGCCAGCATGCCGGCAAGATGGCCTTGGACCTTTTCGCAACAGCGGTCAAGTGCTCCAGCCAGGATCACCATGAGGTATCCCGCCACCACGGACCAATTCACTGCCTTGCTCCCCCGCACTGTGGCGATCAAGTCTACAACGCGTGCCCGGTACGGCAGATAGATTAATTAGTGCGCGACAACGAGCCGCAACTTTTCTGGGGTGGCTGTATAACTCCAAGCGGACCGCTTCGGATATATCAAAGTAAATTCTGAACGCGTTGATGGTAGACTATCTATGAGCTTCTACACACAAGAGCCCGATAATGATCCTCCCAGACCAGAGCCACATCAACCGCGTTCGCGACGCACTTTGGCAGCGCCCAGAAGGGGGGGCCTCAATCATGGTCGGAGCGGGGTTTAGCCTCAATGCCCGTAAGGCTGGACCCGATGCCCGCGCGATGCCGATGTGGCCGGATGTGACCCGGTTGGTATGCAACCGGCTCTATCCCACTGAAGATGGTGACCGTTTGGCGCGTGCTACATCGGAAGCATCCGGGACTAGCGGGTTCCTTCGCTTAGCGCAAGAGTACGAAGTAGCTTTTGGTCGCGGTACATTGCACCGATTGATCCGAGATCTAGTTCCGGACGAGGACTACGTGCCCGACGGATTCCACGCTCGACTGCTACGCCTACCCTGGCGCGACATATTCACAACTAACTGGGATACACTCCTAGAAAGAACTCGTTCAATCGTGGCTGATAGAGCCTATGGCGTCATACGCACAATTGACGAGATCCCTTCTGTGCCAAGGCCCCGCATCGTCAAATTACACGGGTCATTTCCCGATCACTTTCCTTTCATCTTCACTGAAGAGGACTACAGAACTTATCCACATGCCTTTTCTCCATTCGTGAATACTGTACAGCAGGCCATGATGGAGACTGTATTCTGTCTCATCGGCTTTTCGGGCGACGATCCGAACTTTCTGCACTGGTCGGGATGGGTGCGCGACAATCTGGGAGATTCCGCGCCTAAGATCTATCTGGCAGGCTGGCTAGACCTGTCACCACATCGCCGCCGCATGCTTGAAAACCGTAATGTTGTTCCGATTGACCTAGCCCGCCATCCATTAGCTGCCAGTTGGCCTGAACACCTGCGTCACCGTTACGCCACCGATTGGCTTCTTCATACACTTGAACGCGGACGACCTTACGATTTGGCTGACTGGCCCTCGCCCCGGGACTGGAGCCACTCGCCCATTCCTGCCCATCTATATCCCGTCGAAGAGGTGACGGTAAACGCTCCGCTAAAAGAACCTACCTCCGAACGTGCGGATGCCGCTTCCACCATCAACGCCTCTTCAGAAATCATTACGGTTTGGTCCCAAAATCGCAAAGTATATCCCGGTTGGTTGATAATGCCAACGAGAGCTAGAATGCAGATTGAATATTCAATGGAAGAGTGGGAGCAAGTTGTTCTTCGTGATATTCCTGCTTTTTCACAAATTGAGAGGCTCTCTGCTATCCGCGAGCTGATCTGGAGACGGGAGCTGATGCTGGACGCACTGTCTCCGGCGCTTGTGGAGGCCGCAAAGGCAGCATTGGCCGAAATCGATTGTCAGACTAGAAGCGTCGGCGGCATCGTTCAGCAGGACGCCAAATGGGGCGATGTTCGAGAGATATGGCGTAACGTCGCTTTGGCGCTGGTGACAGTTGCGCGACGAAACCTTGATCGGCAGAGTTTCGAGCAAGGCATAGTGGCCTTACAGCCGTTTGTCGGAGATCATCCTGACGTCGAACAAAGGCTTCATCATGAACATTGCCTGTGGGCACTCAATGATCTCGATTACGGTTCTCTCGATGAATCGCTAAAAATTTGGTCCACGGTGAGCGTCGATCCAGCGTGGATGATGAGGAAAGCGGCTATATTTGTAGAAACTGATAACAATGATAAAGCGGTGAGGCTACTTAACGACGCTCTTTCAAATCTTCGCGAGGCTCCTAAAGATAGACGCAGTTTGGCTGGAGCTTCCAGGGAAGGGTGGGCGCTATGGTTGGCTTTGGCATACGAACGAAACTACTTTAATCAATCTGATGAAACGCTGGATGCTCCACCGGCTTTTAGGCGTTGGCAGCAGTTATCATCTGTCCATTGTGATGCCTTTACGGAAAAGCGCAACCTGCTTGACTCGCTCCGCGGCAACCAAAAGGAGGCGGATAGCCCCTTGTTCGACCTTGGTGCCCGTCGAGGGCCCGGCACCGTTTTTTCAACGGCTGAGCACGACCGTCGAGTAGCGGCCCATCGAGCTGTTCGGCTTTCCGAACAGGCTGGTTTGCCGCCATCTGCCGCTCACATGGTGATCACGTCGGATATCCTTGCGGCCGCCGCAGACATATTGGTTACGACTGGGCACAGTTTATCGCAAGCTGAGCCAGCACTAGCCAGCCGACTGATACTCCGCATCGCAACGTCTGAAGACAACCCCGTTTTTAACAGGGTACTGTCGCGCACGCGCATCGCCTCTATGCCAATGCCTGATGTTCTGGCGTTAGTCGATATTACTAGTCGTGTAATAAATTATGCGCTTCCTAAGATTGGTGGCTCCAGTCGTCGTGCCGTATTCTGGGTGACACGAATACGCGTAGCGATGGAGGCGCTTTCGCGTTTGGTACTCCGCTTGTCGGCAGAGATGTCTGAAGAGGTATTCAAACGCGCGCTAGAATATTACCGTAATGAAAGTATTTACGGAGATTATTGGCTTCGAGATCCGATCAAACACCTACTGACCCGCTCCTGGGAGGCACTGCCTGAGAACCGGCAAATTGATTTAGCCCTTGATGTTCTCAGTTCACCAATTGCTGGAATCGATGGATTTGATCCTTGTGATGGTTCCTACCCTGATCCTGGGGAGTTGCTTAATACGAATATACCAGCCCCTGCACGCACGCCTGAGTTGGAGTGGCGCTGGGTCGAGGTCATTCACCTTCTGCTGAGAGGTCTGCGTGCCCACAATGGAGCGCGTGGGAGGGCAGCCTCTCGGCTGGTCACACTGGCTCTCTGGGGATGCCTAACTGAACCCGAAAAGCGTCTTTTGGCTGAAGCGCTCTGGGCACAGCAGCACACTCCACAAGTCGGCCTTCCACGAGATACGTCGCTTTTTGATTGGGTGTTTCTTCTTCTGCCGGAGCCGGAGCCTGGCTTGGCCGAACAGAGGTTTCGGAGCAAATGGCTCACTCCTCAACTTGGTGCTCCTGGAGCCGGCCCGGTAACCATAATAAAGCAAATTGGACATGCGCTCTCTGGTTTGAGAGAACGCAACATTCCTTTTTCCCTCAATCAAGCAGAGTGCGAATATTTAACCGAACAAGTCATGCAATGGACAAAAAGACCGCATCTCACAAATCAGAGCCAAATTCTTCCGCATCGAGGGGAAGTCGACGCAATTAGAGGCCTACGCATTATAGTTCCCCACATTGATCTTGCGACAGATGATGCAAATAGACTTTTTGAAAAGGTAATTTTGCTCAACAAAACGGATACTCCAGGGTTCCAGCTATTCGCCGGGTTGGCTAAAGCCTTGCCGCAGTGTTTGGCTGATTTCGCTATGCAGATGCGAGTGGGCTTGGCATCCGACCGGGGAGATCTGGCGGAGGATGCCGTGCTTGGCCTAAAAGCTTGGCTTGAGATGTCTGACCGCCTTCCGCAAGTGCCGCCTCCTCCTGCTGATCTCATTCGGGAAATCGGGGTGATGATTGCAACGCGACGTAAAGGGATTCTCTTTATAGCGCTCAGGGTGGCACAATGGATCTTTGTATCAGGCACTTTGGAGCAGCAGAAGTCCATCGCTCAGTCTGTTTTAAGCGGCTTGGGTTATTTAGTGGAAGAACTACGGTACGACCGGAATCATGGTGAAGATATTGATGCGGAAGTTCCCTTGCTCAGATGGGGATGTGCACATCTTGCATTGTCTATGATGACATCTCCTTATGGTAGGGAGGCCGTTGTGGCGTCTTGGGCGAGCGTTGTGCAAAATGATCCACTGCCTGAAGTTCGGTATGCCAAGGCTCCTGTCTCGGGGCGTGCTCGGAGTGTTCCTTCTGAAGATCCGGTAGAACCACTTTTGACCAGTTCTCCAGTTTCTACTGGTCAGAGTGCGAGCCCACTCGTGTAATTCCATAAACTAACATCATTGTTAACCGTTAACAGAGGTATGAGATGATGTGGTGGGTAACCCCTACACCACATCATCTCAGTCTTGGGAGGCCGTGGAGTCTCCTTTTTACTTCTTAGCGTCGCGGCGTTGACGATAATCGCGCAAGGCCCGGTAAAGCGTTCCACGGTGAACACCGAACTGGTCCGCAACCTGCTGGCCCGTGTTGCTGGGATCGGTCAGCATGAATTCAGCCATACCCAACTGCTTCTCGGTCAGCTTGGCCGGGCGCCCGCCTCGCGACCCGCGATCCCGTGCCGCTTTCATACCGGCCTTGGTTCGCTCAGATATGAGATTCCGCTCAAATTCTGCCATCGCCGATATCACCGTGAACACCAGCTTACCCGTTGCCGTGCTGGTATCGAGGTGTTCGGTCAGGCTCCGCAGCCCAACCTTTGCCTCCTGCAACCTCTCACCGATGGACAACAGTTCCTTCGTGCTGCGCGCCAACCGATCCAAGCGCCACACCACGAGCACGTCACCCGGTCGACAAGCCTTCAAGGCCCCTGCCAGCCCCGGCCGGTCGGAGCGCAAGCCGCTGGCCTTGTCTGACCAAACGTCGTTCGATCGGACGCCAGCGGCGGTCAGTGCCGCAAGTTGAAGGTCCAGCTTCTGGTCTTCTGTGGAAACCCGCGCGTAGCCAATCAGGTGCGGAGTGTGGTCAGATTGTCGCGTTTCTTTCATCCTTTTCACTACTGCATAACGCGACAAGTTTTGCAACACGCCAACCCCGTATGGCGCCGTCCGCGCTGGAATGTCGCGAAAACGACCGTTTTTGGCACACCGCCAGACGGGCAGCAGTTGTGCTTTCGACACGGAACAGCCCGCTTCTGAATCTATTTTCTTGATTGGCCGAGCGCCTTCTCTTTGATGGCCAGGGCGCGGGCGTAGAGCGGGGCCGCCTCCCCCAGCCGGCCCTGTGCCTTGTACAGCTCGGCCAGATTGTTGAGGCTGGTGGCGGTGGAGGGATGGTCGGGGCCGAGCGCCGTCTCACAGATCGCCAGGGCGCGGGCGAGAAGCGGGGCGGCCTCGTCCAGCCGGCCTTGGGCGTAGTAGAGCCCGGCCAGATTGTTGAGGCTGGTGGCGGTGGAGGGATGGTCGGGGCCGAGCGCCTTCTCCCGGATCGCCAGGGCGCGGGCGTAGAGCGGGGCCGCCTCCCCCAGCCGGCCCTGTGCCTTGTACAGCTCGGCCAGATTGTTGAGGCTGGTGGCGGTGGAGGGATGGTCGGGGCCGAGCGCCGTCTCACAGATCGCCAGGGCGCGGGCGAGAAGCGGGGCGGCCTCGTCCAGCCGGCCTTGGGCGTAGTAGAGCCCGGCCAGATTGTTGAGGCTGGTGGCGGTGGAGGGATGGTCGGGGCCGAGCGCCTTCTCCCGGATCGCCAGGGCGCGGGCGTAGAGCGGGGCCGCCTCGTCCAGCCGGCCCTGTGCCTGGTACAGCGAGGCCAGATTGTTGAGGCTGATGGCGGTGGAGGGATGGTCGGGGCCGAGCGCCTTCTCCCGGATCGCCAGGGCGCGGGCGTAGAGCGGGGCCGCCTCGTCCAGCCGGCCCTGTGCCTGGTACAGCGAGGCCAGATTGTTGAGGCTGATGGCGGTGGAGGGATGGTCGGGGCCGAGCGCCTTCTCCCGGATCGCCAGGGCGCGGGCGTAGAGCGGGGCCGCCTCGTCCAGACGGCCCTGTGCCTTGTACAGCCCGGCCAGATTGTTGAGGCTGGTGGCGGTGTCGGGATGGTCGGGGCCGAGCGCCGTCTCCCGGATCGCCAGGGCCTCCGTCAGAAAGGGCAATGCCGCGGGGTAACGCCCGGCCTTCTTTTCCGCAGTTCCAGCTCTGTCCAGATAACCGGCCCGTTCCAGAAGGGCCTCTGCCGGAACGAACTCGGCGGCTTCGGCAAACGCCACGGCCGCCGCTGGATAATTCAAGCGCGTGTTGGCAAGCGCTCCCAGGGTCGCCTTGCTCGCCGCCGCCGCCAGATGCCGCGCGTTGGCGGCGTCTGCCATTTTCCGTGTCGCCTGCCCGATGCGGCGAGCGGCGGCGAGGTCGGCCGCCACGGCGTCCGTCAGCAGGGCTTCTGCGTCGTCGTAGCGGCCGTCCGCGATAGCCTGTTCGGCCCGGCGCTTCAAGGCGCCCACGGCCGGGTCATCGGCTTGAAGGTCAGCCGCCTGCTGCAATAGCGCCCTATGGCGCTGGGCAATCTCGACCAGCCGCAGCGTCAATTGCTCGGTCGGGGTGTTCTTCTCATCGAGTATCTGGAAGAAGACCCTCACCGCGTTGACGGTCACCCCCAACTCACGGCTGACCTCCACGAGTTTGCCTTCGTAGGCGCCCCGGCGGGCCAGGATCTCGTCGATCAGGGTGCGCACCTCGACTGGCGTCATTCCCAGATTAACCGTCCCGATGATATCCCCTCCCGCGGCGACACTGCGGTCGCTGGCGTTGACGGTTGCTGGCTGTGCAGCCCTCGCCACGGACGGAAAAAGAAGGGCGGCGCAGATCAGAGCAGCCGTGCCGAGACAGAGTGGAGCCAAGCCGGAACGCGGCATCGCATCAGGGTCCCTTCGCTGGTGGCGCGCCCACCGTAACCGTCCCGGTGATGTTCCCTCCTGCCGAGACGCTACCGTGATCGGCCGATACAGATGCTCGCCCTTGGCCGGGCGGCGATCCGGCCCAGACCCAGGCGCCTATGCCGGCAAGCCCCACCAGAGCGGTGAGTGCCGCGACCGTGGTCAGCAATCTCGTGACCTTCGCCTGGTCCCGTCCACCAGCCCCCTTGCGGACGATCTCGCGGAACACCAGCAACACGATGCCCAGCGCAAGGCCACCGATACCGGCCACCTGCCCGAAACTCTTCAGAAGATCGATATCCATGCGCCACCATAGTAGAAAGACGACATTTCATAAGTTCAATATGGAGCATTAACCTATCAGAAAACAACCTTAAGCGCCATCGTGCTGCAATTACTCCTGCTGTGCGGGTGCCCTCTCATTCCGGCTTGCGAAGTTGTCATTCAAGAGAAGGGAACGACAAATCTCGCACCTATTCGCGACAGCGAGGCCGCCGGCACCCAGCCGGCGGCCTTTGCCATTTTCAGGGCATGGGCCGACCGCTATCAGCACAACTTCTCATCTGACTGTTTCCCTCACGCTCTTACACGCGAGGCAATCGACCGCCTTTATTCCTCATCCATGCGCACTATTGCCGTACGGCGCGTAACGTACACGTATCACGCATGATATTGACATCTTATGCGTAGAATAATACTGTTGTGCGTGAAAACGCGCAACAGGGGGACTTCTATGGCTTTCCGAGCTGATGAGGCCGCAGTAAACGGCTATGAGAAAACCAGAAATTATCTTATTCCGCGTAATTTTACAAAAGAGCAGCGTGAAAACTCCGAGCGTGTGCTCCGTGAGGTCGTCGATTTGTGCGGCCCGCCGGTCGATAGCTATCCAAGTTGGCATCCGCTAGTCGCGAATCACGATGTCCGCGTCCCTGAAACTACTCCAGGTGAACGCTGCGCATATCGTGGGCTTGATCACACTCGTTATTTTGCTCACGGTTTTATTTCTTGTCCTTACGGTAATGTTCAGGACATCGTCAATTCTGTCGATGCCCTTAATTCATCTGTTAATAAAATTGAATCCAGTCCAGTTGTCCATTTCACAACTGAGCTTCTTGATGCGGTATTTTACAACGAGGACGCCACGCCTATCCTCGTCCGTTGTCACTGGATGAAAGAAGAACTTGAGCCGAATCACACAGTACCGAAGTCAATGGCCGTGCCACTGATGTTGGAGCGTGAATTGCCAGTATGGCGCTGGGCTGGTAGAGCAGAAACATGGGAGACGATGCGGCCGTACCTTCTCGGGGAGCCACATGGCAGCCGTTCGTCCTTGTTCGTAACCCAAGACACTGCGCTTGCAATGAAAAGGGTCTACTTAGCACTGATCGAGACGGGCATGTTCGGTCCGTCGAAGGATGATTGAAGGGGACAAATGGGTCATAGTTTAGAGGAGAACTTGATATGAATGCCATCACGCGTACTGCAATTCTTCTTGTGTTCGTGTCGTCGGTTTCATCTTGCACAACAACGAGAAAAACTGACCCTGAACCAGCCAAAATGACATTGGAAGAAAATGGGAAGCTCGTGAGAATGAGCTACTTTGACGGCGCTCCATTTGCCTCAATACATGATACGCCGAAAGAGTATTGCAGAAGCAGGCAAGAGAAAGAAGTTCAACTAGGTTTCCGCATTGATTATTCCAAGCCGGAGAGGACTGTGGTTTACTACTGCTCGAATGGATCCGCCACCGACAAGGCGTTCATTGAGAGTTGGCAGCAGCGCAGAATTGCTGAATATAATGCGTGGGTGCAGAGTCAACCGGCCGGGAAGCCCCTGTCACAAGAAGAGCAAGAGCACATCGCAAAGCAACACATCGACCGGCTGCAGCGCAACTATGGAGTCCGCGTAAACTGATCTCGACACGGTGACGCGGCAGTTCCTGCGGTGCTCTCTCCAGGCTTCCGAATCTGCCTACAACTTCACAGGCCAATGTGTCTGTTGGGCACCTTTTCCCGACAGCGAGGCCGCTGGCACCCAGCCGGCGGCCTTTGCCGTTTCCAGGGTGTGGGCCGACCGTTTCCGTCACCACCGTTGGGGATGCCAACTCGCAGCCACGCTCATATTCGCGTTGTATTTTCAGATCCCGGACAATCTGCGCACTTTCGTGTAGTGACCCCGTGCTGGGGATGTGACACGCGCCAGGGGCGCACAGACGGACGCGCCGTGCACATTGTTCGAGTACTGTTCGCTTTCCAACCGCCAAATGCGATTCTGCTCGCGCGATCCCATGCCGGGCTCCAACCACGAAATGCGAAAAGCCAATTTAATTGAAGCGGACACTGGGCAGGTAAAAGAGAGTTTGGCGGACGGGGCTGACGTTGGTTGCTTTCTATCGGTGGCGCGGCGCCTTCATCGGCACCACCTTGTTCCCGGAGATTGCGACGACCTCGGCGCGAAGGTTCGCAATGGTGGCGTCCTTCTGTTCGACGGCGAGGGACAATGCCTGGATCTGGTTCGCCATGATGCGGATGGTCTCGCGCAGAGCTTGGTGCGTGGCAGCGGCCTCCTGGGTGCGCTGATCCAGCTCCTCCTTGAGATGCTGGGGCTGTTCGCTGGGGAGCGGCGGGGCGTCGGACTGGCTTCGGGTCCGAACGGCTTCCTGCCATTCGGTGATTACGTCCTTGGCTCGGGCCGCCGTTGCCCGGGGAATGCCGGCCTCGATGTAGACGTTGTGCCAGGTGAGCTTTCCGTCGGTGTGCTGGGACGTGCCGGCTAGCAACTTCGCCATGGCGTCACGGAGGGCTGCTGCGGTCGAGGGCTTAACGGACATTGGCGGCCTCCGTGATGGCATTGACGACCGCTCGGCATTCGTCGGCCTTGGCCTTCAGGATGTCGTGCTGAATCGGAGAGATGCGGTTTCGGCGGCTGAGTTGGAGGGTGTCGTCCAGGGTGTGCTTCCACACGGGCAGGTGCTTCTTCGCCCAACAGGCGTTGGCACAATGAGGGTCGCAGATGCCGGCGACGGGCTCCCGCCGCTCCGCGGTGCGCAGGTGACGCAGGCAACGGGCCTCCTCGGGGGTGAAGAAGCAGTCGGCAAGGAGACCAGGGAAGAGGCGGACCCGAAAGTGGTGGAGCATCTTGTCGCGGCGCGCCTCGTCCACGACCTTGCCGGGGAAGTCCCCGAGAGTGGCGCGGATGTCGTCGAACTCGGCGCCGATCTGGTCGGCCATCGGACCGGCGACACGAACCCCGCGCTTGTGGTCCTCGTACATCTCGACGATGTCGCTCTGGCGTGCGAGTGCGCGTTCGGCTTCGACCTCGGCGCGGAAGCCGCTGGCCGAGTTTCCGGCGTAACCCTCGAAAATGACCTCGCAGGTATGCCCGTACTGGATCATGCCCGCGACGACACCAAACGGCCGATTGGCGATGTGCCACGCCACAGTGCGGCGGAATTGCCGGGTGTTGAACAGCCACGGTTCACCGTCGGGCCCAGCTGGGTTGGCTGGGATGCCCATGTCGATCAGTCGGGGCTGAAGCGTGGCGTTGATATGGTCGCGGAAGTCGTTAACTCGCCTAGCGGCGCGGGACTTGATGGCGAAATCAGTCTTCCGATTGTGAAGATTCACAAACAGCAGGTCGCTGCCGGTCTCTCGGCGGAAATCAGTGGTCAACTCTTCAAGGACGGAGATCGCGCGCGCAACCGGTTCAATGACAACCCATTGACGTTTCTCGCCGGACAGGTCGGACCCCTTGAAGGTTGTGCCGTGCAGGTGATGACGAATGACCGCCCCCTGCGCATCGCGAACTGGCCTGCAGCAGCCAACACGAAGGTCCTGCACTTCACTGTCGCGCATGCCTGAGAGATAGGCACAGACAATGTAGCAGGCCGTGATCAGATGACGGCATTCGACTTTGATCGAGTGCATGTCGAATGGGACATGCCAAGGGGAGGAAGCACTGGGCGGAACCGCCGGGGATGCACCCAAGCCGCCCACAGCCAGTCCGAGTTCGCGCGCTGCGTCGTCAATAATGTCGCGGTTGGTCTTCACAGACGCCATCGTGATGCCTGTCGCAGCGGCGACGAGGCTCCAGCTGAGGGTAAGGCGCCCTTGGCGAGGGAAGGCAGGGAGTGGCCGACGATCCTGGCGCTGCAGATCAAGCCATTCCTGAAGCCGGCGGCGAGCCTCTCCTTTTCCAGGGTGCGGCCGACGCTTCGTCGATTCCTGGGTGACGGAGGCGAACTCCTGTTGCGCTGAAATGATGTCTGGAGCGAAGTGATCTATGTAGGCCAACGCCCACCGAAGCAGTGGCCCCATGATGGGCTCCGGAATACGCTCCGTCAGGTTCTCCTCAGGGCGCTCGTAGCCGACCAAGTCCAGTAGGGATTTGCCGTTCCAAGGAAGGAAGGTAACCGCGTCATAGCTCAACCAGTCGCGCGACTCGTATAGCGCGTAGAAAATGGTCAAGACATAAGCTTGGTGTTTTGGGGTTGTTTTGGCGCCAGACAGAAGCCGCTGAAAAGAGTTCAGGTCGTCTTGGGTAAGATCCGCAAGGCGATGAATAGTCCTCTGGTCCATAAAATCATAGACGCGCCGGATGTGCTCAAGGAGGGACGAAGCGCTCCCGGCACTGATCAACTTTGGGCGCCGTGACCGCCGGGATGTAGGAAGGAGGCGATTCAGGCGCTGCATGATCAACTCTTTCGCCGTGAGGCGACGCAGAGGGTCGGCGATGCTGGAGAAGTCGCAACGGCTGTCAGAGGCGGGAGCGTTGTTGCGAAACACTATACAGCGCAGATCCCAGACGTCGTCACCGAAGATGGGCACTGGCCCGTTGACCGTGCGCCCCTGAACCACTGGGGCATCAGTTGCCCATTGCAGGGACGCGACGTTGGTCTGAAGACCGGCAGGTTTCATGGGGGTCACGGGGCCATGGTAAGTTCAGCGGGCAACCAGACAAGGTGTGTGTCAGACTCTGCGATGGCCTTGGCCATTACGATGTCGTGGGTTGGGAAGCGAGGCAGGATCTGCTCCGTGATGCGGAGGTAGGCACGCCCGAACCTTTCAGTCCACGCAGCGAGATTCATCTGTTGCCGTTTGCCCAGCATGTGGTCGAGAAAGGCGAGGAGGGCCGGCAACTTGGAAGCAGTGATGACGGCGTTGCCACATTCCAGGCAGCCCCATACGGGTGTTGGGCAGGGTTTGCCCTGGGCGCCGTGGGGAGAATGGTCAAAACTGAGACATCCCGCAAGCCAGACATCAGTCTCACCGCAGGCGACGAACTCCATCGCTGTGGCGTCTTTCCCGACGTCATCTGCGACTTGCCGCGGATTGGCCTGGAGACGCTGTTCAGCGACGCCGTCCAGGATAACGGGGGCGAATGCGGCGTCGTAAGCGGCCGTCAGGCCTGCTTCAATGGTCGCCTCGTGAAGCGGACGCATCGACGGAATGTCGGCGTAGTTCGTTGCCGCTACTGAGCGGGTATGGTCATCAGCGAAGTCAGCAAGATGTCCGTAGACCTTGCGGTAGCGCTCGCTCTTGTGAGTCTTCCGAAGGCGTTGGAGAATAATGTAGGGGAGACGTGCTCCGTCGTCTCCGACGATGGCGTGCCGTTCACAGAAGCGGCGGAGTGCAGAACACTTCGTCGGGCCCGCGGCCCAAACAATCAGGCGGCCAATTTCGCCCTTGTTGTACCCGATGAATAGCCATCCACGGACATCGTCGTCAGCCAGTTGGCGCGACCGTTGTGTGAGGCGCTGCACGAGGAGGACAAGCCTTCCTGGAGACATGGGCGCATCACAGCGAACCCGCTTCGTCATCTCAGTGTCGCGGCCGGCACGGCGTTTCACGTAGCAGAGATCAGCGTAGCCGTTTCCCTCATTGCGAAGACAATCTGCGCCCAGAGAGCGCACGCACTCGATGGGAAGACCTGTGGACAAAGATAAAAGAACAGTGAATGCGAGAACATCGTCGATATCGAGATGAGCCTGTAGGATCAGTTCCAAGCAGGTGAACCCCGTATGGACTTTGACTTTGCTCACGAGAGGATGCTGCGCCCGTACGAGACCGCGATTGGCAAAGTGCCACACGATGTTGTCCGCGTTGGTCCAACCATTCACGTCCGGATTGCAGCCACGGGCAGTGCGGGCCTCCCCATCAACGGTGATGCGCGCAACAACACGTTCAATGTCACGAGCCGATGCTTCACGGAGCTGGGCCGCAACATACGGCGAGTAGCCGTCGATAGGCGTGGACTTTCCCTTCCCGTGACGGGAAACGTAGGCTAGGCGCGGCTTAATGTGATCCCCGATGTGACCGTGGCGATGGGCAAGTTCCAGGAACTGGCGAAACGCCTGCATCCGCACCCACGACATACGTGATGCGGAGCCAAACCGCGTATGCAGATAGTCGTCGAACGCATCAACGTCGTCAGGCACGATGGCGCCCAGGGTCGTCAGGGCTGGGTCGCGGGCATAGCCCGCGCCAAGAAAATCTGCAAAGCGGGCAAGCGACTGGGTAATCTGACTAACAGAGCCTGGCGAGCGCAAGGATCCTCCTGGCTGAGTTTCCTCCCACAGGATCGTTGCCGCTGCTGCCGCAATGGCTGGAAGTGGGTAGCTGGTAAGATCGATGGGCGCCGATCGCCCGCCGCTGAAAACGGCTTTGAAGCGCACCCCAGCGACGGTCGGCCTGGGCTGGGGCGGCGCGTCGTCAACCGCAGCGAAGGAGACGCGCCTGTTGTGGAGCGAGACCTTGGCCATCAAAGGGTCTCCTCGTCGTTCAGGAGATCATCAGGGGAACCGAGACGAGCGGACCACTGGTCCACGGCCTGATCGACCAACTCCTGCGCCTCCTCGATGTACGTGAGGTAGATGTAGGTGCTGGTGAGGCTGCGGTGACCGAGGAGGCGACGCAGGCGGTCGAGAGGGTCGAAGATGATGCGGCGGTAGGCACCCTCATCCAGGTTGCGGCGCTGCTGGCGGAGATCGACGACGCTGCCCAACGAGGCGCGGATCAGTTCGCTCAACATGTAGACCGCGAAGGTGTGACGGAGCGTGTGCGGCGTCACGCGGATGTCGAAGCCGAAACGGGCACACCGCTCGCACGCGCGGATGAACACGGCTTCGAAATTCTCAGGCTCTGTTGGCAAGCCTTGCTCCGTGCACCAGAGGAGGCCGGGTTCAGAGGGAAATCCGTCGTCGCCAATGCTGAACAGCTTGGCCCGATCCTCTGGGCCGATCACAGCGTAGTCGAGCTTCTTCGTGGCGTGGCCGGCGAGGCGGCAGTGGGTGGCCGTCCAGCGGGTAACAAGCAAGAGGTTGCCCAGGCGCCGATAGTGGCCAGCCTGAACGGCCTTGGCGACGGCGTTGTCGCGATCCTCCTGGATGTACGGCAGGACGAAGTCACGCAGCACGCGCCGTGGGATTCGAACGAGCCGTCCCTTTGCACGCTTCGCCGTCAGACGGGCCAGCTGCATGCGGAAGGTCTTGGTGTTGGCGGTGGTGTCCGCTGCGGGATCAAGCAGTTCCGCTTTGAGGATCCGCGTGGCCTCCGTGAGACGCAGGCCTGTGGTCACCAGAAGCTCCGCGAAAGCGGCGTTGCGCAGGGCATTGCGCCCACGGAAGGAGGGGTCAGGGCGGCCGTCCGGAAGGCGGCCGAGCAAGCCAATGTCGCGGAACCGCAGGTAGTCATCCAGGGTGATGCACTTCACCTCCTCGCTCGGGCCGACGCGTTCCAGGAACTGGTTGCTGCGCACGGTGGTGCTGCCGTCGTGCCCTGGAATGGTCGCAGTGGCGTAGCGGTAATCGAACGGCAAGGCGGCGATCAGGTCCTCGCTCAGCGCCCAGCGGTAGAAGCGGTCCAGGGCGGCGATGGCGCGGTTCCAGCTGCGCTCCGTGATGGCGGCCGAGCCAAGCCGACGGGCGCGGTAGTAGCTGCGGAGGTTGTCTTTGCTGGCCCTCAGCAGGGGCGTGCCCCCGCAGCGCTCGTCCAGGAACCGGGCGAACAGGTGGAGGTCGCGGGCGTAGGCGCGCCACGTCCGCGGCGAACGGCAACCGTCGGCCGAGAGGTCGCGGAGGAATTTGTTGAGCACGCGGTCATAGCGACCGTCTGCGTCCAGAAAGAAGGGCATCCCGTCCGGGACGGAGAGGTTTTCTAGAATCTGCAGCGCCGTCGGCGGCAGTGGCGGAAGGACGACGCCAGTCAGCGACGTGTCTGGACCGGAACGGCGGAGGGAACCGAGGTCTGTAAAGAACAGTTCCATCGCGTCGCCTACGTGATCGGAATCGCGACGTAGGCCAAGCGCCGAGTGCGATCAACGGTGAACGGGATTAACGACATTGGGTTGTTCCTGCGCTGCGTTCCTGCTCCGCAGTGTAGAATCGGCATGAGATCTTCGCAAGTGCCGTGAATAATGAGATGACACTATGAGACGAATGAGCCCGATGCAGACTGTAGAGCTAATCCTGTCCGGTGTAGTAGGTTACCGTCGTATCGGTGGAGCGATGGCCGAGGAGCTGGCGCGACAGCTCGTAATTGCCCGGATCAAACTGCTGGCTGAGCTTGCCGGCGAGGTGGCGAAACAGGTGGGGATTGACCGTGAGGCCGGTGTGGTCGCGCACCGCCCGCTCGATCTGCGCCGTCAAAGCGGTGATGTGCTTGCAGCCGCCGTCGCGTCCGGGGAACAGCAGGCCGCCGGTGTCCGACGTCAGCAGCGGACGGTAGCGCGTCATGAAGTGGTCGATCATCCGCACCAGCGGCTCCGGCAGCACCGCCTCGATCGGCTGGCTGGTCTTGGTCTCTTCCGCCGGGATGACGAGATGGACGACGGCGTGACGGCCGGAGCGGCTGCGGCAGAGATGGCGATGGACATCCAGCCGCAGCAGGTTGAGGCGGCGCAACGGCACCAGCAGCAGAATCTGCACCGCCACCGCGGTCTGCGCCATCAGGGCTTCCCTGCGGCTGGGCACCGACACGCGGTCGGCCTTGTCCATCAACCGCTCCGGCAGCGTGAGCAGGGCCAGCAGGTGCTTGGGGTCGTCGAAGGCGCGCAGACGGGCGCGGTTCTTGTCGGTCATACCCTTGCGTCGGCTGCCGAGCTTAGCGACCAGCTTGTTCAGCCGCTCCAGATCCGTCTTCGGCGTCTGAACCCAGTGGCGGGCGACGGCGAGCAGACACTTTGCCTGTTCGATCAGGCCGGGGCTGGCGCCGCCCAGCCGCGCCATCAGCCACAGCAGGGCGTCCTTGAAGCGCTCCGGCACCACCAGCGCCGCCAGCGTGGTCAACGCCTGGGGGTCTTCGCCGGCATGGACGAGGGCAGCGGCGAAACGCAGCACATGGCCGCGAGCGGTCTTCAGCGAGCTGGGGCGCAACGGCCGGGCCGGGCCGAACTCGTCCAGCGGGTCGGCGCCGGACAGCCGCCGCATCCATGCCGCCAGATCGGTGGCAAAGGACGGCGGGAGGCGCTCCAACGGCAGCTGGTAGTCGTCCCGGTTGCTGGTGACCGGCACCGGCGTGACCGGCCAGCCGGGCAAGGCGACGGCGCGGTTCCACTGCTGGCGCGCCATCCGCTCGACCCGCTGCGGCTTGGCGACGAGGGTGCCGGTCGCCAGCGAAGCGGCGAAGGCGGTGAAGGTGTCGTCCGACACGGCGTCCGGCCCGACACCTTGGTCGGCGCAGTACCGCAGGAAGCGGGCGAGGCCACGCTGCATCGCCGGGTCGGTGACCACCGCGCGGAGGCTGTACCAGGGCTCTGGCAGGTGGCAGGCGAGGCGCCGATGGGTCGCCGTGGCGCCGTAGTGGCGCAGCAGGGTGCTGACGGCGGAGCGGATGTTCTGCCAGCGCTTAAGCGACAAGCCGTGGGCCGCCGGATGGACGGAGGCGATCAGCGGGCGCAGGGCATCGAAGCTGGCTGGGATGGCGGCGAGGTCGCGTCCGACGATGCCGCCGAAGCGGCGCAGGGACGAGGCATGGTCCCGGGCGCGCTGCGGCGGCAGGGTGGGGTCGGTTAGGACGCGCGTCAGCAGGTCGGCCAGAGAGCGCATATCAAGCACCGCAGGCATGCTGGGCTGAGACTGGGAAGTGGTGGCAGTGGTCATCCGTGGCCTCGGGAAGACAGGAGTGGACAGGAAGTCCGGAACGGGAAGACGTAGCACGCTTTTGGTTCGAAAATACGAGGGCGACCTCTTCCCGATGATCGTCTAAGGCCTTTCCATTACTGGAAAAGTGTGGACAGTGGTGGTCAGCTGGTCCAGCGCTGCCGCAGGAAGATGTCGAGGTCCTTCTGCTGGATCCGGATCTGACGGCCGAGCCGGACGGTGGGCAGGTCGCCCGACACGATCCAGCGGCGGACGGTCTTGATGCTGACCTGCAGGCGGTCGGCGACCTCAGGGATGGTCAGCAGGGCCGGGGGGACGGGAGGGGGGCTTGCTCATTCCGGCTTCTGGGGCTGCGTCGCCTCGCCCGAAGCCGCTAGGTACTCCCGCGCCGCCATGCGACCCAGCAGGCGCGCAAGCGCACGCAGGCGCTCGACCGCGGCCTCGGACTCAGGAGGGGTGCAGGGGGCGGTGTCGGAGGAGAGGACATAGTGGGTCATGCCCTCTTCGTGCCAAAGCTGGACTCTTGTGCCGAAAGGGCCAGATCAGCTTTGCGGCGCAGCTGATTTGTTCGGGTCGGTTCGCCGGGCTTTGATGGCGCGCTTCACTGCGGTGCGCAGGGCGTTCTTGGTCGGCGTGTAGCCCAGCGCCTCCAGGCAGAGCTGGAGGAAGTCGACAAGCGGCCCACCGGCGGCCCCGCCCATGTCGTCCCAGGAGGTGCCGAGCGGCCGGTCGCTGATGGCCTCGTAGACGTCCAGCAGGAAGTCGAAAGTCATGTGGTAGCCGGCCGCGGCCTTGTGGCGCGTTCCACCGACGCCGGAGGCGACGCGGTCCGCTTCGGCACTCCGCACCAGCTCGGCCGCAGCCTGCAGCATCAGCACGCCGCTGAAGGCGTCTTCAAGCGCGTGGTCTGCCTGCCCATCGATGATGGCCGCGTTGGGATCGTCCGGCGCCAACTGCGCGGCCAAGCCCCACAGGAGCTGCGGGACAGGACGGAGGCACCCATCCTGCGGTGTGTCGTCCTGGATGGCCTCCAGCAGGGCGTCGCAGGCCGCCATGATGCGCTTCATTCGGTCGCGGGTGACGCTGGGGGCGGGCGTCTGGTCAAGGACTGCGTGGGAGGCTGCCAGGGCCGGAAGTCGCTCGACGTAATGGCGCCATGCCGCAATCCTGCTGGGATCGGACAACTGCAGCCGATTGACGACAGCATCGAACAACGGCCGCCATGGCTCATCCTGCATTTCCGTCAGCGGAGGTACCTGTTCCGTCATAATGGGTATCGCTGTGATGCCGAAGAGGAACGACGTCGCCGTGTCGTGTCGGATCATACCGGGACCATCCGGCGGCATGAAGGGCGGCTGACGCCGCCCTTCCCCTGCCATGCCCAGCCTTGCCATGCCACGCCGATCCGTGCCACGCCAAGGCTGCATCGAGGCGCCGGTCGGCCCCTCAATGCACCGTGAAGCGCCCGAATTTCGGGCGCCAATCTCCAAGGCCGACCACCTCGCCGGTGGTGCGGATGATGTCCCGGACATCATCCTCGCTCAGCAGCGACGGCATGAACTGGATGGTGACCGCAGCACTCCAGTCATCGAAGCGCGGACGGACCCGCATCACCCGCAGGCGCTCAACCCGGACGCCGGTGCGAAAGCGGAAGCGGCGATCATCCCACAACGCCTCCGGCTCGCGGGGGCCGTCATACCGAAGCGGGATGTTGCCGTCACACAGGATGCCCGCTTTGGCCAGCGGCCCGCGGCGTTTGCGCTTGGCGCCGTCGATCAGCGCCGCCTCGATCAACTCGCCCGGAAGGCAGGGTTCACCGCCATGCAGGTAGAGTGAGCCAAGGAATTCAAGCTTGGCCATCCGCTCCAAATCGGCCTCCGTCTTCGGCCGCTTGCTGCTCAGCTTCTTGATGTCCTTGACCAGCGGGTCGAGCGGATCGGCCAGCCGGCCGTTGTGCATGAGGAGGGGTGAGACGCCGGTGATCTGGAAGCTCAGGGGCTGATACATGGGGGGCCTCCAGCCGCGGACGGGGGCGGCTTGGCTTGGTGTCGGGGAGGTTGACCATGGCCGCGGCATACCGGCGGCCGCGCAGCATGCTGGTCACGGTCTCGTGGCAGGGCGCACACAGCGTTGTCACGGCTTCCAGGCGGTCCTGGGCCCAGTCGCCACCGGGCGGGTAAACGCGGTGGTGTCCTTCCAGCTGGTCTGTCGCGTTGCACAGGACGCACCGCCCGCCATCGCGGACAAACGCATCACGCCGCAGAGCGCGCCATTGAGGACTGGCGAGGTAAGCGGCGTAACCGGCGGGGCCACGGGCCGGACCCGATATCGCCGCGGATGGGGGCTCTGCTGACGAGGATATGCCCGTCGGTGATGTGCTTGTCGGCTCGCATGGGCTCATGCCGATCCATCGGTTCGTTCTGATCGACAAATACCGATCTGGTAGATCGTGGTCAAGGCGCCATAACGGCGTAATGATCCGGATCATGCCATTAAGCTTGAAGCAGCGTGTCGGGTTGAGGGTTAAGGAGGCGCGGGCGGCCCGCAGCCTCACCCAAGAGGCATTGGCGGATCTGGTCGGCCGGACGGTCGAGGCTGTGTCCAACATCGAACGAGGCCGCACCTTTCCGACGATCGACACGCTGGAGCAACTCGGTCGGCATCTTGATGTCCCAATTCAATATTTTTTCGAGGACGCCGAGCCGCTTGTCGATGATCAGCGCTTCATTCTTGAGGGCAAGTTAAAATATCTAGGCCGTCAGCTATCAACTGAAGACTTGAGAATTGCAATAGGACAACTAGAAATTGTTATTAGTATTAGGGGCCGTTCAAATTAACTTTGTGAACATAGTGTACCGCGAGAAGCTGTATTGTCTTTATATAATAATCAGCTTCTCGGATAAATCAGATCTGCACAATATTATAATTCAGCTTGTTAAGATTATTCGCCGAATGCCCAGTTTGGAATTTTGCTTGCTGTCAGTAAACTTTCGTAAGTGGTTCTGATTGTTCCGTCTCGCAGCTTAACATCAACGCGGCCGTCAGGAGTCCATCGTTCCAAAATCTTGACGTCTCCAAATTGAAAATGATTTTTGATTTCGCCGACCATATAAAGGCGGGTCTTCGGTTCTTTCTTGGGTTCTTCAGTAGTGGGTTCGCTTTTTAGAATTTTCTTCGGGGTTGAGGGGGCAAGGTGTTCTGCAAAAATCGGCCGCTTGGCGGGCGTCTTTGTGCGGTGAGTTTTTTCTGTCTTTTGGGGGGCTATCTTCCCAACCGCCGCCATCTGTTTGTCAACCTTCGGCTTTGGCAAATCCTTTGGCTTTGCCTTCGGCGGCTGAGGATCCTCAAGCCAGCATTCCCCGCGCAGCCAGTTGTGCGGGAACTTGAGGTATTTTGGGTCTGTCAGATGGGCCTTGGCGATCGCATACCGCTGCATGGCCGCGATCAACACAGACGGTGTCGCGACACCAGAGGCCAAGACGTCGCGGTAAGCTTCCATGGCTTGCTTCCGCTGTTCCCGCTTGGGACAGGCTGACCAGAACTCGTCAAAGCGTTCCAGATGGACGTGGCCTCCAGCCGTTACCCCGCCGTCGACGGCGCCGCCAACGGCGGTGACGGCGCCGGGCGGCGGTGGGGTAACCTCCTCTTCCTCTCCCTCGGGGTTAAACCCGGGGAGAGAAGAGGGAAGGGGGAGCGTGGACGCTACCGGTCTGGTGCGCCGACGCTTCTGGTCGACGGCGTCTGCGCTACTGGTCGCGTCCGCGCTGTTGGTGCTGCCAGAAACGTCATACGTATCGACTGCTGCCTGAAGATGGGCAGGACGATAGGACAAATTCGGGCGGTAGACGTTCGCCATGCGATCGCCATCCTTGTTCGATCCACCGCGCCTGTGGACAGGCAGGATGCCATCGCGTTTCAAGTTTTTTATGCCTCGTTGAACGCCGCTCCTGCTGGCGCCGGTCCGCTCCGAAAGGCGTTCAAATCCAACGCGAGCGAGGCCACTGTTGTTGTCGAGGCAATGCAGGACGCAGGCGACAATGCCGATTTCGATGCGGCTACGAGCGGGGTCGCAGGCAACTGCATCCAGAAGGCGATATTTGTCGAGCAAGCTGATCGTGGGCAAGGTCGGCTCCCAGCTGTGTTGAGGTTGCCTATCCTTTGCGCTGTGTTCCGTTTGTGCCCGGTTGGTTACCGGCGAAACGGATGGAACCGATCCATGGCCGGCTCTTACAGCAGCCATAGATCGAAGCGTAAAATGCTAGCGGGAAGACCTAGTAGGCGAGACATTCTGACGCAGGGATTGCAAAGTGTTGATTATCATTCCACGCTAACAACTAGCGCGGAGGATTGAGCTGCGGATTGCGTCATGAATACACGGGTATACGCGCATTCTGTTCCCGGCCAGGATGAAGAATTGTGGGAGACCTTAGAAACCCACCTGACCAATGTCGCCGACCGGGCGGGCAAGCTTGCCGCCACGTTCGGCGGCCAAGAGCTTGCACGGGCCATGGGGGGCTCCACGACATCGGCAAGGCACAGGAGGCCTTCCAATCCTATATCCGCGGTCAAGAGGCTAGTATCGACCATTCGACCGCCGGTGCCGTCATAGCCGAGCGCAGATTCCCTGCGCCGTTCGGCCGCATGATGGCCTATGGGATCGCCGGCCATCATGCCGGGTTGGCCAACGGCGTCGTCGCGGGTGGTGGGCTGTCATCGCTGAAGGACCGGCTGGCAGCCGGAGCTGCCACCCCCCTGCCGGCGAGCCGTCTGACGCCTGACCTCGACATTGCGCCATCTGCAGTCACTCTCGCCGCGCCGGTGCTGTCCGAGGGATTCACGCACGAGTTCTCCGCGGCCTTCCTGATTCGCATGTTGTTTTCATGTCTTGTCGATGCCGACCGGCTGGAGACGGAAAGATTTTACGCCGACGTCAATGACGATCTGGTCGAGCGGGGATGTCCGCTCTCCGTGGCCGACCTTCGCGATCGGCTCAACGCCCATATGGCGCGGTTCAACAGGCGGAATGGCGCGGTCGATGCCTTGCGAGCGGAGGTGCTGGCTGCGGTTCGGGCGAGGGCGGGCGACGAACCGGGATTGTTCTCGCTGACGGTGCCGACCGGCGGCGGAAAGACCTTGTCGTCGCTGGCCTTCGCCCTCGACCATGCGGTTCGGCATGGGTTGCGCCGAGTCATCTACGTGATCCCCTTCACCTCCATTGTCGATCAGACGGCGGCGGTCTTCCGCGACGCACTGGGCAGTGATGACGCCGTGCTTGAACATCACAGCGGCTTTGATTTTGGGCCGACCGACGGTGGCGCTCCCGACGATGAGGGCAAGGACGGTGTCCGCAAGTTGAGACTTGCCGCGGAAAATTGGGACCGGCCGGTGGTCGTCACGACTGCGGTGCAGTTCTTCGAAAGTCTGTTCTCCAACCGCCCGTCAGCGTGCCGGAAGCTGCATGCCATTGCCGGATCGGTCGTGATCCTGGACGAAGCGCAGACCTTGCCGCTGAAGGTGCTGCGGCCATGCCTGGAGGTGCTGCGCGAATTGGCGCGCGGCTATCGCAGTTCGGTGGTGCTGTGCACGGCGACCCAGCCGGCGGTGACGACGGAGGCCGGCTTCAGGAACGGCCTGGACAAGGTGCGGGAACTGGCTCCCGATCCGCCGGCATTATACCGCCGCCTGAAACGGGTAGTGGTCAGCGCAATCGCCGAACCGCTGTCCGACGAAGCCCTTGCCGACCGGTTGCTGAGCGAGCCACAAGCCTTGTGCATCGTCAACAGCCGCCGGCACGCGCGCGACCTTCACAGGCGGATCGCGGTGACCGAGGGCGCGCGACATCTGTCCACCTGCCTGTGCGCAAAACACCGGCGGGCGGAATTGGTGGTCATCCGTCAGGACATCAAGGACGGCAAGACCGTCCGGCTGGTTTCGACGTCCCTGGTCGAGGCTGGGGTGGATTTCAGCTTTCCCGCCGTCTACCGGGCGATGGCCGGGCTCGATTCCATCGCGCAGGCGGCGGGCCGCTGCAACCGGAACGGCGATTTGCCGGAATTGGGCCGCGTCTTCGTCTTCGACAGCCCCGAGACGGAAGGTCACCGGCCGCCGGCGGAGTTGGCCCTGTTCGCCCGAACCGCCGCCAGCGTTCTTCGCGCCCACGACGACCCGCTCGCCCTTGATACCCTGCGCGCCTATTTCCAGCAGGTTTATTGGCTGCGCGGCGACGAGGATCTGGACTCCGCCATGGTGGGGGAGGGAACGGCCGCCATCCGCGGCATCCTGAACGCTTTGCGCCTCCATCGGCGCAAGCACGACTTCCCCTTTGCCGACATTGCGAAGGCGTTCCGGATCATCGAGTCGCCGCTGGTCCCGGTGATCGTACCCTATCGTCCGGCCGGGGAGCCGGACGCCGTCCCGCGCCTGCTCGACGCCCTGCGCCACGCTCCGGCGGACAAGACCGGGGGGATTGCCCGCGCTTTGCAGCCCTATCTGGTCCAGGTTCCCCGTTCGGCTCGTGCCGGATTGCTGAAGGCTGGGGCGGCGGAGTGCATCCGGAGTGGCGAATTCGGCGATCAATTCGTCGCACTGGTCAACGACGACCTCTACCACCCCGACATCGGGCTGGACTGGGAGGACCCGACCTTCCGGCGGTTCGAAACCAGCATTTTTTGAGGGAGAACCATGGCCTACGGCGTGAAACTTCACGTGTGGGGCGACCGCGCTTGCTTCACCCGGCCGGAAATGAAGGTCGAGCGGGTGTCCTACGACGTCATGACGCCGTCGGCGGCGCGCGGCACCCTGGAGGCGATCCATTGGAAGCCGGCAATCCGTTGGGCCATCGACGCCATCGAGGTGCTGAAGCCGATCCGCTTCCAGTCGATCCGCCGCAACGAGGTCGGGTCACGTGTGCCGACCGTAGCGGTGCGCAAAGCAATGAAGGCCGGCGAGGTGCAGGACCTGCGCATGGTGGCGGAGGAGAACCGGCAGCAGCGGGCCGCGACCCTGCTGGTCGATGTCGCCTATGTCATCCACGCCCATTTTGAATTGACCGACCGCGCCGGCCCTGGCGACAGCGAGGCCAAGCATCTGTCGATGTTCAACCGCCGCGCGGCCAGCGGCCAGTGCTTCCAGCAGCCCTGCCTGGGCGTGCGGGAATTTCCGGCGAATTTCGCCCTGCTGGAGGAGGGTGCCGCACCGGTGTCGGAGCTGCCGGCGGACCAGCTTGACCGCGACCTTGGCTGGATGCTGCTCGACATCGACCATGCGAACGACATGACTTCACTGTTCTTCCGGGCAGCGCTGCGCGACGGCATGATGGTGGTGCCGCCACTGAATTCGGTGGAGGTGCGGTCATGACCGTCCTCGCCGCGCTCAACGGCTATTATGGCCGGCTGGCCGACCGTGGCGAGGTGCCGCCCTTCGGCTATTCGACGGAGCGCATCGCCCACATCATCGTCCTGTCGCCCGATGGCGAACTGGTGGAGATTTTGCCCTGGCAGAGCCTGTCGGGGAAGAAGGCGGAACCGCACCCGGTGGCGGTGCCACAATCCTTCAAGCGCCCGGGGACCACGCCGCGCTCCTTCTTCCTGTGGGACAATGGCAAGTTTGTGCTCGGCCTCGGGCTGGACAAGGCGACGCGGCAGCGGGTGGCCCATCCGGCGAACCATGCGGCCTTCCAGGAGTTGCACCGCCGTTTGCTGGCCGGAACCGAGGATGCCGGGCTGGTCGCCCTTCTACGCTTCCTCGACGTCTGGTCGGCGGATCGCTTCGACGCCTGCGGCTTCACCGATGCCATGCTCGACCAGAACTTCATGTTCATGCTCGACGGCGACCGGACCGATGCGGGTCAGCTGCGCTTCCTTCACGATCGTCCCGCCGCCCGGCGCATCTGGGAGCGGGCGGTGGCCGAGGGCGCCGAGGACGAGGGAATCTGCTTGGTGACGGGAGCGCGCCAGCCGATCGCCCGCCTGCATCCGGCAATCAAGGGGGTGATGGACGCGCAGAGTTCCGGCGCCTCCATCGTCTCCTTCAACAACGACGCCTTCACCTCCTACGGCAAGGAGCAGGGGCTGAACGCGCCGGTGTCGGAGGCGGCGGCCTTCGGGTACGGCGCCGCCCTGAACGCGTTGCTGGCGCGGGGCAGCGGCAACCGGCTGGTGATCGGCGACGCGACCACGGTGTTCTGGGCCGATGCCTCCGGCGGCGAGGCGTCCGCCCGCAAGGCGGAGGTTCTGTTCCACGACCTGCTCAGTCCGCCGCCGGCCGAGGATGCCGACGAGGCGCAGGCGATCCGCAACGCGCTGCTTCCGGTAAGCCAGGGGCGACCGGTGCGGGAGATTGCGCCGGAACTGGACGAACGGACGCGCTTCTACGTGCTCGGCCTGTCGCCCAACATCGCCCGGCTTTCGGTTCGCTTCTGGCTGGAGGACAGCTTCGCGGCCATCGCAGAACGTGTCGGCCGCCATTGGGAGGATCTGCGGATCGACCCTTCGCCCTGGCGCACCGCGCCGGCGGTCTGGATGCTGCTGCGCGAAACCGCCCCGCTGGGCAAGACCGAGAACATCGCGCCGCAACTGGCCGGGGAGGTGATGCGCGCCATCCTGACCGGCGGCCGCTATCCCCGCAGCCTGCTGGCGGCGGTCATCACCCGCATGCGGGCCGGCGACCCGGTGAACGGCGTCAAGGCCGCGATCTGCCGGGCCTGCCTGAACCGCGACTCCCGCCTGGGAACGAAGAAGACGGAGGAAATACCCGTGAGCCTGAACCGAGACGAGGCGAATCCGGCCTATAGGCTGGGCCGTCTGTTCGCCGTGCTGGAGGGCGCCCAGCGGGCGGCCCTGGGGGACGTGAACGCCAGCATCCGCGACCGCTATTTTGGTGCCGCATCGGCCACCCCGGCCAGCGTCTTCCCCATGCTGCTGCGCAACAGCAACCACCATCTGGCGGTGCTGCGCAAGGGCGACAAGCCCCGGCTCGGCGGCTGGCTCGAGGGGGAAATCGGCCAGATCCTCGGAGGGCTGGACAGCGGCTTCCCGCGCTCGCTGCGCATCGAGGATCAGGGACGCTTCGCCATCGGCTATTACCACCAGCGCTATTCCGGCAAGGCCGCCGCTTCCACCGACCGGCCCGGCGCCACTGAACAGACCGTTTCCGAGGATTGAGCCATGTCCGCGATCCAGAACCGCTATGAGTTCGTCTATCTGTTCGACGTCACCAACGGCAACCCGAACGGCGATCCCGATGCCGGCAACCTGCCGCGGTTGGACCCGGAAACCAACAAGGGTCTGGTGACCGATGTCTGCCTGAAGCGGAAGATCCGCAACTTCGCCGCACTCAGCCGTGACGGCGAGCCGCGCTTCGGCATCTATGTCCAGGAAGGGGCGATCCTGAACGAAAAGCACCGTGCCGCCTACCGGGCCGTCCGTCCGGACGACAAGGATGTCGAGAGCGCGAAGAAGCTGTCGCCCAAGGAGGCGGAGGAAAAGGCCGTCCGGCAGTTCATGTGCGACAACTTCTTCGACGTCCGCAGTTTCGGCGCGGTGATGAGCACCAGCATCAACTGCGGGCAGGTGCGTGGGCCGGTCCAACTGTCCTTTGCCCATTCGGTGGAGCCGATCCTGCCGCTGGAGATTTCGATCACCCGCATGGCCGCCACTTCGGAAAAGGAGGCGAAGGAGCGCAAGGACGGGGATCCGGCGGACGACGGGCGCCGCGACAACCGCACCATGGGGCGCAAGCATGTCGTCCCCTATGGCCTGTATCGCTGCCATGGCTACATCTCCGCCAAGCTGGCGGAGGGGACCGGCTTCGACGAAGACGACCTGAACCTGTTGTGGACCGCCCTGGAGGCCATGTTCGACCATGACCGCTCGGCTGCCCGCGGTGAGATGGCGGGTCGCAAGTTGGTCCTGTTCCGTCATGACAGTGCGCTCGGCAACGCCCCTGCCCACCGCCTGTTCGACCTCGTCACGGTGAAGCGGCACTTCCAGGGCGAGGATTACGAGCTGGACGGCCCCGGCACCGACAACCTGCCGCCGGCCCGCCGATTCGCCGATTACCGGATTGCACTGGATGCGGCCCGCGTGCCCGCCGGGGTGACGATGATCGAGAAGTTCTGACCGAAGCGGGGGACCTGTTGGGGAAGGAGGCGCGGTATGGACGACGATGATCTTCTTCCCCTCTCGGCGTTGCAGGACCAACTGTTTTGCCCGCGCCAGTGCGCCCTGATCCATGACGAGCGGCAGTGGCAGGAGAACACTTTCACCGTAGAAGGCCCATTGCTGCATGACGCGGTGGACGCAGGCGGACGGGACAGGCGAGGTGCCGTCCGTACGGTGCGGTCGATGCCGTTGCGGTCGCGGCGACTCGGTCTTGCCGGTGTTGCCGATCTGGTCGAGTTGCATGGTCCCGAGCAGCGGCCTTACCCGGTCGAGTACAAGCGCGGCCGGCCCAAGGCCCACCGGGCGGACGAGGTCCAGCTCTGCGCCCAGGCCATCTGTCTGGAAGAGATGTTCCACACGGACATTGCCGAGGGGGCTCTCTTCTATGGAGAGAACCGGCGGCGTGTCGTGGTCCGGCTCGATGACGAGTTGCGGGGGTTGACCGAACGGACGGCGGCCGCCGTTCGCGCCATGATGGAGTCCGGCCGTACCCCACCGCCGGTGTACGAGGCGGCCAAATGCCGGAACTGCTCGATGATCGAGCTTTGCCGTCCGCGCCGGCTGGGCCGTCCGCCGCCGGTGGCCGACTGGCTTGCCCGGCAATTGGAAGATGGCGAGGGCGCGATGCCGCCTGATGACCGCGGAGAAACCGACCGGGGAGACTCCTGATCCCATGCGCCAGCATTTGAATACGATGTTCGTCACCACCGAAGGCGCATGGCTGTCCAAGGATGGCGCCAACATCGTGGTGGAGGTGGAGCGGCGGGAAATCGGCCGCGTGCCCATGCACATGATGGGCGGCATCGTCTGCTTCGGACGGGTCGGCATGTCGCCGCCGCTGATGGGGGCCTGCGCCGAAGCCGGAGTGACGGTCTCCTTCCTGACCGAGCATGGCAAATTCCTGGCGCGGGTGGAGGGGCCGTGCAGTGGCAATGTGTTGCTGCGCCGCCGTCAGTATCGGGTGGCCGACGATCCGGACGCCGGGCTCGTCATCGTCCGCGCCATCGTGACGGCTAAGGCGGCGAACCAGCGTGCGGTGCTGCGTCGCGCGCTGCGGGACCATGGGTCTTCGATGGTGGAGTCCGGCCGCGCGGGATTGGACGACGCTCAGCGCCGCCTGGGAGATGTGGCGCGTCGGGTGATGGAGGCGGGGAATATCGACATCGCGCGTGGACACGAGGGAGACGCCGCGAACGCCTATTTCGGCTCATTCGACCATTTGATCCGTCGCGACAACGACGCTTTCCGGTTCCGAGGTCGCAGCCGCCGCCCGCCGCTGGATCCTTGCAACGCCCTTCTGTCCTTTCTCTACGCCATGATCGGCCACGACTGCCGCTCTGCGCTGGAATCCGTCGGCCTGGATCCGCAGGTGGGATTCCTCCACCGCGACCGGCCCGGCCGGGCCGGACTCGCGCTCGACCTGATGGAAGAGTTCCGCCCGGTGCTGGCCGACCGGGTCGTTCTGACGCTGATCAACCGGCAGCAGATCGGGCCGAAGGATTTCACCCACATGGAAGGTGGTGCCGTCCTGTTGCGCGACGATGCCCGGAAGGCCGTCCTTGCTGCCTATCAGGAACGCAAGAAGGATGAGATCACCCATCCGTTCCTGAACGAGAAAGTCAGCCTTGGCTTGGTCCCGCACATCCAGGCGCAACTGCTGGCCCGCCATCTGCGCGGTGACCTTGACGGCTACCCGCCGTTTCTATGGAAATGACCGGCCATGCTGATGCTGATCACCTATGACGTAAACACCCAGGGCGCGGCCGGCCGCCGCCGATTGCGCCGGGTTGCGAAGGCATGCCGGGATTTCGGCCAGCGGGTTCAGTTTTCCGTGTTCGAATGCGAAGTCGATCCGGCACAATGGACTGCACTGCGTGCCCGGCTGCTCGGTGAAATCGACCAGAGCACAGACAGCCTGCGCTTTTACCATCTTGGCGCCAATGCGAGCCGCCGCATCGAACATGTCGGCGCCAAACCTGCGTTGGACCTAGACGGAACGCTGGTGTTCTGAGCGTGCGCGAACCCGAAGCGGACAGAAAACTCCTGAGAGGTTCGCAGCGGAACACTTTCAATGGGTTAGCTTCAGTGACATTGTGATCGATGCCCGGCAGAGTGCGGTCGCGACGTGGTTCGCGCTCAGTCCGGGATTGTGGGTTCCTGAACAAGTGGATATTGACTGGCGGTCGCCCCCTACGCGGGGGCGTGGATCGAAACAAGCATTGCCCGATCAACAGCCATCCACCCAGTTGTCGCCCCCTACGCGGGGGCGTGGATCGAAACATTGAAAACCCCAGCAACACCACCAGCGTAGCGGCGTCGCCCCCTACGCGGGGGCGTGGATCGAAACGTCGCCGGACCAGTCGGAAGCCGGGCGGAGTGGCGTCGCCCCCTACGCGGGGGCGTGGATCGAAACAGGTGCAGGCCAAGATCATTGGAGCGACGCCGCAGTCGCCCCCTACGCGGGGGCGTCGATCGAAACCTTCTGAGCCTTTGCCTAATCCGGATATTCCTGTGTCGCCCCCTACGCGGGGGCGTGGATCGAAACTTTGCCGCGGTGAACAAGGCCAAGGGCGGCGATGTGTCGCCCCCTACGCGGGGGCGTGGATCGAAACCGCTACTACTTGGAAAGCCTGCAGGCGATCCAGCGTCGCCCCCTACGCGGGGGCGTGGATCGAAACGAAATCTACATGGCCATCGTGCCCTGACGATTGAAGGTCGCCCCCTACGCGGGGGCGTGGATCGAAACCAAGACATCGACGCATGGGCGCGGCTGACCGGGCGGTCGCCCCCTACGCGGGGGCGTGGATCGAAACACTGCGGCCGGCACATTTGCGGGACGACAGACCAGTCGCCCCCTACGCGGGGGCGTGGATCGAAACCATAGCTCATACGCTTATAACAGTTTGATGCAGGTCGCCCCCTACGCGGGGGCGTGGATCGAAACGGGCCAACATTGGCGCTGGGGCGACAGTGCAAGGTCGCCCCCTACGCGGGGGCGTGGATCGAAACGGGGGCACTATTAGAAAGCGCTTTTCGATTGTTGCGGGTCGCCCCCTACGCGGGGGCGTGGATCGAAACTGCTAAAATGCATGCGGCCCGGAAGGCGTCTCACGTCGCCCCCTACGCGGGGGCGTGGATCGAAACCGCCCAAGCTATCGCCGAACCCGTCATCCCCAAGTCGCCCCCTACGCGGGGGCGTGGATCGAAACGCTTCTCGGCATCCACAACAAGGCTGGCGGGGCGGTCGCCCCCTACGCGGGGGCGTGGATCGAAACACTGAGGGCCGGCACGCCGGCGAGTTCCTGGTGTCGCCCCCTACGCGGGGGCGTGGATCGAAACAGCCTCAGTGTTGCCGGTGGCGTAGGCGTCTAGGGTCGCCCCCTACGCGGGGGCGTGGATCGAAACTGGAACCAGTCGATCACGTTTTGGCGCATGATGTCGTCGCCCCCTACGCGGGGGCGTGGATCGAAACTACGCCCCGCCGCCCAACGTGGGTGACGTGCTCATGTCGCCCCCTACGCGGGGGCGTGGATCGAAACTACTGCAACCGCACCGTCCGTACTGCCCTGCGCAAGTCGCCCCCTACGCGGGGGCGTGGATCGAAACCCATCGATTGAGGCGACGGGCGCGAAGAGCGGCGGGTCGCCCCCTACGCGGGGGCGTGGATCGAAACCGGCCTGACCTACTGAGGCTAACCGGTGCTGTACCGGTCGCCCCCTACGCGGGGGCGTGGATCGAAACACCAAGGTCGGCACCGGCACCATCGTGATCGCCAGGTCGCCCCCTACGCGGGGGCGTGGATCGAAACAGGTCGGTCTCCGATACCGGCACAGCCAGCGTGAGGTCGCCCTGCAGGTGGAGATCGAAACGCACAAAAGTGAAGTTCTAGGGTCAAATCAATCATTGCCAGAGCGTCCCTTTGACCTTTTAGAATATCGTCACTTTGCGGTCCTGATGTCCGCCTGCGCAGCAACGATCAATACTTCAGTTTGGAAAATGTGCTTGTCGAAATCGTCGATCAGCACGTCGAGGCGCAACGACCATTGACCAGCAATCGGCAGCGTCATGTCGTCGACTCCAAAGAAGCCCGGACCAAAGCTCGTCAGAGTACGCCGCAGCGGAGCCACACCCGCTGCCGGCAGTTCCCAGTTCATCGTCACCTCACGGGGGGAGACCGGCTTGCCATCCTCATCCTGAAGGTGAAGGCGAACGCCGTTGCTCCCCGGCTTCGCCGGAACAACGTCGATGATGGCGACGACACCTCCTTTCACCGCAAGGGTGGAAAATCCGGCCGGCGGCTTTTCCTCGGCTGCGCTTAATGCGCGGGGCGGGGGTGTTAGGGCGAAGGCCGCTGTCAGCAGCAGGGCAATGCCGGCCGCCGCCATCTCCAGGACGATGCTCCGCCGCAGTGCCCTGACGGCGTGGTCGCCACCCGGTTCGCCATCTCGGTCGAGGGCCGGGCTCAAGGACTCCCTGTTCCACGCCGCCAGTCCGAGCAGCAACAGGACAGCCAGCATCTTGCCCGCCCACACCCAGCCATAGCTGCTGGACAGGATCGCTTGGAAGGAGCGGAGTTGGATCGCGGACAGAACCATGCCGGCGCCGGCCAGGATGGCCACGGCACCGACGGCCAAGCGCGAGAATCGGCGGGTCAGCCTTGCGGCGACAACCGGCGACTCCAGGCGCAATGCCATCGTCAACGGCCAGAACGCCCCGACCCAGTAGGCCGCCATCAGCCCATGCAAACCGACGAGCGGCGCGCTCAGCCATCGGGGAGAGGCGGTGGCCGCATGGCCGGTGACGGCCAGCGAGGCGGCCCCCAGCAGTGCCCCCGTCACCAGCAGCGCCTGCCCGACCGCAGGACGGAACTCCAATGCCAAGCCGCAGGCCGAGCAGAGCAGGGCCAACAGTGCGATGCCGGTGCTGAGGCCGACGCTGCTCGCCGCTCCGGTGGTCCAGGGGCTCCCGGTCAGCAGGGCAGCGAGGGGTTGACCTGCCAGCGTCACCCCGGTCACCCCCACCAGCAGCGTCCCCGACAGGCCCGCTGCCAGCAGCATCAGGCACAGAAAGGGCTTCAGACGGTCGTTGAGCGTTGCCCAGCGTCCCGTCACCAGAACCAGGAATAGGCCACCCCCTGTGCCGGCCAGCAGGGTGGCGTAATGCAAGGTCCGCAACAGCAGGCCGGCCGGGGCGGCGGCACGGGACGGGTCGTCCTGCGGAGGCGGGCTGGCCGTCGATGACGGCGCCACGCCGATCCCGAACGTGAAGGAACCGGCGACGGGATGGCCATCCGCCGAGGTGACGCGATAGCTGGCGACATAGAGGCCGTTCGGCAGTGACGGCGGCAGGGCAAGGCGGACGCTGTCGTTCTCCGTCACCGCGCTTTGCTGCTCGGCCATGTCCCGTCCCTGCTGGTCGAGCAGCTGGATACGGACGGGAGTGACGGGTTCATTGAAGCTCAGCGTCAAGCTTGCCGGCGCGGTGTCGAGGCTGGCGCCTTCGACCGGAACCGATTCCATCAGGACCGCATGGGCCCAGCCGCTCGGCGGGAAGGCTGCGAGGATCAGCACGGCCAAAACCACGATTGGAAGAACGCCGTTCATACGACGGAGGCCGGGACACATGAGGATGCCTCGCTCTGGTAGGGGGCATGGTCGAGGGGCTGCATGCAGCTCGATCACCCGGCTGGTGCCGGAAGTCAGTGCCGTTGGGGCTCGATCAGCGTGACGCCCGCATGCTTCGGACTGTCCGGCGACGAGCCATACGAGGGCTGCCAGCTGTTGCGGAAGGCCGGAACCAACGTTCACGCGCGGCATCGTCCAGTCAAGCCGTTCGACAAGGGTGAGACGATTTAGCCATGCTCCCCGAGATAATGGCTCCAGGGCAGGTTTCTACGTCGGATTGATCCTCGCTTGATCTCGGACAAGTCCGGAGGCGACCGATCCTGATACCTCTGCCCGCACAACAGCCAATGCCGAGCCGTCGCGTCGCATGTCCCGCCGCCTCCCTCCATCCTCTTGCCGACCGACCGCTCTTTGCGGTTGCTCTGGGCATGACGGTCGGCGGCGGGTTCTGGCGTGGCTGGCGATCCTGGCCATTCTGGTGCAGACCATCGTTCCGGATTTCGCCATGGCGGCCCGCGCCGCCGGCTACCGGATCGGAAACGCGGTCGAGGCCGCGGCGGCACATGACTGCCACCAGGAAAGCGGCGAGCCGGAGCTTGGCGCCGGGTCCGGGATGCAGATGCCGACGGGGGCGGCGCACAGCCCGCAGGCTCCCGCCGGGGGCGACGATCACGGGGCTCCTTGTGCGTTTTGCCTGGCGCTCGGCACCCACGGCCTGATCACGGAACCGGGCGGCAAGCTTCCGGTCCCAGCCTTTCATTACGCGGCCGCGCAGCCGCAGGAGGCCGGCGTCCGTCCGCGCCTGCTCTTCCTGACGTGCCTCCATCCACGGGCACCGCCGGGCACCGCACAGGTCTGATCGCCGTCAACTGGGCGCGCCGTGCGTGCGCCCACCCGATCTCCTGTCCGGAAATTCCCATCATGAACCGTATTGAAGTCCTGGCGCTGGGCGCCGGGTTCCTGTGCCTTGCCGCAACGGCCGGCACCGCGTCCGCGCATGTCACCCTGGAAACCCGCGAGGCCCCGGCCGGCAGCTATTACAAGGCCATCGTCAAGGTGCCGCACGGCTGCGGCGGCGCCGCCACCACCGCCGTCCGCATCCGGCTGCCAGCCGGCGTCGTCGCCGCCAAGCCGATGCCGAAGCCCGGCTGGACGCTGACCACCAAGGACGGCGAATACGCCCAGCCTTACCAGTCGCACGGCCGCACCATCACCCACGGCGTCACCGAGATTGCCTGGAGTGGCGGTTCGCTGCCCGACGCCTGGTATGACGAGTTCGTCTTCCAGGCCGTGCTGCCCAAGCAGCCCGCCGGCACGGTGCTGTATTTCCCGGTGGTGCAGGAATGCGGTTCCGGCGTGGCCCGCTGGATCGAGATTCCGGAGTCCGGCAAGACGTCCGCCGACCTCCCCGAACCGGCCCCCGGCCTGACCCTGACCGCCCCGACATCCGGTCACTGACCGCTGCGGCGCATCTATGGGAGGGGTTGATGCCAGACCATGATTTCTCGATCGTGGGCCTGTTCCTCGCTGCCGATCCGGTGGTGAAGGGTGTGATGATCCTGCTGCTCGCCGCGTCGATGGCGTGCTGGGCGATCATTCTGGAAAAATCCATGGCGCTCGCCCGCGCCAAGGCACAGGCCCGCGCCTTCGAGGCGGCGGTCGCCGGCGGAGGCGGTCTCGACACCGTCTTCTCCGGGCTGCCCGCCGCCATCGCCGCCGCCGGGCGGCACGAGTGGCACGATTTCGATCCGGGCGAGAGCCGGGCCGAGCAGCGCGAGCGGCTGGAGCGTGCCATGCGCACCGCCATGTCCGAGGAACTGCGCCGTCTCGACGGCCATCTGCCAGTGCTCGCCACCGTCGGCTCCTCCGCCCCCTTCATCGGGCTGTTCGGGACGGTGTGGGGTATCATGCGCAGCTTCGTCGCGATTGCCGGGGCGAACGACACCAGCCTTGCCGTGGTGGCGCCAGGCATCGCTGAGGCATTGTTCGCCACCGCCATCGGTCTGGTCGCCGCCATCCCGGCGGTGGTCGCCTACAACGCGCTGACCAGCGGTCTCGGCCGGCTGTCGCAGCGCCTGTCGGTCGCCATCGGCCGCCTTGCCGGACAGGCCATGCGCAGCCGCAGCCTGCCCCATCGCGTGGCGGCCGAGTGATGGGGATGACACCTGCGGAGAACCGGGCGGGGGACGAGTTCTCCTACCGCCCAGTCGCCGAGATCAACGTCACGCCCTTCATCGACGTGATGCTGGTCCTGCTGGTCATCTTCATGGTGGCCGCACCCCTGATGACGGCCGGCGTGCCGGTGCAGCTGCCGAAGACCGCCGCGCAGAAACTCAGCCAGCCGCGCGATCCCGTCCAGGTCAGCATCGACCAGGACGGCCGCGTCTTCCTGGGCCAGGAGGAGATGGCGCCGGCCGATCTGCCGGCGCGGCTGGCGGCCCTGGCGCGGGAGGCCCCCGACACGGTCGTCTATGTGCGGGGGGACCGCGCGCTGAGCTATGGCCGGGTGATGGAGGTCATGGGGCAGGTCAGCCAGGCCGGCTTCGCCCGGGTGTCGCTGATGGCGGAGGGGCTGACCCCTGCCGCAAAGAAGGCGCCCTGACCATGCGCGCCCCGACCATACGCCGGGCAGGACGCCATTGGGCGCGGGCCCTCTCGATCGCCCTGCATGTCGGGGCGCTGGCCCTTCTGGCCGCGCGCTATGATCCCGTTCCGCCGGCTCCGGCCGCAGTTCTGGTCGACCTCGACCTCCGCCAGCCCGATCCCGAGCCTCCGGCGGAGGTGACGCCCCCGGCTGATCCATCGCCGCCGGAGCCGGCCGCCGAACAGCAGGCCGAGCAGCAGGCACCGGTGGACCCCTTGCCCGAGCAACCGCCCTCGCAGTTGCCGGACCCGGTCCCCCAACCGGTCGCCGTCGCCGAACCGACACCCATCGAGGAGGTTCCGCCTCCGCCGGCGGCTGCGCCGGACGTGGCGGCGAGCCCGCTTCCGGCGGCCAAACCCCGCCCGCCGGAAACGGTCAAGCGCCCGGCCGCCCGCCCAGTCACCCGTCCGGATCCGCGACCGGTTACGTCCGCCGCGGCACCGGTCGCTGACCGTGCTCCGGTCGCTCAGCCCCAATCTCAATCCGTGCCGCCGCAACCGGCGCCGGTTCGCGCCGCGGGGCCGCCGCCCGATTATCTGGCGCGGCTCCAGGCCCGGCTTGCCCGCTACAAGACCTATCCGCGTGCGGCCCAGCTCGCCCGCGAAGAGGGCACCGTTCTGCTGCGCTTCGTCGTGGCCCGCGATGGTGCCGTGCTGTCCTGGCGTATCGAGCGTGGTTCGGGCTTCGACAGCCTCGACCGACAGGTGGAGGTGATGATCGAGCGGGCGGCTCCCTTGCCGCCGATGCCGGACGAGCTTTCCGGCGACCGTCTCGACGTCGTGCTGCCCGTGCAATTCGCGTTGCGGTGACGGACCAGTCATGACCCCGGTGCCGCGCCCGTTCCGCCTTGTCGCCCTCCTCGCCGCCTTGGCGTTGCTTCTGTTGCAGTGCTGGGCGCCGAGGCAGGCCGTGGCGATGCTGGTGGCCGAAGCGGCCGCGGCCGTCGCGGAACAGTCGCTGTGCCAGCACGACGAAGCGCCGGACTATAACGGCCCGGCGACGCCGGATGCGGGCCATGGGCACCGCCTGTGCCCCGATTGTCTGACCTGCTGCGCCGTCCCCGCAGCCATTCCCCCCGACGGCGGCGTGCTGCCGCTGCCGCACCGGCACGGCTTGGTGCAACGCCGCCGCATCGGATCTCCGCCGCGTCGCCGGGCTTCCATCCACCGCCCCAACGCCCGTGCGCCTCCGGGACCGTCGCATCGCCGATACAGCCGCTGAACGACGAGACCGGCCGGCCCGTGATGCCGGCCCGCAAGGGAGAGCTTTTGTGACCCGTTCCTATTCCATCGGACGCGGTGCCGCCGCGTTGGCCGCACTTCTTCTGACGACTACCGTGCTGACCCCGGTTCCGGCCGCGGCGCAAACGGCAGCCCCGGTGACTCTCGACACCCTCACCATCAACGCGCAAGGCGCCGGCTCCCCGACCGCCCCATCCGCCGAGCAGGCGCGCGACGACCTGAACCGCACGGCCGGCTCCGTCGGCTTCATTGATGCCGAGGCCTACAAGGGCCAGCATGTCAAGGATCTGCGCGACGTCCTCAAGGACACGCCCGGCGTCTTCGTCGAAAGCCGCTATGGCCAGGAGGTCCGCCTGTCGATGCGCGGCTCCGGCCTTGCCCGTGGCTACCATCTGCGGGGGATCGAGCTGCTGCAGGACGGCATTCCGGTCAATCTCGCCGACGGCAGCGGCGACTTCTACCAGATCGACCCGCTGGCCCTGCGCTATGCCGAGGTCTTCCGCGGCGGGAACGGGCTCGCCTACGGCTCCTCGACCCTCGGCGGCGCCATCAATTTCGTGACACCGACCGCCCATACTGCCGTCGCGCCCAATGTCCTGCGGGTGGAGGGGGGCAGCTACGGCGCCGCCACCGCCAGCGGCCAGGTTTCGCGCGTGGTCGGCGACGCCGACTATCTGATCAGCGGCACCATGGCCCATTCCGACGGCTATCGCGACCATTCGGAAGGGCAGGGCGAACTGCTGAACGCCAATGTCGGCTACCGCTTCAACCCGAATGTCGAGACCCGCTTCTACGCCGGCGCCTATGTCGTCGACCAGAAGCTGCCCGGCGCGCTGAGCCTGGGCGATGCCTTGAACCGGCCGCGCTCCGCCGCGGCGGCGGCCCTGTCGGGAGACCAGTCGCGCATGACCTGGACCGAACGGCTGGCCAACCGCACCACCATCCACCTCGACGGCGGACAGCTGGACATCGACAGCTGGGGGATTCACAAGAAGCTGTTCCATCCGATCTTCCAGGTCGTCGACCAGGATGGTTGGACCTACGGCATCGGCACCCGCTACACGACCTCCTTCACCGTGGGCGGGCTGCGCGACGAGCTGACCGTCGGTTTGCGGGCCTATGCCGGCACCAACAAGGCGCTGCAGTTCGTCAATGTGAAGGGCAGCCGCGGCGCCCAGACCGCCGACACCCGCCAGGAGGCCCGGAACTACGAGGGTTACCTCGAAAACCGGCTCTATGTCATGCCCACCCTGGCGGTGATGACCGGGGCCAAGATGCTGCGCAACGAGCGCAGCTTCACCGACCATTGGAACCCGCGGCGCACCTCCGACCGGACCTATGACGGGTTCAACCCCAAGCTCGGCCTGTTGTGGGAGCCGCAGCCGGACGTCCAGGTCTTTGCCGACGTCACCCGCAGCATGGACGTGCCGGACTTCAGCGACCTCACCCAAACCCAGGCGAACGGCAATCCCGCCTTCGTGCCGCTGCAGGCGCAGCGCGCCTGGACCGCGGAGGTGGGGACGCGCGGGCAGAAGGGGCGTTTCGCCTGGGACGCCACGCTGTACCGCTCCCAGGTGAAGGGGGAGATGCTGCAGTTCACCACCAATCCCAGCATCCCGGCCGCCACCTTCAATGCCGACCGCACCGTTCATCAGGGCCTGGAACTGGGCGTCAAGGTCGAGGTCGCCAGCGACATCACAGGTCCCACGGCCGGCGACAAGCTCACCGTCGGACAGGTGTGGAACCACAACGACTTCCACTTCCGCAATGACCGGCAATACGGCAACAACAGCATCGCCGGCGTGCCGAAGAACGTGCTGCGGACGTCCCTGTCCTACACGCGGCCAGAAGGCTTCTACGTGACGCCGACCGTGGACTGGGTGCCGCAGGGCGCCTGGGCCGACCAGGCGAACACGCTGCGGGCGCCGGGCTACACGCTGTTGGGTGTCCAGACCGGAATGGAGGTGAAGGACGGGGTCCTGCTGTTCGTCGACGCGCGCAACCTGACGGACAAGCGCTACGTCAGCGACATCGGCACCATCACGGACGCCCGTCGCGCCGGCACCCAGATCTTCTATCCGGGTGAGGGGCGTACCGTCTACGCTGGCCTCCGCGCCGCCTTCTGAGCGCGAGCGCATCCCTACGGGGGCGGAGGGTCAAAGCTCGGAACTCGCCTTCCTAGCGGCCATCCTGCGATCAAATTGCTGCCGGTGACAGAGTCAATTCTCGTTGGTTGCGCGCCCCCCGCAACCAACGACGCTTGACGCCCCGGTTCGAAAGAGCCGGGGCGTTCGTGCGTTCGGACCTTGCGCATCTGAGCAGTGCCCTCGCAGACCGCCGCTATGGGTGGCAGCATCAACTCTCGTTGATTGCGCGCCCGTAGCCACATCGGCAAGAACCTCGCCTTCAACCCGGAGGCAGACTTCTTGCCGTGCGTTATTCGACCGAACGAAAATACGCGCTGAAGTCGCCATGTCAGCTCTTACCTTCGCCATCCAGGGTCAGCGGCTACCGGCGGGTCTCATCCAGCATTCCATTTACGGCGGCCAGCCCGCCTCCATCGAACAGGGGCGAGAGCGAGCGATCGAAACGCTAGAATGCCAGACGGGTGTCCAGCATCAGGATGTGTGCCCGGTCGGTCAGATCGCCGCCGTTTGCCGCACCTCCCGACAGTGTCGAGCGGACATAGTCATACTCCAGCCCGGTGGTCAGGCCGGGGGCCACCGTCCAGGTGACGCCGCCCTGCCAGATGTCGGCCTTGGCGGGCATCGTCATGGTCGCCACGTCGTTGCCCAGTGCGCGCATGTAGTTGGCGGCGAACAGCAGCGGGCCGCTGATATACTGGGCGCCGACGATCAAGTTCTGCTGGTCGCGCGACTGCGTGATCCCCTTGGCATAGCCGCTGTCGCCGCTGTAGGCGTAGCTGACGCCGACCTTCGCCGGTCCGTAGCCGACATTGGCGCCGACATGGATGGAATTCAGATCTTCGAAGGACTGGCTGACGATGCCGTCGCTCTGCCGCACCGCCTTGCCGGTCTGGTAGAAAGCGCTGGCCTCCACCGTCACGTCGCCGAACGCGCCCTGGAAGGCGGCCCCGGCTTCGACCACGTCACGGAAGGCGAGCGCATCGCCCAGGGCATCGACCTTGCGGCGGTTGACCGACGTGTTGGAGTCGCCGGTCCGTGGGGTATAGGACACTGCGGCCTGCAAGCCGCCGAAGCTTGGGCTGATGTAGATGAACTTGGTCCCGGTATCGTAGGACACCAGCGTGCGCAAGCTGGTCACGGCCAGCGGCAGGGCGGCATAGGTGGAGGAGCCATAGAGGAACAGAATGCCGTTGCTGTCGGGGCTGCCGGCGATGCCCTCGGTGTTGGGGCCGATGATGCCGTATTCGTCCGACAGCCCGTTGATCACGCCGGCCTGCACCGTGCCGAAGGCGCTGTTGGCGTACAGATAGGCGCGGTCATTCTCCACCGTCCGGCTCGACACCGACGGGTCGCCGTTGCCCGAGACCAGACGCAGCCGTGCGCCGTAGGTCAGCCCGTTGTCGGCGGTGGCGGACGGGGTGACGATCAGGCGCAGGCGGTTGGCGAACTCGGTCGAGCGCAGCCCGTTGTCCTGCTTCTGACTGACATAGGCGCCCTGGAAATAGGCGTCACCGCCGATGGTCAGGCTGAAATCGGCCTCGGCAAGGGCCGGTGCTCCCTGCAGCGCGACGACGGCGGTGCCGGCCAGGGATGCGGTGCGAAGGATGGTGATGGTGGACATCGGGCGCATGGGGATGGTCATTCCGGGAATGGACGGCGTTGGACGGGTGACTTCGAATTGAATGGCGGGCGTCAGGCGGCGGGCTGGGCCGCCGGAAACCAGCGGCGGCCGAAGGGGGTGAGGTTGTCGTCGGTCAGGCGGGCGAGGCAGAGGATCTCCACGCTGTCGGCCCAGCGCGGATTCAGGTGGCGGAACTGGGCGACCGCCGGGCTGTCGAGCTTGGCCTCGCTGATGGCGCGGGCTTCCTCCGTCAGGCCGTAGCCCTGCCACTTCCAGTCGACGGTGCCTGTCTCGGCGTCGTAATACCGGGCGAAGCATTCGCGGCCGATATGGTCGCGCAATGCCCGGTCCAGCCCATCAAGCGTCCGGTCCGTATTGGGTGTGTGGCGGACGAACAGCATCGGCATGTAGCGGTAGGAGCGGTAGCCGACGGCGCTGTAGCTCCAGTACCAAAGCCGTCCCGACCGGTCGGCGCGCGCCCGGTCCACCATCTCGGCAACCATCGCGCGCACCAGCCCGTTCGATCCCCAGAAGCGGCGTTCCAGGATGCAGTGGGCGGTGTGGAAGGCGCCGACGGCGGTGCCGGCGATCTCGACCTCCTGGCGGTAGACCGTGGCGAAGCCGACCAGCTCGCCGGTCTCCGGATCCTCCTGCAGGACGCAGTGGTCGAGGTCGCCCAGTTCCTCGTTGAAATAATCTTCGCCGTAGCCCTCGAACCAGACGCTGAGCAGGGCGAACATCACCGCCCGCCGCTCGGGCGTCAGGGCGGCGGGTTCGACGATGCTGGTCCGCAGGGGGGGATGCGACGCGCGCGGCGTCATGCCGGCCCTCCAGACAGGGCGCTGGCGGACAGGTAGCCGGCGGCACCGGCATCGCGGACATCGGCGCAGATGTCCTCGTAGTTGCAGGTGATCTCCTCCCCCGCGGCGATGGCGCGGCGGGCGACGAAGATCCGCCAGTCGCCGGGATCGGCCCGGCCGATGGACGGTTCGTCGTCATGGTTGAGGAAGCGGGCGTCGTCCCCCGGCAGGAGGACGCCGACCCCGTCGATCACGCAGCCATGGAAATCGGCCAGCCGGGCGACCTGCGGGAACTCGTCCAGCAGGGCGTCGTCGGGCGCGAAGAGGCGGTCGATGCGGGCATCGAACCGCCACACCGGCGTGCCGGCTGCGACCGGCTCCTCGGCGAAGAGACCCAGCCCGTGGATCGGGCTGGCTGCGAGGCGGGTGGGGATGAGGAGCGGCATGGCGGTTCTGTTCCCGGCGACCCAGTGATGCGTCAGGCGGCAGCGGTGGCGGCGGGAGCCAGCGATTCGTCGAACTCGAAGCTGGCGGCGTCGTCGACGAACTGCTCCTCGATGGTCGTGCGCGGCTGCTGCAGGCAGACGCCGATGTAGTCGGCGAAGCGCGGCGGCGGCGCGAAGCCTTCCGACAGCAGGCGGCTGTTGTCGAAGGCGATGTCCTGTGCGGTGAAGCGGTGGTATTTGCGTCCGCCGGCGGCCATCGTCCGGTGCAGGATGTCGCGTTGCGGGAAGGCGAGGCGATAGGCGCGGTCGAAGGGCTTCCAGCCTTCCGGACCCTTCGGGTCGAAGAAGCTGTAGGGGCGGGTGCCCTCATGGCCGTGGCTAGTGAAGGCCTCTTCGAAATCGACCCAGGTGGTCCGGCTGCCGATGCCGGCCGAGATATGGTAGAGGTTGTGCTTCAGGTCGGGCTTGCGCAGCAGGTCGTGCAGCCGGGCCGAGGCCCAATCCACCGGCACGATGTCGATGAAGCCGTCGGGCGAGCAGGGCAGGATTCCGGTGCGGTCGACCAGACGGAAGAACCAGAAGATGCTGGCGCTGGGGCGCACGCCCAGCTGCGTGTGGCCGACGACGATCGACGGGCGGCAGACGACGATCGGCAGGTCGGGGAAGCCGGCGGCGAGAGCCCGTTCAGCCGCCGCCTTGCTGCGGGTGTATTCGACGATGTGCGGCGTGTCATGGCCGGGGGCCGGAGCCTCGCTCACCATTTCCAGCCACGGCGTCTCGCCGCAGCAGAAGGCGGTGCCGATGTGCAGGAAGCGCTGGAGATGCTTCATCCGGCGGGCGCGGGCGGCCAGAGCCAGCGTGCCGTCGACATTGATCTGCCAGACCGAATGGCGGCTGTCGAAGGAGGTGTCGGCGGCGACATGGACGATGTGGGTCACCGCGTCCAGCCGCGGGTCGGCGCTGGTCGCCAGCGACTGCAGGTCGCCCGGCAGGATCTGGCACAGGCCGGCATAGGCCTCGGCCGTGGCGCGGTCGACGCAGCGCGCGAGGTTGGCGGCGAGACGGGCGCGGCAGGCGGCCTCGTCGGCGCCGCGGATCAGAAGAAGGCAGTCGGCCGCGGACCCGTTCCGCACGGCGTCGAGGTAGAAGGAACCGCCGAGAAAACCTGTGCCGCCGGTGAGAAGGATCATGGTGCGCCTCTGTCTCGCGTCTGAAGGGATGGGGGCAGGGGAGGAAGGAAGGGAGGAAAGGAACCCGCCTCAGGAAGAGGCGGGAAGAAGGTCGGGGACGGGAATGCCGCCCGGGGCAACCGTGGTGACGAGCTGGCGGATGCCGCCGCGGTCGACCTGAAGCTGCACGTCGGCCGCGTCGAAATAGGCGTCGTCATGGGTCACCGCGATGACGGTGATGCCCCGCGCCTTCAGCCAGGGAAGGATCTCGCGATAGAACTTGCGCCGGAAATAGGGCGACTGGTCGGCCGCCCATTCGTCCAGCACCAGCACCGGCTTGCGCTCCAGCAGGGCGGCAATCAGGGCGAGCCGCTTCTTCTGGCCCTGCGACAGGTCGACGGTGGTGAAGGCGCGGCCGTCGACCGCGACCTTGTCCGACATCTCCAGCAGGTCGAGAAGCTCGTCTGCATAACCCTCGTCGAGCGTCGCCGCACCGTAAAGTTGACGGGTCACATGATTGTCCGAGAAGACCACGGCGAAGCGGTCGCGGTGGGCGGCAAGGCCGTCCTGTCCAACCGGCGTGCCGTCGACCGACAGGCAGCCGCGCTGGATCGGATAGAGGCCTAGCAGCATGTGGATCAGCGTGCTCTTGCCGGCACCGTTGTGGCCGGTGATGAAGACGACGTTGCCGCGTTCGATCGTCATGTCCACCGGACCGACGGTGAAGGACCCCGTGCCGTCGCGGCCGGCATGACGGAAGGTGGCGCCCTCCAGCGCGATGGTGGAGAAGTCGTCACCCGATCCGCTATCGCGGCCTGGAGCCACCGCCTGCGGTGCCGCCTTCAACTCCGCCTCAACCGCGAGGTAAGAGCGGGCGGCGGTCTCGGCGGCGATATAGGAGGGGTAGGAGGCGACGATGGTGATGACCGGATAGGCGATGAAGGCGGCGGCATGGCCGGCGAGGATGACGGTGGCGATGTCGGTGTTGGTCACCGCCGGCAGCAGGAAGATGATGCCGGCCAGTGCGGCGTAATAGGTCAGCTCGCTGATGGTGAAGTAATGGCTGTACTCCGCACCGAAGCGGTGACGTTCCTTGCGCAGGGTTTCGGCGCAGGATGTTGCGTCGGCCAGCGCGTTGGCGGCGCGGCGGCGGTTCAGCTTGCATTCCCGCAAGGTCTGCAGGATGTGCTCCGACCGTTCCGACAGCGCGCCTTCGGCCTCGTGGATCGTCTCCGACATCAGTTCCAGCCGGATGACGGAGCGACCGATCAGGATGCCGCCGACGACCAGGAAGCAGAGCACGATCAGCACCGCCGCACCCGACAGGGTGGCGAGGTACAACAGGCACAGCAGGATCGCGGCGACCGACTGGAAGCTGATGACCAGGGTCGGCACCGCCTGCGTCAGCAGTTGCAGCTCCGGTCCTGCCACCTGGGCGAGGCGGGAGGAGCCGACCGCCATGGCGTCCGGCAGGTCGGCGGCCACTGCCCGGCGCAGCAGGTCGACGCGCAAAATGGCAAGGGCGGCCTGCATCCGCTTTGACGCCGCGTTCATCATCCACCCCTGGGCGATGCGCCACAGGAAGGCCGACAGGAGGAAGACGATCAGCAGCCGCTGCAAGCCTTCCGGATCGTCCAGCGTCAGCAGCGCGTCGTTCAGAGAGGTCAGCAGGGCGAGGTTGAGCGCGGCCGCCAGCACCGCCAGCAGCATCAGCGGCTGGAGGTTGCGCAACGCCTCGCGCCTCAGGATGCGCCAGAGGTCCATCGCCGCCTCACTTCGACTGGATCATTTCGAGGAGCTTGGACGGCGACACCTTCGACAGGATCGGCGCCGAGGCCGCAGTCTTCGAGCCGTCCTTGGACCCCTCCTTCGCCGGTTCGGGCTTGGTGGCGGGGGTGGGCGCCGCCGGATGCGTGGCGGCGGGCGCCGATTCACCGCCGGTGTTCAGGCTCGGCATCTGGCCGACGGGAGTCTGGCTCGGCGTTCCCTCTCCGCTCAGCGACGGCAACTGCGAGACCGGCGGCACGGCGGTGCTGGTGGGCACCGAGGTCAGCTTGGCATTCGGGCCGGCGGGCGGCGCGCCCGGCGTCGCGGCGGGGGTGCCAGGGGCCGGCAGGCCGTTCTGGCCGGAGGCGGCGTCAAGGATCAGGGGGAGCCCGCCGCTGGCGGCGTTGCCGATCACGACGATCTTGGCGTTGGGCGAATGGGCCAGTTCCAGCGTCGCCTCGATGCCGCGCCAACGCAGGTAGTTCTCGGTCAGGTTGGCCTGCACGGTCTCCTGGAAGGCGCGGATGCCTTGGCCTTCCAGCTGCTTGCGCTGGCTTTCGAACAGCTCGCGCTGCAGACGGAACTGGTATTCCTGCGCCGCCTGGTCCTGCTGGATCTTGCGTTCGATCGACGCCATGATCGCGTCCGGCAGGGTGACGTTGCGGATCAGGATGTCCTGGATCAGCAGGTAGCCGGTCTTGGTCCGACCGTCCGGCTTCGGCACGTTCTCCGCACCGATCAGCTGGGCATACATCACGCGGTCGGCGACCTGCTCGTAGGTTTCGGTCTGCACCCGCAGGCGGCGATGGGCATACAGCTCGTCCGCCTTGAAGCGCGACACGATCTCGCGCGAGACGGAGCCGACTTCCGGCACCAGCAGCACTTCCAGGTAACGCGGGCCGACATTCTTGTGCAGGGCGGCCAGCATCTCCGCATAGGGGCGGTAGCGCACAGTGATCTCGATGCTGACGTTCAGGCCGTCGTTGGCGATGGCCGAATAGGAGCGCGTGTCCTCCTGCAGGCGCAGGTCGTAGATCTCGATCTTGTCCCAGGGGAAAATGACGTGCACGCCCTCGGGCAGCGCCGGCGCCATCTGGGTGCCCTGGTGGAAGCGCTTCCACAGCACGCCACCATGGCCCGCCGGGATGAAGACGACGATGGACGGTGCGAAATAAAGGAAGATCAGGATCCCGACCAGCAGCGTGCACAGCAGGGACCGGCGGTGTTCGTCGTACCAGTGTGCCAGCAGCGCGCGCAGGCGCGACTTCGGCTTCGGCAGCGCATCGGCGTCGTCGATGGTGAAGGCCTGGTCAGCCATGTCACGCGGTCTCCTGCAAGCAAGCCATAGCGGCGGCGGACGCGACCTTGTTGGCCGGCATGTCCATTCGCCCGTTAATCATTCGAATGGTGACGTCGCAGACCGACGACACGTCGCCGTCATGCGAGACGAAGATCACGGTGCGGCCGAGCGACCGCAGCTTGCCGATGATCTCGTTGGTGAAGCGGGTGCGGAACTCGGCGTCCTGGTCGGAGGTCCATTCGTCGAGGATGACGACCGGCCGACCTTCGGCCACCGCGACCGCCAGGGCGACGCGCCGGCGCTGTCCTTTGGACAGGTCGCGGTTCAGCAGCCCGTCGCCGTTATCGGGCACCAGATGGTCGATCTTCAGATAGGCCAGCATCTCGCGGAACAGCTCGGCGTCGAAGCCGGGGCCCTGCGGCAGCCGGGTGAACAGGTGATGGTCCTGGAACACGGCGCAGAACAGGTCGCGGTAGGCTTCCAGCCGGTCGGTCTCCACCGGTTGGCCGTCGAGCAGAACCTGCCCTTCGTCCGGACGGAACAGCAGGGGGATGACGCGCAGCAGGGTGGACTTGCCCGACCCGTTGGAACCGACGATGCCGACCACGCTGCCGGCCGGGATGGTCAGGTCGACCGGGCCGATCACGAAAGGCTCCGGACGCAGCCCGGCACGGTAGGCGAAGCTGACGCCGCGCAGTTTGATGCTGGAGAAGCGGCGCGGCGCGCGGGCGGTGCGCGACGGCTCGTATTCCAGCGCCGGCATGATGCCGAGCAGGGCCGTCAGCTGCGCCGCCGCATCCTCCGCCGCCACATAGTCGGGCACGGCGTTGAGGAATTTCGACAGCGGGCGGGCAAGGAACAGGATGACCGAGGTGACCAGCGGCAGTTCGGACACCGACATCGCGCCCATGCGCGGGAAGATGAAAACGAAGACCGCCGAGAAGCCGATGATGATGGTCGCGATCCAGGAGAACAGTTCGCCCAGGTTGCGGCCGTGGCGGCGCTTCAGTTCTTCCCAGCGGGCGACGTCGGCCTCCACCGCCTGGGACAGCTCGTCGCGCCGCGCCTTCCCCAGCTTGATCTCGGCATTGCCGCCGACCAGCTCGGAGAAGCCCTGGAGCATCCGAAGTTCGGACTCCTTGGCATCCGTCAGCAGGGCGCGGGTCCGCTGCGCCTCGCGTACGTACCAGCCGCCCACCATCAGCGCCGCGACCAGCAGCAGCGTGGCGCCCACGGTCGACAGCGTCCACAGGTAGAGGTAGGCAACCGCCGCCACCAGCATCATGTTGGCGGCGATCGACAGATTGGGCAGCAGGGCCGCGATGCGCTCCAGATGGTGGTTGCCCAGATCGAAGGACCGCTTAGCCTGCAGATCAAGGATGTCGGCATGGCCCCCCAGCGTGACATGGCGCAGGAAGCGGCGCCGCACCCCGGCCAGCGCGCTGAAGGCGGTGGTCAGCGTCAGGGCGACGAAGCGCTTGCTGAAGGCATAGGCGACCAGCAGCGACAGGCAGAAAACAAGGAAGGGGGTGTCCAGCACCTCGCCGCGCATCCAGCCGCTCAGTTCCGCGCTCAGGCTCATCAGGCTGATGAGGTTGGCGGTGGCGGCGACGCAGCCGGTCACAACCAGCCGAGTCAGGATGCTGCGGTCGGCGAGGCCGATCAGCGGCAGCAGATAGGACGGCGGCCGGCTGGGGGGAGGAGTGCGCTTGCCCATCGCCCGGTCACTCCGCCAGCCAGTTGTCGAGGATGCGAGCGATGGTGCCGTTGTCTCGCAGCTTGACGAAGGCGACCTGCAGGCGCTCCGCCTTCTCCTTGCGCGCCTTCGGCAGGGCGATGTAGCGGGGGATCAGGCCGGCGGGCTTGGGAAGAACGCGCACGTCCTTCAGCCGGCCGTCCTGCTTGGCCATGTAGTTCAGCACATGCAGGTCGCCGATGATGACGTCGACCCGGCCCAGAATGAGGCGGCGGAAATTGACCACGTTGCTGCTGGAGGCGAGCTTGTCCAGATAGGTCGCAGCGTCGAAATCGGGCGCGTAGGAGAAGCCGTCGACCACACCGATCCGATAGGGGGTGAGATCCTCCAGCCGGTCAAAGGTGATCGTCGAATCCTTGCGCACCATGAACACCGTGGTGCCGGTGCGGAACGGCCCGATCATGTTGTATTGCGCGAAGCGGCCGGGTGAGGCGATGAACTGGAAGCCGATGTCGGCGGTGTTCTCGTCCATCGACTGCACCACCTCCGACCAGGACAGTGGGCGGTGGACCGGGGTGACGTTCAGTTCCTTCAGCAGCGCGTTGACGATCTCGGTGTCGATGCCGGTGCGATTGCCGTTGAAGGAGTAGTTGTAGGGCGGGAAGTGGTCTTCCGACGCCACGGTCCAATATTCCGCCTTCGCCGGGAAGGACATGGCAAGCAGAGCCAGCAGGCCCAGCAGCAATGCCGGAAACAGCGGCCGGCGTGGCGGTGCCGTGAGCAGGGTGGGGGTCATGACTGCGGTCACGCCTTCGCCGGCTTCTTGCGGCGGGTGGTCAGCAGGATCATGACGAGGAGGGCGCCGGGCGGCGTCAGAACCACCGCCAGAAAGGCGTAAAGCAGGAAGCCGCCGCGGCGGCCGATCCCCAGGAACCCGACCAGCAGGCAGAGACCGATATAGATCAGCTCGAACACGGCGATGCTTCCCTCTTTACCCGACGTTCCGTCGTTCAGGCCTTAACCAGCCTTCTGGACCGGCTGTTCGTCCATCTGCGGCGCGGCGGCCGGAGCATCGGCGGCCTCACCCTTGGCGGCATCGAACTCCTTGCGGAAATACTCGCGCATCGCATCGACGTCGAAGTCCAGCAGCGTGCCGCCGGTCTCGAAATGCTGGGCGAACACCTGGCCCAGAGCCCGGGTCGCCGCCAGCGACAGCGCCGGCATCACCGCCACGCCGAGCGCGGTGCCGATGAAGGGAACGGCCTTGACGGCGGAGCCCAGGACGCTGGAGCTGAGTGCCCCCGGCATGACGCCGCCCAGCAGCGCGCCGACGATGGCGCGGGTCCGCTCCTGCGCGAACTCGACCTCGTAGAGTTTGGCGAGCTTGTGGACGAGGTTCAGCTGTGCCGCGCTGACGGCGGCAACGTCGGCGCCCGGAACCGGGATAAGCCCGAAGGCGCCGGAGGCGTAGCTGTGATACTTGATCAGGTCCTGGGCACGCTTCTTACGGTCTACCATGATCCGAAGCCTTTCTCGGGTCGGGGAGTGTTGATCAGTGGTGGATATTCCGATGCGAATCACACGTTTCCGCCTGATTCGCATTGCCGAGCCGAGCTTCCTGGGGGAAAGCAGCAGCCTTTCGTCAATTACAAACGCAGCGATTGACAAACAAATGGCGTTTGCTGCTTAGGGGCAGCGAAGAAATTAGCAAAGCATGATTAGATCGATTTCCCAGCAGAACCTATAAGTCTGCCCGCGCGGCGTGGGCTAATCTACTGATACGTTTTTATTGATTAAAATCATATTAAGTCGCAATCAGGGTTGCTGGGGTTTTAAAAGGATATTGGATCGCCCTGTTACGGCTTGTGACGAAATTCTTCATAGCGTTTTCTTGTACTCACTGCGTTGTACTACCTGGAAGGGAAACGGAACGGCAGGTCGAGCGTCCTGGCCGACAGGGACGAGCGCGAACCGGTGGCAATCGACGCGGTCATGAACAGGATCGTGTCGCGCGCCGGTTCGCCGCTGATGGTTTGGGTCGGCAAGGCGATGCGCAGCAACACGCCGTCATCGGTGGTTGAGGAAGGAGCCGACCGGCTTCTCAACAGGCGGAGCAGCGCCCATGGGCCGCGTTCCACCAGGGTCAACGTGTCGCCCGCAGCGGCCTCGGCCTCGCTCGCCATGGCGCTTTTCGGCCGGTAGGGCGAACCTGAGGCCCAGCGGAAGCTGATCTGTAGCGGCTGACCGATCTTCCAGACCATCGGCTCGGACCCGGTGGAGGCGCCGACCGCACCGCTTCCGGAACGCACCGACCAATCGATGATATGCTCCGCTCCAAGCTCTTGCGCCCGGTTGGTGCCGTAGGTGAAACGGACCCTCACGGGCGCATTGCGCGCGACCGTATCGAGCAGCGGCCGTGCCGCTTCCATCTTCTCCAGGAAAGCGGCGAGTTCGGGAGTCGCCGCCCTCGTGACCGCGGGCCGGTTCTCGTCAAGCTGCTCGAAGAAGCGGCGAACCTCCTTGGGATCGGCATCGGGCGCGCCGCGGGCGACGTCGGGACGTACGAAGGGGAAGCGGCCCGCCAGCGACTGGGAGAAGGTTGCTTCCAGCGTCGCCACCGCCGCGCCGGACTCCGGGGCCGACACCCCGGCGGGCGGGACCGGCAGGGGCGGCTGGGGCGTATACGGCGCAGCCGCCGGACTGGCGGCAATCGGTCGTTCGAGTATGGGTGCAACCGCTGTCGGGGCCGGCGGCGCGGGTCGCGGCTCGACAGCCGGTGCGGCCGAAATGGATCCCGCGGGTTTGCTGTCGGGGGCGGCGGGTTTGGCCGGCGCCGGTTCATCCGGAGCTTTGCTGGCCAAGGTGGCGGCCATTTGATCCGGCAGTGCGGCGACAGCCGGGTTCAAGGCCAGTGCTCCTCCCTCTCCGCTTGCGAGCAGGCGGCCGACCGGCGCCGCATCGAGAGCTAGGACGGCGGCGCGGGCCGATGTGGCGGCAGTCGACAGCGCTTCCGTGATGCGGTCGGTGGTGTCGCGGCCAGGCAGGTCGGCGATCGCCGCCTTCTGGAGCGCCAGCTTGACGGCTTCGGGCAAGCCACGCGCGGGGTCCTGCAAAGCGGCGGCGATCGGCCAGCCGGCAGCCTCGGTGACGGCATCGACCAGACGGCGGACGTCCGCGACATCCTCGTCTGTCGGTGTCTCGGGAAGGTTCTGCAGACGCTCGGCCAGCGCCCGCGCGCGACGGCGCAAGGGGTTGCGGCTATAGAGTTCCTCGGCGAGCGGGGTGGCGAGCTGCACCGACTCTGCCCGCAAGGCGACCGCGATGGTCTTGGCATCCAGGTTGGGAAGGTCGGCACCGGCGGCGATGCGCGTGATGAAGCCGTCGGTCGCCGTCACCGGCGGGCGGGGTACGGCGCCATAGACGCTGTCCGCCAGCGCGATCAGCTCGTCGAACCCGCTGTTGCGGCGGAAGCGGTCGTAACGCTCCAGCGCGTCGCGCCGGCCGCCGATGCGGTCCAGCTGTGCGGCCAGCCGGCGGAAGGCCGGCAATTCCTCGACGCTGCGGGGATTGGTGACGGGAGGCAGGTCGGTCAGGACGGAGCTGGGCAGCAGCGCATCGCGGATCGGCCGCAGCACCGCGCGGCGCAGGGTGACCGAGGCGAGCCGCCGCTTGTCCTCGTCGAAGCTGCTGAGCAGCGAAGTCGGCAGAAGCGGCGTGGCGAGCCGGTCGCGCTCCATCGCGGCGGTTGCGGCGATCACGCGGGTCACCATCGGGGCGTCGGCTACGGCGTCGTGCGACAGCAGCGCCCGCCGCAGGTCGGTGACCGAGTCGGTAACGGCGAGGCTGCCCGCAGAGACGGTGGCGTAGCCCTGCCACGCCGCGAGCGACAGGACCGTGGCGGAGGCGGCCAGCGTGGCCTGCGCGATCCGTCGCCGGCTGCGGCCTTTCAGGAAGGCGGCTTCGGACGGACGGCCATAGCCGGGCTCGGCGAAGGCGCGGCCGGGCAGGAGGTCACGGGCAAAGGCCGGGCGGCGTCCGCCCGTCGCGGTCGCGCAGGCGCCGGTCAGGGCGACGCCGCGCAGCGGGAAGGGTTCGGCGGTCTCATCCCCTCCCAACGCACCATCGAGGAACAGCGCCAATGGGTGCCGCAGCGTTTCCAGGGAAGAGGCCAGCAGCGGCAGGCGGACCCCTGCGGTTCCGGCGGCAAGGGCATCCGCCTCCAGCAGCGCCAAGTCCGAGCGGATGGCGTCGAACGCCTCGCCCACCCGGGCGGGCTCGAAGGGCAGCAGCCAGTCCTGCTGGCTGGTCCATCCCAGCGTGCTGTCCAGCAGGGCGGCGGGAACCACGGCGCAGAGGTCGGCGAAGCCGTCGAGGGCCTCCGCCCGCACCACCACCACATGCACCGGGCAGACCATGCCGAGGTCGTCGCGGATCGCCCGCAGCCGGGCGCGCAGGGATTCCGCCCGCTTGGCGAGCGCCTTGCGCGGCGCTTCTCGCTCGGCGGCGGCGGACAGTTCGTCGGCGCCGACCATCAGCAGGATGCCGTCGAGCGGCCGGCGCATCGGCCGCTTGCACATCGTCGCGACCAGCGCCGGCCAGGAGGCGTCGAGCCTGGAGCCGTCGGCGGAGTCGGCGCCGGCATGCAGGATCGCCGCCCCTTCGCAGAACCACCAGCAGCCGTGTTCGGTGTTGCCGTCTTCCGGCCATTTGACATGGGTCGGGTCGGTGGCGAGCAGCGCCGCGCCGCCGACGCCGAAGGCGAGGAACCAGGGGATGTCACCGCGCTGCAGGGGCCTGCGCATCTGCCGGGTCAGGATGTCCAGGCCTTCGCCGTAGACGCGGACCAACGGAGGCTGGCCGGCGGTGGCTTTCGACGGAGGTGGGGCCTCCGCCCTCACATGCAGGGGCGAGGAAGGCATGGCCTTGCGCGCGGCCGCCCTGTTGCGGGCCGGCGCCTTGGCGGCGGGCTTGCGGCGGCGCAGCCGGCCACGCAGCTTTGGCCATACCGTCCGGACCGCCCGGTAGAGAATGTAGAGCGGGAGCGCCGCCAGCGCGTAGGGCAGAAAGGTGAAGACGAAGGACAGGACCCAGCCGATGGCCGAGCCGATGGTGGAGAGCAGGAACTCCAGCGTCAGGATCAATAGGACCATGACATCCCCATATCCTCGACCGCGGACCGGGCGCCGCGCAGGTCTCGCTGGAGATCGTTCACCGCGGTGGACCACAGCAGATGTGAAACCAGCAGGAACAAGGCAGCCACGCCGCCGGCCGCCATCCACCATCGCCGTGCCGACGGTCGGAAGCTGCCGAGCAGGGCCCCCGCCGGCGGGTCATAGGCGCGCGGGCTGGCAAGGCCGGCCTGGGTCGGCTCGGTTCCACCCTCCCTGCCGGTAACGATCCGGTGCAGCGGGGAGCGCCGTGCCGCCGCCTGGGCGTCGTCGGGGAAACCCAGGGCCAGCGTCGCGAGATAGACGGTGGCCAGCCCGCGGTCGGCCCTGGCGCCCTGGCGGATCAGGTCGTCGGCCTGGACGAGCAGGGTTTGCAACGTGGCGTTCGCACCGAACAGGCGGCCGGCGACGACGGCATCGGCCGGCTTCACCTGGGACAACGCCCGGTCGGCCAGCATCGCCATCGCAAAGACGGCCTTCACCACCATGCCATGGGCCGCAGGTCCCTGGGCGGTCGCCGCGCTGCTCATGCCATGGAGCGTCGCGACCAGCCGTTCGGCCACCGACCCGGCGGGGGCCTGCTCCTGAGCGCAGCCGGTCAGCAGGTCGGTGTGGAAGGCGCGGAACAGGGTCAGAACACCCGGACCGGTTCCGCGCGTCGCTCCCTGGGTGAGAGCGGGCGCGGCCGGAGCTTGGCCGGACAAGCGGACGGGCGAGGGGCCAGGCCGGACGGTCACGGTGCGGTGTCCTTCGGCAGCGGAGCCACGATGAAGCCGTTGCGGCCCAGCCGTATGTCCAGGGCGCTCGCGCCATCCAGCGACTGGCGGTGGACGCCCGGCGTGCGGTAGCGGGCGAAGACGATGGTCGCGGACGGAGTCGCGGCGAAGGGCGGCAGGCTGCGCAGGATCACGCTCTGGCCGGGCACCATCTCCCACGACGCGATGGCGATCCGCCCGGGGGCCTCACCGTTCAGGGCGGCCCGATCACGAAACCAGCTTGCGGCGTCGAGCGAACCGAGCCGGCGCGCCAGTTCGCCGTCGGCCACCCGAACCACGTCGATGGCCACCGGATGGCGGTTGTTGGTGTCGGCATCGGCCACAATGCGAAGAATGGGGGCGGAACTGCCGCTTGCGCCGCCATTCGCGTCCGGACGGGCGGATCTGTCCGCGGCGCAACCGGCAAGCAGCAGGGCGATCGTCAGAGCCAGACGCTTCATCGTCAGCCCCCCGTCGCCGCGGACACGGCTCCCGGTTGGCCGGCGCAGACATAGCCGGCCGGCGTGTGACGATACCAGTTGCCGGCTGCCCCGGCGCAGGGGGCAAGCACCCGTTCGTTTCGTTGCGGTACAGCCGGTTCTTCTGCCGGAATCGCCACGGAGTCGGCTGTATCTCTGCCGGCTACATTCTTGCCGGTCGCCGGCTGGTTGGCAATGGCGAAGGACTCCTCGTCGTCCTCGACGATCATCACGTAGCGGGTGCGCTTGGACGGATAACGGATGCCGACGTCATAGTCGCCGTCGGCCACCCGCTCCAGGATCGCGGCGGATTTTTCGCCGCCGAGCGGGGCACAGCCCGCCCCGGCAAGCAGGAGCGGCAGCAGTGTCGCCGCGGCAAGCAGGCGGCAGGGGAAGGGGCGTGTCATCGGAATGGTCCTGCTCATGCCGGTATGGCCGTGACGGTGCCGGTGGCGGCGCCGATTGCAGCACCCGCCTCCATCAGGTCGGGCGGGGTCGGGTCGATGCCTGCGTCGGCCAACGTGCGGTAGACGGACCGCCAGACCAGTTCCGGCACGGCGAAGCTGGCGTCGTGGTCCTTGACCCAGAAGAACAGGTTGTACTTGCACAGCCACTGGCCGTTGACGGCGCGGAAGCCGTCATAGCGGACGAAAGGCAGGCCGCCGGTCGCGCTGGGCATCACCCGATCGGTGGCGCGCAGTGCACCGGTCAGCAGGCCGCCCATCCGTCCGGGGTCGTGGCGCGCATCGGCGAAATATTCCAGCTTCATCGAGACGCGCTCGACCGCGCTGAAATTGACGACGGTGGCCTCCGACACTTTTGCGTTGGGCATGGCGACGATGAAGCCGGCGACGTTGCGCACCCGCACCGTCCGCCATGTCATGTCCACCACGACGCCGCGGACGATGTCGGTGATCTGGATGCTGTCGCCGATCTGGAACGGCCGCTCGATGTTGAGGACGATGCCGGAGAAGACGTTGGCGATGTTCGCCTGGATGGCGAGGCCTACGACCATGCCGACGAGGCCGGAGGCGGCCAGCAGGCTGGTGATCGGCTGCTTCAGCACGAAGGCGATGATGCCGCAGCCGGCGAAGCCGAAGACGATCAGGGTGGAGAAGCGACGGACGATTGCCGGGATGCGGCGCTGGGTGCGGATCTCCAGCGGGGTCCAGACGAAGCGTTCCAGCGTGCGGTCGACCAGGATCGCCGGCACGATCCACCACAGCACGTTGATGCCGTTCACCACCATGGCGATGCCGCTGGCCGGCAGCGTCGCCACCGCTTGGTCCAGCGCGATGTTGCCGGCCGACATCAGCAGAAGCGGCCAGGACAGGATGCGCATGAACAGCGTCTGGATCTTCCAGAACTGGCCGCGGTCGCGCCGGTCCATGAAGGCGGCGAACACCGCCAGTACCGCGCTGAAGATGGCGATGTAGACGAAGAAGTCGCGATGGATGAAGTCGCGCGCCGCCGGTGCGTCCGGTGTCGCCACCACGCCGAAATCGACGCGGGAGAAGTCCGGCTGCGGCCGGCCGAAGCCGACATAGTTGGGGTCGCCCTCGCTGCTCACGCCGGTGACGTCCTGGGAAATCCAGGCACGCGCCAGCCGCCAGCCGGGCGACGGGGCCAGCACCCGTCGGGCGCGCAACTGGTCGAGCAGGGTGGAGCCTTCGCTTTCGCCCTCCATCGCCCGGCGGAAGCGGTCGGCGAGGCTGAGGTCGGCGGCCGAGGCAGTTTCCGCCGCCGCCATCGCCTTCAGCTTCTCCACGAAATCGTTGGTGTTCACCAGCGACATGCCGAGCACGTCGGTGACGAACATCACGGTATTGCGGTTCTGTGTCCGGTGGCGGAAGCTGACGCCGACCGAATGGCTGCCGTAGGGCGGACGCTGGTCGGAGAAGTTCAGCGAGAAGCGTCCTTCGATCCGGTAGGCGACGTAGGTGGTGACCTCGCCGCGCTCCTCGCGGTAGGGCTTGCCGAGTTCCACCGGCTTGACCGCGTTGGTGAAGACGACGTCGGCCGGATTGAAGGCGCCGCGGTAGCGGAACCAGATGGTCAGGTTCAGCGTCGCTTCGTTGGCATCGGGATTGAGGTCGCGGATCTCGTGCAGTTGGACGCCGGTGTAGATGACGTCCGTCCTGTACATGAACCGGTCGTTGACGTAGAGCGCCCGCCCCCGCTGCACCTCCTCCAGGAAGTTGGAGACGCCGGCCTCGCGGATCGGCTGCAATTGGGTCAGCGCCGCCACCGGGTTCAGGCCGTTGTAGGTCGCCATCATCACCGGCAGCGTCGCCTGCCCGCGAGCATCGAAGGTCCAGGCTCCGGCATTGGCCTGGAAGGCGTTTTCGTTCCGGTCGTGGCTGGCGATGGCGAGGCGCAACGCGTCGCCGTCCGGTTTGCCGGTGCCGACGGGGGAGGCTGCGATGGCGCCGGCGATCAAGTCAACGCCGTCGGCCCCCAGCGCCGCCGCCCAGTCGGGCACCGCGTTGAAGCGCTTGACATACTGGCCGTAGAAGCGCTGGGCCCGCTCGTTCGCCGTGTCGAACAGCACGGGCGACGCGACCAGCAGGCCATGGCCGTAGGCCTCCGGCGTCAGCGCCTTGGGATTGGCCTGGGTCTGGGCAACGATCTCGGTGCGGAAGGCTGCCGTCGCCATTTCGGAGCCGCCGGCGATCAGGTTGCGTACGCCGGTGTCGCGCAGCGCGACCACCACGCGGGCGCTGTCCACCGCCGACCCGATGACGACGATGGCGCCGGTTGGCATCTTCTCCTTCACCGCCTGTGCGAGCGCCGGTAGGGCGCCGGCTCCGCCGCGTCCGGGGACGTAGGTCCACTGGTTGACCAGCTTGGTGCCGAAGCGCTGGAGGATGGTGTCGAACTGACCGGCCAGGGAGGCCGCCTGCTCGCTGTCTTCGCGGATGACGGCGACCATCGGTTCGCCCACCACATTACGGACATAGTTGGCGAGGAAGCGGGTCTCATGTGTGCGGTCGAAGGCGATGCTGAACAGCCATGGGCTGGGTGCTGCATCCACCGGGCGGACCAGCGGGCGCGGGGCGATCAGCGGGATCTTCTTCTGGGCATAGATGGCGGTGGCGCTGTCCGTTGCCTCCGGCGTGTGGCCGATCACCGCGACGATGGCGGGATCGTTGGCGATGCGCCGGGCGATCTCCAGCGACTTTCCCTTGTCGCCCTCGTCGTCGAAGGGCCTGATCTCCACCGGCCGGCCGCCGATGCCGCCCGCCGCGTTGATGGTGTCGGCACGCAACGCCGCACCCTTGCGTAGCGCAAGCCCCAGTGCGGCGTCCGGTCCGCTCAGCGGTCCGACCACGGCAAGCGTCAGTGGCTCGCCGCCGCGCTCACCGAGGAAGCCCGCGCGCACCACCAGGGACACCAGCACGGTGACCAGCATCGCCGCCGCCAGGATCATGGCGAAGCGTGCCTTCTTGGTCATGTGCGACCAGCGCAGCGGCGGCCGGGAACGGGGCTGCAGCGAACTCAGCATCGGGTGAACCTCGGGGGAGGGGAAAATCGTGCCGCGCGGATCACCCTCAGCGCTCCTGCATTGCGTGCTGGAGGCCGTTTAGGACCGGCGAGAAGACATAGTCGAGGATGGTGCGGCGCCCGGTCAGGATGCTGCAGGTCACGCGAACGCCGGGGAACAGTTCGTAGGTCTTGCCGCCATAGTCGAAGCGGGTCACCGGCAGTTCGACGCGGACCTTGTAGTAGGACTGCTTGTTGGCATCGAGCAGCGTATCGGGGCTGATTGTCCTCACCCGACCCTCGATATGGCCGAAGCGTGAGGCGTCGCTGCCGGCGAGCGTCACCACCACCGGTTGGTCGGCGCGGACATAGCCGATGTCCTGCACCGGCAAGCGGGCGTCCACCACCAGATTGCCGTCGCGCGGCACCAGCTCCACCACGGTTTCGCCCGCCTTGACGACGGCGCCCTTGGTGGAGACCGCCAGTGTCTTGACGATGCCGTCCATCGGCGCGCGCATGCTGGAGCGATCCAGGCTGTCCTGGTAACGGGTCAGCCGCTGCGACAGTTCGCTGTGGTTGCGCCGCGCCTCGTCGAGCGCGTTGCGGCCCTCTTCCTCGTACTTGCGGCCGATCCACACCAGCTTGCTGCGGGCTTCGGCCAGGGCCGCTTCGGCCTGGGCCAGCGTGGCCCGGTCCTCGGCGATGGAGCCGGTGATGCGTGCATCGTCGCGCAGCAACTCCAGATGCTTCATGCGGTTGGTGATCTCTCGCTTCAGCAGGCTTTCGCTGATGGACAGCTGCTCGCGGATCAGGCCCTGCGCCACCTGGGAGCCGGAGATGCGGGCGCGGACGGCGGCCATCTGCTGTTCGCGCTGGACGATGTCCTGGCGCTGAATGTCGAGGTCGGAGGCCAGCCGGTCGCGCCGGGCGCGGAACAGGTCGCGGGTCTGCGCCACCAGATCCGGCCGCTCGCGACTCAGCTTGTCGGGGAAGTCGATGCTGTCGCGGCGCGCGACCTCGGCCTCCAGCCGGGCGATGTCGGCGGAAAGCGAGCCGAGGCGCAGGCGCAGCTCCTCAAGATCGGCGCGCGTCTTGGTCTGGTCCAATTCGACCAGCGCCTGCCCGGCCTTTACCGAATCGCCCTCCTGCACCAGGATGTCGCGGACGATGCCGCCTTCGAAATGCTGGACCGACTGGTTGTAGGCCAGCGGCACCACGTCGCCGGGGGCGTTGCTGGAGACGTTCAGTTCGGCGACCGACGCCCAGCCCACTGCGGCCAGGAAGGCGGCGATGCCGACGGCGAACAACCCGTCGCCGAAGCGGCCCTCGGTCTCCGGCGTCGTGGCAGTGGTGAAGGGCAGCGCCGGTGCCGTCGCGCCCCCCAGAGGAAGGGCAGGGCCGGCGACCGGCTTGCGGGTCAGCAGGGGAAGCGGCTTCATGACGCCACCATTGCGGCCGTGTCGGGGGGCATCGCCATGTCCTGCGGGCGGTCGAGGTCGAGCACCAGTGAGGCGCCCTGGAGGATGCGCGAATCATGCGAGGCGATGACTACGGTGTGTCCGGCGCGCGCCAGCTCGATCAGCGTGCGGTAGACGACGGCGGTACCTTCGGCATCCAGCCCGTCGGTCGGCTCGTCCAGCAGGATCAGCCGTCCGCCGACCGCGAGTGCGCGGGCGAGCGCCAGCCGGCGCCGATGGCCGACGGGCAGTTCCTGGCCGAAATTGCGCAGCGGCGTGTCCAACCCCTGGGCGCAGTCGGCGACCGCGCGGTCGGCGCCGGCACGGTGAAGAACGGCCTGCAACTCCGTCTCGGACAAACGCGGGTTGGCCAGCAACAGGTTCTCGCGGATGGTCCGGTTGAGGAAGACAGGCTCCTGCGGCAGATAGGCGATCTGCTGACGCCACCAGAGCGGGGCGAATTTGCGGATGTCGACGCCATCGGCCAGTACCGCACCCTCCTGCGGATCGGCCAATCCGGCGATCAGGCGGATCAGCGTCGATTTGCCCGACCCATTCCGGCCCTTCAGCACCAGGATGTTGCCGGCGGGCACCGACAGGGACAGGCGGCGCAGCAGCGGGGTGACGGCGCCGGCCGGGGTGTAGGTCAGGTCGCGCAGGTCCAGCGTGCCGCCATAGCGGGGCAGGCTGGTGCCGGCGGGCGGCTCCACCGCAGTGCGGGCGAACTGCTCCAGGCGCAATTGCGCCTGCCGCGCCATCGCCAGGGACTCGCCGATCTGCGCCAGCCGGGTGAAGGGCGCCAGCGCCCGGCCGACCAGCAGGTTGACGCCGATCAGAGAGCCGACATCCAGCTCGCCACGGACCACCAGCACGGCACCGGTGGCGATGACCGCCACGCCCTGCAGCGCCTGGAGGCTCTGCGCCATGGATTGGGCGCGGCCCTGGCGCATCGACATCCGCTCGCGCATCGCCCGCATCGCCTTCGCCGCGCGCCGCCACTCGACCAGCAGCGGCTTGGCGCCGCCGAACAGCGCGACCGCGTCACGGCCGACGATGGCGGAGGTGACGAGGCCCTGCGCGTCGGCGCCGGCCTGGGCCAGATCGCGGCCGACCGACCGCATGTCGGCCTGGGCCAGCAGGCCGGCGCCGATCGACAACAAGGTGAAGAGGACGCAGATCGCCGCCAACGGCCAGGAGACCAGCGCGACCACGACGATGAAGCCCAATGCGAAGGGCAGGTCGAACAGGGTCGCCAGATTGGCGGACCCCAGGGCCGCGTCGATCTGCTCCGGCGCCCGCATCGCCTCGCGCCGCGCGGCGTCGCCTTCCGCCGAACCGGCGCCGCTGCGCGCGGTCAGCAGGATGCCGAAGGCACCGGTCGCGAGATTTTCATGCTCGACGCGGCCGATGCGGCCGGCGATGCCCAGCCGGACATGGCGGAACAGATGTTCGAAGGCGATGGACAGCACGACGCCGACGGTCAGCGCCACGAGCGTGGAATCGACGCCGTGCGTCACATACCGGTTCAGCACCAGCATGGTGTAGAAGGAGGAGGCGAGGCCGAGCAGGTTCGCCGCGAGCGACGCCGCGAAGACGCGGGTCGTCAGCCGCAGATTTGCGCGAAGCCGCAGAAGCAGCAGGCCGATGGCGCCGCCGGTCATTGCTGGTCTCCCTTCCCGCGCCTGCGCTTCGAATCCCGGTTGGCGGGAGGCGCCGGGTCCTGTTTGCCGGCGCCGTCGAACAGGCCGCGCCCCATTGCCGCCGTCTTCGGCATCGGCTTGGTCTGAATGTCGGCGGCGCTGAGCCGGCCCATGGCGGCCAGCAGGCGGTAGCCGGCGAGAACCAGCTCCGTTTCGGCGGCGGCGGCGTCGCTGCGCGCGTTTATCAGCGTCGTCTCGCCCGACAGGATGTCGATGAGCGACCGGGACCCCAGCTCGCGCTCCGCCCGCGCCACGTCGAGGAAGCCGGCGGCGAGGCTCGCCTGATCGTTCAGCAGCTTCACCTGCGACCGGGCGCTTTCCAGCCGGTTCCAGCTGTTGCGGACGGTTTCCAGCACCGTGCGCTCCTGATCGGCCCAGTTGGCGTCGGCGGCGCGCAGGTCGGCCTCAGCGAGCCGGACGCTGTTGATCGCTGTCAGGCCGGTGTTCAGCGAGAAGGTGACCTGAAGCTTGAACAGAAGTTCGTTCTGCCGACCGGGCTGGCCGGCGACGTCGCGCTTGATGTTGCGCTCGACATAGCCTTCCACCCGGGGATAGAGGCTGCGGCCGCGCACCGAGGTCACGGCCTCCTCTGCCGCCGCGGTGGTCAGGGCCAGTTCCTGCAGGCGCGGATTGTGGCGGCGCGCCTCCTCCACCGCCGCGTCCATCGAGGCGGGCAGGGCGGCCTTGGTCATCGCCAGGACCTGAGCGCCGTCCAGCCGGAAGGACACATGGCCGAAATAGGCCTGGAAGCGGCTCAGCGCGGTCTGCATCGCCTCTTCGGCCGCGACGCGGCGGGCCTGGGCGCCGGCAAGCTGGCTCTTGGCCTGCAAGACATCGGTGGAGAAGCCGTAGCCCTCCTGAAGGCGGACTTCCTCAAGGCCGGTCTGGCGGCGGATGTTGTCTTCCGACTGCCGGGCGAAGGTGAGCAGCCGGTGGGCGCGGACAAGGCTGGCGTAGGCGGAGAGGCCTTCCACCAGCAGTTCCTGGCGGGTGCGCTCCACCGCGATGTCGGCGCGGACGACCGAGACCTGGGCTCGCCGGATATCGGCATTGGTCGCATCGAAGTCCCAGATCAGCTGGGTCGCGCGTACCGAAAGCTGGCCGGCGTTCAGGTCCGTGTTGGGAAGGCCCGCCGGCTTTTCGGTGGTTTCGCGTCCGCCGTTGGCCGACAGGCTGAGGGTCGGATACCAGCCGCCATGGCTGATCCGCAGGCCATTGCGTGCGGAGTCGGCTGCCGCCTCCGCCCCTCTCAGACGGTCATGCGTTTCCGTCGCCTTGGCAATCAGCGAGATCACGTCTTCGCGCGGTGATGCAATCGAAGGTTGCGTACTTCCGCCGAGAAGCGTAAGCCAGGCCGTGGCGTAAAAGAGAAATTTGCGCATAAGGGTCCTGAGAAACGCTGTCGGCTGAAGCTTTAGGTTTATTGCGCTGGCGAATATAGCCGACCGATCTCGTCAGAAATTAAGACAAAACAGTGTTCAATTGCTTAATAAATCCTCTAAATCCGACATTTCTATTAGGATCCGTTTATGTGATGCACGTTTGACGCATCACTGTTTTGCAAATGATGTTGATCGGGAGCGTGCGATTCCGGGCTCCATGCGAGCAAATGAGAGGAATCTGGCTGCGGCACAACTCCCGCGTCGGTGGGCAGGCCAAGGCCGGACGCCAGAAGACTGGTGAAGTTGGTCCCTGGCACCGCATTGTGAGCGGCACTGGCCGGGGCGAACGCCGTCGGCTGGATCTGGACCTGTGCCGCGGAGGCGGCCTTTACGTCGAACGCGACGCCGGCCACCATTTGGGTGCTGCCGTCGGCCATCGTCATGCTGGTGGTGCCCAGGATCCGGCTACCGGCGAGGCTCGCGTCGCTTGGTGTCGATGTGGTGGCGATGGAGCGGATGCCCGCTTCGGAGAGGCTCCGCAGTTCACTGGGCTGGCTTATTCCGTCGCCGTTGACATCCTGCCAGACCTTCAGCGTGGCGAAGGCGTCGTCTGTCGAATCCAGGCGTCCGTCATGGTTGTGGTCGAGGGATGCCATCGCCTCCAGGCTGCTGTTGAAGCCGGTGCCGAATTGCTCCGATACCAGTTCGTGCGCGTCGTTAATGCGGCCGTCGCCGTTGCTGTCCTGCACCAGCAGGGCGTTGCCGGACCCGATCCAGCCAGTGCTGTCGGCGACGCCGTCGCCGGTCACATCGAAATGCGTGCCGTCGGACAGCGGACGCACGGCCAGCCCCTGTCCGGTCATGTCCAGCACGATGGGATCGCTGGCGACGGTGGTGAGCTTGATGTTGTCGACGCGCAGGATCGGGTTGACGCTGTTGTCGCTCGTATCCGAGGTGCCGAAGCCAAGCGACAGGGTACTGTTGGCCGAAACCACCACGCTGAAACTGCCGCTGGCGCTCGCCTCCTTCGCCAGCAGCGTCACCACGCCGTTGACGCTGACGAAGGCGAAATCGTGATAGCCGGGATCCGAGAAGGTGAAGGACCAGTCGAAGGTCAGCTTCGTGTCCTGCATCACCGTCACGGTCGTGCCGAGTTTCATGGCGTGGCCATAGGACGGTACGGTTCCGGTCGCGGCGGCGATCGAGCCGTGCGTCAGGCCGAGAAAATCCTCCAATTGGGTGGGCGTTTGGCCGCCCGCGGAGGTGATGGTGCCCTCATGACCGTCCCCGGTCGAGCCGACGCTGGCACCGCCGGTGGAGGTCCAGCCGCTCAGCCCATTGTCGAAGGAGCCGTTCGGGATCAGCACGCCGGGGTGCAGAGTCACGCTGTCGGTGGCGGTGGAAAAGGCGCTGCCGACGCCGGTGTCCATTGCCACCTTGGTGCCCGCGGTTCCGCTGGTCTGATCCCAGGCGTGGATGGTGAGGGCACCGTTGACGGTGGCGGGTACAGACGCGTTGGGCTGGAAATACAGCCGGTCGGTCGGGCGCAGCAGCAGGGCGGAGCCGCTGTCGTTGACCGTGCCGACCAGGGCCCAGGTCGTGCCGCCGTCGGTCGAGAACCACCAGTGCCCATAGCTCTCGTTGGTGCCAGCCAGGGCGATGCCTGTCACGGACCCCGCATCGCCGTCTGTGACGTTAGCCCGGCCGGCGCCGTTCAGGCCGACCAGCGTCGATACGGCTATCCCCGCGGTGCCCGCGGTGGGTGGCGCCAGTGCCTCCGCCGCGACAGCGAGAGAGAGATCGGTGTCGATCAGAACCGGAGAGGCGTTGGGCGGCACCACCGTGACGGCAACGGAGGCGCCGGCGGTCAGCGGCCCGCCCGCCCCGCCGCCCCCCTGGTCATCCACCTGTATATGGATGCTGTCGGCGCCGGTGTAGGAGGTCGCGGTATAGAGAAGCCCGTTGGTGGCACCCAACAGGCTGTTGATGGTGGCGAGCGTCGCCCGCACGGTGACGGTGTCCGTTCCGTTGCCGGTGATGACGGCATCCAGCCCGCCATTCGCCAGGGTCAGCGTCCCGTGTCCGGCCGACAGGGTGACCAGCATCGGCGTCGAACCGGCGTCGATGTCCGACACCGACAGTCCGCTGACCCCAACGGCCACACCCTTCACCGTCGACAGCGAGGTCGTGCCGGCGGTGACCTGCGGCGCGTCGTTGACCGGCGTGACGCTTCCGGTCACCGCGATGGTTTCGGCACTGTAGACCGTGCTGCCGCCGACGCCCTGCGTCAGGTCGGCATGGCTTCCGGTCAGGGAGGCGCCGCCGCCCTCCTCGATCAGCCGGACCGTCAGCGCCGGGGTGGTGCCGTTCCAGTCGGCAGCCGGCACGAAACGCAGGCGATCGCTGGCGGCAATCACCAGTGCCGATCCTTCCGACACCGCCCCCACGGCCGCCCAGGCGGTGCCGGTCCAATATTGCCAGACGCCTTGCGTAGCGGTCGCCGCATTGCCGACGATAGCGATCCCGGCAAAGCCGTTGGCCGACGATCCCCCAGCCACGGCGTCGGCCGCGTCGGAGAAGAGGCCCCCGAACAGGCTGGTGACGGTCGCGCCGGCCGGATCAGCGGTGTCCTCCGCGATGTCCGACAGCGTTGCGGCGGTGCCGGTGGCGACGGGAGCATCATTGACGGCATCGACGGTGCCGGTCAGCGCGATGGTGCCGGGGCTGAAACGGCTGGTCCCACCGCCGGTGGTCTCGGTGACACGCTCTCCGCTGGCGAAGGTGCCCAGAGAATCATCCACCATCCTTACGGTCAGAGCCGGCGTCGTGCCGTTCCAGTCGGCCGCGGGCAGGAAGCGCAGAGTGGTGCCGGCCGCCAGCAGCAGCCCGTAGCTGTCGCTCGCCGCGCCGATATCGGTCCAGGCGGTTCCGGTCCAGTACTGCCAAGAGCCCTGGGCAGCTGTGGCGGCGTTGCCGATCACCAGCACCCCAGCGAAGGCGTTCGCCGTCGATCCGCCGGCCACCGCGTCCGTCGGATCGGAGAACAGGCTGCCGAACAGGGCGGAGACAGTCGTGCTGGCGGGGTTGGCTGTATCTTCCGCAATATGCGCCAACGTTGCTGTCGTGCCGGTGGCCACCGGGGCGTCATTGACGGCGGTTACATGGCTGTCGAGCAGGATGGCGGACACGCTGTAGGGCGTCGTGCCACCGACGCCGAGGCTTTTCAGGTCGACACGGCCGCCGCTGACGATGGCACCCTGGGAATCGTCGACCAGACGCACCATCAGGCTGGGTGGCTGGCCGTTCCAGTTGGCGATGGGGAGGAAGCGCAGCATCGTGTCGGCGGACAGCAGCAGCGCATTGCCGTCCGACGCCGCGCCGACCGCGACCCAGCTGCCACCGTTCCAATACTGCCACTCGCCCTGGGCGGCATTGCCGGGATTGGCGACAACGGCGACACCGGCGAAGCCGTCGCCGGCTGCTCCGAAGACAGCATCGCTCGGATCGGAAAACAGCTTGCCGAACAGCGAGGAGACGCTGGCGCCGGCCGGGTTGGTGCCGTCCTCCGCCACGGCATCCAGGACCGCTTGAACACCGGTCGCCACCGGGGCGCCATTGACGGGGGTGATCTCAAGGGAAAGCTGCGCGACCTCCGACGACAGGGGGGTCGTGCCTCCCGTACTGGCAATCGCAAACAGGCGGTGTTCGGCGCCGCTGAAGCCGCTGGTCCATTCGTCTCCCACCGCCCGAAGGTCCAGGGCGGGAGCTTGTCCGGAGGCGCCTGCCGCGGGCAGGAAGCGGAGAAGGGCATTGCCCGGCAGCACGAGGGCCGCCCTTTCGGCAACCGAGCCCACGGTCAGCCAATTGCCGCCGTCGACGCTGTACTGCCAGACGCCGAGCGCCGAACCGCTGTTGCCCACGATGGCGACGCCGACCACGCTGCCGCCCGTTTCGCCTGGGCGGAACATTGATTCGATCAGGTGGAAGACGGTGAAGCCGGCGGGAGCAGTCGTTCCCTCGGCCACCGCCAACGCCTTCGCCAGAGCCGCCGCGTCGAAGGACGATAACAGGGTAGGCGCGGCGGCATGCTGCTCAGCCGGAAGGCTGGGGGTGGCGGGAAGCGTAGGCGTATTGCTGGGCGACCTGGTGTCGGTTGTGTTGGATGACGCGTTCTCGAAGGCCTGGACCGCCGCCTGGACTGCCCGCTGCTGGCTTTGCGCGGCGACGGTGAAGGCGTCGGTGGTGGTCAGTGCCTTGGTCACCGACGGAGATGAGGCCGCCGGCTGTGCATCCGCGGATGTGGTGGCGTGGGTGGACGTATCGCTCGCGGTTGCCTTGTCCATTACGCCGGCCTGATCGAAGCTGATTGTCTTGAGCGCGGCCTCGCTCATCGTCGCCTGCTTTGCCGCCGGAGCAGAGGAGGTGTCCGGCGCGGCGGGCGTTCCATCGGCGGAGGCATCGGCCGCGTGTTTGTCGCCTGCGTTCTCCTTGGCATCACCCTTGCCGTCATCCTTGTCGGCCTTGCCGTCCTTATCCGCTTCCCCGTCCTGCTTGCCGTCTTTCGCCGAGGCGTCCGCCACCTGCTCAGCGGCCTTGCCGTCTGCGCTTTTGCTGTGCTGTGCGGTGTCCTCGGCCGTCTTCTTGCCATCGTCGGACTCTTTGGCAGCGGCGGCTTTGTCCGGGTTGGCGAGGTCGGACATAGCCTTGTCCTGCGGCGACACCGGGACTTCGCTGGAGTGAGCGTTCTGCTGGACAGTTTCGGCAGCCAGACGTGCCGCCGCCAGGGCCTGCCCGGCGCTCCGCCCCTCCGCCAAGGCCTGTCCCAGCGCCGCGCTGAATGCGGCTCCGCTTACGCCTAGGGCCTGGACGGCTTGCTGGACATTGTTCCCGCTGGCGAGCGCCGTGACGAGCGGGTCGGCCTTGACGCCTTTCATCGTCTCGGCGGACAGAGCGGACAGGGCGACGACGTCCTGCCGTGCCGCGCCCAGTGCCCCGGCCGGTTCATGGCCCGCGGATAGTGCGCCTTCCAGAGCCTGACCGAACCCGCCGGATGCCTTCGCGTCGATACCGGCGGCCATGGCGAAGGTTTTTACGGTCTCGGCCACATCGCGGCCGGACGAAAGCGACGCCACCAGCGCGTCGGTCGGCTTCGGCGGTACGATGGCGGCATTTTGGCTGGCCGCCATGTCCGATTGCGCTCTGACCGATGCACCGAGCGCCGCATCGGGCGCCCCACCCCGGCCCAGCGCATCATTCAGGACGCTGGCAAAGGCCGGGCCGCCCAGGGCATTGCGTGCCTCCGCGCCTCCGGACGCGAGCGTGGCGAGCAAATGGCTTCCGTAGGACTGGGCAACCGAGGCGGAGTGGGCCAAAACCTCGCTGCTGGCGCTCAGTTCCTGGGCTGCGGTGACCGCTGCGTCGGACTCGGCACTCCTGGACAGTGCCCGTTCGAGCGTATCGGCGAAGTGGCTGTTCTGATTGCTTCCCAATGCCTTGACGGCCTCCTGCACGCCCGCGCCCGAGGCCAGCGCGGCGGTCAGTTGGTCCACCGGAGAAAGCGGAGGTGCTGAAGGAGGCGTATGGGCCGTCGGCGCGCTCAGGGACTGTGCCAGCGCGGCAACCGGGTCCGCCGCCCCCGCCGGCCGGGCGAGCGGGTCCATTACACCGTTGAACAGGGCGGCGGACAGGTCGGCTGCCGAGCCCGGGACGGACAGTGATTGCGCGTCCACTCCCTGTCCTTGGGCCAATGCCGTTGCCATACGCTGCTCGCCGGTCAGGGATGCCGTATCCTGCATCGCCTGAGTCATGCGCGCGGCGGCACCCGCAGCGATCCGGTTCGCCTGGAGGATGGCGGCATCCGGCGTGGCGTGGGCGCCGAGTCCATCGGCGAAGTCATGCATCCAGCCTTCCGCGAGCGTGCCTGCGGCGTTTCCAGGGAAGCCTTGGCTGCTCAAGGCTTCCGCCATCTTCTCCTGCACCGCAAGCAGCGCTTGCCGATTTCCGCTCAGAAGCACCGCTGCCGCTTCCGAAGCGAGCGCCTCAGGGATGGTCATGAGCGGAGCGGACGGTGCGTCGGCCTTCTGAGGGTCTGTCATCACGGCCCTTTCGCCGGGGCAGAAGTTGCTAGTAGCAACTGGCAATGAGACCGCGATTTTCTGAAGAAAATCTGAACGCTGTTAAATTTGAGGGTGGGATTGTCAGCCCTTCTGCGATAAATCCCTACCCTGAATAGGCTCTTTAGTTCAGAAAAATTCGATTTTCACATCCTGAGGTCTAAGATTGGAGTAGTGCCGAAGCAAGACAAGCCAGTATGTCGCTACATTCCTCTGCCTCATATTTCCCGAAGCTCAGATTCTGATAATTGGCAAACTCAATTCTCGGTGGTTGCATGCCCCCGTAACCACCACTACCGAACGCACCTGTTCCCGAAGGCCGGACGCTCTCGCAGCGCCGGCCTTTGGTGCGTTTGCGCCCGGGCCGAGACTGAGCAGCGCCACCAGATCGCTCCCTCTAGCTCAATCTCGACGCCGCGGAAATCGACCTGCCGAAGCGCACCAATCATGCCGCAGTCAACTTCTTCGCTTCCGTCCAAATCACTGCTCTCGTCAGTTATCGGTTACGAGTTCTGGTCCCAACACCTATCGCCCCTGTCTTTATTCTGGACTGTGACGGCTTCACCCTGCGTTGCGCAAAATACTGTGCCGGCGTACTTCCCAGCGATTTCTTGAACATCGTGATGAAGGCATTGACCGACTCATAGCCCAGCTTCTCCGCCACGGTCTGCACCGCCGCCCCGCTGGCCAATTCACGAAGCGCGACGACAAGGTGCAACTGCTGTCGCCAGCGTCCGAACGTCAGGCCCGTCTCCCGGGATATCAAACGAGCCAGTGACCTTTCGCTCATCGCGACGCGCTTCGCCCATTGTGCCAATGTGCTCCGGTCGGACGGTTCGATCGTCAGGGCGTGGGCGATCGTCCGGATCTTCGGATCGCCGGAGATGGGCAGGTTGAAGTGTTCACGCGGCATCCCAGCCAGTTCGTCCAACGTTACCTGTGCGAGCCGGGCGGCATGGCTGTCCGGAAGATAGTCCGAAACGTCGCCGGTCAACCGGTTGATCAGTTCCCGCACCAGCGGAGAAATCGACAGGGTACAACAGACCTTGGGCAGATTTGCGGCTCCCGGCTCCACAAACAGGTAGCTGAGCCGGGCATTCACGGTCGCCCTGACGCTGTGTGGCATACCACCCGGAATCCAGACTCCGCAGTTGGGTGGCACGATCCAGATCTCATCGTCCGCGGTGCAGGTGACGGCCCCATGCAGCGCGAGAATCAGCTGTCCCTTCCGATGCACATGCACCGGCACTTCCGCCTCGTATTCTGCGAAGTCGAGCAGGCGCGCGACGGCAGGTCGGTCCGCCAGATCGGGGTCGAAGACGGAAACGGCTGATCGTGACGCGGCCATAGATTTTGGCATGATTGAGGGATTTTTTGACAGGATACCTAATTTATCCGGTTGCGCAATGCGCCGATACTCACAGGCATGAGAACCGAACATCCTTCGAACCGGCTCCTCACGGCCACCGGGATCGCCATCTGGATCGCGGCGATCGGGCGCGCGTGCTCACGTCAATCCTGGAACCCTGCACTGCGGGCAGATGCGGATGCGCTGCTCTTCTCGGTGAAGAGCTTTGGCGCGGCGATGCTGGCTTACTACATCGCGTTGCGCGCGGGATTGCCGAAACCCTCCTGGGCCATTCTGACCGTCTACATCGTTTCGCAAAATTCGGCCGGCGCGTCGCTCAGTCGTGGCGTCTATCGCTTCGCGGGGACGGTCGTCGGCGCGGTGGCGACCGTGGCGATCATCCCCTTCTTCGTCAACGATCCGATCGTCTGCAGCGTGGTTCTCGCCTGCTGGATCGGCCTGTGCCTCTACCTCTCTTTGCTCGACCGCACCGCGCGTGCCTATGCCTTCGTTCTGTCCGGCTACACCGCCAGCCTGATCGGCTTCCCCAGCGTGCTCAATCCTGCTGCCGTCTTCGATACGGCATCGGTGCGGGTCCAGGAGATCTCCATCGGGATCCTCTGCGCCATCCTGGTTCATCGCTTTATCCTGCCAAAGCGTATGGCCGGCCAGTTTACCGCCAAGCTGTCGGCAACGCTGAGGGACGCCCACCGGCTGGCGGGCGACGTGCTCCGCGGCAGCTCGGGGCAGGAGATCCGCCGCGACCGCGACCGGCTTGCGGGCGATCTTCTGGCCCTGCAAGGGCTGGCCGGTCACCTGCCATACGACCCGGTCCCGGTGACGCCGAGCCGCGAGACGCTGCAACTGATCCATGACCGGCTTGCGCGATTGCTTCCGCTCGCGACCGAGGTCGGAGAGCGCATCCATGCGCTTCGCACCGGAGGCCACAGCCTGCCCGACGAACTGGCCGCGCTGCTGGATGGGGCGGGGCATTGGGTCGCTGCCGTCGACGCGGCCGGGCGGGACGCCGTCGCGATCCGGCTGATCGACCGTGGCCGGACGGTGCGGACACGCATCGCCGCGGATGCCGTGACGGCCGGCGACAGGCTCGCGGCCAACCTCGTCGGCCACCTCGCCGAGATGATCTCCCTGCTTCATGACTGCGACCGGCTTGAGCGGACCATCATAACCGCCCGCTCGCCGGACACCGCATCGTACCTCCGGTACAGACGCGCAACGGGCTATGTCTATCACCGCGACCCCTGGATGGCGGCCCGGAGCGCGCTGGGCGCGGTCGCCGGCATCGTCATCGGCTGCGCGTTCTGGATCTGGTCGGCTTGGCCGGAGGGGGGACTGGCGGTCTCGATCCTGGGCGTCTGCTGCGCCCTGTTCGGCAATGTCGACACGCCAGCGCCGAATGTCGTCAAATACATGATCGGTTCGGTCGCCGGGGTGGCGATCAGTCTGGTCTACAGCTTCGTCATCCTCCCCCGCGTGACGGATTTCGTCGGCCTCATCGCGGTGCTCGCACCGGCCTTCCTGTTCGCCGGCTCCCTGCAGGCGCGGCCCCCGACGACATTCATGGCGCTCGGCATCACCCTGACGATCCCGATCCTCTCGGGACTGGGCACCACCTATGCCGGCGATTTCGCCGGATCGCTCAACAGCGTCATCGCGCTGTTCGCGGCGATAGGATTTGCGGTCGTGAGCATGAGCCTGTTCCAGACCATCCCGGTCGATGCGGCGATCGGCCGGCTGCTTCGACTGAATCGGCAGGACGTCAGGCAGCGGGCCCTGGGCGGCGGACCGGACGAAGCGCGCTGGACAAGTCTCATGATCGACCGGACGGCGCTGCTGCTCCCGCGGCTCCGCCTGTCCGGAAAATCCCACCCGGATGTGCTTGACGACACCTTGCACCATCTTCGCGTCGGTCACGCCGCCAGCCGGTTTTATCAGGCAATCCGGCAGGTCGACGCCAATGATGGCGGCAACAATGACGGCCAGCTCGGCAACGACGGGTTCGAGCTACTCACCGCGATCGCCCTGCGCTTCGGTCCCGAATACCGAGCGGGGCCCTCCGATGCCATCGCTTTGCACCGGCGCATCGGAATGCTGATGGCGCGGGTCGCCGACAGCTCGATCGAAGACCGCGCTCTGTTGCTCGACCTGCTCATCGACCTCCGGTTCGCCCTGGGTCCGAGCGGCGCAGAGAATTGGGAGAACGGCCGATGATCCTCGATCTCGACATCGGAGGCATCTTCCTCCCCGGTCTGCTGGTGCTCGCCCTGGCTGCACTTGTCGGCACTGTCGCGGTGGTCCGTCTCTTCGCCGCCGCGGGACTCTTCCGCCTGACCGCCAGCCGGCCGCTCGTCGAACTCGCCACTTTCGCCCTCCTCTACGGTCTGCTCCTGCAGACTCTGCCATCCAGCGGAACATTCCAATGAAACCTGTGCTGTCCCTACTCGGGCGCTACGTTCTGACCCTTTGCTTCGGCACGGTTGCCGCTTTCGTGGCGTTGCAGGTGTGGACGCGTCACGAGCAGACGCCGTGGACGCGGGATGCCCGGGTGAGCGCGGAGGTCGTGCAGATCGCGCCCGAAGTCTCCGGGACCGTCGGTGCCGTGTCAGTTATCGACAATCAGTATGTGCATCGTGGCGACGTCCTCTATGTGATCGACCGCGAGCGGTTTTCGCTCGCGGTGGCTTCCGCACAGGCCGATGCCGAAGCCAAGCGCCAGGACATGCTTGTCCGCCAGGCGGCGGCGCGGCGGCGAAGCCAACTCCGCGAGGTCATTTCCCAGGAGGATGTGCAACAGACGGCCGGCGCCGCCGCACAGGCCGCCGCGACCTATGAAGGCGCGGTGGCTGCGCTCGATCTTGCCAAGCTCAATCTTGCACGTGCGACGATCCGGGCGCCGACCGACGGGTATGTCACCAATCTGCGGCTGCGCCCCGGCGACTATGCCACGGCCGGTGTGACGAAGATCGCCATCCTCGATGCGACCAGCTTCTGGATCACCAGCTATTTCGAGGAAACGAAGCTGCGGCGGATCCGTGTCGGCAGCCCGACGCAGATCATGCTGATGGGCTTCGATGATGCGCTCTCCGGCCATGTCGAAAGCATCGGTCGGGGCATCGAGGACAGCAACGGAACGCCCGGTCATCGTGGCCTGCCGAACGTCGAGCCGACCTTCAGCTGGGTCCGCCTCGCCCAGCGCATACCGGTGCGCATCCGCATCGACCGGATTCCGCCCGGCGTCGAACTGGCGGCCGGCATGACGGCGACCGTCGCCATCGAGTCCGCAACCGTCGGCGACGCGCTGTAATCGGCCGCGGAAGAGTGCGGCATCTATCACCGTCAAACAGGTGGATCGCGCCAGAATATCCCTTCACGGGCGCGCTCACGGGGAGTCTTCGGAAGAAACCCTCGAGGGGCAGGCGCTAACCTCGGGCAGCAGGCGATCCTTGCGTGCCGAAGGTGGATCGGCGCGTACCGACGGCGGCGACACCGGCCGGTGGCGGGTTGATCCGCCCCGCACCGGAGACCGGGCCGGTCTGCAAAATCGACAGGATCATGATGGAGAGCAGACATGCCCTTGCGCTTCGCTGACGCAACCGACGAAGCTTATCGATACCCCTTGACCATCCGCCACCTGCTTGACCGCGCCCTCATCACGTCGGCCGATCAGGAGATCGTGTACCGCGACCAGTATCGCCTCACCTACCGGGAGTTCGCGCAACGCATCGGAAGACTGGCGTCGCTGCTGTCCTCGCTGGGCGCCGAGGAGGGGATGACGATCTCGGTGATGGACTGGGACAGTCATCGATATCTGGAAGCGTATTTCGCCATTCCCATGATGGGCGCGGTGTTGCAGACGGTGAATGTCCGCCTGCCCATCGATCAGCTCCTCTACACGCTCGTCAAGACGAAGCCCGGCGTCATCATCATCCACCGCGACTTCTTCCCCTTTCTGGACCAGATCCGGCAAGCCGCTCCCGGCCTGAAGGCGATCATCGCAATCATGGACGGGACCGGCGAGCCGGCACCCGCTTGGGCGGTCGGGGAGTATGAGGAGCTGATCGCAGCTGCCGATCCCGATTTCGATTTCAGGGATTTCGACGAGAACGCAATCGCGACGACCTTCTTCACGACCGGGACGACGGGGAATCCGAAGGGTGTCTGCTTCAGCCACCGGCAGTTGGTTCTGCACACGCTGGCCCTGTGCGGCCATTCCGGCGACACGCGCCATCGGGGATTCGGTGTCGACGACGTGTACATGCCGCTCACGCCGATGTTTCACGTCCATGCCTGGGGCATGCCCTATATCGCGACCATGCTGGGCCTGAAGCAGGTCTATCCGGGACGTTATGATGCCGACATGATCTGCAGATTGCGGACCGAGCATGGCGTCACCTATTCGCATGGCGTCCCAACCATTCTGCAGATGGTGATTTCCGCGGCAGATCGTACCGGAACGGACCTGTCCGGCTGGATGATGGTGGTCGGCGGTTCGAGCCTCACCCCGACCCTGTTCGAGGAAGGGCGGCGGCGCGGCATGGAGATCGTCGGCGCCTACGGGATGTCCGAAACGGCGCCAATCCTCACCGTAACGCGCCGCGCCCCCGGATCGGAGACGGGTGCCGCGGACGAGGGCCATCTGCTGACCAGGGCAGGGGTGCCGATCCCGCTGGTCGAGACGCGGATCGTCGACGAGGCCATGACCCCGCTTCCCAGGGATGGACGGTCGCGCGGGGAACTGGTGGTGCGCGCTCCGTGGCTCACGCCCTGCTATGTGGGCGACGGGGAGGGGTCGAAGGCCCTGTGGCGGGGCGGATGGCTCCACACCCAGGACATCGCGACCATCGACGCGAACGGCAACGTGACGATCTGCGACCGCCTCAAGGACGTCATCAAAAGCGGCGGCGAATGGATCGATTCCATTCAGTTGGAGGGCATCGTCGCGAATGCCGAGGGTGTCGCCGAAGCGGCCGTCGTCGCCGTGCCGGATGACCATTGGGGCGAACGGCCGCTGGCCGTGATCGTCGCCGCCCCCGGTGCGACCGTGACGCTGGGAACGCTGAACCGGCCGATCGAGGCGGCGATCAATGACGGTGCGATCACGAGATACGCGAAACTCGACCACTTCATAGCCGTCAGCGAGCTGCCGAGGACGAGCGTCGGGAAGATCGACAAGAAGACCCTGCGCGCCCGTTTCGCCTCCGTCCAAGCCGACGGCTCGGCCGCCACGGAGCCCTGCGCGACCTGAAAGGATGCAACATGCTGAGGATGGATCGTTTATCCACGACGCTGGTCCGGCTGACCATGGACAGGCCGCCCGCCAACGCGCTTTCCCTCGATCTGATCCAGGCGCTGGCGGACGATCTCGCCCGGTTCGGCGAAGAGGCCGACGCGCCGGCCGTGATCCTGACCGGCGCCGGCGAGCGCTTCTTCAGTGCCGGCGGCGACATTCGCGAAATCACCACCAGGGCGGATGCCGCGATCCCGCGAATGCGGGCCTTCCACCGTCTGCTGATCACGCTCGAAGGCTACCGGTGCCCTCTGCTGTGCGCCGTCAACGGCTATGCGGTGGGAGGAGCGCTGGAGCTGGCTCTGTTCGCCGACTACGTCGTGGCGAGCGACAGCGCCCGGTTCGGCTTTCCCGAAATCAATCATGGACTGCTCCCCGCCGCGAAGGGCATGCGGCAGGCGATGAACCGCCTCGGGCGCCGGGCTGCCGAGCGTCTGCTCTATTCCGGCGAGCTTGTTTCGGCGCAGGAGGCGCAGGCGATGGGCCTCGTCGACGAAATCGTCGGTTTCCACGACTTGCAGGACCGGACCCGTGCCGTTACCGAGACGCTTCGTCTCAAGGACATGCATCTGTTCTCGGCAATCAAACGCACCTTCAACGAGGCGCCGCGGATGACCGATGAGGAGCTTGAAGCGCGCACGCTCAGCGACATGCAGGATTACCTGAACCGCGAAGAGACGGTCGCGGCGCGTGAACAGTTCCTTCAACGCAAGGCGAGGCAGCAGCATGGCTGACGGCGATCATCTCCGGCTTGAGTACATGACCTCGTCCGAGGTCGCTCTCGCCATTGCCGGCGGCGCCCGGACCATCGTCATCCCCTGCGGGGCGGTGGAGCAGCACGGACCGCACCTGACCCTCAGCGTCGATGCCGACCATGCGGACCATCTCGGCATCCTGGTGGCGAAGGGCTTGGGGGACGCCCTGGTGGCGCCGACCATCAGGGTCGGCTGTTCGTCCCACCATCTCGCATTTCCCGGCACGATCTCCCTGCAGGACAGCACATTCGAAATGATCTGCCGGGATTACTGCACCAGCCTGGCGAGGCACGGGTTCGAACGCATTTTCATCTTCTCCGCCCATGTTGGCAATTCTCCGCCATTGGCCAGGATGCTGCCGCGATTGCGCTCGGCCGTGCCCGGCTCCTGCCGCATCTCCGCCTTCACCGATGCGAAGGCCTGGCTGGAGCGGTGGCGCGATGCCGTCAATGAGGCGGGTGGCGAGCCGATCAAGGTCGGCGGCCATGCCGATATCGCTGAAACCTCGCTGATGCTCGACCTCCATCCCGAGCGGGTGCGTCCGGAGCGCTATGAGGCCGGAAGACTGGGGCTTCTTTCGCAAGGCGACCTGGAGCTGATGTGGCGCGACGGGCTTTCGGCCGTCAGCGCCAACGGCATTCTCGGCGACCCCAATGGTTCCTCGGCGGCCATCGGCAGGCACTGCATCGAGCGCATCGCCTCACTTCTTGTCGAGAGCTTTTCCCAGGACGATCCGGTTTGACACCGCACCGGGCGTGAAGGGGCACCGGCGATCGACGACGCTTCGCCCTTGCCGCCCGACAAGCCTGCCGATCGTTCCTACGCAAAATAATATTCTGACCACTCTGTTTGTGACGCGGATCTTCGGCAGGTTCTGCCGGCTGCTTCATGACAATCTTCCAGTCATTGAAGAGGCAACCCAAACAAATCAGAGAGGGGATCCAAATGGCAGTCAAGTTCGGCTTCTGGTCCGAGCAGGAAACGCTGGTTGGACAAAGCTATTCGCGTCGGCTTCATGAGCTTGTCGAAGAAGCGGTGTTCGCCGAGAAGATGGGTTTCGACATCGTCAGCCTGTCCGAGCAGCATGTCGCCTTGGGCGGGATCTCCAGTTCGGCTCCCGAAGTCGTGTATGGCTACCTCGCGGCAGTCACGTCCCGCATCCGGCTGAGGCCGGCGGTTTCGCTGATGCCCAAGAAGATCAACCACGCTCTCCGCACGGCGGAACGTGCCGCCGTCACCGACATCCTGTCCAACGGCCGCATGGAGCTATATTGCGGCCGTGCGAACACCACCATCGCGATGCGCGCCTTCAACGTGGAGCCTGCGGAAACCCTCGAGCAGATGGAGGAGGGGATCGCGCTCATCCGCGAAGCCTTCAGCAAGGACATCTTCACCTTCGAAGGCAAGCATTATCAGGTTCCGCCACGCATGCTGGTGCCGAAGCCGCTTCAGAAGCCTTATCCGCTGATGGGCATCGCCGCGACCAGCGAGCGCAGCCATGTCTGGGCGGCCCGCCAGGGGCTCGCCGTCCTCAGCCACACGCTCTACCAGGGCTGGGACGCCCAGGCGAAGATGGTCGAGGCCTATCGGTCGAACTGGCAGCAGGATCCGAACGGCCCGCTCGACCGTCCGCGTCTCGGCATGCCGGTGTTCCTCGGGATCGCCGAAACGGATCAGGCGGCGAAGGACATCTATGCCGAGCCGCTGATGCAGTACGCCCGCATCTCGACCGATGCCTATCCGCGGCTGGCGAAGATCGCCGACGACTACGCCTACATGGGGGAGGGGCTGGAAGCGCTCCAGCGCGCGGCCACCGACTGGGATTATCTCCTCAACGAGTCCGCCAGCCTGGTCTGCGGCAGCCCGGATACGATCATCCGCCAGTTGGAACGGTTCATCGAAACCGGCGCCGAAGAAATCCTGTTCCACATCGACTCGGTTTCACATGCCGAGATCATGAAGGCCATCGAGTTGGTCGGACGCTATGTCATCCCTCATTTCAACGACCGCAACAATGTGGTGCGTCCGACCGACGAGATACTCGAACAGATCCGCATGATGCGAAAGGCGAACGCTTCGGCCTGATCCCGTGTCGACCGATCTGGAGAGTCTCACATGACCGATAAGACCTACAGGGGCCTGCTCGTCGAGAAACGCACGAGCGGCGTGGCGATCGTCACCCTGAACCGGCCCGAAATCCTCAACGCCATCGACTGGCCGATGCATTCCGCGCTGGAAGAGTTGTTCGTGGACCTCGACAATGACCCGGCGGTCAAGGCCATCGTCCTGACCGGCGCCGGGCGCGGCTTCTGCTCCGGCGGCGATCAAAATGCGCTGGATGACGATTTGGGGCCGATCTCGCCCACCCGCTCCGGGCGCCATCTCATCCGCAACATGCTCGAACTGGAAGCGCCGCTGATCGCCGCCGTGAATGGCGTTGCCGTCGGCCTGGGCGCCACTCTGGCCCTGTTCTGCGACGTCGTCTTCGCGCAGCCCGGTGTCCGGTTCGCCGACACGCATGTGACGGCCGGCGTCGTCGCCGGCGACGGCGGCGCGGTGATCTGGCCGCTTCTTCTGGGGCCGGTGCGGGCGAAGCACTACCTGATGACTGGCGACTTCATTTCGGCGGAGGACGCAGCGGCGGCTGGAATGATCAACAAGGTCGTGCCGGAAGGAACCGTCGTCGAGCATGCGGTCCGCTACGCCGAGATGCTCGCATCCGGTCCCCGCGACGCCATCGTCTGGACCAAATACGCCGTCAACAAGCTGATCAAGGAACAGGTGCACCTGAATCTCGACGCCGCCGGCGCGCTCGAGATGCTCACCTTCCACAGCCCGGAGCGCAAGGAGGCCGTCGCCGCCTTCCGCGAGAAGCGCAAACGCTTTGCAGAAGGCGGCAATTGAGATGGGCGGGCCGCATTCCTTTTCCCCAACCGTACCGTACGCCATAGCCCCTCCACCGGTTGCTCACGAAGACGGGACGTTGCCGTCGCTGCTTCGCGACCGCCGGGACAACATGGGCGCGGCGGTGGCGTTCTTTCAGAAACGTGGCGGCTCTTGGCGCGCTTCGACTTGGAGCGAATTTGGCAATGAGGTTGCAGGCATTTCGCGTGCCCTCCTCGATCATGGTCTAAAAAAAGGGGACCACGTCGCCATCATGGGGGACGTCTCGCAGGAGTGGGTGATCGCCTACATGGCGACGGTCTGTTCCGGTGGCGTGGCGGTCGGGATATATTTCACCTCCTCGACCGAGGAGGTGGAGTATTACCTGGAGGATTCCGGAAGCAAATTCGTCTTCGTTGCCGGAGAAAAGGAGCTCGCCGTCCTTCTTCGCAGCCGGCAGGCGGAGACGCTGAAAAAGATCGTGGCCTTCGACCCGGCTGTCCCGTCATCGAAGAACGTCGTTTCGCTGTCTCGGTTTTCCGCTTCGTCCGCCGACTGTTGGTCGCTGCTCGATGAACAGGCAGGCATGGTGCGACCTGAAGACAATGCCAGCATCGTCTACACCTCCGGGACGACCGGTAATCCCAAAGGCGCGATCCTCACCCACCGATCGCTGATCCAGGGTCTGGCGACCACCGGAAGCTTTTGTCCGGCGCTTTTCCGCGAACCCCAGCGGGTGGTCGTCCATCTTCCCCTCTCTCATGTCGTGGGGCTCGGACAGGGGATCGTTCTTCCTCTCATCAGCGAGGTCACGCCTTATTTCGGCGAGACCGGTGCGGATTTCGCGACAACCATCCGGGATGTTAAGCCGACTTATTGGATGGCGCCGCCGCGGTTCTATCAACGCTACGCCGCTGAACTGGTCAGCAGGATCAACGCGTCGTCTTCGACACTGAAAAAATCCTATCGCTTCGCCATGTCGATCGCCCAGAGGGCGCTGGCGGATCGACAGGCGGATGGTGCGGACGACCCGTTTCTCCAGGCGCTTTTCGCGACCTGCCGCGATCAGGTCTTTCTGCCGCTCCTTGCGGAGATCGGACTGGACCAGCTCAAATACCCCTACACCGCTTCCGCGCCGATGCCGCCCGACGTCGTGAAGCTGTGGCAAACATGGGGGGTGAATCTCAAGGAAGTTTACGGACAGACCGAACTGGTCGGAGCAAACACCGCCCAACTGCGGGATTGGTCGAAGCCCGGCACGATCGGCGTTCCGATCGCGGATCCCCGCTGGAAAACACGGGTCGCCGGCGATGGCGAAATGCTGGTCACGGGGCCCGGCCTGTTCACGGGATACCTCAACAAGCCCGAGGAAACGCTGGAGGCCCTGCGCGACGGATGGCTCCACACCGGCGATATCGTCGAAGTTCGGCCCGATGGCCAGCTGGCGATCATCGATCGGAAGAAGGAAATCATCAATACCTCCGGAGGCAAGTCGATCAGCCCGGCGCAGATCGAAAACGAACTGCGTCAAAGCCCATACATATCGGAAGCCGCTGTTTGCGGTGACGGACGGAAATACCTCGTGGCGTTGATCGAGGTCGACCGCATCGCGATGATGGACTGGGTGAAAGGGCGGAATGAAACAATAAACGAATATTCGGATTTTTGTTCGTCTGAAGCCGTCATCCACCTGATCGAAGGGGAAGTCGCCAAGGCGAACCAGAGGTTGGCGCCCGTCGAACAGATAAAGTCATTCCGGATCCTTCCTGAAGAACTGTCGGCTGAAAATGGCGTCATGACGGCAACCCGGAAGAAGCGGCGCAAGGTTCTGAACGAACGTTACCGGAACCTGATAAGTTCTCTCTATGACGACTCCGAGGATTCGCTGATCCGCAAGGCACTGTCGAATACGTGATGTGGTGAATGAAGGAGTGTCATGACGATGCCGTCCTGCAACCCATGCCATCCATTCCTGTCTTCTACCGCGGAGATCATCGAAGAGGCCCGCAACGGCCGAATGTTCATCCTCGTCGATGACGAGGACCGGGAGAACGAGGGCGATCTGGTGATCCCGGCGCAGATGGCGACGCCCGAGGCGATCAACTTCATGGCGTCGCATGGCAAGGGCCTCATCTGTCTGGCGCTCGGCAAGGACCGGGTCGATCAACTCGGCCTCAGATTGATGAGCGCGGAGAATGGCACCCGCCATGGGACGGCCTTCACCGTTTCGATCGAGGCGCGTGATGGGGTTTCCACCGGCATCTCCGCGGCGGACCGTGCGCGGACCGTGGCGGTGGCGATCGACGCGGCCAGGGGCCCCGAGCACATCGTCTCTCCGGGCCACATTTTTCCTCTGGTTTCCCGACCGGGCGGCGTGCTGGTCCGTGCAGGACATACCGAGGCGGCGGTGGACGTCGCGCGTCTTGCCGGTCTCAATCCCTCCGGCGTGATCTGCGAGATCATGAAAGAGGATGGGACGATGGCCCGTCTCGACGATCTCGTCGCCTTTGCCGACCGACACGCGCTGAAGATCGGCACGATCCGCGACCTGATCGCTTTCCGTCGCCGCCACGATCATGACGTCGCGCGTGTCGTCACCAGGAAATTCGACAGTCGATGGGGCGGAGAGTGGTGCGCCATCACCTTCCGCATCAAGGCGATCGAGACGGAAGCGATTGCGCTGGTGAAGGGTGTGATCGACGAGAGGCCGACCCTGGTGCGCATGCACGCGCTGGACATCCTGTCGGACGTGCTCGGCCAGACCGGTGATCGCAGCGATATCGTCGCCCGATCCATGCAGGAGATCGCGGCGGAAGGAAGGGGCGTGATCGTGCTGTTCAACCGCGATGTGCCGCTCTCGCAACTTCTTCGGGTGAAGTCGGGGGAGCCGCTCGTCGACAAGGCCGAACTGCGCAACTATGGCGTCGGCGCCCAGGTTCTCGCGGAACTCGGCATTCACGACATGATCCTCCTGTCCAACTCGCAGCATGTCCCGGTCGCGCTCAGGGGCTATGGGCTGAACATCGTGGAGCACCGGACGCTGCCGGTTGCCACCACCGCCCGGTAGCGCAGCGTCCTACACAGTTGCTGAACGACCATCCCCGCGATGCCGACCAGGGCCGGCGGCATGTCATTCCACTGCCTTGCGTGAGGTTCACCATGTCAGGACAAGCTCATCCTGTTCCGAAATATGTGGAGACGGCGGCCTTCAAGACTGTGCTGCGGGCCATTGTGGGGTCGGTCTCGATCGTGGCTTCAGGTCATGGTCCCGACAGGCGGGGCTTGACCGTCACCGCCGCGGTTTCCTTGTGCGTCGACCCGCCATTGGTTCTTGCCTGCATCAACCGCAATGCCGAGGCTCACGACGTCATACTCAGGACTGGCGCCTTTTCCTGGAATGTCCTTTCCGCCGATCATGTCCCGCTGGCGGAACGCTTCGCGGCGATGGACGGCAGCAAGGGCACATCCCGTTTCTCGCCCACTGAATGGGGCGAGATGGTCACCGGGGTTCCGGTCCTTCTGCAATCGGTTTGCAGCTTCGATTGCAGGCTACAGGACACAGTGGAAGTCGCCACCCATACGATCATGATCGGCGCGGTTGTTGCCCAGAACCACAATCAGGAAAAAACTCCACTGATTTATTCTTCTGGAAAATTCGGACAAATGGAATATTTCGAGTCCGTCTGATAGTACGTACTCTCTGTATTTTCATCATCGTATTTTGATTTTATTTGATGACGAAGCCCATCTTCCCTTGCAGGGAGAGGGGAATTCAAAGTGGATTGTTGTCAATCCACCCTCTGATGCGATTGCCCTGCATCTGAGGCAATGCCGAGTGCTCTCAAGGAAAAATGGAAGACCGAACCCTGGCCCGTCCGGAAAGATCGGGGAAGGGCTTCCTTGTCTCAACTCCAAATAGATCTTCAAAGGGAGGAAAGATGGGAGACCTGAGTTTGTCGGCACCCCGTGCCGCATGGTGGACAAACCTTGGCATAGGCCGGAAAGCGGCGATCCTTGCCGCCCTGTCGATCGCATGGCCGGCCCATGCCTGGGAATTCAAGGAAGGAGACTGGTCGGGTGGCATCCGGGCCGTGGTCACCGTCGGAACGGCCATTCGCGCCAGCCCCATCGACCCGTCCCTGGTTCCCGCCGGCGACGGTGCACGGTTCCGGATCAGAAGTGCGGCACCGGGGGGCGTCAATTCCGACGACGGGAACCTGAACTATCGGGAAGGTGATCCGGTTTCCACGGTCGCCAAAGGGCTGGTCGATTTCGAGGCCAACAACGCCGACGGCTGGGGCGTCTTCACCCGCGTGAAGGGCTGGTACGACTACACACTTGCCGAGGGGCATGTCGCGCTGGGCAACCTGCCAAACAACTATGCCGGCGGCCCATTGTCCGACCGTGGTTTTTCGCAAGGCGCCAAATTCCGCGGCATCTCCCTCGCCGACGCTTACGTCAAGGGTCAGTTCTCCGCCGGTGGGCTCCCCATCTCGTTCAAGGCCGGCCAGCAGACCATCGAATGGGGGCCGGCATTCACAATTCCCGGCGGCCTCCGTGACATCAACCCGCGCGACTTCGCCGCCTTGTCCCGGCCGGGCTTGCAACCGCAGGAGGGAGCGAAGCCGTTCCTGGCGCTGTCGGGCAAGGTCGACCTCTCGCCGACCGCAAGCCTCGACGTCTTCTATCAGCTGCTGTCGGCGACATCGACGCAGCCGGGTTGCGGAACATTCGCCGCCACCGCCGATTACGCCTCACCGGGTTGCGACATGGTCATGGTGTCCAATGCCTTGTCCTCGGTCGACGGGCTGGCGACCGGGCGATTCCTGAAGCGTCGCAGCGACGGGACGGCGGGTGATGCCGGCCAGTTCGGTGTCGGTGCCTCATATCTGGTGCCGGACATCGGCACCCGGTTTTCGCTCCACTTCACCAACATTCACTCGCGGACCGGCTATGTCGAAGCCGACCGGACCGGCCGGACCGGCGCCATCTTCCTGCCGGGAGATCCGGATGGCTTGAATCCGGCCTATCGGTTCCAGTACCCCAAAAATATCAAGATGCTGTCCGGCAGCTTCGCCACCAGCGTTCCCTCTATGAAGCTGCGGGTCGCGGGCGAACTCGATCATAAATTCAATCAGCCGCTCGGCTTCAACGCCCCCGATCTTTTGCAGGCCGCCGTGAGCGGAACCGGTGTGCTGGCGCGGGATTTCGCCTCGGTTCCCCTGGGCGGGCCGTTCGCCGGTTACGAGCGTTTTCACGTCACCCAGGGGCAACTCGGCGCATCGGGCGACATCGGCAGTGTGATCGGCGGCACCTTGACCCTCGGCGGCGAGGTCGGCGCCAAATATGTCCACGATCTGCCGGACCCCAATTTCCGCCGTTATGGCCGCTCCGACCTTTTCGGAACCGGACCCAACAACGGCGTCTGCGCGGCCGGGGCCGATCCCAAGGCCTGCACCACCAGGGGCTTCGTGACGCCATTCTCGTGGGGGTATCGCCTTCAGGCGAGCCTGAGCTATCAGGACGTTCTGCCGGGGGTGAACCTCAAGCCGTCCGTCTCCTTCGCCCACGACGTCAACGGGACATCCTATGACGGTGCGTTCAATCAGGGGCGCCAGATCCTCCGGCTCGCCCTCGATGGCGCGGTCAAGGACAGCTATCTCTTTAACCTCACCTACCTGACGACCCTGGCCGGCCCCTACGACCCGCGCGCCGACCGTGACGTGTTTCTCATCAGCACGGGCGTCAAACTCTGACCGCATGCCGAGCCGTAGGCCGGCCGCCAGCATTCCCCGCGCCTCCCGACACCGCGTTCCGACCGAAACCGACCCGGCCCCCCTGTGCCCGGTCTTTTTGGAGACTGCCGTATGATCGAAGACGCAACGACCACGGTATCGGTGCTGCAGCCGAAACCGATGGGCATGTCGATCCGCTATCGACGCTACGCCTTGATCATGTTGTTCCTCGTTTACATGCTGAACTTCGTCGACCGTCAGATCGTCAATATCCTGGCGGAGCCGATCAAACGCGAACTCGGTCTCGCCGATTGGCAGCTGGGGTCATTGACCGGCCTTTCCTTCGCCATCTTCTATGCGACGCTCGCCCTTCCGATCGCGCGGTGGGCAGAGCGTGCGAACCGGGTCAGGATCATTGCGCTGTCGGCGATCACCTGGAGCTTTTTCACGGCAACCTGTGGCGTGGCCCAGAACTTCACCCAGCTGTTCCTCGCCAGGATCGGTGTCGGGGTTGGCGAGGCCGGTTGCACGCCGGCATCCCAATCCCTGATCAGCGATTACACGACCAGGGAAAAGCGGGCATCGGCGCTGGCATTCTTCTCCATGGGCATTCCGGCCGGTTCCCTGGTCGGGATGGTGGTCGGCGGCCTGATCGCGGACAAGCTCGGCTGGCGCGCATCTTTCGCGTTGGTCGGGGTGCCAGGCATCATCCTTGGGCTTCTGGCCTATTTCACTCTACCGGAGCCGCGAGACTCCTCCTTCGCCACCAGCGAGGCGCAAAACGCGCCCTCCCTGAAGGAGGCACTGCACGAACTCGGCAAGAATCGAACCTATTTCTGGCTCACGGTCGCAATGGTAGCCATGAGTTTCGGGACTTTCAGCAATCTCGCCTTTCAAAGCTCCTTCTTCTTGCGCAATCACGCGAATGGATTGAGCGAGTTGGCGATCAGGCTGAACGATCTCACTGGAATCCAACTGGGCGCCACCGGTTTTCTCGGCACGGTGCTGGGCCTGATCATCGGCATCTTCGGAGCTGCCGGAACCTGGCTGGGCGGCTGGTCGACGGATCGCGCGCTGCGCAGCAATCTGAATGCCTATGCGTCCATTCCCGCTGCTGCGGCCCTGTGCCTGCCCTTCGCGCTTTTCGCGACCTATCTCACCTCGAACACCGTGGCGGCGCTTTGCCTTCTGAGTCTGCCCATGCTGCTGCAGTCCGTTTACTACGGCCCGATCTTCGCGGCGGTACAGAGTCTGGTACGACCGCGCACGAGGGCAACGGCCACCGCCATCTTCCTGTTGTTTGCCAATCTGATCGGGCTTGGCCTTGGACCGCTGTCGGTCGGCCTGATCAGTGATTTTCTCGCGCCATCACTGGGGTCCGGTGACGCCATCCGCTGGGCGTTGATCAGCACGTCGCTGGTCTATGTCCTGGCGGCGGCGGCCTTCATGGTGGCGCGGAAGAGCATCAGGCAGGATATCGTCAGCTGACAGGGTAAGCGGTGGCAGGCATCTGCGCGGTAAGCGCAATACCGGTCCTCGAACTCACCGACGGCTCTTGATCCCGGCAGACAGGATCAGGAGCCGTCGGCATGAGAGGGGGGGGGCCGCTTCAGCCAATGGCGGCACCCGAGACAATATCCGGGCCAAAACGAAGCGGCATCAATTCGTCGTGCCTTCGGCCCGATCCTGCAGATACCTGCGCGGAGGCTGTCCCATGTGCTTTCTGAACATGGCGGTGAATGCGCTCGGAGAATCATATCCCAGTTCCTGGGAGATCGCCTGAACGGTGGCACCCATCGACAGCCGTTGGACGGCGATCACGATATGGAGTTGCTGGCGCCACCGGCCGAATGACATTCCCGTCTGTTTCAGGATGAGCCGGGCCAGCGTACGCTCGCTCATGGCGACGGCCGCCGCCCAGTCCCGGATGGTCCTGCGGTCGTCCGGCGTCTCCAGCAATTCAGCGGCGATGCGCTGTATCCTGGGATGGTTGGAAACCGGGAAGTGGAGCGGCTCCGATTTCATCTGTGCAAGCTCGTCCAGGATGACCTGGACCAGACGGCTCGTCGGACCTTCCAGGGGATAGAGCGGTGGCAGGTTGGCGAGGTGAAAGATCATCTCGCGCAGCATCGGGCTGATCGAAAAGGTCGCGCAGGAATTCGGCAGAGGCGAAATCCCCGGATTGATGAAAACGCAGTATGAGCGGCCCCTGTCCGACATGGAAACGCTGTGGGGAATCTCACCCGGAATCCACACCGCACCATTGGATGGGACGATCCGAAGCCCGTCGAGCGTCCGGCACATGACCGAGCCTTCCGCCGCCACCACCAGCTGGCCTTTCCGGTGCCGGTGGATCGGCAGCTCGTCGTCATCCACATTGCGCCGGACCAGGAAAGAGACCAGCGGGCGGGCCAGCTCGTCGGGATCCAGTGTTGAGAAACTGACGCGCAGGCCGGTGGGATCCCACGCCATCGGGAGAGCCTCGCCGGCCACCGGGGCTTCCGGCCACTTCGCACCAATCCGCGCACTCTTCGGCAATGTTGCGGCCTCCGTGCATCTCAATGCGGACCTGAGTCCGAATTTGACAGTTTCGCGACATAAAATGGCAATCCCATAGATTCTGCCATTGGTTGGCCTCGGATACACTCTGCCGTGTGTACGTTCGAATGGCAGAAGGAAATGCGCGCTGCATTCAAATGGGTTTGTTCCGCGGAATTTCCTGCCGTTCTTCGCTTCGGTTCCAAGCCAAGCCGTCAAGAGTACTACAGGGAGTCATCATCATGAACACGCTGACGCTCGACCGAACGGACATCAAGATCCTCAACGAGTTGCAGAAGGACGCAAATCTCACGAACGTCGAGCTTGCCGACAGGATCAACCTGTCCCCCTCGCCCTGCCTCACGCGGGTGAAGAAGCTGGAGCAGACCGGCATCATCGACCGACGGGTCACCCTTCTAAATCCAAAGGTGATGGGGCTGGAAATCAATGCCTATATCCAAGTCAAGCTCGACAAGCAGCCGCAATCGGTACTGGAGAATTTTCGGGATGCCGTCGAGCGAATTCCCGAGGTAATGGAGTGCAATTGGATGACAGGCGACTGCGATTTTCTTCTGCGCGTGGTCGTCCGGGACGTCGAGGAACTGGAGCGGCTGATAGCAAGCAAACTATCAAGAATAGAGTTTGTTGCCACCATCAGATCTAATCTCGTCCTAAAGCAGATAACCTATAAAACAGAATTGCCTATCAGTACATCCCAGGCGATAGTTGTCCGGTATTGATATGTGCCCTATCCCAACGAGGGGGTGATTGCGGATGGTAGGGCGCCAACGTAGGAGAGTTCACTCCAGCTTGCGATCTGATCGGTGCCGTTCAAGATCATTACCATTTGTCATCGTTACACACCAAGCGGCGGCGCCGGATTGACAGTTGGCAGGAGTATGATGCGGCATTGTGGGCGCGTGGCAGTCTGATTGGCTGGTATCAGCGACGAAGCTGTGGAGTGAACCGCGCCGGGTTTCCGGGAGGCCCCGTTGCTTGAGAGACTGGGGTCATCATGACGAAATAGGCATCATCCAAATATGCCCCTGGGGTCCGCAAACGCGCGGTTCGGATGGTGTTCGAGCACGAAGGCGAGCACGCGTCGCAGTGGGCGGCGATCAGCTCGATTGCGGCGAAGGTCGGCTGCAATCCCGAAACACTGCGGAACTGCAAAGTGTGGCGGCAGTTGCGGCCGGACGGCATCGACGTGGCACGCTGCACGGTGGCCCGGCTGGGAAGCACATGGGTTAGAAGGGGGCGACACGGGGCAAGGCGGTGCGCACCACGATCAGCGACCGCGCGGCACCGTGCCCCCTTGACCGGGTGAACCGGCAGTTCCAGGCGCCGCGTCCGAACGCGTTGTGGTTGGCCGTTTTCACGTACATATCGATGTGGCAGGGCTTCGTCTACGTGGCCTTCGTCATCGACCCCTTCGCCCGCCGCATCGTCGGCTGGCGGGTGTCGCGCACCGCACCCTGGAGGCCGTCGAGTTCGCCACCCTGGAATGGGTGGACTGGTTCAACAACCGGCGCCTCCTCGAGTCCATCGGCAACATTCCTCCCGTTGAGGCCGAGGCGCGCTGCCATGCTCAAACCGAGGACGTCGCCATGGCGACCTGACTCAAGCCAGACGGCCTCCGGGAAACCCGGCGCGGTTCGGTGCGGGAAATCGGCCTGCCCGGACCAGTGAGGGCGAAAGCCGAGTGGCTGCGCTACTCGACGTCGAGTAGCGGGGTCACTGCCGTGCCGAAAGATCATTTTCCCAAATCGGCCGGGACGACGACTGCCCTTGCAGCGATCGCTCGCTTTGTTTGTGCCGGTGTCGGTTGGGCGGATCAGTGGCGTGGCCCCTTTCTTTCCAAGCCGCTTCGGATAGCCCGAATCTTCCCAGTTCCGGCGGTGTTGACGCCCCCGCCCATCACTTGCGGATGCCGGTCTTCAAACTGAATCCCGACCCAGATTTTCGATCCGTAGGCGGCTCCGTCGAAGGGAATTTCGCCGCAGATTTAATGGAAGGAAAAAAATCATAAAGCACCCCGTTTCTTCCCTATCAGACAGGGAGGAAATCCGGCTGTGGCAAAAAAGGCTTCAAATCCAAGATAGATCTTGTTAGCCTTGGCTCCGCCGTTTGGGGATCAGCCCCACAAACATGCATGAGAATCGCTCTCATGATATCAATAAATCGTCATAGTGACGCAGCAGTTGGAGATTTAGATATGAGAAAGTCATAGGTATATTGTTTTATTATCGTCAGTAAGCCTTCTGTATTCTAAGTCAGCACAGTAAATACGATCGTTCTGTGTGGACGATGTTCGCCGTAACTGTGATGGGCTGGTTGTCCCGCTGCAGATCGCCGCATCCGGCTGCGGACTGAATCCCTCTCGCGTGCCTCTCGAACCGCGGCACGCTCCTGCTTCCACGAAGGCTGCATCCCAGAACCGGCCCTGCCAGGGTCCGGTGCCGTTCGCGTCTTGCCAAACCGGAGGCATCAGCGCATGACCGCAAAAATCGCCGTGAAAGGCGTTACGAAGATCTTTGGAAATCACCCCCGACAGGCGCTCGATCTGTTGAAGGCGGGTCATTCCAAGGAGGAGATTTTCAAACGGACGGGCCAGTCCGTCGGTGTGCAGGACGCCAGTCTTGAAATCGAGGCCGGCGAAATCTTCGTCGTGATGGGCCTCTCCGGCTCCGGCAAATCCACGCTCGTCCGCATGCTCAACCGCCTGATCGACCCCTCGGCGGGTGAAGTCCTGATCGACGGGCGCGACATCACCAAGCTGTCGCGGGCGGAGCTGACCGAACTGCGGCGCCGCGACCTCGGCATGGTGTTTCAGTCCTTCGCCCTGATGCCGCACATGCGCGTCTGGCAGAACGCCGCCTTCGGGCTGGAGATCGCCGGCGAGGATCTGCGCACCCGTCGCGACAAGGCGCAGGCGGCGCTGGAGGCGGTCGGCCTCGGCGCCTATGCGGAGAGCTGGCCGAACCAGTTGTCCGGCGGCATGCAGCAGCGCGTCGGGCTGGCCCGCGCGCTTGCCAACGAGCCGTCGGTCCTGCTGATGGATGAAGCCTTTTCCGCGCTGGATCCGCTGATCCGCTCGGAAATGCAGGACGAACTGCTGCGGCTTCAGGCCGAACGGCAGCGCACCATCGTCTTCATCAGCCACGATCTCGACGAGGCGATCCGCATCGGCAACCGGTTGGCGATCATGGAGGGCGGGCGGATCGTACAGGTCGGGCGGCCGGACGAGATCCTGAAGCAGCCGGCCAACGACTATGTCCGCTCCTTCTTCCGCAACATCGACGTCACCAAGATCCTGACGGCCGGCGACATCGCCCGTCGCGATCAGGTGACGCTGACCCGCCACACCGGCGACGGCCCGCGCGCCGCCGTGCGGCAGCTGCGCGAGCGTGACCGCGAGTTCGGCTATGTCCAGGACGCGCGTCGTCGCTTCCATGGCGTGGTTTCGGTGGAAAGCCTGATGTCGGCCATCGAGCGCGGCAACGGCTCGACCACCCTGGACGACGCGTTGCTGCCGGGGATCGAACCGATTTCCGACGATCTGCCGATGGAGGAGGTGCTGCCGCGCGTCGCGTCCAGCGCCTGCCCGCTGCCGGTGGTGAACGGTCAGGGCGCCTATGTCGGGGCGATCTCCAAGACCGCCTATCTGGAAACTCTTGGACGGAGCCGCTGACCCATGGATTTCAAACTTCCTTTCGGCGATTGGGCCGAAGCGGTCGTCCTGTTTCTGCTGGACCATGCGCAATGGCTGTTCGACGGCATCGATGTGGCGATCGGCGCCGTGGCGGACGGCGTCCAGACCGCGCTGACCTCGCTGCCCGGCGTGGTGCTGGCCGGGCTGGTGGTGCTGATCGGGCTGTGGCGGGTCGGCTGGCGGTTCGGACTGTTCGCGGCGCTGTCGCTGCTGGTCGTCGCCGGGCTCGGCATGTGGGACCAGATGGTCGACACGCTGGCGCTTGTGCTGACCGCGACGACGGTGGCGCTGATCCTGGGCATTCCGGTAGGGATCTGGTCGGCGCGCGACGACCGGATCGAGGCGGTGGTGCGCCCCGCGCTCGACCTGATGCAGACGATGCCGGCCTTCGTCTACCTGATCCCGGCGGCAATGCTGTTCGGGCTTGGCCGCGTCCCCGGCACCATCGCGACGATCATCTTCTCCATGCCGCCGGTCGTGCGCCTGACCAGCCTGGGCATCCGGCAGGTGCCGCACGAGTTGGTGGAAGCCGGTCTCGCCTTCGGCTGCACGCCGCGCCAGCTTCTGATCAGGGTGCAGATGCCGACGGCCCTGCCGTCGATCATGGCCGGCATCAACCAGACGATCATGCTGTCGCTGTCGATGGTGGTCATCGCGTCGATGATCGGCGCGGGCGGCCTCGGCAATGAGGTGTTGCGCGGTATCCAACGGCTCGACATCGGCCAGGGCTTCGAAGGCGGGCTGGCGGTGGTGATCCTCGCCGTCCTGCTCGACCGCATCACCCAGAGTTTCGGCAGCCGCAAATCGGCGGATCGGAAGTCTTGGCTCTCCTGGTCCGCCCTGGCGGCCCGGCGGAAGGCCGGCACCGGGAGATCCAGCCCTGCGGATGGAGTCATCGAAGCGGGCTGACCCCCCGGTCGGCCCACGCAAGCAAGAAAAAGACATCAAAAAGGAAGAGCCTTATGCGACGTACGTTTCTGAAAATGCTGGCGGTCGCCGCTGCCGCGGTCGTCGGGACCGCCACGCTGGCGTCGCCCGTTCTGGCCGCCGACAAGAAGGAGCCGGTCCGCATCGGCTGGACCGCCTGGTCCGATGCCGAGGCGGTGACCAAGCTCGCCAAGCGCCTGATCGAGGACCGGCTGCACCAACCGGTCGAACTGGTGTTGGCCGACATCGGTCTGCAGTATCAGGGACTCAGCAAGGGCGACCTGGACTTCATGATGATGTCCTGGCTGCCGACGACGCATGGCTCCTACCTCGAGAAGGTCGGCGACGACATCGTGCCGCTCGGCATCCTCTACACCCGCGCCCGCCTAGGCTGGGCGGTTCCGGACTATGTCCCGGCCGATCAGGTCCGTACCATCGCCGATCTGGCGAAGCCGGAGGTCCGCAAGAAGCTGGAGGGCAAGATCCAGGGCATCGACCCCGGCGCCGGCCTGATGCAGGTTTCCGAAAAGGCGGTCGAGAAGTACGGCTTGAAGGATTACGATCTGGTGTCGGCCAGCGGTGCGGCGATGACGGCGGCTCTCGGCCGCGCGATCCGTCGCGACGAATGGATCGTCGTGACCGCCTGGAGCCCGCACTGGATGTTCGCCAAGTGGAAGCTGCGCTATCTGGAGGATCCGGAAGGCGTGCTGGGCGGGCTGGAGCGCGTCCATGTCATGGCCCGCAAGAACTTCTACCAGGATTATCCGAAGGTGGCCGAGTTCCTGACGCGCATGTATCTGCCGCTGGACGAGCTGCAGGCGATCATGCTGGAGGCCGACAACAGCTCTTATGAGAAGGCGGTCGACAACTACATCGCCAACCACAAGCAGCGCGTGGATTACTGGGTCACCGGCGAAATGCCGGCGTCCTGACCGTCGCGTTGGGCATCGCCCCGGAAAGCGCCCTCTTTCCCTCAGGGGAGGAGGGCGCTTTCCTATTCTCAACGGCGTCTGTTTCGGGATTGCACATCGCCTCGGCACGGCCCAGCGCCCCGTGACCGCGCGCCGCCTTGTGCCGGGACGGTGGACGCGCTAAAGGGCTGAACCCCCTCGCAAGATCAGCCGCCATGGTCGCCCGCCTGCTGTTCGTTTTCCTGCTGCTGCTGTCGTCGCACGGATGGGCTGCCGAGCCGCCGGTCCGGGTCGGCGTGCTCGCCTATCGGGGGGAGGAGCATGCGGCGGCGGTGTGGGAACCGACGATCCGCTTTCTCGGCGACCATTTCCCCGGCCGCGGGGCGGAGATGGTGGCGCTCGACCTCGCCGGGATGGACGCCGCCGTGCAGAACCGGACAGTGGACCTGATCCTGACCAACACCGGCAACTATGTCGATCTGGAGGCGCGGTACGGCGTCACCCGCATCGCCACCCTGCAGTCCGGGCGATCCTCCGGCAACGCCATCGGCTCGGCCATCATCGTGCGCGCCGACCGCCGCGACCTGACGGCGCTGCGCGACCTCCGCGGACGGACGCTGATGGCTATCGACCCCGATGCCTTCGGCGGTTTCCAGGTCGCCTGGGGGGAATTGCTGGATGCCGGCGTCGATCCCTTCCGCGACCTGAAGGACCTGCGCTTTTCCGGTTTCCCGGTGGACCGCGTCGCCTTCGCGGTGCGCGACGGGACGGTGGATGCCGGCGTGCTGCGCGCCTGCGTGCTGGAGGAACTGGTGGCGGAGGGACGGATCGACCCAGCGGCCTTCCGCGTCCTCGCTCCCCGAGCCGCGCCGGATTTCCCCTGCGCCCATTCCACCGACCTTTATCCCGACTGGCCGCTGGCCCGTCTCGCCGGCACGCCGGAAGGACTGGCGAAGCAGGCGGTGGTCGCCCTGTTCCAGATGCCGCCGGACCATCCCGCAGCAAAGGCCGGCGGTTACCAGGGCTGGGCGGTGCCGCGCGATTATCAGCCGGTCCATGCCCTGTTCCGCTCCCTGCGCATCGGCCCCTACCGGTCGCTGCGCGACGTCTCGCTGGTCGATCTGGCGCGGGAGAACTGGCATTGGCTGGCCCTGGCTGCGTTGGCCCTGCTGTGGTGGGCAATCCATTCGCTGCGGGTGGAGCATCTCATCAAGGTCCGCACCGCCGAATTGCGGGCCGTCAACCGCGACCTCGTCCGCGAGATGGCGGAGCGTCGCCGCGCCGAGGAGAATGCCCGCGAACGCCAGCGCGAAATCGACCATGTCGCCCGCCTGTCGATCCTGGGCGAGATGGCCAGCAACCTCGCGCATGAGCTGAACCAGCCGCTGGGCGCCATCGCCAACTACGCGCGCGGCTGCACCCGACGGTTGGAAGCCGGCACCGGCCGGCCCGCCGAGCTGGCCGACGCCACCCGCGCCATCGCCGATCAGGCCGACCGCGCCGCCCACATCATCGCCCGCATCCGCAACTTCGTCCGCAAGCGCGCTCCGCAGATCGAGCCGGTCGACATCAACGACGCAGTCCGCGCCGCCGCCGCCCTGTGCGCCGACCGGGCGCGCAGCGCCGGCATCGCGGTCACGCTCGATCTGGCCGACAGGCTGCCTCGAGTCGCCGCCGACGCGGTGCAGATCGAGCAGGTCGTCCTAAACCTGATGAAGAACGGGCTGGACGCGATGGAGGGCTGCCCCCCGGCCGACGGGATCACCGTGCGCACCGCGATCGACGGCGAGGGGCGGGTAAGGGTAACGGTCGCCGACTGCGGCCATGGCCTGAGCGCGGAGGCGCGGGAGCGGCTGTTCGACCCCTTCTTCACCACCAAGCCGGAGGGGATGGGCCTGGGTCTTTCGATCTGCCGGACCATCCTGGAATCCCATGGCGGCCATCTGTGGGCCGCGGACAATCCCGGCGGGGGCGTGGAGATGCGCTTCGTCCTGCCGGCGGCACAGGAGCAAGAGACCCCATGAGTCATGATGCGGAGAGTTCGGCCCCGCCACGCACCGTCTATGTGGTGGACGACGATCCGGCGATGCGTCATTCGCTGGGCTGGCTGATCGGCTCACTGGGGTTGGAGGTGCAGAGCTTCGCCTCGGCGGAGGAGTTTCTGCGGGCGCTCAAGCCCGACCGGCCGGGCTGCCTCGTCACCGATGTCCGCATGCCGGGCATGAGCGGACTGGAACTGCAGGACACGCTGGCGCGGGCAGGGTCGTTGCTCTCCGTGGTGGTGGTCACCGGCCATGCCGACGTGCCGATGGCGGTGCGGGCGCTGCGGGCGGGGGCGGTCGATTTCATCGAGAAGCCCTTCAACGACCAGCTTCTGCTCGACCGCGTGCACGAGGCGTTGGAGAAGTCCCGCCGCGCCTGGGAGGCGGCGGAGCGCAAGCGTGCCGTCCGCGCGCTGATCGGCCGGCTGACCCCACGCGAACGGCAGGTGGCGGCGCTGGTGGTCGCCGGAAAGCCCAACAAGGTCATCGCCGCCGAGATCAACCTGTCGATGAAGACGGTCGAGGTCCACCGCCACAACGTGATGGACAAGCTTGAGGTCACATCGGTCGCCGACCTGACCCGGCTTTTGCTCGAAGCGGAATAGATCGGATCGCGTAGAACCGGATCCGGTTCGAAGCGTGAATCCGATCGGCAGACAGAAAGCAGCCTGCGGCTTGGCGTCGCGGGGGAAAACCCTAAGAAGTGTGGGGAACACCGCAATGGGGCACCGCCGTGCCCCTGGCTATCCTTGGCCCCGAGATCGGCCCGCATCCTTTGCGGGCTGGGAATGGGTGCCGGGAGAGCCTGCCATGGACCGATCACGACGCAACTTCTGCCTGGGCGCTGGAGCCGCGACCGTCGGCGCCGCCACGCTGGCCGCCGTACCGACCGATGCAGGCGCCGTTTCGGCGTCCGGTGACGCGGCGCACCGCTGGGCCATGGTCGTCGATGTGCGCAAATGCGTCGGCTGCCAGGCCTGCACCGTCGCCTGCATCATGGAGAACGACGTTCCGGAAAACAGTTTCCGCACCATCGTCTCCACCTACGAGGTGACGGAGCAGGGCCGGGCCGGCTCCTACATGCTGCCGCGCCTGTGCAACCATTGCGAGGATCCGCCCTGCATCCCGGTCTGCCCGACCGGCGCGACCTATCAGCGGCGGGACGGCATCGTGGTGGTCGACAATTCGGTGTGCGTCGGCTGCGCCTATTGCGTCCAGGCCTGCCCATACGACGCCCGCTTCATCAACCACGAAACCCAGACCGCCGACAAATGCACCTTCTGCGTCCATCGCGTGGAGGCCGGGCTGCTGCCCGCCTGCGTCGAGACCTGCGTCGGCGGCGCCCGCATCTTCGGCGACCTGAAGGACCCCGACAGCACGGTGTCGAAGCTGGTGCGCGAGCAGAACCCCAAGGTGCTGAAGCCCGAGATGGGGACCCAGCCGCGGGTCTTCTACATCGGCCTCGATCCCAAGATGCAGGGCAAGGTGGACGGCACGCCGACCCTGTGGCGTCCGGCGCCGCATGCCGGGAAGGAGCATGCATGATGGACACGCACATCGTCGAAGTCATCAACGTGACCCGCGAGGTCGCTTGGCTTCCCTGGGCCGTGCAGTATTTCTTCCTGATCGGCCTGTCCGTCGGCGGCCTGCTGCTCAGCCTGCCCGGCTATGCCTTCGGCCGTGACGGTTGGCGCCCGCTGGGGCGGCTCGCCCTGATCGTGGCGCTGACCTGCGGGCTGGCGGCGCCGGTGGCGCTTCTCTCCGACCTGCACCAGCCCGGCCGCTTCTGGCACTTCTACGTGGTGTTCCAGCCGACCTCCTGGATGTGGTGGGGATCGCTGTTCATCCCGCTCTACATCGGCGGCCTGCTGGTCTATGGCTGGGCCTGCCTGCGCGAGGAGCTGCAGGCGCATGGCCGGGTCAACAGCCGTCTCGCCGGGCTGTACCGGCTGGCGGCGCTGGGCGGTGGCCGCGACGACCGGCTGATCCGTGCCGCCGGGCTGTTCGTGCTGGCTGGGGCGGCGCTTGTGGCGCTCTACACCGGCGTCGAGGTGGCGGTGGTGAAGGCCCGGCCGCTGTGGCACACGCCTTTCCTGCCGGTGCAGTTCCTGACCACCGCGCTGGCCGGCGCCATCGGGCTGGTGCTGATCCTCAATCGCGTCGTCGGCACCGCCGACCGAGCCGTGGAGGTGCTGGGCAACCGCCTGCTCGCCGCCGTGCTGGCCGCGGTGATGCTGTGCGGCGGGCTGTGGCTGGCGCTCGGCCTGTCGGGGCTGGATGCCGGGCATGCGGCGGCGCTGGACAGCGTGGCCGGGTCGGAGGCGTGGCGGGTGACTGCCGTCTGGGCGGTGGCCGCGACGGTGGTGCCCTTCGTCATCGCCGTCGCCCGGCCGGCCGGAACCGGGCTGCTGACCGGGCTGATCGCCGTGCACAGCGCCTGGATGTTCCGCTGGACCGTGTTCATCGGCGGCCAGTCGGTGCCCAAGACCGGGGCGGGCTTCTACGAATACGCGCTGCCGGCCGGCCCGGACGGGCTGATGGGCATCGTCGGCACCGCGGGGCTGTGGCTGTTCCTGCTGATCCTGATGACGGCGCTGCTGCCGGTGTCGTCCACCCCTGCCGCCCGCCGTCCGGCCAACGCGTTCGGCCATCCCGGCGGGCGTCTGACCGCCGCCGAATAGCTGCCCCGACCAATTCAATCCGCGCTTGAGCCCCGCTCGCGAAGACCGGAGTGTCCACCATGTCCATCACCCGTCGCCACATCCTGACCTCCACCGCCGCGGGCGGCGCGCTGGCCGCCTTCGCCGGCGGCTTCTCGGAGACCGGCCGCAAGCTGGTCAAGGGCGCCTGGGCCGGCGAGCGGCCCGACGACACCATCAGCGGCAACGCGCCGAAGCCGGAATTCCGCATCGACCCGGCGACCGGCGCCGTGGAGCCGACGCCGGGCCAGATCGTCGCCAACGTCGCCTGCCTGGGCTGCACCACGCTGTGCGGCGTCCGGGTGCGGGTGGATGTGGAGCGGAACCGCGTGCTGCGGGTGGCCGGCAATCCCTACAGTCCGCTGTCCACCGACCCGTTCCTGCCCTATGCGACGCCGATCGAAGAGAGCTTCCGCTCGTTGTCGCGGCTGGACGAGAAGGGGCTGCAGGGCCGCTCCACCGCCTGCGGGCGCGGCAACGCGGCATTGGAGATGCTGACCTCCCCCTTCCGCATCACCACGCCGATGAAGCGCGTCGGCCCGCGCGGCTCCGGCCGTTGGGAGCCGATCGCCTTCGACAAGCTGGTGGCGGAGATCGCCGAGGGCGGCGACCTGTTCGGCGAGGGGCCGGTGGAGGGCTTGCGCACCTTGCGCGACCTGAAGACCCCCATCGATCCCGCCTCGCCCGAGCTGGGGCCGAAGGTCAATCAGGTGGCGCTGCTCGCCTCCGTCAATGACGGGCGGGAGCCCTTCGTGCGGCGCTTCTTCAACCAGGCGCTGGGCACCATCAATTACGCCGGCCATGGCGCTTATTGCGGCGGCGCCTATCGCTCCGGCTCCGGCGCGGCGTTCGGCGACCTGAAGGCGATGCCGCACGCCAAGCCAGACCTGCAGCATGCCGAATTCGTGCTGTTCATCGGCACCGCCCCCTCCAACGCCGGCAACCCGTTCAAGCGGCAGGCCATGCTGGTCGCCAAGGGGCGGACCGACGGCGTGCTGAATTACGTGGTGGTCGATCCTGTTCTGACCAACGCCGACAACCGGGCGGCGGGCGAGCGGTCGAACTGGATTCCGATCCGCCCCGGCACCGACGGCGCGCTGGTGATGGGCATGATGCGCTGGATGTTCGAGAACGACCGCATCGACAGCCGCTATCTGTCGCAGCCGAACGCCAAGGCCGCCACGGCGGCGGGCGAGGCCGGCTGGTGCAACGCCACCCATCTTGTGATCCGGCAGAAGGGCCACCCGCGCGACGGGCGGATGCTGCGCGCCTCCGACATGGGCTGCGTCGTGCTGGATGAGAAGGAACGGTATGGCGAGAAGGACGCCTTCGTCGTGCTTGACCCGGCGGGCAGGTCGGTGGCGCACGACGCCCTGGACGGGCCGGCGGTGCTGTTCCATGACGGGGCGGTGGCGACGCCGGCCGGCGATGTCTCGGTCAAGACCAGCCTGACCCTGCTGCGCGAGGAGGCGATGCGGCTGGACCTGCGCGGCTATGCCGACGCCTGCGGCATCCCCGCCGACATCATCGCCGGGCTGGCGCGCGAATTCACCAGCCATGGCAAGAAGGCCGCCGCCAACGCCCATGGCGGCATGATGGCGGGCAACGGCTTCTACAATGCGTTCGGCGTCGTCACCCTGAACACGCTGATCGGCAACCTGAACTGGAAGGGCGGCAGCATCTTCGGCGGCGGCCGTTTCCCGGACGAGCAGGACGGCCCGCGCTACAAGCTGGCCAGCTTCCCTGGCGCGGTGAAGCCGTCCGGCACCGCCATCAGCCGCCCGGTCCCCTACGAGAAATCCAGCGAGTTCGCCCGCAACAAGGAAGCCGGCAAGCCCTATCCGGCCAAGGCCCCCTGGTATCCGGCCGCGCCGCAGCTGACCACTGAGTATCTGACCAGCGGTCTCGCCGAGGGCTATCCCTATCGCCTGAAGGCCCTGTTCCTGTGGAACAGCAACCCGGTCTACGGCATCCCCGGCCTGCGCGCCGCGGCGGAGGCGGCACTGAAGGACCCCAAGACGCTGCCGCTGATCGTCTCCATCGACCCGTTCATCAACGAGACCTCCGCCTTCGCCGACTACATCATCCCCGACACCGTGCTGTACGAGACCTGGGGCTGGGCGGCTCCCTGGGGCGGCGTGCCGACCAAGACCAGCACCGCGCGCTGGCCGGTGGTGGAGCCGCGCACGCAGGCGCTGCCCGACGGGCTGCATGTGCAGATGGAGACCTTCCTGATCGCGCTGGCCAAGCGGCTGGGACTGCCCGGCTTCGGTGCCGACGCCATCGCCGACATGGACGGCAAGCTCCATCCGCTCGACAGGCCGGAGGACTGGTATCTGCGCGGCGGTGCCAACATCGCGTGGCTCGGCAAGCAGCCGGTCGCCGACGCCGACGACCGCGACATCGGCCTGTCCGGTGTCGAACGGGTGATGCCGGCGCTGCAAGCCACGCTGAAGCCGGAGGAATGGCGCAAGGTCGCCTACATCCTGGCACGCGGCGGCCGCTACCAGAATCAGGCCGAAGGCTTCGAGGGCGACAAGGCGACCCACAAGTTCCTCAAGCCGCTGCAGGTCTACAACGAGGCGGTGGGAACGGCGAAGAGCAGCATCACCGGCCGGCGCTGGACCGGCACCGCCACCTGGATGGAGCCGGTCTTCGCCGACGGCAGCCCGGTCCACAAGCACCACACGGCGGAGGACTGGCCCTTCCAGCTGGTCAGCTCCAAATCGGTGCTGGTCAGCGCCTACACCATCGCCGCCGGCCGGCTGCGCCACCTGCATCCGGAGAATCCGGTCGGCATCAACGCCGAGGATGCCCGCCGCCTGGGCATCGAGACCGGCGACCGCATCCGCATCGCCACGCCGGGCGGGATGCGGGAGGCCACCGCCATCGTCCGCCATGGCGTGATGCGCGGCGTGCTGGCGGTGGAGCATGGCTTCGGCCATCGCGAATATGGCGCCCGTCCGCACCAGATCGGCGGGCACAGCCAGCCTTCGGTGCCGGAGATCGGCGCGGGCATCAACCTGAACGACCTCGGCATCGCCGACCCGTCCCGCGCCGGTGCGTCGGTTTGGGTCGATCCGATCTCCGGGACCGCCGTGCGCCAGGGCATTCCGGCGAAGCTGGAGCGGCTCGCCGCCTCCGCCTGATGGCGGACGGGGCAGGGCTGCAAAAAAAAGCGAACCCTTCGGGCGAACCGAAGGGACGGAGCGCAGTTGAAACAGACATGGCGGTGAAACACGACCAGAGACAAGAGAGGCGACAATGGCTCCGAACGTCAGTGATTTCTTCTGGCAGCGGCTCTCCGAATGGGGTGTGAAGCGGATCTTCGGCTATCCCGGCGACGGCATCAACGGGCTGGTCGGCGCGCTCGCCCGCACCGGCGACCAGTTCGATTTCGTCCAGGCCCGCCACGAGGAGCTGGCGGCCTTCATGGCGACCGCGCATGCCAAATACACCGGCGAACTGGGCGTCTGCCTCGCGACCTCCGGCCCCGGCGCCATCCATCTGCTGAACGGCCTTTATGATGCGAAGCTCGACCACCAGCCGGTGCTGGCCATCGTCGGCCAGCAGGCGCTGACCGCGCTCGGCGGCCATTACCAGCAGGAGGTCGACCTCGTCTCGCTATTCGAGGACGTGGCCGGCGAGTATGTCCACATGGCCTCCACGCCCGCCCAGGTGCGGCATCTGGTGGACCGCGCGGTGCGCATTGCCAAGGCCGAGCGGACGGTGACCTGTATCATCCTGCCCAACGACCTGCAGGAGATGGACGCGGTGGAGACACCGCCCCGCGCCCACGGCACCATCCATTCCGGCGTCGGCTATTCCGCCCCCGTCGTCCGCCCGGCGGAGGCCGACCTGCGCCGCGCCGCCGACGTGCTGAATGCCGGCTCCAAGGTGGCGATCCTGGTCGGCGCCGGGGCGCTGAACGCCACCGACGAGGTGATCGAGGTCGCCGACATCCTGGGCGCCGGCGTCGCCAAGGCCCTGCTCGGCAAGGCGGCGCTGCCCGACGATCTGCCCTTCGTCACCGGCTCCATCGGCCTGCTCGGCACCCGGCCGAGCTACGAGATGATGGTGAACTGCGACACGCTGCTGATGATCGGCTCCGGCTTCCCCTATTCGGAGTTCCTGCCCAAGGAGGGGCAGGCACGCGGCGTGCAGATCGACATCGATCCGAAGATGCTCAGCATCCGCTATCCGATGGAGGTCAATCTGGTCGGCGACAGCGCCGGCACATTGCGCGAGCTGATCCCGCTGCTCCAGCGCAAGCAGGACCGCTCCTGGCGCGACGGGATCGAGGCCGGCGTCGCCGACTGGTGGAAGGTGCTGGAAGCCCGCGCCATGAACGACGCCACGCCGCTGAACCCGCAGCGCGTCTTCTGGGAGCTGTCGCCGAAGCTGCCGGACGACGTTGTGATCGCCTGCGACACCGGCTCTGGCACCAACTGGTATGCCCGCGACATCAAGATCCGGCGGGACATGAAGGCGACGCTCTGCGGCGGCCTCGCCACCATGGGGCCGGGAATGCCCTATGCGCTGGCCGCCAAATTCGCCTATCCCGACCGCCCGGTGCTGGCCATCGTCGGCGACGGCGCCATGCAGATGAACGGCATGAACGGCCTCATCACCCTGTCGAGATACTGGAAGCAGTGGAGCGACCCGCGATTCATCGTGCTGGTGCTGAACAACCGCGATCTCAATCAGGTGACGTGGGAGATGCGCGCCCAGGCCGGCAATCCGAAGTTCGAGGCTTCGCAGGAGCTTCCCGACGTTCCCTATGCCCGCTATGCCGAACTGCTGGGCTTCAAGGGCCTGTTCGTCGACAAGCCGGAAGACCTCGGCAAGGTGTGGGACGAGGCGCTGGCGACCCGCGGCCCGGTGCTGGTCGAGGCCTATACCGATCCCAACGTGCCGCCGCTGCCGCCGCATATCTCCCTGAAGAACGCCGCCGCGATGATGGCGACGTTGGCCAAGGGCGATCCGGAGGTATGGGACATGCTGAAGGACACCGCCAAGGACTTGGTAGAAAGCTATCTGCCGCATGGCGGCGGTGATAAGGGCGGCGGAAAGAAGCGCTGACCGCCGGGTCCGCAACACCGTCCATCCCCTCCTGTTGAGGCTGTCGATACAGCGTCAGCCGGAGGGATGAGGGATGCGGGATCTGAACGGGGCCGTCGTGGTGGTGGCCGGGGCGTCGAGCGGGATTGGGCGGGCCACCGCCCTGGCCTTCGCGCGGGAAGGTGCCCGGCTGGCGCTGGCCGCCCGCCGCGAGGAGCTGCTGGAGGAGGTGGCGGAGGAGTGCCGCGGCCTCGGCGCCAGCGCCGTCGTCCTGCCCACCGACGTCACCGATGCCGACGCGGTGAAGCGTCTGGCCGACCGCACGGTGGAGGACTACGGCTCCATCGACATCTGGATCGCCAATGCCGGCGTCGGAGCCGTCGGCCGCTTCGAAGACACACCGGTCGAGGCGCACCGCCGGGTGATCGAAACCAACCTGCTGGGACCGCTCTATGGCGCCCACGCCGTGATTCCGCTGTTCCGCCGCCAGGGGCATGGCACCTTCATCGCCACCGTCTCGGTCGGGGCCTTCGCCCCGGCGCCCTACGCCGCGGCCTATTCGGCGAGCAAGTTCGGGCTGGACGGCATGCTGGACAGCCTGCGGGCGGAACTGGTCGACAGCCCGGACCTGCATGTCTGCGGCGTCTACCCGTCCTTCACCGACACGCCGGGCATGATGCACGGCGCCAATTACACCGGGCACGAGCTGTCGCCGGAAGGCCCGATCTACGACGATCCCAACGACGTGGCGGAAACGATGGTGGCGGTCGCCCGCCGTCCGCGCGCCCGCGCCATGGTCGGGGCGCTGGCCCCGCTGTCGCGCCTGGGCTATGCGGTGGCGCCGCGTCTGGTGGAGAAGATCGCCGGTTACGGCGCCCATCGCCATTTCGACCGCCAGCCACCGGCCCCGCACAGCGACGGCAACCTGTTCCGCCCGGTGGAGCGGGGGCGGGGAGTCACCGGCGGCTTCTACACCCCGCCGCCCGCCTGGGTCTCGCCCATGCTGATGGCCGGCGCGGCGGTGGCGGCCCTTGCGGCCTATCGGAGTTTGGGGCGCGGGTCGGAGCGGCGGATGCGGCGGCATTGACGCCGAGCAGCTTCACTCCACCCCGGTCCTGAACCGGTATCCCACCCCCGGCTCCGTCACGATCAGCGCCGGCAGGTTGGGGTCTCCCTCAAGCTTCTGGCGGAGCTGTTTCACATAGACCCGCAGATAGGCGGTGTCGTGGACATGCGCCGGCCCCCAGACCTCGCGCAGCAGTTCGGTGTGGGTCAGGACATGGTCGGCGTGGCGGGCCAGCATCGCCAGAAGCTCGTACTCCTTGCGCGACAGGTGGACCTCCGCGCCGTTGCGCCCGACCACCCGGCGGGCGAGGTCGATGACCACGGGCCCCGCGGTGACGGTGGTCGGCGGCTCCGCACCGGCCGGGCGCTGGCGCAGGACGGCGCGCACGCGGGCCATCAGTTCGCCGACGCCGAAGGGCTTGACCACATAGTCGACGGCGCCGCGGTCCAGCGCCTCCACCTTGTCGTACTCCTGGGCGCGCACCGACAGCACGATGATCGGCACCGGCGAGGTCTCTCGCACCGCGCTGATGACTTCCTGACCGTCGAGGTCGGGCAGTCCGAGATCGAGGATCACCAGATCCGGCCGATGCCGCGCGCAGGCCTCGACCCCGTCGCGCCCGGTCTCCGCCTCCACCACCTCATAGCCATTGGCCGACAGGCTGATGCGCAGAAACTTGCGGATCTGCGGCTCGTCATCGACCACCAGAATCTTTGCCACCGGACTCTTCGCTCCCGGAGTCTTCGCCACGCGTGCTGTCTCCTTCCATCCCGGCGATCTCCGGCCCGGCCGGAACCGGCAGCAGGATGGCGATGCAGGTGCCGGTGCCATGACGGCCGGACAGCGCCCGGATGCTGCCGCCATGCGCCTCCACGATACCACGGCAGATGGCAAGGCCAAGGCCGGTCCCCGCCGTCTGGGCGTCGCCGGCCTCCATCCGGTAGAACATGTCGAAGATGCGCTCGCGGTCGGTCTCCGGGATGCCCGGTCCCTGATCGCACAGCTCGATCAGCGCCTCGCCCCCGGTGCGCCGCGCCCGAACGACGATGGGGCTGCCGTTGGGCGAATATTTGCAGGCGTTGTCGATCAGGTTGAAGAAGACCTGCCCCATCAACACGGGGTCGACCCGCAGCAACGGCAGCCCCGGCTCAAGCTCCAGCCGCACCGGGCGGTCCTCCAGCATCCGCTTCGCCCGGTCCAGCGCCGCCGCGATCACGTCGGCCAGATCGACCCAGTCGGTGCGCGGCTTCAGCGTGCCCGACCCGATCCGCGTCATGTCCAGCAGGTTCTGCACGAAACGGTTCAGCCGCTCCGCCTCTTCCTGGATGGTCTGCACCAGCTCCGTCCGTTCGGCCGGGGCCAGCGCCTCGCCATAGCTGGTCAGGCTGGACGACGCCCCCAGGATGGAGACCAGCGGCGTGCGCAGGTCGTGGGACAGCGAGGACAGCAGGGCGGAGCGCAGCCGCTCCGTCTCGGCGGCGACGCGCGCCGTCTCGATGTCGGCGACAAGCGCCGTGCGTTCGATGGCGATCGCCGCCTGATCGGCCAGCGTGTCGAGCAGCCGCCCCTGTTCCGGCGAGAGCAGCTGTTGCCCCTCCGTCATCTGGACGCCCAGCACCCCCATCGGCCCCCGCCCGGTGCGCAGCGGCAGGAACAGCCAGTCGGCGGCGGGCAGGGTGGTGGAGCCGCAGCCGGCGGTCTTGCCGTTCTCCCAGGACCAGCGTGCCGCCGCCATCGATTTCTCGTCCAGCGTGTCCTCGGGCGGATAGCCGGCGGCGACCTCCAGCCGGCCGTCGCGCGGCAGCAGCACCAGCGAGCGGCCGTTCATGGTGGCGGCGACGTGATGCACCACCGCCCACAGCACGTCGTCCAGCCCGACCGCCGCCGAGATGCGGCGGTTGAAGTCGTAGAGGTTGGCGGTGCGCCGGGCGCTGAGCCGGGTCGCCTCCACCTGGGCGCGGACGCGGGCGGCGAGATTGGAGGTGATGACCGCCGCCACCAGGAAGAAGAACACCGTCATGATGTTCTGCACGTCGGTGATGGCGAAGGTGTATTTCGGCTCGGTGAACAGGAAGTTGAAGGCGAGGAAGCTCAGTACCGAGGCGTAGATCGACGGCGCCAGCCCGTGGCGGATCGCCACCAGCAGCACGCCGATCAGATAGGCGACCGAGATGTTGGGCAGCGGCAGCCAGACGTCGATCAGCAGACCCACCGCTGTCGCCGCCGCGACGGTCAGCGTCGCCACGCCGTAGGCCGGCCAGTCGAAGGGAGGGGAGGGCGCCCTGGTGTCGAGGCTCCGCGCCGGCCGCTCGTCCTCGCCGGCCACCACCATGACGTCGAAATTCTCGTTGCGGGCCAGCAGGTCGGTGGTCACCGACTGGTGCAGCGCGCGCAGCCGGCTCTTGGGATGGGCGCGGCCGACGATGATCTGGCTGACGTTGCGGGCGCGGGCGAAGGCCAGGATCTCCGCCGCCGCCCGCTCGCCCTGGACCACCGCCGTCTCGCCGCCCAGCTGCTCGGCCAGCCGCAGCGCCTGGGCGATGCAGTCCTTGTCCTCCTCCGGCAGCGCATGGTCGCGGTGCGTCTCGACATACAGCGCGACCCAGGGCGCATCCCGCCGCTCCGCCGCCCGCTTGGCGGTCCTCACCAGCCGCAGGGCCTGCGGCCCGTCGCCGATGCACACGAGGATGCGCTCGCGCGTCGGCCAGGGGCCGGCAATGGCGTGGGCGCGCATGTAGCGCAGCATCTGCGCGTCCACCCGCTCCGCCGCCTGCCGCAGCGCCATCTCGCGCAGCGCGGTCAGCGTGCCGGGGGAGAAGAAATGGTCGGCCGCGCGCTTGGCCTGTTCGGGCACATAGACCTTGCCCTCCCGCAGGCGCCGGATCAGTTCCTGCGGCGGCAGATCGATCAGCGCGATCTCGTCGGCCCGCTGCAGCACGCCGTCCGGCAGGGTCTCGCGCACCTTGATCCCGGCGATGCGCTCGACGACGTCGTTCAGGCTTTCCAGATGCTGGACGTTCAGCGTCGAGAAGACGTCGATCCCGGCGTCGAGGATCTCCTCCACATCCTGCCAGCGCTTGACGTGGCGGCTGCCGGGGATGTTGGTGTGGGCCAACTCGTCCACCAGCACCAGCTTCGGCCGGCGGGCCAGGATGGCGTCCAGGTCCATCTCCTGGAAGGGCCGACCGCGATACTCGATCCGCCGCCGCGGCAGCACGTCCAACCCGTCCAGCAGGGCCTCGGTGTCGCGTCGCCCATGCGTCTCGACCACGCCGACGATCACGTCCGTGCCGTCGCGCCGACGGGCGCGGGCGTCCTCCAGCATCGCATAGGTCTTGCCGACGCCGGGTGCCGAACCGAGGAAGATCTTCAGCCGCCCGCGCCGCTCGCGGTTCGCCTCCTCCAGCAGCGCGTCGGGCGAAGGCCGGTCGTCGCCTTCCGCTTCGGCCATCAGCCCACCGGTCCCAATTCGCCGCGCATCGTCATCCCTCGTCTCCCCTGACGCGGCGAAGCGTGACCATGCCGTCGCGTGGCGTCAATGGTCGGATTGATGGGCGGGTGAAAGCGTCCGCCGTGCCCGAAAACAAAGAAGGGCCGCCGTTTCCGGCAGCCCTTCCATTGTCGATCCGTGTGTCGTCGACACCACGGCACAGTCCTTAGCGGACCGAAAGCTCTTCCGCGAAGAAAGAGACCTCGGCCTTGGCGCTCGACGACGAGTGAGACGGACAATGAGACACGAGATCACCTCCTTTCAGTTGTTTACGTACGATACGCAATATAGGCGGCCTTACGGATGCTGCAAGTCGAATCTCCGACTGCTCCGCTGTGACATTCACCGGTGCATTCACATCAGCGCATTCGGCACGAACAGCACCAGACCGGGCCACAGCAGCATCACCGCGACCAGCGCCACCACGGCCAGGACGAAGGGGATGGATTCGACGATGTATTCCTCGACCGGACAATCCAGCAGGCTGCACACCGTATACATCGCCACCCCCACCGGCGGGGTCATCGAGCCCAGCGTGACGATGGTCATCATCAGGATGCCGAAATGCACCGGATCGACGCCCAGCGGCTGGACGATCGGCAGGAAGATCGGCGTCAGCAGCAGAACCAGCACCGTGCTTTCGATGAACAGGCCGGCGATGAACAGGAAGATCAGGATCAGGGTGACGACCAGCGCCGGTTCCCGCGTCAGGCCGGTCATGGCGGCGGCGATGCTCTGCGGCGCCTGTTCGAAGACGATGGCGTAGCCGACCATGCCGGAGAACAGGATGATCAGCAGGATCAGCCCGGTGTCCGTCACCGCCTCAACCAGTGCGTCCACCATGGCGCGCAGCGTCAGTTCCTTGTGCACGAAGAAGCCGATGACGGCGGCATAGATGACGGCGAAGGCGCCGACCTCCGACGGGGTGAACAGGCCGCCGCGGATGGCGACCAGCAATGCCACCGGGAACAGCAGCGCCCATTTGGCGTGGACCACCGCCTCCCACATCGCCTTGCCGGTCGGCCGCTGCGTCGTGGCGGCGCCATAGCCGCGCCGCCGCGCGATCCACCAGACGGTGACCATCAGCACGGCCATCATCAGGAAGCCGGGAACGATGCCGGCCAGGAACAGCCGTCCGATGGAGACGTTGCCGACGAAGCCGTACAGGATCAGGCCGAGGCTGGGCGGGATGGTCGCGGTGATGAGCGATCCCACCGCAATGACGGCAGAGGTGAAGCCCTTGGAATAGCCGCTGCGGATCAGGTCCGGGCCCAGGATGCGCGCCTCCATCGCCGCGTCGGCGACGGCGGAGCCGGACACGCCGCCCATCAGGGTGGACAGCACGATGCAGACCTGCGCCAGCCCGCCAGACATCCACGACACCAGCACGTTGGAACAGCCGATCAGCCGGTGGGTGATGCCGGTCCGGTTCATCATGTGACCGGCCAGCACAAAGAAGGGAACGGCCAGCAGCGGGAAGCTCTGCGAGGCGGTGGCGACCTGCTGAACCCCGATCGACACCGGGATGATGCCGTTGGTCAGGAAGAAGGTGAAGCCGGCCATGCCGATGGCGAAGGCGATGGGAACGCCCAGCGCCATCAGGACGAAGAAGGTGAGGGCGAGCAGGATCACGGCATCACCTCCTCCGCCGCCGGGACATCCGACGGCGTGTTGAAGATCGGGCGCGGGGTGCGGCGAAGCCGGCCGATGGCGGCCACCGTCTGCCCCAGCAGGGTGAAGGACAACAGCAGGCAGCCGACCGGCACCGCCGAGGTGACGAAGGCATAGCTGATGCCGCTGTCGCCGAACTGGCGTTCCAGGTTGAGCATCGTCAGCTGGTAGCCCTTGACCGCCATGGTCAGCAGGAAGGCCATCACCAGCAATGCCAGCAGGATGTCCAGGATGGCGCGCACGCGCGGCGGCAGGCGCTTGACGACATAGTCGATGCCGATATGGGCATGCTTGCGCAGCGCGAGGTCGGCGCCGAGGAAGCTGGTCCAGGCGAACAGAAGCTGCGCGACGTCCACCGACCAGACCAGGGGATAGCCGAACCAGCGGCTGATGCCGGCCAAGAAGACCAGCAGGACGATGACGGCGAGCAGCGTGGTCGCCAGCACCGTCTCCGCCTTGACGTAAAGGGATTTCATCGCAAGGGGGTGCTCCGGTCCGGCCCGCGGTGGTGCGCCGGTGGTGCGGATGGCGGCGGGCGTCGGTTGCGGGAGGGGAGCGGGGCGGCCCGGCAAAGGCGGCCCCGCCCCGGTCACGACGGGAAAGGCAGACCGGTCACTGCTTCAGCAGCGCGTCGACCTGCTTGTGCAGCTCACCATAGCCGAGCTTCTCATAGACGGGCGCGGTGGCGGTGCGGAAGGGCGCAACGTCGATGTCGACGACCTGCATGCCCTTCTCCGACATCTGTTTTTCGAAATCGGCCAGCGACGCCTCGGTCGCCTTGGACGCACTGTCGCCGGCCTTCAGCGACTCCTCGCGCAGGATCGTCTGCATGTCCTTCGGCAGGCTGTCGAACCAGGCGGCGCTGGTGACGATGCCGGTGATCAGGTTGATGTGGCCGGTCTTGGTCAGGTACTTGGCCACCTCATAGAGGCGCGAGCCATAGATGGCGGGGTCCTGCGCCTCGGCGCCGTCGATCACCTGCTGCTGCATGGCGGTGTAGACCTCCGACCAGGGCAGCGGCGTCGGGGTGGCGCCCATGGCGCGGATGGTCTCCATCCACACCGGCGCGCCCGGCGTGCGGACGCGGACGCCGTTCAGGTCGGCCGGCACCTTCACCGGCTTGTTGGTCAGCATGTGGCGTTCGCCCTGCCACCAGTTGAAGGACAGAACCTGATGGCCGGACGCCTTGCGCAGCTTCTGCACCCACTCCTCGAACATCGGCGAGGTCACGACCTTGCGGATGCCGCCATAGCCCTGGGCGATGTAGGGGGCGCCGAGCACGCCGAACTCCTTGACGAACACGGCCAGCCGGCCGCCGTCCACCACCACCGCGACCGGGGCGCCGGCGCGGGCCTGTTCCAGCAGATCCTCGTCCTTGCCCAGCTGCGAGGCGGGGAACAGGCGGACGGCCATCTTGCCGGCCGACCGCTTCTCCACACTGGCCTTGAACTCTTCCAGGCCCTTGTAGAGCGGGTCCTGCTGCGACAGCGCCGTGTTGACGCTGAGCGTGTAGTCGGCCGCCGAGGCGCCGAACGAGACCAGGGACACCACCGCGCCGAACAGCGCCGCACGCACGGCGTTCGCCATGACAGACATTCCTTTTCCTCCCAGCAATATGGACCGCCGGCGACCGACGGCCGGCATTCGACTGGTGCGTGTTCGGCCCGCCGCCGGGACACCGGCGAACGCCCCGGTTCAAGGGGCGGGCCAGCAGGGATGGGGATGGCCGATGACCAGTTTGTTCATTCACTGGTATGGTAGTATGCATGGTGCCGGTTGGCAATAGCGTTTCAGGCGGAATGTTCGTATTCCACCAATGTCGCCACCGAACTGCTTCCGCATGAAAAAGGCCGGCCCGCGGATCGCGAAGGCCGGCCCTTGCCGCGTCGCTGCTCCGTCGCCTAGCGCAGGCGCGGGGTCATCCGGCTCATGGCGAAACCCAGACCGCCGGCCAGGAGAAATCCGGCCGCCACCGCGACGCCGCGGGCGGCCGCGCTTGGTGCCTCCAGCCGCAATGTGTTGTGCGGCAGGCCGAAGCGCCCACGGGTGCGGTGCAGCCCGTCGACGGGGTGGAACAGGTTGTCGGGCCGGCCGGGCGTCTCGCGTTCCTCCGTCATCTGGCCGTCCACCGCGTTGTCGGCGAGGTAGCGGTCGGCGAAGGCCGGCGCCAGGACGTTGCCCAGGATCGCCTGCATCGCCGACCAACCCAGCCAATATTCGCGGCGGGGATTCTCGGCGGCATGCAGGATGGCACGGGCGATGTCCTCCGGCTGGAAGATGGTGCCCATCGGCCGCGCCCGGCGGGGCATGTGGCTGCGCGCCCAGTCGAACTGCGGCGTGTTGACCGCCGGCAGATGCACGGTGGTCAGCCTGATGCCGCTGTCCTCGTGGATCAGTTCGGAATGCAGGCTGTCGATGAATCCGGTGATCGCATGCTTGGCCGCGCAATAGGCCGATTGCAGCGGAATCGACCGGTAGGCCAGCGCCGAGCCGACCTGCAGGATCGTACCGGCATTGCGCGGCCGCATCAGGCGCAATGCCGTCTGGATGCCGAAGGCGGAGCCGAGATAGGTCACCTCGGTCACCCGCTTCAGTTCCTTCGGCGTCACGGCATGCACCGGGCCGAAGACGGTGACCATCGCCACGTTGATCCAGGCGTCGATGGGGCCGAACGCCTCCTCCACCCGGTCGGCGGCGGCATCCAGCGCGTCCGGATCGGCGACGTCCAGCGGCAGGACAAGCGCCCGGCCGCCCAGCCGTTCGACCTCCGCCTTCACCTCCGCCAGCGCATCGGCCGAGCGGGCGATCAGCCCGATGGACGCCTTGCGGTAGGCGGCGAAGGCCAGCGCGGTGGCGCGGCCGACGCCCGCGGATGCGCCGGTGATGCAGACGACGGGGGATTTGGGGAGGCCGTTGGTCGGGTGCATGGCGAGGGTCCTGTTCTTATTGCGCCTCAGAAGCGGTCAGGGGTTGGCCGTCGGCCGCTCCATCCTGTCCAACTCCCGGCGCCGCCCCCGGTTCCGTCTCGTCCGTTCAACGCCCCCTCTTCCACCCGGATGCGGTGCAGGGTCAGCGGGATGTTCAGCAGCGTGGCTGCGACGGCGATCCAGACCTCGCCGAAGACCAGCGGCAGCACCGCAAGCTCCCCCGCCACCACGAGGTAGTTGGGGTGCCGGACCCAGCGGAAGGGGCCGCGGTGGACCAGCGGCGCGCCGTCCAGCGTGATGATCCGCGTCGTCCAGAAACGGCCGAGCGTCGCGATCACCCAGACCCGCCCGGCCTGGAGCAGCAGGAACAGCGCCAGCAGCCAGCCATTCACCGGCGCGTCGGCCGGCACAATGACGAAAAGAGCGAGCAGCCAGCCGGCATGCAGCGCGACGAACAGCGGGTAATGCCCCGCCCCGACCTCCCGCGCGCCGGCGGCCAGCAGGCGTGCCGTGTTCCGGCGGGCGATCACCAGCTCCAGCAGCCGTTGCGCCGCCACCGCCAGCAGGATGACCTGCGGCCAGCCGACTTCGTTCATGGTCACAGATCCAGCAGGGTGAGGCCGGCGGTGAATCCGGGGCCGAGCGCCAGCATCAGATGCGGTCCGGTCGCCCCGCTGCGTATCCGCCGCTCCGCCACGAACATCACGCTGGCGGCCGACATGTTGCCGCAGTCGCCCAGCACCGCCCAGGAGTCCTCCATGCCGGCGATGGCGGGATCCAGAACCTCCGTCAGCGCCTGCAGGACCTTGGCGCCGCCGGTGTGGCAGATCACCCCGGCCAGATCGGCGCGGGACATGCCGCGGCCGCTCAGGAAGCCGTCGATCACCGGGGGCAGCCTTTCGCGGATCAGGCGGGGGATGTCCTGGCTGAAGACGACGCCGAAGCCCTCGTCCTCGATGCGCCAGCCCATGATCCGCCGCGTGCCGGGCCAAGTGTGCTCGGCACTGTCGACGAAGCGCGGACCTGGAATATCGTGATCGGCCCCGGAGGTCTGCAGCAGGGCGGCGGCGGCACCGTCGGCGAACAGCGCGCTGGCCACGACATTGGTGGCGGTGGCCTCCTCCGGCCGGTGCGACAGGGTGCACAGTTCGACCACCAGGAACAGCACGGTGCGGCCGGGCATGGCCCGAGCCATCATGCCGGCCCGTGCCAGCCCCAATGCACCGCCGGCGCAGCCCAGCCCGAAGACCGGCAGCCGCACCGTGTCGGGCCGGAAGCCCATGCGATCGAGCAGCAGCGCCTCCAGGCTGGGGGTGGCGATGCCGGTGGTGGTGGCGCAGACGATGGCATCGACATCGGCGGGGCGCAGGCCCGCGGCGGACAGCGCCTTGGCCGCCGCCTCTTCCAGCAGGTCCAGCGCCACCCGTTCGAACACGGCGGCGCGTTCGCCCCAGCCATGCGGCTCCAGATACCAGGACAACGGACAGGCGGCGTGGCGGGTGCGGATGCCGGTGTTGGCGAAGACCGGGGCCAGCCGGTCGAAATCGCGCAGGCGATGGGCGAACACCGACCGGGCGACCGTCAGCGTCTCCGCCTGTTCGAACCGGTGGGGCGGTAACGCCGTGGCGACCGACAACAGCCGCGGATCGGGTGACATCCTGCCTCCTGCATGCTGCCGCCGGGTAAAATGCCGCCGGGTAAAACCACGGGCGGGGCGCCGACCCCGCCATATCAGCCAACAGGAATATAGTGCCGCCGTCGCGCCGGCGCCCGCCTGCTCAAAAGTCTATCGACTTTCGGGCGCGCGGGCGCACTTGGACCAGAATGATGTCCACCGACGTGCAACCCCTGGTAAAAGGCCGCCGATATAATTCCGTCAGTGTGCCATCGCCCGCTCCTCCGCTCCCGGCTTGTCATGGATCGCCAGCCGGTCAACGATGGTTTCGCTCGCCGCATTCAGGCCGACCAGCCGCACCTCCGCCCCGGCGCGGCGGAACTTCAGCACCACGCCGTCGAGCGCCGCGACACTGGAGATGTCCCAGATGTGGGCGCCGGACACGTCGATGACGATGGCGTCCAGCTTTTCCCGCACATCGAAGGCGGCGGAGAAATCGTCGGCCGAGGCGAAGAACAGCTGCCCCTCCACCAGATAGGTCCGGGTGAGGCCGTCTTCCGACAGGGTGGAGGTGACGCGGAACAGTCGGGCGACCTTGCCGGCGAAGAAGATGCCGGACAGCAGCACGCCGATCAGCACGCCGACGGCAAGATTGTGGGTGAATACCACGCCGGCCACCGTCGCCAGCATGACCGCGCTGGAGCTGCGCGGATGGGTCACCAGCGTTTGCAGCGACCGCCAGTTGAAGGTGCCGACCGACACCATGATCATCACCGCCACCAGGGCGGCCATCGGGATCCGCTTCACCCAGTCGCCCAGCACGACGATCAGGAACAGCAGGAACAGTCCGGCGCAGAAGGTCGACAGCCGGCCCCGGCCGCCCGACTTCACGTTGATGACCGACTGGCCGATCATCGCGCAGCCGGCCATGCCGCCGAGAAAGCCGGAGACCATGTTGGCGACGCCCTGGCCGACGCATTCGCGGTTCTTATCGCTGCCGGTGTCGGTCATGTCGTCGACGATGGCGGCGGTCATCAGCGATTCCAGCAATCCGACCACGGCGATGCCGGCAGAATAGGGCAGGATGATGCGCAGCGTTTCCAGCGTCAGCGGAATGTCGGGCAGCAGGAAGACCGGCAGGGTGCTGGGCAGCTCGCCCATGTCGCCGACGGTGCGCACGTCGATGCCGAAGCCGATGGTGACCGCGGTCAGCACCAGGATGCTGACCAGGGCCGACGGCACCGCCCGCGTCAGACGCGGCAGCAGGTAGATGATCGCCAGCCCGGCCGCGACCAGCGCATAGGTGACGGTCGGCACGCCCACCAGTTCCGGCACCTGGGCCAGGAAGATCAGGATGGCGAGCGCGTTGACGAAGCCGGTCATCACCGATTTCGAAACGAAGCGCATCAGCGCGCCCAGCCGCAGGAAGCCGGCGCCGATCTGCAGCACTCCGGCCAGCACGGTGGCGGCCAGCAGATATTGCAGCCCGTGGTCCTTGACCAGCGTGACCATCAGCACGGCCGTGGCGGCCGTGGCGGCGGAGATCATGCCCGGCCGGCCGCCGACTATGGCGATGGTCATGGCGATGGCGAAGGAGGCGTAAAGTCCGATCTTCGGATCGACGCCGGCGATGATGGAGAAGGCGATGGCCTCCGGAATCAGGGCAAGGGCGACGACAAGCCCGGACAGCAGGTCGCCGCGCGTGTTGCCGAACCACTCCTGACGGAGCCGTTGCATATCGATGGTCATGGGTCTCGCAAGCTTGAGGCGCACGATGGCGGCCGACGCCGCGATCCGGCTTTGGGCCGGGCGGCGTGTCGCATCGTGGGAATTGGAATCGGAAGAATGAAATGGCTGCGAAGCGGCGACCGGCCCGGAAAGGGGCCGTAGGGCTTCAGGTCAATGCGGTGAGCAGGCCGTCAAGGCGGCGTGACGCGGTGCAGCATGGCCCAGACGTAACAGATTGCCGCAGGCCCGGCAACCCTGCCGATCCCGGCTTGACAGAAATGACAAGGGGGCGGCGCCCCTGCGAGCGCCGCCCCCGTCGTTTTCGAAGGACCGTTCCCCTAAGCCTGACGCGGCTTCAGCGGGGCGGTGTCGCGGAATGGCTTGTCGACCCCACCCTTGTCATTGGTCTGGTTCTCGACGTCGCCTTCGAAGGTGCTTTCGCCCTGGGCCAGATCCATGTCGTCCGGCGTCATCCCGGCGGCGCGGGCACCCTTGGTCCCGCCGATCTGCGGGTTGTTCTTCAGGTCGGCGTCGGTGGGCTTGTCGGTCTTGTCGTGCTTGCTTGCGCTCATGACGGCGTCTCCGTTCCGGTTGCGCATGTCCCCCTGTCAACTGGCGGCTGGCTGGATCGTTGCGCCCCTTGACCCTCGGTACAGCACGCCCGTCGTCGCAGAAATCCCTTCTCCCCCCTGGGGAGAAGGTTAGGATGAGAGAGTTCGGCGCAGCCGAAGATCATCCGACAGGCCTTCATGTCCTATGACGACAAACGGTTGCGCATCCGCGTGCGGGGACGGGTGCAGGGGGTGGGATTCCGCCCGCATATCCATGCGCTTGCCCGGCGTTTCGGCCTGACCGGCTGGGTTCTGAACGACCCGCAGGGCGTGCTGATCGAAGTGCAGGGCACCGCCGCCGCCGATCTGCTCGTCGCCCTGACGGCGGAGGCGCCGCCGCTGGCCCGCATTGACGCCGTGGAGTGCGAAGCCATCGCTCCGCTTCCGGGCGAGGATTCCTTCGTGATCCGCCACAGCGATTCCGCAGGCGCTGTCGCCACCGGCATCGGGCCGGACGCCACGGTTTGCTCGGCCTGCCTCGCCGAACTGTTCGAACCGGCCGACCGCCGCTATCGCTATGCCTTCCTGAACTGCACCCATTGCGGACCGCGCTACACCATCACCCGGCGGCTCCCCTATGACCGGCCGCAGACGGCCATGGCCGGATTCTCGCTCTGCCCGGATTGTCTCGCGGAGTACCAGGACCTGGCCGACCGCCGTTTCCATGCCCAGCCTACGGCGTGCCCGGCCTGCGGTCCCCAGCTGTCGCACCCGCCGGAGGATGTCCTGGCCGCCCTGCGCGGTGGCAGGATCGTTGCCATCAAGGGGCTGGGCGGCTTCCATCTCGCCTGCGACGCCACGCGGGCCGACGCGGTGGAACGGCTGCGGCGGGTCAAGCAGCGCAACGGCAAGCCCTTCGCCCTGATGGTCGCCAATGCGGAGTCCGCCGCCCGCCATGTCAGCATGGACGCCGACGAACGCGCAGTGCTGGAGGGCTTGGCGCGCCCCATCGTGCTGTTGCGGCGGCGGGAGAACGCACCGGAACTGGCGCCCGACATCGCCCCCGGTCTGGCATGGCTGGGCGTGATGCTGCCCTACACGCCGCTGCATTACCTGCTGTTCCACGAGGCGGCCCGCCGCCCCGACGGCACCGGCTGGCTGAGCGAGCCACAGGATCTGACGCTGGTCATGACCTCCGCCAATCCCGGCGGCGAGCCGCTGGCCATCGGCAACGACGAGGCCCAGCAGAGGCTGGACGGCATCGCCGACCTGATCGTCGATCACGACCGCGATATCGTTGTCCGCGCCGACGACAGTGTGGTGCGCAAGCTGGCCGGCGCGCCCGCCTTCCTGCGCCGGGGCCGCGGGCATGTGCCGGAGCCGATCCGGCTGGCCCGCCCCGTACCGTCGATCCTGGCGGTCGGTGGCCATCTGAAGGCGACGGTCTGCGTCACCCGCGGCGACGAGGCTTTCCTGTCCCAGCACATCGGCGACCTCGACAATGCCGCGACGCTTGGTTTCCTGGAGGAAACCGTCGCCCATCTGCTGCACATCCTGGGTGTGGAGCCGGTGGCGGTCGCCCATGACAAGCACCCGGATTTCCAGTCCACCCGCTTCGCCGAGATGAGCGGCCTGCCGACCGTTGCGGTCCAGCACCACCACGCCCACATCGCCGCCGTCATGGCCGAACACCGGATCGAAGGGCCGGCGCTGGGCCTCGCACTCGACGGCTTCGGGCTGGGTGAGGATGGTGGCTCCTGGGGTGGCGAGATGCTGCTGGTCGACGGGCTGCGTGCCGAGCGGCTCGGCAGCCTCGCGCCGCTCGCCCAGCCCGGCGGCGACGTCGCCGCCCGCCAGCCCTGGCGGATGGCGGCATCCGCCCTGGTTCGCATGGGCCGTGCCGACGAGATCGTTCCCCGCTTCGCCGGCCATGGTCCGGCCGAGGGCGTGCGGCGGATGATCGAGCGCCGCATCAACGCGCCGCTGACCAGTTCCTGCGGGCGCTGGTTCGACGCCGCCTGCGGGCTGCTGGGCGTCCGTGCGGTGGCGGGCTTCGAAGGCGAGGCGCCGATGGCGCTGGAATCGCTGGTGCGCCGGCCAAGGGTGGCGGAGGGCGCGTGGCGGATCGTGGGAAGCGAACTCGACCTCACGCCCCTGCTGGAGCGCCTGCTGACCGTCGCCGACGCGGCGGAGGGGGCGGAACTGTTCCACGGCACGCTGGCTGCGGCGCTGGTGGAGTGGACGCTGCCGGCACTGCGTTCCCACGGATTCCGCTTGGTGGTGCTGTCCGGCGGCTGCCTGATGAACGCGATTCTGGCGGAGGAACTGGTCGTCGGCTTCCGCACCGCCGGGGTGGAGGCGCTGCTGCCGCGGCTGGCACCCGCCAACGATGGCGGGCTCAGCCTTGGTCAGGCGTGGACGGCGTCCTTCGCCTTGTAGCGGAACAGCGGCATCTGGACCGGCGCCCGGACCTTTTCACGGCGGGCAGGAACATCGGCAATCCGGTTGGCCTTGTCGAACTCATACAGGCCGCGATACTTACCGATGTAGCCCTTGCGGCAGGCGCGGTGGAAGCGCTGCGACGCGGCTTCCCAGTCGTCGCCGGGCCGGAGCCAACTGACGTAAGTGGTGCCGGTGCGCGGATCGGTGCGCAGGAACCGCCCGCGCCCCTTCTCGCCCCGCACCCACTGGCCGGGGTTCAGCGTCAGCGCCCCGCGCGCCAGAAGCATCTTGACCTGCGGGGTCAGTTCAATGGTCGGAAAATAGGGCATGACGTCCTCCGGCCGCACCCTGACGGTGCGGCGCTGACTGGGAGACTCCGTTGTTTCGGAACCTCCCAGATATGGGAACACATGCGGAACAATTCAAGGTTTTCAAGGGGTGTGGAGTGGTGGGGCTCGCAAACTCACCCCGCCCGCGCCACCTTCTTGATCGGCCGCTCATGCTCCTCGTCCGCCGGGGCTTCGGTGTCCTTGAAGGTGCGGACGCCGCTGATCATGGTGGAGATGATCGACTGGCGGGACATGATGTCCTCGCGCACCGCGGCATAGACGTGGACGATCACGAACAGCAGGATCGCCCACATGCCCAGATGGTGCCAGGTGTGGACGTCCATGCTCTGGCCGAACAGCGGGATGACCCAGCCGAACAGCCGGTCCTGCCAGCTGCCCTGTCCCGCACCCTCGCTGTAGAGGGCGAAGCCGGTGACGATCATGAAGACGCTGCCGACGGCGATCGCCCAGAACATGGCGAACTGCGCCAGCGGGTTATGGCCGACATACAGCTTCGGCTTGCGCTCCAGGAACAGGTACCAGCGGGCTTCCAGGAACAGCTCCCCCCACCAATGGCGGTCCCAGAAGGGGAAGCGGAACAGCTGCCGGGCATGGTGGTTGCCGGCGAAGGCCCAATAGAGCCGGCCGATGAAGCCGACGGCGAAAATGTAGGCCGCCGCGAAATGGACGAAGCGGATGTAGCCCATCAGGAAATTGGCGCTGGCCTCGCCCGGCATGGTCGGCAGCGGGTTGGCGATCAGGTAGCCGGTGACCGACAGAACCATGATCGCCAGCGCGTTGACCCAGTGCCAGACCCGCACCGGCACCTCGTACACATAGATCGCCTTCAGGAAACGGCCGGCCGCCGGCGCGGCCGTCCCGTCCTCGTCCGGTGTCGCGACCGGCTTCGCGTCGTCGAGAGGAGCCATGACGTAATCCTCTTCGGTTGCCGGTCAGCGCACGGTGACGCGGGCCAGTTCGGCGCCGTCCGGCGCCATGACGTGGGTGGAGCAGGCAAGGCACGGGTCGAAGCTGTGCAGGGTGCGCAGGATCTCCACCGGCTCGTCCGGGCGGGCCATCGGCGTGTTCAGCAGCGAGGCCTCGAAGGCGCCGATGTTGCCCTTGGGATCGCGCGGGCTGCCGTTCCAGGTCGTCGGCACGACGCACTGGTAGTTGTCGATCTTGCCGTCCTTGATCTTGATCCAGTGACCAAGCCCGCCGCGCGGGGCGGCGACCGTGCCGACGCCCTTGGCCTCCTTCGGCCAGGTCTTCGGATCCCACTTCTCGACATTGGCGGTGGCGGTGTCGCCGGCCTTGATGTTGGCGATCAGGGCGTTCCAGTCGTCCATCATCATGGTGCAGCAGTATTGGCATTCCAGCGCGCGGGCCAGCGTACGGCCGATGGTGGTCGGCAGAGCCTGCTGCGGTGTGAAACTGGTGCCGGCCAACTTGTTGAACGCGCCGAGCGATTCCGTGATCTGGTCCTTCACGTAACCGACGCCCTGGGCATAGGCCAGGATGTAGCGGGGCAGGGGACCGACCTCCACCGCATGGCCGCGCCAGCGCGGGGCCTTGATCCAGGAATACTTCGCGGCCTCGTCCAACTCCTTGATGTCGGTGCGGGTGCCCTTGGTGTTGGCGCCGAGTTCGAACTTGGCCTCGGTCACGCCGTCCCACGGGTGCAGGCCCTTGCTCTCGTCCTCGTAATGGTACCAACTGTGAGCGACGAACTCCTGCACCTGCGCCGGGTCGCGCGGGTCGATGGGGTGGACCTCGTTCCAGTTGCCGTTCAGGATGACGCCGCCCGGCAGCTGGCAGGTCGAATGGTCGTACGGCACCTTCTCGTAATCGCCGTAGTCCATGACGTTGGTCGCCGACAGCCCACCGCCATAGAGCCAGTCCTTGTAGAAGCTGGCGATGGCAAGCACGTCCGGCAGATAGACGTTCTCGACGAAGGCCGTGGCCTCCTGGATGCGGGCGCGGATGAAGTTCAGCCGCTCCATGTTCAGCGGCGCGCCCGACGACCCGGTTCCATCCATGTTGATGGCGCAGGGAACGCCGCCGACCATGTAGTTCGGGTGCGGGTTCTTGCCGCCGAGGATGGTGTGGATCTTGACGATGTCCTTCTGGAGATCCAGCGCCTCCAGATAATGGGTCACCGCCATCAGGTCGGCTTCCGGCGACAGCTTGTAGGCCGGATTGTCCCAATAGCCGTTCTTGAAGATGCCGAGCTGGCCGCTCTCCACGAACTTCTTCAGGCGGGTCTGGACATCGCGGAAATAGCCGGGGCTGGACTTGGCATGGCGCGGCGACACCGCCTGCTGCAGCGCCGAGGTCGCCTGCGGATCTGCCTTCAGCGCGTTGACCGGATTGACCCAGTCCAGCGCATGCAGGTGATAGAAATGGACGATATGGTCATGGACCTGCAGCGTCTTCGCCATGATCTCGCGGATCAGGTGGGCGTTCTTCGGGATGCGGATCTGCAGCGCATCCTCCACCGCGCGGACCGAGGTCAACGCATGGCAGCCGGTGCAGACGCCGCAGATGCGTTCGACGAAGGCCCAGGCGTCGCGCGGGTCGCGGCCCTTCAGGATGACCTCGAGGCCACGCCACATCGTGCCGGTCGACACCGCGTTGCGGATGATGTTGTCGCTGTCGACATTCACCTCGCAACGCATATGGCCTTCGATGCGGGTGACCGGATCGACGACAATGCGCTTGCCGCCATTGTCGAGCGAGAACCCGTTCGGGGTCTGGACAATGCCCATGGTCAGACGTCTCCCTTGTGCTGCGCGCGCTTCAGGGCGCTGACGGCCGCGTGGGCGGCGATGATGCTGCCGACGCCGATGGCGGCGGTGGTGCCGATCTGGTCGGCGTTGGCCTCGATCCCGAACTGGAGGATGTCGGACTGGCGGGCGTACCAGGACCCCTTGTCCCAGAAGCCGTCCTCCGAGCAGCCGATGCAGCCATGGCCGGACTGGATGGGGAAGCTGGTGCCCTCGTTCCAGCGGACGGTGGAGCAGGCGTTGTAGGTCGTCGGACCCTTGCAGCCGACCTTGTAGAGGCAATAGCCCTTGCGCGCGCCCTCGTCGTCGAAGGACTCCACGAATTGGCCGGCGTCGAAATGCGGCCGGCGATAGCATTTGTCGTGGATGCGCTGGCTGTAGAACATCTTCGGCCGACCTTGGCGGTCCAGATCCGGGATGCGGTCGAAGGTCAGCATGTAGGTGATGACGCCGGTCATCACCTCGGCGATCGGCGGGCAGCCGGGGACCTTAATGATCGGCTTGTCGGTGATGACCTCATGCACCGGGGTGGCGCGGGTCGGGTTCGGGCGCGCCGCCTGGACGCAGCCGAAGGAGGCGCAGGAGCCCCAGGAGATGATCGCCTTGGCGTCCTTGGCGACCTTGCGCAGCTGGTCGGTGAAGGGCTTGCCGCCGATGATGCAGGACATGCCGTCCTGGTTCAGCGGCGGATTGCCTTCCACCGCGAGGATGTAGTTGCCCTTGTACTTCTCCATCACCTCGTCGAGGATCGCCTCGGCATGGTGGCCGGCCGACGCCATCAGCGTGTCGTCATAGTCCAGCGAGATCATCGACAACACCACGTCCTTCACCAGCGGGTGCGCCGAGCGGATGAAGGATTCGGAGCAGCAGGTGCATTCCAGGCCGTGCAGCCACAGCACCGGGGTGCGTGGCTTGGTTTCCATGGCGTGGACGATCTGGGGAACCAGTTCCGGCCCGAGGCCGAGCGCCGCCGCGGTCAGCGAGCAGTATTTCAGGAACGAACGGCGCGTGATCCCCTGCCGCCGCATCACCTCGTAGAAGGTTTCCAGCGTTGCCATCGGTTTGTTTTCTCCCGTCGGGCGGCACCGGCGTGCGAGGATCCGGTGCGCTTCTCCGCGGGCCATAGGCAACAATCGTGCCGTGGTACGAACATTGGGCAAACCAACGGTCACAAAGGGACAGGGGCCTCTGCCGCTGGCAACTCCCCGGCCGAAACGGCGGCCGGGGTGGAAGGAGAGTTGCCGGTGGCGTCAGGCGGTCTGGCCATCCTCTTCCGGCCGGCCGATCAGGCGATGGATCGCGTAACCAATCGCCACGCCGACGGCATGCAGTCCGGCGGTGCTGGCGAGGAAGCCGGCGGCATAGCCCAGCGCCGCGGCGTCGGCCGGCATCTCCGCCCCATGGGCGAAGCCGTGGAACAGGCCGAAGCCGGCGGCGAATACCGTACCGATCAGCGCGTTGCGCGACATCGGCATGACGCAGAGCAGGGCCAGAACGACGGTGGAGGCATAGATGGTCGGCTCGACCAGCGGCAGCTCGCCACCGGTCAGCGCGAACAGGCCACCGGCCAGCATGGCCGCCAGGAACGCCCCCGGCACCGCCAGCACGGCGCGCCCGCCGATTGTGGCGCCATAGACGCCGACGGTGACCATGGCGATCAGGTGGTCGAGCCCGGCCAGCGGATGCGCGGCGCCGTCGAGGAAGCCGGCCCCGGCGAGATGGCCGGGATGGGCCAGCGCTGGGGTGGCTGCAAGGGCGATGGCCGCGGAGAGGGTGGCAAGGCGAGTGATCTTCGACATATCGAACGGCTCCTCGGGGTTCTTGTGGTCTGGTGATTAATGCCGCTGCGCCGGCCCGCGCTCGATGCCGTAGCGCTCCAGCTTGGCGCGCAGGCCCATGCGCGACAGACCCAGCTCGTCGGCGGCTTTGCTCTTGTTCCAGCGGCAGCGGACCAGCGTTTCCATCAGGATGCCGGCCTCCACCCGCTCGATCCGCGACTTCAGCGGCCCGCCCCGGCCGATCAGGTCGAGCGGCGGCAGCGGCCCGTCCTCCGGTGAGGCCGGGCGGGCGTTCAGCGCGGCACCGCGCAGCACGTGGTCGGACAGCAGGTCGGCTCCCAGCGTCTCGCCCTCGCACAGCACCAGCATGCGCATGATCTCGTTTTGCAACTCGCGCACATTGCCGGGCCAGCCATAAGATTCCAGGCAGGCAATCGTGTCGGGGGCGAATCCGGCGACAGGCTTGCCATGGGCGGCGGACAGCCGGTCGAGGATGTGGCGGGCCAGCACCGGGATGTCGTCCGGCCGGTCGCGCAAGGGCGGCATGGTCAGCGTCATGGTGCTGAGCCGGTAATAGAGATCCTCGCGGAAGCGGCCGGCCTTCACCTCGGCGGTCAGGTCGCGGTGGGTCGCGGCGACGACGCGGACATCGACCCGCCGCGTCTCGTTGGACCCCACAGGCCGGATCTCGCCCTCCTGCAGGAAGCGCAGAAGCCGGACCTGAAAGGCCGGGCTGATGTCGCCGATCTCGTCCAGGAAGATGGTGCCGCCGTCCGCCTGCTCCAGCAAGCCGACACGGTTGGTGTGGGCACCGGTGAAGGCGCCCTTCTTGTGGCCGAACAGTTCGCTTTCCAGCAGCTCGTCCGGGATGGCGCCGCAATTCTCGCAGTAGAAGGGCTGGTCGGAGCGTGGGCTGCCGTAATGGATGGCGCGGGCCAGCAGTTCCTTGCCGGTGCCGGTCTCGCCCAGCACCAGAACCGGGACATTGAAGCCCGCCACCCGCTCCGCCTGACGGCAGACCTCATCCACCGGGCTGCCTTCGGCACGGATCAGCCCGTCGAAGCGGTAGGACTGGCGCACCCGCTCGCGCTTGGTCGCCACACGGGTTTCGGCCAGCGGCGGCAGCAGCTTCAACTCGCTGGTCAGCCGGTCATGCTCGCGCTGGAGCTGGTAAAGCTTCGCCGCGTTGCGGGCGGTCAGCAGCAGATGGTCGGGGTGCCAGGGCTTGGTGATGAACTGGTGGATGCCGGCGGTGTTGATGGCGCCGATGATGTCCTCGGGGTCGATGTAGCCGGTGATGACGATGCGAACCACGTCGGGCCAGCGTTCGCGCACCTGGGTCAGGAACTCCACGCCGCTGACCTCCGGCATCCGCTGGTCGGAGAAGACCACCTGGATCCATTCGGCTTCCAGCAGGCGCAGGGCGTCCTCCGCCGACAGGGCGGTGAAGACCTCGAATTCCTCGTCCAGCAGGCGGGCGATGACCTCGACGGAGCGCGGCTCGTCATCCACCACCAGGATGCCGGGGCGGGCGGGGTCGGTCATCGCGCGGAATCCTTCTTCATTCGACCTCGAGATCCTTGATGGTCATCTCGGTGCCGCCGTTCGGGTGCAGCCGGCTGCCGCCGCAGTGTGGGCAGGGCGACAGCCGGTCGTCCAGATCCACCGTATCGTTGCAGTCGAAGCACCAGCCGCGGCCCGGCACGTCCAGCACCACCAGTTCCGCTCCCTCGGCCAGCGAACCGCGCGTCACCACGTCGAAGCCGAAGCGCAGCGCCTCCACCTCCACCCCGGTGAAGCGGCCGATCTCAAGCCGAACTTTGGTCACGCGGCTGAAGCCGTTCGCCCGCCCGGCCTCCTCCATCGCCTGGAGCAGGCTTTCGCAGAGCGCCATCTCATGCATCGGCGGCCTCTGCGGACCCCATGCCGAGCAGCGCCCGGCGGGATGGGCGCACCGGGGCGTCCGGGGTCGGAGCGGGCTCGGGCGGGGGTGCGAGTTCCTCCTCGCGCCGGCGGCGGATCTCGGCGGTCTGGGCGCCGTCTTCGCGGATGGAGGAATCGAAGAGGGAGACCAGAGCCGCCGAGGCCGTTTCGGTCGCCTGGAGCATGGAGGCGAACTCGAACATCGGCGAGAACAGGGAGCAGGCCTTGTAGGCGCCCACGCCCTTGCGGTTGGCATGGACGAATTCGTAGCGGCCGGACGGGAACTCGATCAGTTCCTTCGCGCCCGGCACCAGCCCCGACCAGTCGTCGCCTTCGCCGGGCAGCAGGACGAGATTCAGGAACCAGGGCGTCACCAGCGCGCCGAGCCAGCGCTCCCCATGGCGGCGGAAGCCCACGGCCTTCACCGCCAGCGCGTCGTTGACGATCGGCAGGCCGCGCATCTGCGCGGTGTGGATCTCGCGGAAGGCCGCTTCCAGCCGGGCAATGGTCTCGGTCGGCAGTGCAGGGCCGCCATCCGCCAGCGGGACGGCAGCCGTGGCCGCTACTTCGGGCGTCACCGGCTCGGCGTCCAACGCCATGAACTGGTCGCGGGCGCCGTCGCAGACCGGGCAGCGCCAATGGTCGGGCAGGGCGGCGAAGCCCGTGCCGGGCGGCACCTGCCAATGCTCGCAACCCTCCGCCGGGTCGTAGACATGCCAGCAGATCTTGCATTCCATCCGGGTGGCCGCGCCGATGCGCGTGGCGTCGCCGAGATAGGAGCCTTCGAAGCGGGAGGCGGCGGCGCTCATCGCACCCGCTCCAGGTCGGTCGCCAGCGCGTCGAGAATCTCGGCCAGACGTTCGGCGCTGTCGGCGATGTCCTCCGCCGCGGCGCAGACCACCGCCGGCACGTCGACGATCTCCACCGTGTCGAGGATCAGCGTGTCGACCGAGTTGTAATAGCGCACCCACCAGACATTCGGCGTCGCGGTGGCGGTGACGCGGCAATTGCCATAACCGCGCGACAGGATGGTGGTGGCGCCAATACCCAGTCGCTGCTCGATGAAGGTCAGGTCCTCCGGCGTGTGGGGAAGCAGGCTGAAATTCACCGCGTGGGGGCCGTCGCCGCGGCGCCAAGCGGCGCTGCGGTCCAGCAACTCCATCAGGATCGGCTGGCCGTTCATAAGCCCGGCCGGCGCCGGTCCACTCATGGTTGGCGCAACGGCGGTGAAGGCGCGGTTCAGCGCCACCCGCGGGAAGCTGCCGACCAGCAGGCTTTCGCGAACGGCCCCGTCACCGAAGCCACGCACGCGCCAGACGCCGGCCAGCGACGCCTCCTGAATCTCCAGCCGGTCGCCGGCGCGCTCCACCTTGACCGCGACTTCGCCCTCGCCCAGCGCCTCGTCGACCAGAGCGAGGACGGGTGCGTCGAGGTCATCGACCGGAATGCGGATTTCCTCGCCGGCCGACCAATTGGCGAGCGCCTCGTGGATGCGGGTCAGCACGGCACGGGCAGCGGCGGCGCGGGCGGGATCGGCGACCTCCGGCAGGTGCGGTTCGTAGACGCGCATGCCCGACGGCATCGGCAGGTATTCCAGCCCTTCCTCGGTCGCGTCGGGCTGGCTGCCGGGGCCGAAGCCGACCGGCGGGTGGGTCATGCCGAACAGGGAACTCATGCCGCACCGCCTTCCAAAGCGCCTTCCAGAATCTCGCCGATCCGCTGCAGATAATCGTCCCAGTCGCGCACACGCGGGATGCTGCCCAGCAGCCGGTCGCCGCGCAGGAAGACCAGGGCCGGCAGGCTCATCATGCCGGTCAGGGCCAGGATCGCGCGCTCCGCCGCCTCGCCGGCCACCGCCGGGGTCAGGCGCGGGTGCAGGGCGCGGACGAGTTCCGGCAGGATGACGGCGACGTCGGCGGTCTCGGCATTGCCCTTGCCATGGCCGGGCAGGAAGACCACCCAGCTTTTCGCCGGATCGTCGAGCCAGGGCCGGTCGTCGGCATGATCCAACCGCAGATAGCCATGGACGTCGGTCAGCAGATCGACCAGCGGTGGCAGGGGCAGCCGCGGCTTGGCAAGCGGCGGGGCGAGGTCGGTCATGGGCGTCAGGCCTCCGTCAGGCCGGCCGCGCGGGCCGCCTCCAGGTGGGGGGGAAGGGTCGGTTCGCGGTCGGTCAGGTCGGCGAAGGCGCTGTCGAGCCGTTCTCCGTCCAGCGCCGCGGCCATCGCCGCCAGCGCGTCGAGGATCTGGGCGGCCTCCTCAGGTTCCAGCAGGCGCCGCGCCGCGCCGAGGAAGCCGAGCACCCAGTCGCCGGAACCGGCTTCCGGAACCAGCGACAGGTCGATGAGCGACCCGTCCTCCGTCCGGCCGGCGACGCCGTCGACACCGGTCAGGCGCAGGGGAATGCCGATGCACATGGCCGGGCGCTCCGCTCAGGTTTCGGGGGCGGACAGCGCCGCCAGAATGCGGGGATCGCCGATACGACAGGCGTCTTCGGCACTCGGGCGCCCTCCCTCATAGGCATCGCGGGCGATGGCCGGGGCGGCGATGTCGGCGGCGGCCTCAATGGGCGTGCCCGCCACGCCGAACTCGTCGCGCAGAAGAGTCAGGATGACGTCGATGGTGGGGGCGACCTGCGCGGCGACGGTGTCGGTCAGACCGCCGCCGTAATCCTCCAGGCATTCCGGCTGGACACCGACCAGGATCAGTTTTTGCGGGCAGCGGCCAAGGAACATGGCGCTCGCCAGCACCTCCTGAAAGCCGGTCTGGTGCAGGCTCATCTTCTTGGCGCCCAGGAAGGCCGGCACGTCGTCGCCGTGGAAAACCCGGCGGGTGCCGGGCGGCAGGCCATAGTCGATGGCGTCGACCACGATCAGCGCGTCGGCGGCTTCCAGATGCGGCAGCAGGTACAGACCTTGGGTTCCGCCGTCCATCAGGGTGACGGTGTCGGGAAAGCGCCAATCGGCCGCAAGACGCTCCACCGTGCGGACACCGAATCCTTCGTCGGCCCACAGGATGTTGCCGATGCCCAACACCAGGATCCGCGCCGTCCCGCGACCGCCTTCGTCCCCCACCAAATCCATTCCCGTGCCCCGGCCTCTGTCCGATGGAGCGGCGCCCTGCCGCCGAACCTTCGTTCGTACAAGTTCCATGCCAGGATCGGCGGTTCAGGCAGGCCATTGATCGGATTGCATATTTCCGACCCCATCGCTCGACATAGCAGCGATTGTGGACATCAACATTACAGCATGTGTGGCAAGTGGCAAGTTGGTTGCCACCCTGGCTGCGCAGTTGCCGCAGCGGGTGAGTTGGATTGTTCGCGCTGGTCGAACGGTGAAATCAGGATCCGTGTGTTTATCCCGATCCTGCGCCGGATTAGATCTCTTCCGACAGGACGGAGCATCTCCCGTCCGATGGAGGTTCAAATGGCACGCATGGTTTCACTTCTGATGTTCGTCGGCGTCATGTCCTACGCAGCGTTCATCGTTTCCTGACCACCATCTTGAGATAGCGCTTCAGAGGTGTCAGGCAAAACACTGTTTATAATAGGTTTTTTAGTGCACCGTACAGACCATGCAGGGGTCGAAGGACCGGACGATGTGTTGCACCGACAGCGGCGTACGCTCTCCCTCCTGCACCGGGGCGCCGACCAGGGCCTGTTCCAGCGGGCCGGGCACGCCGTCGAGGTCCCGTGGTGAGAAATTCCAGGTGGTCGGGGCAATGATCTGGTAGCCGGCGATGCGCCCGTGCTCCACCCGCAGCCAGTGCCCCAGCGCTCCCCGCGCCGCTTCCGTCAATCCCACCGCTTGGGCGCTTTCCGGCATCTCCGCCGCCACGCACCAGGAGGCCACCGGATCAATGGCGCGCAGCCAGCCTTCCATTGCATCGGTGGTACGCGCCAGTTCCAGCAGGCGGGCGATGACGCGGCTGCGCACCGATCCGCCATCCTGCGCCACCAGCGCCCGGATCAGCGGATGGCCGTCCACCAACTGTCGGGCAATCGCGCCGGTCTCGTAGGGCAGTCCGCCAAGCCGCGGCGCCTTGCACCAACTGTAACCGGTCTCGTCCATCCCATCGGGCACGGTCGAGCCGGCGAAGGGTGGGTGAGGGCGGTCCTGTCCGGCCATGCGGCTGAAGCGGTGATGCTCCGCCACCTGATTCGGATCGAAGGGAGCATTCTGCCCGCCGGCAAAGGTGCCGCGGCGGTAGAGATGCCCGCCCCCGGCGTCGGGATAGGCGCCGTGACTGAGGAAGCGTCCATAGGCGCGGCCGAGATGGGCGAGGTTCAGATCCTCGGAGATCTCCAGGAACAGGCGGAAGTCGCCGGCCGGGCCGGATACCCGCCAGCGCTCCAGATCCTCCGGCGTGCCAAGCGCCAGCATGCGGTCCAGCGGCGCGCCGAACAGGCTGTCCTCCAAAAAGCGGCGGAAACTGCGGACGGTGGCGAGCAGACGCACCCGGTCGCGCGCATCCACCGCCCGCGTGACGCCGCCGGGCTGGAGCGTCAGCGTGTGCGGCCACTTGCCGCCAAGGATCCCCAGCACATGGAACAGGTCCGCCCGCGCTGCGGTGGCGCCGCGCACGGCACTTCCCTGCGCCGCCTTGAATCGCGCTTCCGCCTTCTCGAACCATGGACGACCTTCATAGGCGGGCCGGGCGAAGTCGGGCATGAAGAACAGGTGGAAATGGGTCAGATGGTCGGCGACATTCTCCGTCGCCGTCATCAGGTTGGTGGCGAGCAGGCCGTTGCGCGGCATCTCCAGCCCCATCACGCCGGCCAGCGCCAGCGCCGCCGCATGGCTTTGCGAGACGGAGCAGATGCCGCAGATGCGCGGCGCCACCACCAGCGCGTCCATCGGGTCGCGCCCCTCCAAGATGCGCTCGAAACCGCGAAACAGCGGCGAATTCACATAGGCGGCAGAAACACTTGTGCCGGAAATCTCAAGCCGGACCTCAAGGTCGCCTTCCACGCGATTGAAAGGACCGACGATCAGGCGGCGTTTGGGCTCTTCGCTCACCGGGTCAGCCTTTCCGGGTGGGACGGACGGTGGGGGCGACGACGATGCGGTCGGCGGCGGCGTTGCGGCGCACCCGCTCCGGCGTCGCAGCCTTCGCCAGCGAGGCCAGCGCCACGAACCACGCCTTGGGCATATCGGTGGGCAGGCCGATGGGGATGCCTGCGAATTTCGGCGTCTGCTGGAACGGATGCCCCGGCTCCTCGAACCCCGGCGCGGTGCAGTTGATGCAGGCATAGCCGCCGCGGGTGCAGGACCCCTCGCCGTTCCACAGTCGGGTGTTGCAGTCCGCATGCGCCTGGGTGCCGAGACAGCCCATATGCTCCATCAGGCAGCCGAGATCGGACGGCTTTTCGGCGCTGGCCTTGTACTCGTAATACTCGTTGCGCGGGCAGCCATGGTGGACCAGATGGTCGGCGTAGAAGCGCGGGCGCTGGTAGACGTCCAGATCCCCCGCGGCGAGCGCATCCTCCGCCAGCAGCATCAGCGTCTCCGTCACCCAGTTCGGATGGGTCGGGCAGCCGGCGACATTGACCACCGGCAGGCCGCCGCGCGCCCGGAACTCCGCGCCGAGCGCGCCGCCGCGTTGAGTGCCCTCATATTGCAGGCCGCAGGCGTCGGCGATGTTCTCGCCCCCCGCGGTGATGCCGCCGAAGGCCGCACAGGTGCCGACGGCGACAACCGTGCCGGCGACGGCGGCCAGATCGCGCGCCCAGTCGATGGTCGCCCGCCCGGTCCCCGCCAGCACATGGAAGCGCCCGGTGCCGTTCGGCCCGCGCAGAAGCGATCCCTCCACGCACAGCACGTCCAGCGGCTCGGCCCCCGACAGGATGCGCTCGAACAGGTCCACCACCTCGGCCCCGCTTTCCTCCGACAGGCTCGGGTGCCAGAGCAGGCGGATGCCGGCGGTCTCCAACAGCGTCAGCAGATCCGGGGATTCGGCGCAGAGCAGCGACATGGTGCAGCCGCCGCAGCCGCCCGATTGCAGCCACAGCACCGACAGCGGACGCTCTCTCATCGCACGGCTCCTTCCGTACCCTTGGCCCGGCCCCCGGCGGCCGGCAGGGTGAGGGTGAACAGCGCCCCGCCATCGGGATGGTTCGCGGCGGCCAGATCGCCGCCATGGTCGTGCACCAGTTGATAGCTGATCGACAGGCCGAGCCCGGTGCCCTTGCCGACAGGCTTGGTGGTGAAGAAGGGATCGAAGACGCGGGCCAGAACAGCATCGGGAATGCCGTGGCCGGTGTCGCGGATGGTGACGACGACCGTCCCGGCCTCCTCCCGGCCATGCAGTTCCAGCCGCTTGACCGCGGCACCGGCCATGGCGTCGATGGCGTTCTGGACCAGATTCATGGCGACCTGATGCAGGTGGCCAGGATGTCCGGCAATGTCCAGCGTGTCGGGCAGGTCGAAGACGACGGTCAGGTCCGGCATCTGCGCCTTGGCGACCCAGGTGACCGCGGATCGCAGAAGTGCAGTCAGATCAAAGCGTTCCGAGGCGTGCTTCTGTTCCGATGAGAAGCGGCGAAGCTCCGCAACGATGTCGCGAACCCGCTCCGTCCCCTCCAGCATGCCGTCCAGGGTCGCCGCGGCGTCGGCGCGGGCGCGGTCGATGCGCAGCTCCTTGCGCAGCGACGTCAGTTCGGCCGGGGCGGTACCCTCATGCACGCGGTCGAGATAGGCGGTCATGCGGTCGACATAGCGGCGCATGGCATGTGCGTTGCCATAGACGAAGGAGATCGGGTTGTTCAGCTCATGGGCCACGCCGGCGACCAGCCGGCCGAGCGAGGCCATCTTTTCCGAATGGACGAGCTGTTGCTGGGTCTGCTTCAGCCCTTCGTGGGCGGCGGCGAGGTCGCGGTAGGCGCGGCGCAACTCGCCCACCGGCCGGCCGACCAGAACCAGCCCGATGGCGTGACCGCGCTGGTCGTAGCGCACCGTGCTGTTGACCGCGATGGGGAAGGGGCCGGCCGGCCCGCGCAGGGACAGTTCCACATCGCTGACCTCCTCGCGCTGAAGGGCGGCGCTGCACAGGCGGGTGAAGGCGGGATGGAAGGCGGGGTCGAGGAAATCGCGCAGCGGCCGCCCGGTCAGCTCGCGCCCGGCACAGCCCAGCGCCCGTTCGGCCGCCGGGTTGGTCTGCTCGATCCGGCCGTCCCGGTCGCAGGCGATCAGAACGTCGGTCATGGAGCCGAGAACGCTGGCGATGAAGGCCTGAGCCTCCTCCAGCTCGGCGTTCTTGCGTTCCAGTTCCACCTGCTGCGTCACGAGATTGGCATAGGTCTCGTCCATCTTCCGGATCACGTCGATCCAGGCGCTCTCGGCGTCGGCATCGGGCATCATGCCAGGCATGGAAAATGGCTGCGACAGCGGGGCGGTCATGGCGTGCAGACTAGCACGCCGCAACAGCCATGGTGTGGACGATTTCAGGCGGACCAGACCGACCACAGGCCGGCAAGGCCGCTCAGCACCAGCACATAGAGCGCGAAGTCGAACAGCGGCGCGTGCCAGACCCAGCCATAGGCGCCGATGGCGCGCAGCCCCCGGCGCAGCAGAGCCGAAACCGCCCAGGCCACCACGGCCAGGATCAGCAAAGGCGGCAGGAACAGGCCGTAGACGTCGATTTCACCGATCATGCGCGTGCCCTTTCCTGTTGCAACGGCTCAAGGGTCGATGGGAGGGCCTCCAGGGCTGCGTCCGGGAACAGGGCGCGCCGCAGGGCGGCCAGCGCCACCACCGCGCGGTCGCGCTCGGGGCAGGGCGGGGCGGCGTCGATCGCCGACAGCAGGTCGTCCATGCTGTCGAGAAGCCCGGCAGGCGCCGGGTCGGGTCGTTTGGCGGACAGGGCGCGGAAATGATCGGTGACGCCGCGCAGCAGACCCTCCAGAGCCGCCGTGCCGGCCACATCCAGAACCGGGCGTGCCCGCTGAAGCTCCACTACGTTCAGCCCGACCCTCAGGTCGCGTACCGCGTCGATGGCGTCGACATCCACCGACCCGCCGGCTTGCGCCAACCGGGCCGACAGCAGCCCGACACGGTCCAGCATGCGGCTCTCGAAGCCGTCATTCGCCGGCACTCCGCGCATCCGCGCCAGATCGGCGATTTCGCGCCAGCCGATGTGCAGCAGGCGCCGCGCGCTCCAGGCCGCGCCGACCGAGCGGCACATGCGGGTGACCAGCATCGCGGTGACGATGCCGACGATCTGCCCGGTGCTGCTGTTCAGGAAGGAGGCGAAATCGCCGTTGCCGGTGTCGAGCAGGCTGAGCGAGCCGCCGACGCCGAAGATCAGCGCCATCGCCTTGCCCATCGTCGCCGGCCGGGCGACGAAGATGCCCAGGCCCACCAGCGTCGGCGCCAGGCACAGCACCAGCATGGGAAAGCTGTCGAAGGACGGCAGCACCACCAGCAGATAGAAGGCCGACAGCGGAATGGACGCCAACGTATAGACCAGGAACAGGCGGATGCCGGGCACCGGATCGTCGAAGGACGCGAAGAAGCAGGTGAACACCGCCACCATCATCGCCGCCGCCGCCCCGGACGACCAGCCGGTCAGGATCCAGAAGGCGCAAACGGTGGTGATGCCCAGCAGGGCCGCCGCAGCCGACCAGGCCGCCATGCCCTGGTCCAGATGGAAGACGCCGCGCGACCGCTTGCGGGCCAGCGGGTCGAGATGGTCGGGCAGGTCGCGGTCGCCGGATGCGATGCGCGCCCGCAGGTCCCGGCAGTCGCGATGGATCTCCACCAGCGACCGCATGCGCCGGATGAAGCTGAAGCGTGTCGCCGCCTGCCAGCCGGCCGAAGCCCGCCCCGCCTCCTCCGCCTCCAGCCGATCGAGCCAGTCGATCAGCCGCCCGGCCTCCGCCGGGTCGGCATCGGCACCGGCGGCGATCCAGCCGCGCGTCGCCGCCAGAACCGGCGCAACGTCGGCCGGCAGTTGGCCATGCGGGCCACGCAACGCGATCAGCCGGTCCTGCACCGCCGTCAGCACCGGCAGCAGATAGACCATCCGGTCCTGCAAGGCCCGCATCGGCCGGGTCATCCAGCGCAGGTCGGAGGTGTCGTAGGGCAGGTGGGTTGTCATCACCCGCAACTCGGTCAGGTCGGTCGCCATCTTGTGGCGGTCACGCAGGCGGGCGTCGATTCCGGCTCCGTCCAGCGCGTCCAGCGTCCAGCGCTCCGCATCGCGCAGGGCGGCGTCGAGCTTGCCGAGTAGCACAGGCCCCATGCCGCGCGGCAGGATGACGCTGTGGATGACGGTGGCGCAGACGATGCCGAGGATGATCTCCTCCACCCGGGCCAAACCGGTGTCGAAGATCGCCTCCGGATTGGAGACGGCCGGGAAGACGATCAGCCCGGCGGTGTATCCCGCCAACATGAAGGCGTAGCTGCGCGGCGTGCGGTCCAGCAGCGAGACGAACAGGCAGCCGCCGACCCAAAGCCCGACCGCCAGCGACAGCAGCTCCGGCGCATTGACCAGTTCCACCGTCAGGACGATGGCGGCGATGCTGCCGACCACCGTGCCGGCGACGCGATAGACCGCCTTCGACCGCACGGTGCCCGACAGCGGGCTCGACACCACATAGGCGGTCAGCATCGCCCAGAAGGGACGCGGCAGCCCCATGCCGAACGCGATGTAGAGCGCCAGCATGGAGGCGGCGAAGGACTTCAGCGAAAAGACCAGCTCGTCGAGGGTAGGGGCTTTGGGCATCGGCGGGCGCTCACTGCCCGGCCGGCAGTTCGGCGACCTTCGGCGTGCCGTCGGGGGCGCCCACCACCGACACCGTCGCGGTGCGACCGGCAACCAGTTGGAGCGACTCCGGCACCTCGTCCAGGGCGATGCGCACGGGGATGCGCTGGGCCAGCCGCACCCAGTTGAAGGTCGGGTTGACGTTGGCGACCAGCCCGGCACCCTCCGCCCGGTCGCGGTCGACGATGGCGCGGGTGATGCTGTCGACCCGGCCGTGCAGTTCGGTGCTCACGCCCATGATGCGGATCGACACGGGGGCGCCGACATGGATGCGCGGCAGCTTGGTCTCTTCGAAATAGCCCATGACATAGAAGGAATGGCTGTCGATCAGCGCCACAACCGCCTGCCCGGCGGAGACATAGTTGCCGGCCTTCATCTGCAGGTTGGTGACATAGCCGTCGACGGTGGCCCTCACCTCCGTACGGGCGAGGTTGAAGCGGGCGAGGTCGAGCGCGGCCTCCGTCTGCTTGGTCGCGGCAGCAGCCTTGGCCATCGCCGACATCACCTCCTGGCGCTGGGCGGTGGAGACGACGTTGTTGCCCAACTGCTCGTACCGGTGCGCCTCTGCGGTGCGATAGGCCAGCTCGGCTTTGGCGCTGTCGAGATTGGCCTGTGCCTGCTCCTCCGCCAGCCGGTAGCGGCCGGGATCGACGACGAACAGCACCTCGCCCTTGTGGACCAGCTGGTTGTCGGCCACCCGCACGTCGGTCACCAGGCCGGCGACGTCGGAGGAGATCTGGACGATGTCGGCGCGGACCCGGCCGTCGCGGGTCCAGGGCTCGTTCATATAGTAATCCCACAACCACAGTCCGCCGCCGACCGCCGCCAGGGTCACCAGCAGGGTCACGGCGATCCGGGCCACGGCCCGGAAGGAAGGAAGAAATGTCACGGTTTGGGTTCCTCGATCACCGCACCGGCGCGGACGGAGGCGCAACGCGGCCGTTTCCGGCCGTGGCGCTGCTCCGGAAACACGCCACGGTCAGGTCTGTTCACGCTTGGCGTTGGCCTCGATGATGGAAAGCATGCGATAGCAGGCCTCCACGTCGGCCTCCGTCGCCTCTGCCATCAGCCGCTGGCGGACGTCGTTCAATGCCTCGTTCACCTGAACCAACAGCTGACGGCCGGTGTCGGTCATGTGCAGGGTCTTCGCCCGCCGATCGCAGGCATCCTCGCGCCGTTCCAGCAGCCCGGCCGCTTCCAGCCCGTCGAGAAGACGGACGAGCGACGGACCTTCCACCGCCATCTCTTCCGCCAATTCGCGCTGCCGCAACCCGTCGCCGAGTTCGGCCAGCAGCATCAGCGGCGCGATGGCCGACGTGGAAAACCCGCTGTCCGCCAGCACCTTGTTCGCCGCCCGCCGCCACAGATGGGAGGCGCGGAACAGGTGCAGGCCGAAATTCGGAGGAAGGCGCAGAGGCTTATCTTGTAGCATCCCTATTTAATAGGTTTGCTATCTAATTTCGGCAAGGGGGTAGAAAGCAGCCGAGCCCCCGATCACGGCATGGCTGAATTGTTGCGGTGCGGGAGGGGCAGTTAAATTTCCATAATGCCGATTATGCGTTTTTAGTTTGTGTAGGCGCAATGTCAGAATGTCAGTGCCGGTGCCGCGAAACTTCCCCCGCCGTCGCCCGTCCGCTATCGTCGCGGACTTTCCCCTCCCCGCAATCGGAGACGGCACGACATGACCCGCAACATCGACCGGCTGCTCGACGTGATGGCCCGGCTGCGGAATCCCGACGGCGGGTGTCCGTGGGATTTGGAGCAGACCTATCGCTCCATCGCGCCGCACACGATCGAAGAGGCCTATGAGGTCGCCGACGCCATCGAGAAGGACGACAAGGTCGCCCTGCGCGAGGAACTGGGCGATCTGCTGTTCCAGGTCGTCTATTACAGCCAGATGGCGCGTGAGGAAGGGCTGTTCGACTTCGACGAGGTGGCCGGCGTCATCACCGACAAGATGATCCGCCGTCACCCCCACGTCTTCGGACCGGAAGAGGTCAAGTCGTCGGACCAGCAGACCTCGCGCTGGGAGGACCACAAGGCGGCCGAACGGGCGGCGAAGGCGGCGGAGGAAGGCCGGGCGCCGTCGGCGCTGGAGGGCGTGATCGCCGGGCTGCCGGCGCTGACCCGCGCGTTGAAGCTGCAGAACCGTGCGGCCCGCGTCGGCTTCGACTGGACGGACGCCCGCGATATCCTCGACAAGATCGAGGAGGAGGTGCGGGAGCTGCGGGCGGAAATGGACGCCAATTCGGCGCAGGAACGGGTGGCGGACGAGCTGGGCGACCTGCTGTTCGCGCTGGTCAACCTCGCCCGCCGGCTGAAGGTGGAGCCGGAAGCGGCGCTGCGCGGCACCAACGCCAAGTTCGAACGCCGCTTCCACCGCATCGAGGCGCTGCTGTCCGCCGTCGGGCGCAAGCCGCAGGACGCCACGCTGGACGAGATGGAAGCGTTGTGGCAGCAGGCCAAGCGCGAGGAACGCGGCGAAGCCTGACGGATCAATAGCCCCAGCGGTCGAAGGCGAAGGCCCAGCGCCGGCGTACGGCGCTGCGGGCCGGGTCCTCCAGGTCGTGACGGGCACGGCGGTAATCGCGCACGTCGGCGAGGTAACGCTCGACCCGCGGCCGTACCGGGTCGAACGGGCCGAGATCGAGCCCGTCATACACCTCGCCCAGCGTCGCCAGCGGATCGGCGACGAAGCGGTCATAGCGGATTTCCACCAACCGGCCGGGCGGCAGCAGCGCCCGATCGCGGTCGAACCGCGCCATCATCGCCGGGTAGAGGTCCAGTACCAGCCCGTCGACCACCTGCGGATCGTAGGATTGCAGCGAGAACTCCCGCAGCAGGGTCAACAGCATGCGGCGGGTGGAGCTGAAGACCTCGTAAGGGTCGCGGTGGATGTGGACGAAGACCGCGTCGGGGCGCAGGGCCAGCAGTTCCGCCAGCTTGGGCGTGTGGGCCGGATTCTTGATCAGCAGGTGCCGGCCGCCGCTATAGATCTGCATCTTGGTCAGGTAGAGGTCCATCCGGCGCCGCCACAGATCGACGGATTCCGGGCGGCAATCCTCGAACAGCACGCCCCGGCGGAAGGCGCGGCGCAGATGCCTGGGGAAGAAGATGCCGTGGTAGTAGGACAGCGGCTGCATCAGGGCCAAAGCCAACTCGTCCTCCTGCGGGGAGGTCGGGTCGACCGGCATGGCGTCGATGATGCGGTCGGGCGGCAGCCATTCCTCCAGCCTGGACCGCCAGAAGGAACTCAAGCCGAGGAAGCCCCAGGGCAGGCCGACCGCCAGCGGATCGGGGGCGGCAAACCGCGGATCCTGGGCCAGCAGGTTCAGCAGATGGGTGGTGCCGCTGCGCCAGTGGCCGAGGATGAACAGCGGCGGCGGCCCGACGGCCCTACCCTGCCCCGCCAGCCGCTTCATCCGCCGCTGCTCCAGCAGGTCAAGCGGCGCGCGGATCGCGGCGGCTCCCAGCGCGGTCGCGACGCGGTGCAGGTGCAGCGGCCCCACACCGCCGCCATCGCGCAGCACGGTCGCCAGCGTGGCGGCATCGGCGCCGGCCAGCGGGTGGAAGATGCGGTGCCCATTGCGGCGCAGCCAGGGGGTCATGGCGCGTTCGGCCCCGGCCCCGGCCCGGCCGGATAGGCCCGGCCCCGCCATTCGGCCGGCTTGCCATGGCGCGCGCGCAGCAGCGCCGACCATTGGATCGCCAGCATGATGAGCACCCCGACCGGGTGCAGCAGGGCGCCGACGACGCTCTGGCGGAAGCGGACGGCCAACAGCAGGCGGAAGATCACCCCGGCCGCCGCCGACAGCCCGGCCAGGACGACCGCCGCCAAGGGCAGCGGGTGCAGCGCAGCCCAACCCAGCAAGACCCAAGGCAGCACATGGCCGCCGAACAGCAGCAGGGTCCAGACCGGCAGGGCGGCCGGGGTCGCCATCCCCTCCGTCGCGTTCTTGGAGAAGCCGGACCACACCTCGCGCCAGCCGCGATACATCCGGCAGCGGGCAAGTCCGTTGGCGTCGAACAGGTCGGTGCCCTGCCCGGCGCGGCGGAAGGCCCGCGGCAACGTCACCCCGTCATGCAGCGAGGCGGCAATGGCGGCATGGCCACCGGCCGCCAGATAGGCCTCCTTCCTCACTGCGATCAACTGGCCGCAGGCGGCGCCGAAACGCGGATCGGCGGAGCGCCGCATCCCCGCCATCGGCAGGTAGCCGAGCAAGAGGAAATGGATCAGCGGGATCACCAGAGCCTCGGCCAGCGTCCCGGTCTCCTCGCGCGGGAAGCCGCTGACCAGACCGTTTCCGCCCGACAGCAGGGCGCCGCTGGTCAGACGGGCGGCGGCGGGGGACAAACGCACGTCGGCATCCTGGAACAGCAGCACGGGATGGCGCGCCAGACCGGCGAGCACCTGACAAGCATGCTGCTTGCCGGACCAGCCCGGCGGCAGCGGCGGTGCAGGTTCCAGCCGGACGCGCGGGTCACGGGCGGCGATGCCGCGGACGATGTCCGCCGTGCGGTCGGTGGAATGATCGTCGAGCACCACGACCTCCACCTCGACACCGCGGCTGAGCAGCGCCGCATCGACGGCGGCGGCGATGCCGGACTCCTCGTTGCGGGCGGGGATCAGGATGCTGACGGCGGTGCCCAGCGGCGGGGCGGCGGTCGGACGGCGATAGAGATGCAGGTTCAGGATCCCCTGCCCCAGCGGCAGCAGAGCCAGAACCAGCGACAGCCCGGCGATCAGGTCGATGAGGTTCATGGCCGTTTCACCTCCCGCTGCGGCATCGGTCTCTGCCCATCGTTGTGTGCTGCGGAGAAGGCTTGCCCGCCGGCCCAGGCCCGCGCCCGGCGCCACAGGTCGTAAACCCCGCCGATCCCCACCGTTCCCTCCATCAGCGTCAGGAAACGCGCCGGGTCGCGGCTTTGCGCGTCGAGCGCCAACTGGTCCATCACCGCCTCCAGCCGCCCTTCCAAATCCGCCGCGATTTCCGGCACCGGCAGGTCGGCGAAGGAGGCGGCATCCATCGGCTCGCCGAACCGGAGCAGAGCCTCCGGCGTCCGTTCGTCCCAGAACGGGTATTCGACGGCCAACGGCACCACCAGGGCTGACGGCATGCGGCGGACAAGATGGGCGATTCCCGGCCGCAGGGTCACTGGGCGGCGGCGCGGATCGGTGAAGGCGCCCTCCGCCGTGATCCACAGCATGGCGCGCGGATCGGCCAGGATATGCTCGGCGGTGCGCAGGAAGGTGACAGCACCGGCGCGGCCGGGTTCCAGCCCGAACAGGCCGATCCGGCGCATGAAGCGGTAGCGGCGCAGCATCTCCCCATCAATTGGCCCGAAGCCCGGCCGGCCGCGGAAGCGGGTGGTCCCCATCACGATCAGCAACGCGGGGTCCCACCAGGACGGATGGTTCAGATAGACGATGACCGGCCGCCCCGGCGGCAGCACCGGCCAGCCCGGTCGGGCCAGCCTCATGGCATGGAAGCCGCGCCGCAGCCGCCGCGCCATGACGCCGCCAAAGTACCAGCAGAGAAACCGCGACCGTAACGCGACCGGATCGTCCCTCATGCCACCATGGCCTTCCGTCAGGCCACGGCGCGGGCGGCATCCGCCCCGGCGCCGCGCAGGTCCTGGTCCAGGCTGTCGGCGGCGATCCACCCCGACATCAGCACCATCGGCATGCCCGGTCCCGGATGGGCGGCTCCGCCGGCCAGATACAGCCCCTCCACATCACGGGAACGATTGCCGGGCTTGAAGGCTCCCATGAAGCGGCCGTGGCTCGCCAAGCCGTAGATGGCGCCGTTCAGGACATTGTAGCGGTCGTGGATGTCCTGCGGGGTCAGCACATGTTCGACGCGGATGCGGTCCTCCAGATCTGCCATGCCGGCGGTGCGCTTCAGCTTGTCGAACACCACCCGGCGATAGGCCGGCAGCATGCGGCTCCAGTCATGGCGCGGGCGCAGATAGGGGGTGTGGACCAGCACATACAGCGCCTCCCCACCCGGCGGTGCGACGCCCGGTTCGGTGCGGGCGGGGGCGGCGATGTAGCAGGTCGGGTCGGGTGCCGGTTCCCCCTGGCCATAGATCCAGTCGAACTCCTCCTCCGGATCGCGGGAGAAGACGAAGTCGTGGTGCAGCAGATGATCGTAGGCGCGGTCCAGCCCCAGATAGAACACCACGCCGGAACAGGCCGGCTCGTAGCTGCGGCGTCTGGAAAACCGCTTTGCCGGCCGCCCGCCCACCAATTCCTGATAAGTCCGGACGGAATCCATGTTCGACACCGCGGCGGAAACCGGAATGCGCTCGCCTCCGTCGGTCTCGACCGCCACCACGCGCCCACGCTCCACCTCCAGGCGGCGGACGCCGGTGTTGGTGCGGATGTCCACGCCCAGCCGCCCCGCAACCCGCTCCAGTGCCGCCGGCACGGCGCGGGTGCCGCCCATCGGGTACCAGACGCCGTCATTGGTCTGCATATGGGCGATGGCGCACAGCACCGCCGGCGAGCCGTAGGGCGAGGAGCCGACATACTGGGTGAAATGGTCCAGCATCTGCGCCGCCCGCGCATCCGGCACATGGTTGCGGATGGTGCCTGCCACCGTGCTGCCCATGCGCAGCGCCAGCACATCGGACAATGTGCTGGCGTTGAAGCTGTTGCGGAAGTTCAGCGTGTCGCCCAGATCCTCCACCGATTTCCAGAAGAAGAAGCGCTCGGAGATGCCGTGCAGCCGTTCCGACATCGCCTGGAAGCGCCGATAGCCCTCCCCAGCCCCACGGCCGGGCGCCAGCCGGTCCAGTTCGGCCGCCATGGTCCCGACATTCTCCGACAGGTCCAGCACCGTGCCGTCGTCGAAGAAACAGCGCCATTGCGGCTCCAGCCTGACCATCTCCAACTCGCGGTCGAGATCGCAGGCGGCCTCTTCCAGGATGCGGCGCAGGACGCGCGGCACCGTCAGGATGGTCGGCCCCATGTCGAAACGGAAACCGCTGTCCTCCAGCACCGCCGCCTTGCCGCCGACCCAGGCGTTCTTTTCCAGCAGGGTCACCTTGTGTCCGCGCGCCGCCAGCACCACCGCCGCCGCCAGCCCGCCCAGGCCCCCACCGATCACCGCGATCCGATCCGTCATGCCATTCCCCCTGCAACGGCCTGCCGCAGCATGCCGGACAAACCCATGGTCTTTGTGCGCCAGGGCGTCGGCAGGCCCATTTCCTGGGCCAGCAGCCGTGCCGTGATGCGTGCGCCTTCGAAGATGACCGGCAAACCGCTGCCGGGATGGGTGCCGCCGCCCACCAGATAGACGCCGTCCAAATCCTCGAACCGGTTGCGCGGGCGGCGGTGCAGCATCTGGTCCAGGCTGTGCGCCAGATTGAAGGTGGCTCCGCGATGGATGGCGAACCGGCTTTCCCAGTCGGCCGGCGTCACCACCCGCTCCACCCGGATGCGGCGTTCCAGATCGCCGAGCCCGAAGCCGGCCAGCCGGTCGAGCACCAGCCGGCGGTAATGCGGTGCCTCCGCCTTCCAGTCGATGTGGCCGCGCTGGTGCCCGACCGGAACCAGGATGTAGAGTGTGCTGTCGCCCGGCGGCGCCATCTCCGGATCGGTGACGCAGGCGTTCTGCACATAAATCGACGGCCGGCGCGGCAGTTCCCGGCACTCCTCGATCTCCGCGAGGTTGCGGGCGTAATCCTCCGCCAGATAGACGGTGTGGTGGTCCAGCCCGTCCACCTTCCCCTCGATGCCGAGATACATCATGAAGGTGGAGCAGGAGAATTTCTTGGTGGCGAGGCGGGCGTCGCTCCAGCGCCGGCGCAGGTCGTCGGGCACCAACGTGGTCATCGCGCGGGCGAAGTCGGCGTTGATGACCAGCGCGTCGGCCGGATAGTCGCCGGCCTCCGTCCGCACGCCGACGGCGCGGCGGCCCTGGAATTTGATGTGGCGCACCGTCTCGTTCAGCCGGACGGTGACGCCCAGGCTTTCCGCCACGCGGCGCATCGCCTCCATCACCGCCTCCGTTCCGCCACGGGGATGGAAGACGCCGTGTTCATGCTCCAGAAAGGACAGGATGGTGAACAGGCTGGGGCAGCGGAAGGGCGACATGCCCAGGTATTTGCTCTGGAAGGAGAAGGCGAGGCGGATGCGCGGATCCTGGAAATAGCGGGACAGGTCGCGGTCCACCGACCGGTGCGGCGACAGCCTGCCCAACGCCTTCAGCATCGGCAGCGAGGCCAGGGCCCAGGGGCTGGAGAAGTCGGATTCCAGAATCGGGCGGAAACGCTCCATCTTCGCCCGGTTGTCGGCCAGAAAGCGCGGCAGGCCTTCGGCGTCGCGCGGGCTGAGCTTGGCGATCTCCGCCATCAGCGCCTTCATCTGGGCCTGGACGCGCAACTCGCCGCCGCCTTCGAACACCAGCCGGTAGAGCGGGTCGAGACGGATCAGGTCGACCTCCTCCGACAGCCGCCGCCCGGAGGCCTCGAAGATCTCCTCCAGAATGCGGGGATAAAGGAAGAAGGTGGGACCGGTGTCGAAGCGGTATCCGTCCATCGAGAAGCCGGCCGACCGGCCGCCGATGCGGTCCTGCCGTTCCAGCACCGTCACCTTCGCACCCGTAAGCGCCAGGAGCATCGCGGATGCCAATCCGCCCGGTCCCGCGCCGATGATCACGACTTGTCGTTCCATGCGCTTGCCAAACGCTCCTGCGCTGCCGAAGTCTGTCGTGATGGTTACGAAGCCGGGTCGAAAATGGATCGCAACAACGTCCCCCCTCCTGATGTCGTAACCCTTTCGGCGAGCAGTGAGAAATGCCGGTTGCCCGCCGATTTTACGGCGTGGAGCGCCCGGGACATTTCGCTACGACTTTCGATTATTCGCGGACTTCGCCACCGGATTGCGGCCGATGCCGAAAGGCTCGTGCGATCACTGGAAACGCGACCCGGCCGACGTGCCGCGGAGAGCGTGAGCGCCGAAATCCTGCCGCTGGCGGAAGCCTGCCGATTCCTGGAACGCGAGGCTGCCGGCTTGCTGGCGCCAAGGCGGCTGGGCCGGCGCGGGCGTCCGGTCTGGCTGTTCGGGGTGGAGGCGGAGGTGCGGCGGGAGCCGGTTGGCACGGTCCTGATCGTCGGCCCGTCCAACTACCCGCTGCTGCTGCCGGGCGTGCAGGCCGTCCAGGCGCTGGCGGCCGGCAACAGGGTGCTGGTCAAGCCGGCGCCGGGATGCGGCGCGCCGATGGTCCTGCTTGGGGAATGGCTGGAGGAGGCCGGCCTGCCGCCGGGGCTGTTCCAGGTGCTGGACGAGTCCGCCGGGGCGGTGGCCGAGGCCATCGCGGCGGGCATCGACAAGCTGGTGCTGACCGGGTCGGCGGACACCGGCCGGGCGGTGGCGGAACTTCTCGCTAGCCATCTTGTGCCCTCGACGATGGAGTTGTCGGGCAATGACGCCGTCTTTGTTCTGCCGGGCGCGGAGGTCGAGCAGATCGCCCGTGCGCTGGCCTTCGGCCTGCGGCTCAACGGCTCCGCCACCTGCATCGCGCCGCGGCGGGTCTTCGTTCCGCGCGGGATGGCCGCAGGTCTGGAGGCCGCCCTTGTCCGTCATGTCGCCACGATCCCGCCGGTGCCCGTATCCCTGCCGGTGAGACGCCGGCTCGCCACCCTCGTGCGCGATGCGGTGGCGGAGGGCGCGCGTGCTCCGGGGAGTGTGCCGGAGGACGAAGACCCAATCATGACACCGCTGATCCTCGCCGATGCACGGCCCGGCATGGCATTGCTGCGCGAGGAGATCTTCGCCCCGGTCCTGTCGCTGGTGCCGGTGCGGGACACGGAGGAGGCGCTGGACGCGGCGACGCACAGCCCCTACGCGCTGGGGGCGTCGGTTTTCGGGCCGGTGGCGCAGGCGCGGGAGTTGGCCGGGCGGATCGATGCCGGGACGGTGACGATCAACGACCTGATCGTGCCGACCGCCGATCCGCGCCTGCCCTTCGGCGGACGGCATGCCAGCGGCTGGGGCGTGACGCGCGGGGCCGAAGGGCTGCTTGAGATGACGCAGGTGAAGACCGTCTCGATCCGCAAAGGGCGGTTGCACCCGCATTTCGACGCCCCGCGCGAGGGCGACGACGCGCTGATGCTGGCGGCTCTGCGCCTGTTCCATGGCGGCCCCGGCACACGAACCGAGGCGCTTCGGCGGATGGTGCGGGCGGTGCGTGGACGCTCCCGCAATTGACGATGCCGAATTGACCATGGATGACCGAATGTTTGCCCTGATCCTCGCATTCCTGATCGGCGCAGTCTCCGGCTCGCGCACGCTGCTCGCCCCGGCCGCTGTCAGCTGGGCCGCCTATGGCGGTTGGCTCGACGTGTCGGGAAGCTGGCTGTTCTTCCTCGGACACCCGGTGTCGCCCTGGGTCTTCACCGTTCTGGCAGTGGTGGAACTGATCGTCGACAAGCTGCCGACCACCCCCAGCCGCAAGCTGCCCTTCCCCTTCGCCAGCCGAATCGCCGGCGGGGCCATCTCCGGTGCCGCCATCGGGGCGAATGCCGGATTCTGGGTCGGTGGGCTGGTCGCCGGCGGCATCGGCGCCGTCGTCGGGACGCTCGTCGGCTACGCGGCGCGCATGCGGATGGCCGCCGCCTTCGGCCGCGACCGCCCCGCAGCATTGCTGGAAGACGCGGTGGCGCTGATCGCGGCCGTTCTGATCGTCGCGACGGCGTGACGGATGGCTATCCTTCGATGCCCGCCAGCCGGTCGGACAGTCCCGCGTCCAATCCGGCGTAGCCGCTGCGGATGCGCGCCTCCAGCATGGCGGTTTCGGGCAGCAGCCGGGTCATGAAGACGCGGGCGAGCCCGATGCGCGCATCGAGGAATGCCGGGTCGTAGCCTTCCGGCCGCCGGACCGAGGCGGAGGCGGTCAGCCCCCACATCCAGCCATAGGCGACCAGGGCCGTCAGCCGCAGCAGGTCGGTCGCCCCGGCCGCCCCGTCGCGCGGGTCGCGCCCCTCCTGCCGCAGCCAGTCGGCCAAGCCGCGCAGCTGGTCGGCAGCGCTTCGCAATGGCTCCGCCAGGTCGGCGGTCGCCGGATCGTCGGCCAGCGTAGATGCGGCATCCTCCACCGCGTTCAGCATCCGCGCCAGCGGCCGGCCGCCGTGCAGGTTCAGCTTGCGCTGCACGAGGTCGAGCGCCTGGACGCCGTTGGTGCCCTCATAGATCTGCGTCGCCCGCACGTCGCGGACCAACTGCTCGACGCCATTGTCGCGAATATAGCCATGGCCGCCCATCACCTGCTGGGCCAGCACCGCCGCCTCGAAGCCGAAGTCGGTGCCGGCGGCCTTCACCACCGGGGTCAGCAGCGCCGCCCAATCCTCCGCCTCATCCGCCAGCGACGGATCCTTGGCGGCGCGGTCGAGCCACAGCGCCACCCACCCGGCAAGCGCCCGTCCGGCGTCGGTCAGCACGCGGGCGGTCAATACCATCCGCCGCACGTCGGGATGATGCAGGATCGGGTCGCCTTCGGCACCACCGGGCGCCCTGCCCTGCACGCGTTCCCGCGCATACCCCAAGGCCGCCTGCGCCGCGCGTTCGCCCACGCCGATGCCCTGGATGCCGACGAACAGCCGTTCGTGGTTCATCATCGTGAACATGGCGGCGAGGCCGCGGTGCGGCTCCCCCACCATCCATCCGACGGCCCCCTCATAGGACACCACGCATGTGGGCGAGGCGTGCAGCCCCATCTTGCGTTCGACCGACAGCGCCGACCAGCCGTTGCGGGTCCCATCGGGCAGGCGCTTCGGCACGACGAACAGGCTGATGCCGCGGGTGCCGGGCGGGGCATCGGGCAGGCGTGCCAGCACCAGATGCACGAGGTTCCCGGTCAGGTCATGATCGGCCGAGGAGATGAACATCTTCTGCCCGGCCAGCCGGTAGGTGCCGTCGCCCACCGGCACGGCCCGCGCGCGCAGCAGCCCCAGGTCGGTGCCGGCCTGCGGTTCGGTCAGGGCCATGGCGCCGGTCCAGTCGCCGGCCAGCATCGGCGGCAGGCAGCGCTCCTTCACCGCCGCGTCGCCATGGGCGGCGAGCGCCCGGATGGCGCCCTGGGTCAGACCGGGGGTGATGCTGAAGGCGAGGTTCGCCGCGCACACCATCTCCGTCACCAGCGTGTCGAGCAGTGCCGGCATCCCCTGCCCGCCAAAGGCAGGGTCGCCGGCCAGCCCATTCCAGCCGCCCTCGCGCCAGTGCCGCCACGCCTCGCCGAAGCCGGCGGGCATGCGCACGCCGTCCCCCTCGACACGCGTGCCCTCCTCGTCGCCGGAACGGTCGAGCGGCAGCAGCACGTTCACCGCCAGCCGCCCGGCCTGGGCCAGCACAGCGTCGAACAGGTCGGGCGTCGCGTCCTCCCAGCCCGCTGCGGCAAGCGCGTCGGGAGCCTTCAGCACCTCGTTGATGAGGAAGCGGACGGATTGCAGCGGCGGTTCATAAGTGCTCATGCGGCGGTCTCGCCATAGGCACGGCGGAGTTCGCGCTTCAGCAGCTTGCCGGCGGTGTTGCGCGGCAGGGTGTCCACGAAATGCACCTGCTTGGGCAGCTTGAAGGGCGCCAGATGGCCGCGGCAATGGGCGATCAGCCCCTCGGCATCGACGCTCTGGCCGCTGCGCAGCACGACGAAGGCGGTCACCGCCTCGATCCATTTCGGGTCGGGCAGAGCCACCACCGCGACCTCGGCGACGGCGGGATGGCTGTAGATCGCCTCCTCCACCTCGCGGCTGGCCACCACCACGCCGCCGGTGTTGATGACGTCCTTGATGCGGTCGACGATGTAGAGATAGCCGGCCTCGTCCAGATAGCCGACGTCGCCGGAATGGAACCAGCCGCCCTGGAACGCCTCTTCCGTCTCGCGTTCCTTGTCCCAATAGCCGACCATCAGCTGGGGGGAGCGGTGGATGATCTCGCCATGGGTGCCCGGCGGCACGTCGTTCATCTCCAGATCGACCACCCGCGTCTCGACATTCAGCACCGGGCGGCCGGCGGAGGCGGGGCGTTCCTCATGCTCCTCCGGCGCCAGAACGGTGGCGAGCGGGCCGATCTCGCTCTGGCCGTAGCAGTTGAAGGCGCGGGCGTTGGGCAGGCGCCGGCGAAGCTCCTGCAGCACCGGAACCGGCATGATCGACGCGCCGTAATACAGCTTCTCCAGCGATCCCAGATTATGCGCGTCGAAATCGGCATGACGCAGCAGCCCGACCCAGACGGTGGGCGGCGCGAAGAAGGAGGTGATGCGGTGCGCCTCGATCAGCTCCAGGCATTGCTTCAGCGCCGGCGCCTGGATCAGCAGCGTGGTGGCGCCGACCATCAGCTGCGGCATCAGGAAGACGTGCATCTGCGCCGAATGGTAGAGCGGCAGCGCCGCAAGCGCGCGGTCGCCCTCGGCGAAACGGCAGTCGTGGATGGCGCTTTCATACTCCGCCAGCAGGCTGCCGTGGGTCATCATCGCGCCCTTCGGCGCCGCCGTGGTGCCGGAGGTGTAGAGAAGCTGAACCACCGTGTCGGCATCCACCACCACCTCGATGTCCGCCGATGGGCCCGAATCCTGCGCGATGGCCAGCACGTCCAGCTCGCCGGTGCCGGCGGCCAGCGTCCCGATCCATTCCAGCCGTGCCGCGTCACCGGCATCGGCCAGGGGACCGGCGAGATCGGCGTCGTGCAGCACCATCCGCGCGCCGGACTGGGTCAGGATGTAGGACAGCTCCTCCCCCGTCAGGGCGTAGTTGACCGGCACATGGATGAAGCCGCCGATCGCGCAGCCCAGCCACGCCACGACATAGGCATCGGAATTGCGCCCGAAGGCCGCCACCCGGTCCCCCCGCTTCAGGCCCATGTCCGTGAACCGCCTTGCCACCCGCTTCGCGGCGGTGTGCAGGTCGGTGAAGCTCCACTCCCGCCCGTCATAGCGGAGCGCGATACGGCCGCCATGCCGCCGCGCCGCCCGTGCCAGAGCGCCGCCAATGCTGATGCCGCGCGCCGCGGCGATCGCGTTGTTCGCAACGTCCATAGGCATACGTGTCCTCCCGGATTTCAGGTTTTCGCGACCGCCGCCGCTCAACGATGCACAGGCGCGGCCGGCTTTCTTTTTACTGGCTAGAACCTAAGTTACTTGAAAGTAGCTTCGCAAACAAGTTTGCTGAGCAAACGGATCAACGCTGCCCCTGGACATAGGCACCGGCAAGTGGGAAAGCGATGGACCGCGAAGCCCCGCGGAATGGTTTGGGAAATGATCGAAGGGAGCCTGCGCCGAATGTCGGACTCGCCATGGAAGACCACCGCCGACCGCCGCAGCGAGCGCGAGGAAAAGCGGATCGCCGTGCTGCGAACCGCGGCGCAGGCGTTCAACGAGCTTGGCTATCACGCAACCTCGCTGGACGACATCGCCCGGCGGCTGAACGTCACCAAGCCGACCATCTACTATTATGTGAAGAACAAGGAGGAAATCCTGTTCGAGTGCGTGCGGATCGGACTGGAACTGCTCGACAGCGCGTCATCCGACGTGATCGGCCATGGCGGCAGCGCCTATGACGAGCTGGTGGCGGTGATGACCACCTATGTCGGCATCGTCACCATGGATTTCGGCATGTGCGTGATCCGCGTCGGCGAGGAGCCGCTGACCGAGGAGAGCCGCCGCACCCTGCGCGGCCTGAAGCGTCGCATCGACCTGAAATTCCGCAGCCTGATCGAACGCGGCATCGCGGAGGGCAGCATCGTCCCCTGCGATCCGAAGATCGCCGCCTTCACGCTGTCGGGCGCACTCAGCTGGGTCGCGCGCTGGTACCGTCCTGACGGCGACCTGGACCCGGCGGAGATTTCCCGCCAGTCCATCGCCCTTCTGCTGAACGGCCTGCGCCCGCGTCCTGCATGATAGGTCGAAGGTGCTCGGGCTCATGGACCGTCGTCCTTTTGTGATCCGCCGCTGCGCGGTTTCCTACGCATATCTGGGTATGAAGAAAAAGAGGTCGTCCGCGACCATACTCCGGCAATCCGGAACCGCCTCGCTTACGTAAAACGATCCATGAGAGGCACCTGAACCAAGGATCGTCCAAAATCATGACCGTCGAGCTGACAGACGCGCAGACGAAGCGACTTGCCACTTTTTCCATCACCAATGACGATCTGGTCCGGCTGCGGGGCAACCGCGAGTTCGCGGAGCAGCGGCTTCCCTCGCTTCTTGAGGCTTGGCACCGGCATTTCGATGCCTGGCCGGAGATCCAGACCGCGCTGAAGCTTCCCGACGTGCATGCCGCCCGGCTGGACCACTGGATGCGGGCCGCGTCCGGCCGGATCGATGCCGACTTCGCCGAATCCGCGAAGCGGCTGGCGACCCTGTTCTATCGGAACGGCGTTCCAGCCTACGCGGTTTCGATCTGCCATCACGTCGTCAGCTCCAACATCGCCCGCGAACTTGGCCTCACCGGCGGCGACGATGGTCTGGCCGCCAACCTGTTCGGGGCCGGTGCCCGCCGCAGCCGCGCCGCCCAGTTGGAGACATTGAACAAGATCGCGTGGTTCGACATGGAACTGCTTCTCGAGACCTATCGCGAGGCGGAGGAGGAGAGCAAGCGCGCCACGCTCGACCGGCTCGCCGGCAATTTCGAGGACAGCGTGAAGGGCATCGTGGAGGGCACGGTCGCCGCCTCCAACCAGATGCAGGCCAATGCCCAGCGCATGTCGGAAATCGCCACCAGCACCAGCCGCCGCTCCTCCGACGTCGCGTCGGAAACCGAAGTCACGTCGTCCAGCATGCAGACGGTGGCAGCGGCGACCGAACAGCTCTCCATCTCCATCGCCGACATCAGCCGCCACGTCACCGAATCCTCCCGCATCTCCTCCTCCGCCGTCGACGAGGCGGAGCGGACGAAGGGCACCGTCAGCGGGCTGGTCGAGGAGGCCAAGCGCATCGGCGACGTGGTCAAGCTGATCAGCAACATCGCCAGCCAGACCAACCTCCTGGCCCTGAACGCCACCATCGAGGCGGCGCGGGCCGGCGAGGCGGGCAAGGGATTTGCCGTCGTCGCCAACGAGGTGAAGCACCTCGCCAACCAGACCGCCAAGGCGACGGAGGACATCTCCAGCCAGATCGCCGGCATGCAGAGCGCGGCCGGCAATGCCGCCGAAGCGATCCACGCGGTCGGCCGCACCATCACCCACATCAACGAGATCGTCACCACCGTCGCCGCCACGGTGGAACAGCAGACCGCCGCGACCCAGGAAATCACCCGCAACGTGCAGGAGGTCGCGGTCGGCACCCGCCGGGTCACCGATTCCATCGGTCAGGTGACGCAATCCTCGTCGGAGACCGGCGGCATCGCGCAGGAGGTTCTGGCCGCCGCCGGCCTGCTGCACCGGCAGGCGGACGACCTGAACCGCGGCGTCGGCGATTTCCTGACCCGCATCCGCACCGCCCGCTGATCCGGCATCTCCACTCCCGCTCCCCCCTGTTCCGCTCCTGCCGCGCATGGCTGCCGCGCCCGTTCGCCCGCTGGACGGGCAAGGCCGGTGGCAGGCAGCATGCCGGTGACGCAAATCATTCGTATAGGTATGAGTTCGTGGTCGGTACAAGGGACGGGACGGAGGGGGGCTGGCCGAAGCTCCGCGCGCGAACGGCGGCGCAATGGGCGGGCCTGCTCGCCCTGTCGGCGGCGGTGACGCTGGGGCTGGAAGCGGTCGGGCTGCCGGCGGCCTGGCTGATCGGGCCGATGATCGGGGCCATCGCGCTCGGGGTCGGCGGCGCGTCCATCCGGGTGCCGCCGTCGGGCTTCACCTTGGCGCAGGCGATCATCGGTTGCCTCGTGGCCCACGCCGTCACCTCGTCGATCCTGCTGTCCATCGCGCAGAACTGGCCGCTGATGCTGGGGACCGTCGGGCTGACGGTGGTGGTCAGCGGCATCGTCGGCTGGCTGTTCGTCCGCTACGGCAGCCTGCCCGGCACCACCGCCGCCTGGGGCGTGTCGCCGGGCGCCGCCGCCGCCATGGTCGCCATGGCCGGGGAATACGGGGCCGACGCGCGGCTGGTGGCGGTCATGCAGTATCTGCGCGTGGTGCTGGTGGTGCTCAGCGCCTCGCTGGTCACGCACGCGCTGACCGCCGACCCGCAAGGCGGCGCCCTGCCGGTGGCGCCGGTCGAGGCGCTGGACCTGCGTGGGCTGGCGGCGACTCTGCTGGTCGCCGGCGTGGGCGGCTGGATCGGTCAGCGGTTCCGCATCCCCTCCGGCGCGCTTCTGGTGCCGATGGTGCTGGGCGCGCTGGTCCAGGCCGGCGCCGGGGTGACCCTGCAACTGCCGCACCTGCTGCTGACCGTCACCTATACCGTCATCGGCTGGAGCATCGGCCTGCGCTTCACCCGCGAGGTGCTGCGCCACGCGATGCGCGCCGTGCCGCAGATGCTGCTGTCGACCGGGCTGATGATCGCGCTGTGCAGCCTGTCGGCCTGGGTGCTGGTCACGCTGCTGCCGACCGATCCGCTGACCGCCTTCCTCGCCACCAGTCCGGGCGGGCTCGACTCCGTGGTGGTAATCGCCCTGGGGACCGGGGTCGATTTGCCGCTCGTGCTGGCGCTGCAGACCTTGCGGCTGTTCGTGGTGGTGCTGTCGGGGCCGCCGCTGGCCCGGCTGATCGCGCGTTACGCCTGAAGCCTGCGGGATGAATGGGGATAGCCGGGACGGAGCGTTGCACCGGCGGCGATCCGGGGCGTATCCTCAATTCCCCCTTCATGCCCGATCCCGGGCCTGCTTCCGGAGTGCCCCGGCGATGACCGACCGTCCCCACCGTCCCGAAACCATCGCTGCCGGCGCCCTGGGCTTCGAGGACGCGGCCAGCGGCGCGGTCATTCCGCCGATCCACCCGTCCACCACCTATGTCCGCGACCCCGACAACGGCTATGGCCGCGGCCGTGTCTATGCTCGCGCCGACAACCCCACCTTCGACATTCCGGCGCGGACGATCACCGAACTGGAAAAAGGCGCGGACACCCTGCTGTTCGCCTCCGGCATGGCGGCGGCGACCGCCGTGTTCCAGGCGTTGGATCCGGGTGACCATGTGCTGGTTCCCGACGTGATGTACTGGGCCTTCCGCAATTGGGTGCATGGCCCCGCCACCCGCTGGGGGCTGAAGGTCGAAGGGGTGGACACCAGCGACACCGACGCGGTTCGCGCCGCGCTCCGCCCCGGCCAGACGCGGCTGGTCTGGGTGGAGACCCCGGCCAACCCGCTGTGGACCGTCACCGACATCGCCACCGTCGCCGAGTTGGCGCACGAGGCCGGGGCGTGGCTGGCGGTGGACAGCACGGTCGCCACGCCGGTGCTGACCCGGCCGATCGAACTGGGCGCCGACATCGTCATGCATTCGGCGACCAAATACCTGAACGGCCATTCGGACGTCGTCGCCGGCACCCTGACCGCCGCCCGCAAGGACGAGTTCTGGGGCCGCATCAAGGCGGTGCAGACCCAGCAGGGCGGCATCCTCGGCAGCTTCGAGGCGTGGCTCCTGCAGCGGGGCCTGCGCACCCTGTTCGCCCGCGTCCGCTGGCAGAGCGCCGCGGCGATGGCGCTGGCGGAGCGGCTGACCGCCCATCCGCGGGTGGCGGAGGTCCTGTATCCCGGCCTGCCCGGCTTCCACGGCCACGGCATCGCCTCCCGCCAGATGACCGGCGGCTATGGCGGCATGCTGTCGATCCGGGTGAAGGGCGGCACCCAGGCCGCCATCGACACCGCCGCCCACGTCGGCATCTGGCGCCGCGCCACGTCGCTCGGCGGCGTCGAGAGCCTGATCGAGCATCGCGCCAGCATCGAAGGCCCGACCTCCCCCGTACCGGGCGACCTGCTGCGCCTGTCCGTTGGCCTGGAGTCGCCCGACGATCTCTACGACGACTTGGATCAGGCGCTCGGCCAGTCGCTTAGCCAGGGCTGAGCGCCGGGACATATCGACGCGGCACCGGCGGCATGCGCTTTTCCGAGTACCCCCAACGCGGATAGGGCTTGACAGTGAGAATGATTCGCGACGTTATTCGCTGAGAATAAGTCGCACTTGCTGTCATTACCGACCACCGACGTTCGAGGAGACCTCCATGTCGAAGCGCGCTGCCGGCTTCGCCGCCGTAGCCGTCGTTGCCCTGCTGCCGTTCGCCGCCCAGGCGGCCGGACCGGCCTACAAGGACGTGGCGAAGAACTACGCCGACATCGCCCATGCCGCCTATCAGGACGCCACCGACGGTGCCAAGGCGCTGAAGAAGGCGGTGGACGCCCTGGTCGCCAACCCGACCGAGGACAACCTGGCGAAGGCCCGCACGGCCTGGAAGGCCGCCCGCGTTCCGTACATGCAGACGGAAGCCTTCCGCTTCGGCAACCCGGTCGTCGACGAGTGGGAAGGCAAGGTGAATGCCTGGCCGCTGGACGAGGGCCTGATCGACTATGTCG
>CBIHQY010000006.1:0-164734 GCA_966212305.1 uncultured Azospirillum sp.
CCTGCGCCGTCGGCATGGCGCTGTCCACCACCGTCGCCCTGGCCGTCGTCCGCGGCCTGTTCCGCAGCCAAGATGCCTTCCGGGTGACCGCCAAGGGCGGCAAGCGCACTGCCGGCCGCTTCTGCGCCAAGCCGGAGGCGTGGCTGTCCGCCGCCCTGGTCGCCTCGGCGGCCACGGCCGCCCTGGTCAACCCGCTGGGCACCCTGTCGCTGGAACTGTGGTCGGTGCTGCTCGCCGCCATGGCTGTGCCGAACCTGATGGCCGTCGCCTTCGGCATCGGTGACATGCTGCCGGTTCGCGAGGCCAAGCCGGCCCCGGTCCCCGCCACCCAGCAGGCCAACACGGCCGGCCAGGAGCAGGGGGCGAACCGCCCGGTCGCCGCCTGACCACTTTCCACCTAATGCAAGATGCGGCCCCTTTCCCGCCCGACCGGCGGGGGAGGGGCCGACTTTTTTGGGGGTAGGGGTGCTTTTCTCACCAAGGTGAAACTTGTCGGCAACAGCGCTTCGTGCCTACCATCGGCGGCTGAAATCGATAAGGACGCGCGGACCAACGCGCCAAGCAACCTCTGGAGGGAGAACGCCATGCACGTCGTCAAAGCGTCCGACCAATTTCCGCCATCGCTGCTGTCGGGCGACAATCGCGTTCGTCTGGAAAATTGGCTGGCCGCACAGGCCGGAGCATCCCGCGTCGTCGTGACGGAGGATGGACGGCTCGGCGGTGGTGCGATCTCCCTCAACCTTGCGGTGACTCTGGACATCGACGGCGGGCCGTGTGCCGGCCGGCATGCCTGTGTGCTGCGGGCCGAGGGCGGCGGACGTATTTCGGCCAGCATCGGCAAGCTGCGGGAGTTCGTGGTGCTGCGCGCCGCCTTCGCCGGCGGAGTGATGGCGCCGGAGCCGCTGTTCGCCTGCGACGACCCCGCCGTGCTGGGCCATGACTTCTACATCATGCGTCGCGCCGAAGGACTGGGCGCCGGCCATGCCGTGACGCGCTCGGAAGCAGCGCAGCCGGAACTGGCGCGCGAGCTTGGCCGGCAGCTTGGCCTGCTGCACCGGATCACCCCGGAGACCGAGGGGCTGGAGAGGCTGGGCGAGGCGCCGGAATGCCCGGCGCAGGAGACGCTTACTCAGTATCGCCGCTGGTTCGGCGACCTTGGGCGCCGCGATCCGGTGATCGCCTGGGGCCTGCGCTGGATGGATGTCAACGCGCCGCAGCCCGGTGCGGTGGTGCTGTGCCATCGCGACTTCCGCACCGGCAACTATCTGGTCAAGGACGGCGCGCTGACCGCGATCCTGGATTGGGAGTTCGCCGGATTCAGCGACCCGATGGAAGATCTGGGCTGGTTCTGCGCCCGCTCCTGGCGGTTCCGCCGACCCGAACGCGAAGCCGGCGGCATCGCCGACCGCGCGGATTTCTATGCCGGCTATGAGGAGACCTCCGGCCGCCGCGTCGATCCGGCGCGCGTCGCCTATTGGGAGACGGCCGCTTACCTGCGCTGGGCGGCCATCGCGGTGGAGCAGGGGCTGCGCCACAGCTCCGGAGCCGAGCCTTCGCTGGAACTGGCGCTGACCGGACGGATGCTGCCGGAAATCGAGATGGACATGCTGCGCCATCTCCGCGCCATCGGCGGCATGGTGTCCGGTGCGGTGGAGAAGGTGGCCTGATGCGCGCCAATCCCGACGCCCGCGGTCTGCTGCGGATCGCCGCCTCCACCTTCCGTGCAGATGTGCTTCCCCATGTGGCGCCGGAGGCGCGCTTCGCCGCGCTGATGGTCGCCAATGCGCTGGAAATCGCCGAGCGTGAGTTGAAAGGGTTGGACACCGCCGGACATTCGATGCTGGCAGCCCTTGCCCTGCTCTATGGCGAGGACGCCGACGACGCCCTGTCCGGCGACGATCTGCGCAAGCGGGTGGAGGCCCTGCAGCACCGCCTGTGCATCGAGATCGGCGCCGGTGACTTCGATCAGGAGGGGCGTGACGTGCTGATGGATTCGCTAGAGGCCATCGTCCAGGCCCGTCTGGGCATCTCGAACCCGAAGGCGCTGGGACAACAGTAAGGCGGTTCCGGGTCGGCGCTGCGTTTCGCATGCGCGGGATGCAGTGCCGCTCAGCCCGCGCTCGACAGACGGGGGCGTTGCGGCCATATAATTGGTTCCCGTTCCGTACCCCTCCTCTGATCCGGATCGCCGCCACATGGCAAGTCCCGTCCTGTCCGCCATTCCCGCCAAGCCGCTCGCGAAGCTGGAAGCCGGAAAGCAGTTCGTCATCTCGTCGGATTTCACGCCTTCGGGCGATCAGCCGAACGCCATCGAGGAATTGACCGCCGGTCTGCGGCAGGGCGAGAAGGATCAGGTGCTGCTGGGCGTCACCGGGTCGGGCAAGACCTTCACCATTGCGCACGTCATTCAGACGGTGCAGCGCCCGACGCTGATTTTGGCGCCGAACAAGACGCTGGCGGCGCAGCTGTATGGCGAGATGAAGTCCTTCTTCCCGAACAACGCGGTGGAGTATTTCGTCTCCTACTACGACTATTATCAGCCGGAAGCCTACGTCGCGCGAACCGACACCTACATCGAGAAGGAATCCTCGATCAACGAGCAGATCGACCGAATGCGCCATGCGGCGACGCGGTCGCTGCTGGAGCGCGACGACGTCATCATCGTCGCCTCGGTGTCCTGCATCTACGGCATCGGCTCGGTCGAGACCTATTCCGAAATGACCGTCGACCTGCGCAAGGGCGAGATCATTTCCCAGCCGGAGCTGCTGCGTAAGCTGACCGAGCTTCAGTACAAGCGCAACGATGCCTCCTTCGGCCGCGGCCTGTTCCGTGTGCGCGGCGACACGGTGGAGCTGTTCCCCGCCCATATGGAAGACCGGGCGTGGCGCATCTCGCTGTTCGGCGACGAGATCGAGGCCATCCACGAGGTCGATCCGCTGACCGGTGAGAAGCTGGCGGCGCTGGAGGCGGTGCGCGTCTACCCCAACAGCCACCACGTCATCCCCAAGCCGACGCTCCATCAGGCGATCGGCCAGATCAAGAAGGATCTCAAGGTCCGGCTGGAGGAATTCGCCGCCGAGGGCAAGCTGCTGGAGGCCCAGCGGCTGGAGCAGCGCGTCACCTTCGACATCGAGATGATGGCGGCGACCGGCGCCTGTGCCGGAATCGAGAACTACTCGCGCTATCTGACCGGACGCGCCCCCGGCGAGCCGCCGCCGACGCTGTTTGAGTATCTGCCGAAGGACGCCCTGCTGATCGTCGACGAGAGCCACGTCATGGTGCCGCAGATCGGCGGCATGTACCGCGGCGATCTGGCGCGCAAGACCATCCTGTCCGATTACGGGTTCCGTCTGCCGAGCTGCAAGGACAACCGCCCGCTGAAATTCGAGGAATGGGAAGGAATGCGGCCGCAGACGGTCTTCGTCTCCGCCACCCCCGGCCCGTGGGAGATGGAGCGCACCGGCGGCGTCTTCACCGAGCAGCTGGTCCGACCGACCGGCCTGATCGACCCGCCGGTGATCATCCGCCCGACCGAAACCCAGGTCGACGACCTGATCGGCGAGTGCAAGGATGTGGTCGCCCAGGGCTATCGCATCCTGGTCACCACTCTGACCAAGAAGATGGCGGAGGCGCTGACCGAATACATGCACGAGGCGGGATTGCGCGTGCGCTACATCCACTCCGACGTGGAGACGTTGGAACGCATCGAGATCATCCGCGACCTGCGGCTTGGTGCCTATGACGTGCTGGTCGGCATCAACCTGCTGCGCGAGGGGCTGGACATCCCGGAATGCGCGCTGGTGGCGATTCTGGACGCCGACAAGGAAGGCTACCTGCGTTCGCGCACATCGCTGATCCAGACCATCGGACGCGCCGCGCGCAATGTCGACGGCCGCGCCCTGCTCTACGCCGACAAGATCACCGACAGCATGAAGTACGCCATCGACGAGACGGCGCGCCGCCGCGAAAAGCAGATGGCCTACAATCTGGAGCACGGCATCACTCCTGAGTCGATCAAGAAGGCGATCGGCGACATCATGGAAAGCGTTTACGAGCGCGGCGACCATGTGACGGTGAAGACCGGCCTGAACTCCAACGAACTGGTCGGGCACAACCTCAAGAACGTCATCGCCGATGTGGAAAAGCGCATGCGCGCCGCCGCTGCCGATCTGGAATTCGAAGAGGCCGCCCGCCTGCGCGACGAGTTGCGTCGGCTGGAGGCGATGGATCTGGGGCTGGAGACCCCCGGCAGCATCGGCATCAGCAGCGCCCGCCAGGGCCGCGGCATTCCCGAAGGCGCTCCGAAGAAGCAGGGTCGCCGTCGCCGGGGACCATAAGCCTCCTTTATTGACCCGCCCTTGTCGTCGGCAGGTTGCAGCACCATACTTCCGCTTCCCGTGGGATGACGCGGGATAGCAGGAGGGTCGAGGTTTGCCGGTTCATCGTGTCGTGATGGTGCCGCTGATTGCGCTGGCGCTCTGGGCCGCCGGCATCGCGTCGGCACCCATCGCCACGGCGGCGGACACCAAGTCCGCAGCGAAGCCGGACGCGGTGGCCGAACTGCCGCCGCCCGCGCTCAAGACCAAATCCGCCGATTGTGAACTGGCCGAGCAGGGCGACGCCGACGCCGCCTTCCGGCTGGCCCGCCGTTATCTGTTCGGCAAGGGGGTGCGCAAGGACCGGCGGCTCGGCACCGCGTGGCTGCGCGCCGCCGCCTCGCGCGGGCATCCGGAGGCGCGGCGGCTGGTCAACTATGTCCCCGGCCGCATGGGGCGCATCCGTCCCTGGTGCCGTCCCGGCGGCGGTCTGGTGCGCGAGATCGGTCCTCCCCCGGCGGAGGTGGTGGCGCTGGTCAACTCCATCGCGCCGAAATACGGAATCGACCCGGCGCTGGTGCTGGCGGTGATCCAGGCGGAAAGCGCCTTCCGCACCGATGTGGTATCGCCGAAGGACGCTGCCGGCCTGATGCAGCTGATCCCCGACACCGCCGACCGCTTCGGCGTGGGCGACGTCTTCGATCCGAAGGAGAACATCACCGGCGGGGTGAAGTATCTGCGTTGGCTGCTGGCCTATTTCCAGGGCGACGTCACGCTGGCCCTGGCCGGCTACAATGCCGGCGAACGGGCGGTCGACCGCTACAAGGGGGTTCCTCCCTATGCGGAGACGCGCAACTATGTTCGCGTCATCCGCCGCATTTACGACGATACCCGGCATCCCTTCGACCGGTCGGTGGCGGAACCGTCGCCGGCGTTGCCTGCCATCCGTGCCGCCTCTGGAGGAGATGCGGAGGCGGAGTTGCCACGCGGCGCCAAATCGCCGAAAAAGGGATGAGCCCCGTTGAACCGGGAAGCCAATTCCGAACAGGAGTGCCCGCCCGTGCCGATGTCCGAACGCAACGTCCTCGGCCTCAGCGCCGCCGGGTTTCACAAGATCGCCTATACCCAGTGGGGGCGTGACGATGCCGCGCGGACGGCAGTGTGCGTCCATGGGCTGACGCGCAACGGCCGGGACTTCGACCGGCTGGCGCTGGCGCTTGCCGACGGCTGGCGCGTTGCCTGCCCGGACGTGGTCGGGCGCGGGCGCAGCGACTGGCTGCCGGTGCCGGCGCTCTACGGCTATCCGCAGTATTGCGCCGACATGGTGGCGCTGATCGCCCGCATGGGGGTGGAGACGGTCGATTGGGTCGGCACCTCGATGGGCGGGCTGATCGGCATGACACTGGCGGCCCAGGCCAACAGCCCGATCCGCCGGATGGTCATCAACGATGTCGGCCCCTTCATCTCCCAGGCAGGATTGCAGCGGATCGCCGATTATGTCGGCAAGGACCCGGTGTTCGAGGATCTGCCGGCGCTGGAATCCTACCTACGCTTCGTCCTGATGGGCTTCGGCACGATCAGCGACGAATGCTGGCGCCATATGGCGGAGCACAGCGCCCGCCCGCTGCCCGACGGCCGTTTCCGCCTTGCCTACGATCCCGCCATCGGAGAGGCCTTCAAGTCCGCGCCCATCGCCGACGTCGATCTGTGGGCTCTGTGGGACCGGGTGCGTTGCCCGGTGCTGGTCCTGCGCGGCGCGGATTCGGACCTGTTGAGCGCCGAGACGGCGGAGCGGATGGCGGAGCGTGGGCCGGGGGCGTCCGGTCTGGTGCGGGTGGTGGAATTCTCCAACACCGGCCACGCCCCCTCCCTGATGACGGACGAGCAGATCGCCATCGTCCGCAACTTCCTCGCTGAGGGCTAAGGAGGAGAGGGCGGTGGGCTGAGCACCCGCCGCCCCGGACGTCAGTTCATCCGGCGCAGCACGGTGTCGAGCCGGCCATGGCCGTCCTTGTCCAGCCAGCTGGCGGCAACGCGGCCGTCCGGGCGCAGGCGATAGCGCAGGATGTTGCGGCCCTTTTCGTCGAAGACCAGCTCGCCATTCTCGATCCGGCCCTTGCGGCGCACCCGCTCGAAGGGCTGGTCGGCTTCCATGCCGGCGCCCAGCACATAGTCGGCATAGACGGCGTCACCCTCCGCCTTTTCCACCGACAGCGCGACCTCGCGGCCGTTGATGTAGGTGCCGTACCACATGCCCATGTAGGGGCGGAGCGCCGCGGTGGCGTCGTTCCCCTTGGCGGAGCCCGACGCGTTGGCGGGCAGGGCGGCCTGCAGCAGTTCCGCGCTGGGGCTGCGGCCCCAGGATTCGTCGCAGGGCGGGTCGTTCGGGGTCGGCGGCTCCTCGGCGAAGCGGACGATGCAGGCGCCGAAGCGGCGGACGAACAGGCCGGTGTTGGCGGCGCCATGGCCGGTCAGCAGCGACGGCTGGTCGACGATCAGGCTGCTCAGCCCGCGCTGGGTCAGGATGCTGCGGGCCGGCTCGGCGCGACCGCCCGGATCGAAATCGTCGCCGTGGAAGAAGAACATCATGACCCGTGACCGGCGAACCTCGCGCAGGATCGGCCAGAGCTGGGCGGCGTTCTCGCGGTAGCTGTCGAACGCCTCGGTGAAATTGCCGAAGGCGGCGGGGGCGGTGGCGATGACGGCGTCGATGGCGGTGGTCTGTCCGGCGGCGATCAGCGAGATGAAGGCGCCGAAGGATTGGCCGGTCAGGGCGACCCGGCGATAGCCCTTGGCCTTCAGCGCCTCCGAATAGCTGGCGAGCGCACGGGAGCTGTTGGGCAGCGTGTCGCTGACGCGCATGCGGTCCAGCCGGTAGACGTCCCAGCCGGCGTCGCGCAGCGCCTTCATGTAGAGCGGGGTGGGAGCCTCCGAATCCTCGGAGTCAACCGAGCGGCCGTGGCTCCACACCACCGCGCCGCGCGCCCTGGCCGGGCCGGCCAGAGACGCCTCCCCATAGGCGGACTTCAGAACGATCTGGGCCGCTGCCGGATGGGCCACCGTCAAGCCCGCCGAAACAGCAATTCCGATCACCGCGACCAGTCCGAGAGCAGCTCCCCGTAGTGTCCGAATCATCCCCACCGATCCCCCTGTACTGCGAGTCGGTTCAGGATTGCCGCGGTTCGTTAACGCGACCTTTCCGGCGTTCCCGCTGTCACGGGCGCCCCATTTTTGTCACAGGCAGAAGCGCAAATAAGAATGACTCGCAAATAGAATGGAGAGGAGCTAGGATGGTCCCGCAACCGGATGAAGGAACTGCGGGATGTGCGGGACGATGGAAGAAGGGCGGCCGTCGCCCTGGACTGTGACGGACCTGACGACGGCGGAACGGGCGCTGTTGACCGGCGTTCGCCAGTGGTTCCGCGCCGGCACCGCCGGGGCAATGGCGTCGATGCGCATCGGGCTGAACGTGGCCGGCGTGCCGAATACCGCGCTGCTGCCGCTGTTCGCGCTGCTCGGCACCTTCGCGGTGGCAGGGGCCCGCAGGCCTGAGATCCGCTGCCCGGCCTGCAGCAGAATCAGTGCCGACGAGGCGGCCCTGCTGGATTCGTTGGCCGCGGTTCAGGGCGGCGATGCAGAGGTGGCGGCGCAACTGTTCGACCGCTGGCTTCCGCCGGTGGCGCTGTGCATGGCGGTCGATGCGATGGGCGAACTGGGCAACATCCTTGATGGCGCCCGCATCTTCCTGCCGCGCAGGCGGGCGGCCCGGCTGGTGCCCCTTCCAGCCGGCGCCGCGCTGGCGGCGGAATAGCGGTCAGTCTCCCGCCAGCCGCAGGCAACGACCGTTGTCGGGACCTGCGCCGTCAGTCAGGCGCCTGTGCAGAAGCCATTGGTCGATGGCGACGCGGACCAGCCGTCCTTCGGGCGTGTGGTAGAGGAATTGGCCGCGCTCCCGGCCACAATGTTCGTATCCCAGCCGTTCATAGAAGGGCAGGACACCGGCATTGTCGCGGTCGACCCCCAACTCGGCGTAGGGGACGGCGCGCTGGATCACGGCCCGCTCGGCCGCCCGCAACAGCCGCCTGCCGATGCCCAACCCGCGGAACGGCTGGAACACCCGCAGAGCCCACAGCGTGGCCCGGCCACTCGGCCGTTTGCGCAGGAAGTCGATGCAGATCTGGCCGACGGGAAAGCCGTTCACGTCGGCCAGCAGCATCGAACCATCGCCTCGTTCCTGCAAACGGAAGGCGCCGGCGATGATTTCGCGGTGGGGAGTATGCAAACCGTACCACTCAAGGGTCGGCAAATCCTCCTGTCTTGCCGGACGGATCGTCACCGGCAGCGCGAGGGTGGCGCGGTTGCCGTCATCCCCTTCCGTCTCCGGTTCGAAGCGGTCGTTGCTGGCCGCACCGTAGGTCCGGGGGCGGTGTGCTGTTGCCATGATGCCGTTGCCTCGCAGGTTCTTCCCCGCAACGTGCCTCCATTGGGACGGCGGCGTTCGATGACAACCCTACACGGCACGCGGTCGTTCCCATGCTGCGCGGTCGGGATAAGGCTTTCGGCTGAGCGCAGAGATCCAGGAGCCGCGCCAAAATTCATTAAAATTTTAGAATAATATAAATATAGGGAAGGAAGGATTGATACTGGATGAGAGCTGGTACTTTCAGATGAAGAATGGCCTATGATGCGGGCGCCGGGTTGAGTGCTGGAAGTCTTATTGACGTTATAGGACGGTTTTTGATAAGTCTTGTTGCCAGAGAAGAACTTTATCCCTCGGGAATAATAAAGATAGTTTTCTCTAAAATGCATGAGATCGGGCGGGGGAAATGATCATGATGAGAATTGTCAATCTTGGGCGTACCGGGCTTTTCGTGGCGATGCGCGGCGGTGTTCTCACCAACCTCGGCGGTCGCAGCCATTGGCGCAGCGCCGACGATGTTCGCCGCGCCGCTCAGGCCGAGAATATTCCGGTCAGCGACCTGGTGGTTCGCACGATGCCGTGAGCGGTAGCGTCGCGCAGTGTGGAAAAGCGAAAAGGGCGCGTTCGGCGGAACGCGCCCTTTTCGTTTCGAATCTGATGGAGCAGGTCAGCCGGCGCGGACGCGGGCAAGGAAGCGTTCGACCTCCGTGCGCAAGGTGCCGGACTGGCGAGACAGCTCGTTGGTCGCCTCCAGCACTTCACGAGCCTCTTCGCCGGCGTTGTTGGCGGAGGCATTCACAGCGACGATGGTCTCGCTTACCTCGCGGGTGCCGATCGAGGCCTGCTGGACGTTGCGGGCGATCTCCGTCGTGGCGGCACCCTGTTCCTCCATGGCGGTGGCGATGGAGGTGGAGATCTCGTTGATGCGGGCGATGGTGCCGGAGATGGAACGGATGGCGCCGACCGCCTCCTGGGTAGCGCCTTGGACGGCTCCGATCTGCGAGTTGATCTCCTCCGTCGCCTTGGCGGTCTGGTTGGCAAGGCTTTTGACCTCGCTCGCCACGACCGCAAAACCTTTGCCGGCCTCACCGGCGCGGGCCGCCTCGATGGTGGCGTTCAACGCCAACAGGTTGGTCTGGCTGGCGATGTCGTGGATCAGCTTCACCACCTGGCCGATGCGGCTGGCGGCGTCGGCAAGCCCCTGTACCGTGGCGTTGGTCCGTTCCGCCTCCGTCATCGCGGCGTTGGCGATGGCGGCCGACTGGGTCACCTGATGGCTGATTTCACCGATGGAGGCGGTCAGCTCCTCCGCCGCCGCGGCGACGGTCTGGATGTTGACGGACGCCTCTTCCGCGGCGGCGGCGACCTGCGTGGACTGCTCGCTCGTCGTTTCGGCGGTGCGGCTCATCGCCTGGGCGGTGCCCTGCAGTTGCTGGGCGGCGCTCGCCACCGCCTGGACCACGCCCTTCACCTCGCGCTCGAAGCTGTCGGCGGTGCTGCCCAGTTCCCGCGCGATGATCGCCGCGGTGTTCAGATCGATATAGACCGACGTGGCGAGGTCCATGTCCAGGAACACCGCCTTATTGATGGCCTGGAGGAGCTGTGACAGCTTTTCCGGCTTCTTGCGGTGGATTTGGGCAGCCAGTTCGATCAGCTTGTTCAGGGTGAAGCAGTAGGCGCCGGTGTACCAGCGCGGCTCGAGCCCGATGCGCTGGTGGGTCTGACCGATCTTCAGAACCTGGCTGACATAGGCTTCGTCGAAGGTGCCGGTGAAAACGTTGCGCAGCCAGTGCTGCTTCTGCAGATCGCGTGCCCGGCCGGTCACCGCAGGATTCACCAGCATCGGCGCCACCTGCGGGACGGAATGGAGATAGCCGTAGAATTCCTCGAGAATCTGATCGATGCGCTGCGCCAGATAGGGCTGGAACTCCCGTAGCGTTGCCTTCGTCGCCTCGTCGATGCGCAGGAAGGTGATGCGGTCAATGATCGATTGAGTCTGGGCAGCGTGCGACATGGAGCCCCTCTCCCATTTGAGATATGACTAGCGTACTAAGTAATGGAGAAAATACAATCTTTCCCGCGAGCCGCACATCATGCGCAAGCATTCGCATCTTTGAACCGGTCACTTTGTCGCACAACACTCAAAAGCGGCCATAAGCGCAGCAAATGACAATCGGCAGGGACCGGGCGATAGTCCGTCCGCGCAAGAAAATGCCGGCGGGCCAATGGCGCCGCCGGCGTGAAGGTGACAGGTCTGGAGGCAACTGACGGGCGGAATGCCCGCGGCAACGATGCGGTGGCCGGCCGGCTGGCCGGCTCCGCAGGACGCCCGTCAGGCATTGCGTCAGCCTGACGGGGCAATCGGATGGGGGTCAGGCCACCATCGGCGTGGCCGGACGGCGCAGGGCCTGCGCGGCGCTGAGCACGGCCTTCTGGAGCTTTTCGAAAGCCCGTACCTCGATCTGGCGGACCCGTTCGCGTGACACCGAAAACTGCTGGCTCAGCGCTTCCAGCGTCGACGGATCGTCCTTCAGGCGGCGTTCGAACAGAATGCGGCGTTCGCGGGCATCCAGCCGGTCCAGCGCCTGCCCGACCAGCCGGCGGCGCAGCGCCAGTTCGTCGGCATCGGCCAGCATGGTGTCCTGGGTGGGGCGGTCGTCGGCCAGCAGTTCCAGCCAGTTGGTCTCGCCATCGGTCGACAGAGTGGCGTCGAGCGAGCTGTCGTTGGCGGCCAGACGGCGGTTCATCTCCACCACCTCGGTCTCCGGAACATCCAGTTCGGCGGCGATGGTGGCCACGGTCTCCGGCGACAGGTCGCCCTGTTCCAACTCGGCCATCTGGCTCTTCAGCCGGCGCAGGTTGAAGAACAGCTTCTTCTGCGCGGCGGTGGTGCCCATTTTCACCAGCGACCAGCTGTGCAGAATGTATTCCTGGATGGCGGCGCGGATCCACCAGGTGGCGTAGGTGGCGAAACGGAACCCGCGCTGCGGATCGAATTTCTGGGCCGCCTGCATCAGGCCGACATTGCCTTCGGCGACCAGATCGACCAGTGGCAGGCCGTAGCCGCCGAAGCCGCGGGCGATCTTGATGACCAGACGGAGATGGCTGCCCACGAGCTGTTCCAGCGCCTGCGGGCTTCCACGCTCCCGCCAGGCGATGGCAAGGTCGCGTTCGACGTCCGGCGCAAGAATCGGGAAGCGCTTGGACTCCTCGATGTAGCGGGTCAGGCTGGCGTTTTCACCGGTCAGCAGTTTCTTCAGCACGCGAATGCCTCCTCTCCAACGCTTCCTGGGACGGCCGATTTTCGAAGGCCGGCCCATGTCGGGGCCCATGGCGGGTCGCCTTAGAGGCGATTGTCCATCGGCGGACGCAGGAATATCGTCCGTCGTATCGGCTCTGGCCGGTTATGGTTTGTTTTGGGGTTGGTATTTTGCCCGGTGTCTCAAGGAACTGCGTCCTTTCGACACTGTTAATGTGGCCGCGGAAATGCGGCGGATCAACCCTGTAAAGGGCTTGTTCCGGGTGTTTTTCGGCGTATACCCAAGCTCTTCTTCCACCCGCACCGGCAGTCTGGGGGAGGAGGCGATCCTATGACCCAAGACCTTCGGCAAGGTGCCTTTCGGGCGGGTATCACCCTTCCGGTCGGCCGGCATCGATCCGGGCGGGCCGCCCTTGATATGCCGCCGTCATACCGCAGCTGCGAATTCGATCGGCGGCAGGTCGGCCACCGGTCAACCCGGATAGCGAGAGGCGACTGTGCCTCTGCGGTGAGGAAGGTGATAGGACCGTCTACGGCCCATGAACCCTACCGGAACCCTAGATGGGAAGGCCGAGGCGGTTCGCTACCTGAACATTGGTCATACGACACCGAAGGGCACGGGGTAGCCCGGGTGGCGTTGCCCCGGGCAGACCGGCGGCAGGGCGCCGACAAAGAAAAAGGCGCGCCCCCTGGGGACGCGCCTCTCTCGACAGCGGTGGGCGTGAGCCGTTATTCGGCTGCCGCACGCTTGCGGCCAAGCCCGAGCTTGGTCGCCATTTCCGAACGCGCCTTGGCGTAATTCGGGGCGACCATCGGGTATTCCGGCGGCAGGCCCCACTTGGCGCGATATTCGTCCGGCGTCATGTCATAGACGGTCTTCAGATGCCGCTTCAGCATCTTCAGCTTCTTCCCGTCTTCCAGGCAGACGATGAATTCCGGCGTGACCGACTTCTTGATCGTGACTGCCGGGACAAGTTCGGCCTTGGCCGGGGCCGGCTTGTCGTCGCCCAGATTGCGGAAGGCCACCTGGACGCTGTTGATCAGCGTGGGCAGATCCTGAACCGGTACCGAGTTGTTGCCGACATAGGCGGCGACGACCCTGGCGGTCAGCGATTGCAGTTCGGTTTGATCGATGGACATGGCTGCGCTCCCCCTGGGACGTGGTTGCGGGCGGATCAGCCGTTCACCAGATCGCGCAGCTGCTTGGCCGGCTTGAACTTCGGAGCCTTGGAGGCGGCGATCGCCACGACTTCGCCGGTGCGCGGGTTGCGGCCTTCGCGGGCGGCGCGCTCGGCCACCTCGAAGATGCCGAAACCGGCCAGCCGCACATCTTCGCCGCGGCCCAGCGCGCCGGAGATGCCTTCGAACACAGCCTGAACGACCTTGGCCGCGTCGGCCTTCTTGATGCCGGCGTTGGTGGCGACGGTTTCGATCAGCTCGGCCTGGTTCATGCAAAACTCCATTTGTTCGGTTTGGTTTCGGTTTTTCGGAGTTATTGGCAGAACGGCACCATCCGCACAAGAGCGAACAGAGATTGGGCAACCATCGGTGTTTTTCTTTGCTGCCATTCGTTCGCGATCTGTGGCGGCATTGCATCAAGCGCCGGGCACCGAGGGCATTTCAACCGCTCCGGCCGCAGTTTTCCGTGGTGCGCTCATCGTTTCCATGCTGCCTGCGGTGCGACTCGCAAAGGCCAGGCAAAGTCGCGATGCGGCATTTTTGCTTTTGCCGACATCTCGCTGTTTGTCCCATCTTGACCCGCGACGAAGCGACACCATCTGCGCGAAGTACGGGTCCGGGCCCCTCTGACGATCGAGGCGTCGGTCGTGATGTCGGAACCGCTTGATCTCACCGCTCACGCAGCGTCATCAAGTGGGTTTTACGATGGACAGTTTGGTAGCAACGATTTTCCTGGAATTTTTGGGAAAACCGGTTTGGATTTGGCTCGTCTTCGTTGGGATTGTCCTGACGCTTCTGGTTCTGGACTTGGGCGTTCTCAATCGTCGCGACCATGTCATTGGCGTCGGTGAAAGCCTGAAGCTCTCCGCCTTCTACATCGCGGTCGCCATGCTGTTCGGCGGCTGGGTCTGGTGGTCGATGGGTGGCGAGGCCGGATTGCAGTACTACACGGGCTTCTTCGTCGAGAAGAGCCTGTCACTGGACAATGTCTTCGTCATATCGCTGATCTTCAGCTATTTCGCCGTGCCGCGCGAATTGCAGCACCGTGTGCTGTTCTGGGGCATTCTGGGCGTCATCGTGCTGCGCGGCCTGATGATCGGCGCCGGCGCCGCGCTGGTGTCGGAATTCCACTGGATTCTCTACGTCTTCGGCGCCTTCCTGCTGCTGACCGGCATCAAGATGCTGTTCGCCAAGGATGAGGAAACCAACATCGGCGAGAATGCCGCGCTGCGGTTTCTGAAGCGCCACATTCGCGTCACCGACCGTTTCCACGGCCATCACTTCATCGTCAAACAGCCGGTGGGCGACAGCGGTGCCCTGCGCTGGACGGCGACGCCGCTGCTGCTGGCGCTGATCATGGTGGAACTGGCCGATCTGGTCTTCGCGGTCGACAGCGTGCCGGCGATTTTCGCCATCACCACCGACCCGTATCTGGTCTACACCAGCAACATCTTCGCCATCCTGGGCCTGCGCGCCCTGTACTTCGCCCTGGCTGCGATGGTCCACCGCTTCCGCTATCTGAAATATGCGCTGGCCCTGGTGCTGGTGTTCATCGGCGGCAAGATCTTCTACACGCAGGTGTTCGGCAAGCCCGATCCGCTGATCGCGCTGGGCGTCACCTTCGCCCTGATAGGCGGCGGTGTGGTGGTTTCGCTGATGAAGACCAGCCGCGAGGCCAAAACCGCGGCTGCCGAGTAAACGGTTCCGTTGAAATGGGGGGCGGCGCGCGGGTGCCGCCCCTTGTCATGTTCAGAACCCCAGCTTCACAAGTTCGGCGATGCTCTCCGCTGCATTGCGGTGGAGGATGAAGTGGCCGCCGGCCGTCTCCCACGGATCGCGGGCCTTCTCGCGGTCATCGACCAGGATGGCACCGGGACTGGCGTGACGGGCCTTGTCGCGGGCCATGCAGGTGATGACCGGTACGTCGGCCCCCAGCATGCGGGCGACCCAGCGCTTCTTCTGGTCCGGTGCCCAGCTGCCCAGCGGCAGGCCGGTCAGGATGGTCGGCCGGTGCGGCGCGCAGAAGGCCCAAAGCTCCTGCGCGTCATGCATGAAGTCCAGCGTGCCGAAAAAGTCGGAGTGGCGGGACAGGGCGCGCCACATCTCCTTCATCGGCAGCTGTTCCGGCCGCTTGCCGGTGACCGCGACGACGCCGCGGTCGAAATCGGCAAGCACGCCGTCGAGGTCGAGGAACAGCGGAGACGCCACCTTACGCCCCGCTCAGTTCCGTCCGTTCGCGGAACTCGTCGAGCGCCTGCGGGTTGGACAGCGCCTCCGTGTTCTTGATCGGGCGGCCGTGGACGGCGTCGCGCACCGCCAACTCGGTGATCTTGCCGGAGCGGGTGCGCGGGATGTCGGTGACCTGCACGATCTTCGCCGGGACATGGCGGGGCGAACAGTTGTCCTTGATCCGCTTGCGGATGGTAGCGGCGAGGGCCTCGTCCAGTTTCAGTCCCTCGCGCAGGACGACGAACAGGACGACGCGCACGTCGCCGTCCCACTCCTGGCCGATGCAGACCGCTTCCATGATCTCCGGCAGCTGTTCGACCTGGCGGTAGATCTCCGCCGTGCCGATGCGTACGCCGCCGGGGTTCAGCACCGCGTCCGACCGGCCGTAGATCACCCAGCCGCCATGCTCGGTCTGTTCGATGAAATCGCCATGGACCCAGACGTTGGGGAAGCGGTCGAAATAGGCGGAGCGGTATTTCGACCCGTCCGGATCGGCCCAGAAGCCGATGGGCATGCTGGGGAAGGGACGGGTGCAGACCAACTCGCCCTTTTCGCCGCGCACGGCGTGGCCGTTGTCGTCGAAGGCCTCCACCGCCATGCCGAGGCCGCGCGTCTGGATCTCGCCCTTCCACACTGGGGAGATCGGGTTGCCCAGCACGAAGCACGACATGATGTCGGTGCCGCCGCTGATCGAGGCGAGGTGGACATCCTGCTTGATCGAGCGATAGACGAACTCGAAATTCTCCGGCATCAGCGGCGAGCCGGTTGAGGCCAGAGCGCGGACGCTGGCCAGCGAATGGGTCTTCATCGGCTCCAGCCCCGACTTCTCCAGCGACTGGATGAACTTGGCGGAGGTGCCGAACAGCGTGATCCGCTCCGCATCGGCATAGTCGAACAGGATGTTGCCGGTGGGGGCGAAGGGCGAGCCGTCATAGAGGACCAGCGTCGTGCCGCTCGCCAGCCCGGTCACCAGCCAGTTCCACATCATCCAGCCGCAGGTGGTGAAGTAGAACAGCCGGTCGCCGCGCTTCAGGTCGCAATGCAGCCGGTGCTCCTTCACATGCTGAAGGATGGTGCCGCCGGTGCCGTGGACGATGCATTTCGGCTTTCCGGTGGTGCCGGACGAATAGAGGATGAACAGCGGGTGGTCGAAAGCGACGCGCTCGAAGGTCGGCTCGACCGCCGGGTGGGGGGCCATGAAGTCCTGGAGGCCGACCGCACCGGGGATCATCGACAGGTCGGGCGCCTTGTCGACATAGGGAATGACAACGGTGGCGACGACGGTCGGCAGATCCTTCAGCACCTCCGCCACCTTGGCACGGACGTCGTGGCTCTTGCCGTTGTACCAGTAGGCATCGGGGGCGAAGACCACCTTCGGCTCGATCTGACCGAAGCGGTCGGTGATGCCCTGGATGCCGAAGTCGGGCGAGCAGGAGGACCAGACCGCGCCCAGGCTGGTGGTGGCGATCATCGCCGCCAGCGTTTCCGGCATGTTCGGCATGATCGCGGCGACACGGTCGCCCTTGCCGACGCCCTTGGCCTTCAGCGCCTGCTGCAGGCGGGAGACGGTGGCCTTCAACTCCGCCCCGCTCCAGCGGTACTTGACCTTATCCTCGCCCCAGAAGATGACGGCGTTGTCGTCCGGTGCGCCGGCCAGCAGGTTCTCGGCATAGCTGAGACGGGCTTCCGGGAACCAGCGGGCGCCCGGCATCTTGTCGCCGTCCAGCAGATCGACGCTGCCGAGGTCGCCGGTCAGTCCGGCCCATTCCCACAGGAAGCGCCAGAACCGCTCCTTCTCCGCGATAGACCAGTTGTAGAGCGCGTCGTAATCGTCCAGCCGCAGTCCGAATCGCGCATTCGCCGCCTCGCGGAAAGCGGTCAGGTTGGCCTGCGCGATGCGCTCCTCACTCGGGCTCCACAGCGGAGTGTCCATTCTCGGTTCCCTCAGCGTCTCGTTGTCCGCCGGCGCCAGCCGCCGGCTCATTTGCCGGGTTGCTTGTTCGTGCCCCGGATTGCCTTGCAGCATAGCGCATGGCCGCACCGGTTGTCTTTCTCCGGGTGGGGGAAATGGGATAAGGCGGACAGGGGGCAAGCGGAACGAAATCAACGGGCTACAAACGAAAAGGGCGGGGAGTTTCCTCCCCGCCGCTCTCTCAGGCCGTCTTCTTCTTGCCCGATCCGATCCTTGGTTCCTCGCCTTTCAGGAGGCGCCGGATGTTAGCCTCGTGGCGGATGAACACCAGCGCCGCAATGAACAGGCAGAGGCCGCCGACCAACGGCCCGCCGAAATACCAGCCCGTCAGCGGGCTGATGCCCAGTGCCGTCAGCGCCGACAATGACGAGATGCGGAACAGCGCCGCCATGACGATCCAGGTCAGGCAGGCCAGCAGCCCGACCGGCCAGGACACCGCCAGCAGCACGCCGAGCGCGGTCGCAACGCCCTTGCCGCCCTTGAAGCCGAGCCAGACCGGGAAGCTGTGGCCCAGCATGGCGCCGCCGGCGGCCAAAACCGCCGCTTCCGGCCCGGCCAGCCACTGCGCCAGCAATGCGGCGATGGCGCCCTTGCCGCTGTCGAGCAGCAGGGTTGCCAGCGCCAGCGGCTTGTTGCCGGTGCGCAGCACGTTGGTGGCGCCGATATTGCCGGAGCCGATCTGGCGGATGTCGCCCAGACCGGCCATACGGGTCAGAACCAGCCCGAAGGGAATCGAGCCCAGCAGGTAGCCCAGCAGGGCGGCGAACAGGAGGATCGGCACGGGATCAGGCCTCCGCCTGCCAGACGGTACGGCCGTCGACGATGGTGCGCAGCGGCCTGCCCTGGACCGGACGATTCTCGAAGGGTGAGTTCTTCGACTTCGACTTGAAGCGACTGACGTCGATCTGCCACGGTACGTCGGGATCGAAGACGACCAGATCGGCCGGTCCGCCCTTGACGATGCGGCCGAGCGACAGATCGAGGATCGCCGCCGGATTGGCGGTTACGCAGGCGAGAGCCTTCAGCAGCGGCATCTTGCCCTTGTGCACCAGTTCCAGCGTCAGCGGGAACAGTGTCTCCAGCCCGATCACGCCGGGGGCGGCCTGGGCGAAGGGCAGGCGCTTCTGGTCCTGGTCCTGCGGCACATGGTCGGACGCGATGGCGTCGATGGTGCCGTCGGCCAAACCCTCGACGATTTCGCGCCGGTCCATCTCGCCGCGCAGCGGCGGGGAGACCTTGGCATAGGTGCGGTAATCGCCGACGTCGGTCTCGGTCAGGGCGAAATAATGCGGAGCCGTGTCGCAGGTCACCTTCAGCCCGCGCGCCTTGGCACGGCGGATCAGGTCGACCGATTCACCGGTGCTGATATGGGCGAAATGCAGGCGTCCACCGGTCAGTTCGGCCAGACGCAGGTCGCGCTCGATCATGATGATCTCGGCTTCGCGCGGGATGCCGACCAGGCCGAGGCGCGTGGCGATCTCCCCGGAGTTCATCATGCCGCCGGATGCCAGGGACGGCTCTTCCGGATGCTGGACGATCAGCTTTCCGAAAGTCTTGGCGTAGCTGAGCGCCCGGCGCATCGTCTTGGCGCTGACGATCGCCTTGGTGCCGTCGGTGAATGCGACTGCACCGGCTTGGCCGAGCAAGCCCATCTCGGTGATCTCGTTGCCTTCGGTGCCGCGGGTGGCGGAGCCGTAGGCGAAGACCTTGACCAGCTTCACCTCGCGGGCGCGGCGCGCGATGAACTCCAGCCCGGCGACCTCGTCCAGCACCGGGTCGGTGTTGGGCAGCAGCGCCATGGCGGTGATGCCGCCGGCCGCCGCGGCGCGCGAGGCGCTCTTGATGGTGTCCTTCTCTTCCTCGCCGGGTTCGCCGATCAGCACGCGCATGTCGACGAGCCCGGGGGCGAGGCATTGGCCGGCGAGGTCGATGACCTCAGCACCCTCGGGCGTGGAGTCGTTGAACAGGCCGGCGCCGAAATCGGCGAGGGTCTCGCCGTCGATCAGCAGGTCGCCGCGCTGGTCCAGGCCCGTCGCCGGGTCGAGCAGGCGGGCGTTGCGGTAGACGATACGCGCACTCATCAGACGGCTCCCGCAAGGTCGGACTGGCGGCGTTCACGGGTCAGCAGGTCGAGCACGGCCATGCGCACGGCCACGCCCAGTTCCACCTGATCGAGGATCATCGAGCGCTTGAGGTCATCGGCGACTTCCGAGTCGATCTCGACGCCCCGGTTCATCGGCCCCGGATGCATGATGACCGCGTCGGGCTTCGCCACCTCCAGCTTCTCGTAATCGAGGCCGTAGAAGTAGAAGTATTCGCGGGTCGAGGGCACATACTGGCCGCTCATACGCTCGGTCTGCAGGCGCAGCATCATCACCACGTCGGCGTCGCGCAGGCCGGGCTTCATCGAATGATGGACCTCGACGCCCAGCCGTTCGATCTGCGACGGCAGCAGGGTCGGCGGCGCCACGCAGCGCACCCGGGCGCCCATGGCGTTCAGCAGGTGGATGTTGGAGCGCGCGACGCGGCTGTGCAGGATGTCGCCGCAGATCGCCACGATCAGCCCGTCCAGCCGGCCGAGGCGGCGGCGGATCGCCAGCGCGTCGAGCAGGGCCTGGGTCGGGTGTTCGTGGTGGCCGTCGCCGGCATTGATGACGGAGCAGTTGACCTTGTCGGCCAGCAGCTTCACCGCGCCCGAATCGGCGTGGCGCACCACCAGCGCGTCCAGGTGCATGGCGTTCAGCGTCATCGCCGTGTCGATCAGGGTCTCGCCCTTCTTCACCGAACTGCTGTCGGTCGACATGTTGATGACGTCGGCCCCCAGCCGCTTTCCGGCCAGCTCGAAGCTGGTGCGGGTGCGGGTGGAGTTCTCGAAGAACAGGTTCACCTGCGTGCGGCCGTCCAACAGGTTGGACTTCTTCACGGGGCGGCGGTTCTGCTCGACATAGCCATCGGCAAGGTCGAGGATCTGGGTGATCTCGCCGGCCCGCAGCCCCTCGATTCCGAGGAGATGGCGGTGCGGGAAGACCGTGTCGGGGGACGGGTTCGCGCTCATGGGCGCGGACTATAGGAGCGGTCCGTTACGCCCGCAAGCTGCTCGATTCGGCGCTTTTCAGACCGCTTCCGCCTCTTCGAACAACCAGTCGTGGAAGGCCTTCACCTTGGGCCGGGAAAAGTAATGCTGCGGCGCCACGACATAGTAGGCGAGGCTTCCCGGCAGCCGCACCTCGAACAGGCGGACCAGCCGTCCGGCCGCGATGTCGTCGGCAACCAGCACGCCGCGGGCAAGCGCGATGCCGTGGCCGTTGATCGCCGCCTGCAGCGTGAAGGACGAATCGTCGAACCGCAGGCCGCGGTCGGTGTCCACCCCCTCGATTCCCGCCGCCCGGCACCACACCGCCCAGGAGATGTTGTAGTCGTCATGCAACAGCGTGTGGTGGCGCAGATCCTCCGGATTCACCAGCGGCCGGTCGCCGGACAGCAGCGACGGGTGGCCGACCGGGAAGATGTCCTCGGTCAGCAGCCGTTCGACCCGCAGATCCGGCCACAGGCCATTGCCGAAGCGGATCGCCAGATCGACGTCGTGACGGGCGAAGTCCACCACCTGCGAGGTGCTGTGGACCCGCACATCCAGCTCCGGATGGCGCTTTTGAAAACGCACCAGCCTCGGCACCAGCCATTTTGACGCGAAGCTGGGCATGGTGGAGATGGTCAGCGTGCCGCTGCTGTCGGCGCGGATCAGGCGGTCGGTCGCCTGGGACAGCGTATCCATGGCCTCGCGCACCGGCGGCAGATAGTTCTGCCCGGCCTCGGTCAGCGCCAGCGCCCGGTTCATTCGGCGAAACAGCGGTAATCCGAGCCACTCCTCCAGCGCCTTGATCTGGTGGCTGACGGCGGCCTGCGTCACATGCAGCTCATCCGCGGCTTTTGTAAAGGAAAGATGGCGTGCGGCGGCTTCGAAGGCGCGCAGCGCGTTCAGCGGGGGCAGGCGGCGGGACATGGCGGGGGACGAACCGGCGGGTGGCTTCGGATTAGCTGAGCTAATCGATTCTATGAGAAAGGGTCGTTTGTCGGCAAGCAGTCTCTGTACCATCCTCAGTTTCACAAGCGATCTGACAATCGGAACGGCGAGGCCAAGGCCCCGCTCCTCATTCACCGGAAGGAACTGGATCATGGCAAAGGGAACGTACTCACTGATGTCCGGCGCAGAACTGTCCGTCCGCAAGCCGGCCCGGGCCGGCACGGGGTTGGGCGAGCGCGTGGTGGCGCTGTTCGACCGCCTTGCCACCTGGAACGAACGCCGCCGGCAGCGCCGCGCGCTGGAAGCTCTGCCCGACCATCTGCTGTCCGACATCGGCATTTCCCGCGCCGACGCGGACTATGAGGCCGAAAAGCCGTTCTGGCGGGGCTGAGCGATGGACGAACTGAAGGCAAGTGGAGAGGCAGAGCGGGTCTGGACCGGCGGTTGCCTGTGCGGTGGCGTGCGCTATGCCATCGACACCCGACCGGAGCCGATCTCCTTCTGTCATTGTTCGCAGTGCAGGCGCCAGCACAGCCATGTCGGCGCCTACACCGGCTTGCCCCATGCCGCGTTGCGTCTGCTCGCCGACTCGACACTCACGTGGTACGCCTCCTCCGAGCGGGCCCGGCGCGGCTTCTGTGCACGTTGCGGTGCCGGGCTGTTCTGGGAGGCGGTGGAACAGGCCGGTGCGGAGCGCCGTATCACGGTGACCGCCGGAAGCCTGGACGATGCGTCCGGGCTGCGGGTGGTTCGCCATATCTTCGTCGACGACAAGGGCGCCTATTACGACATCGGCGACGATGGTGTCGAACGCCGGACCAGCACGGGGGAGGTGGTGGAATGAGCGAGGGCATGACGGGACAGCAGATGTCATTGGCCGGAGGTTGCCTGTGCGGCGGCGTGCGCTTCCTGCTGGCGGAACGTCCGGATGGGGTCGTGACCTGCCATTGCGGCCAGTGCCTCCGTTTCCACGGCCACATCGGCGCCTATGTCACGGTTCCGCGCGACACCGTCAGCTTCGACGCCGATGAAACGCTGTCGTGGTACCGCTCCTCCGACATCGCGGAGCGGGGATTCTGCGGGCGCTGCGGATCGTCCCTGTTCTGGAAGGGCGACGGCAAGAGCGAGATCGAGATCGCCGCGGGCAGCCTGGACCAGCCGACCGGGCTGACGACGCTCCGCCATGGCTATGTGGCCGACAAGGCCGACTACTATGAAATCACCGATGGGCTGGAGCAGTTTCCCGGCTCGTCCGAGCAGGAGTAAGGGGGCAGGGTTCCAGGGTGCGGGTGCTTTCGAATCGGCGGCAACCCGACGGGGTGCGCGATTCCGTCGCAGGTGCGTTGCGGAGCCTGCAGGTGCCTTTTCATTTGACCCTGGGGGGCTTGAGTGAGAATGATTTTCAGAAGCAATGGCCCACCAGCCCCTGAGGTTTTCCGCGAATGCGTCGTGTCTCTCTGCTTTCCGCCGCCTTCGGCATCGCCCTGTCCGGTGCCGCCCTGGTCCATGCCGTCCCGGCCCAGGCTGCCGACACGGTGACCATCGTCATCAAGGATCACAAGTTCGAACCGGCGGAGGTCAAGATTCCGGCCAACAAGCGGGTGACCCTGCTGGTCGACAACCAGGACGCCACGTCGGAAGAGTTCGAAAGCGGCGAGATGAAGGTCGAGAAGATCGTCGGCGGCCGCAAGCAGATCAAGGTCATGGTCGGTCCGCTGAAGCCGGGGCGCTATCCATTCTTCGGCGAATTCCACGAAGCGACGGCGCAGGGCGTCGTGATCGCCGAGTGACGTTGTCCCAGCAGACCGCCCAGTACCGGAGACGACCATGCTCGCCAGTCTGATCATCGTCTTTCGCGAGGTCCTCGAAGCGGGCCTCATCGTCGGCATCGTGCTGGCCGCGACCCAGGGGGTGCCCGGCCGCGGCCGGTGGATCTCGCTGGGCATCGTCGGCGGCATTATCGGGTCCTGCATAGTCGCCGCCTTCGCCGACGGCATCAGCTCGCTGTTTGCCGATACCGGACAGGAGATGTTCAACGCCACCGTCCTGTTGATCGCCGTCGTCATGCTTGCGTGGCACAATGCCTGGATGGCGCAGCATGGCCGCGAACTGGCGCGCGACATGAAGGCGGTCGGCCGTGCGGTGCAGAGCGGGGAGAAGTCGCTGGCGGCACTGGCGATCGTGATCGGCGTCGCCGTGCTGCGCGAGGGATCGGAGGTCGTGCTGTTCCTGACCGGCATCCTGGCGTCGGAAGAGGGCGGCATCGCCACGGTGGCCACCGGCGGGTTGGGCGGCATGGCGCTGGGCGCGCTGGTCTCCGTTCTGCTCTATGCCGGGCTGCTGCAGATCCCGACGCGGCATCTGTTCGCCACCACCACGTGGCTGCTGACGCTGCTGGCCGCCGGCATGGCCGCCACGGCGGTCAATTTCCTGGCGCAGGGCGGCATCCTGATGGCGGGCGGCACCGTGCTGTGGGACACCTCGGATATCCTGCGCGACAACAGCCTCGTCGGACAGGCTCTGCATGTGCTGGTCGGCTACACCGACCGTCCGACGGAGGCGCAGCTGATCGCCTATGTCGGCGTGGTCGTCGGCATCCTTCTGCTGACCCGCTGGGCCGCCAGTGGGGCGCCGCCGTCGAACAACTCGCGCGTGGCTTCCGCGGCCGAATAAACAATAGCATCTGGGTGTATGGCCGGGCTGACGGTTAAGCGTCTGGCATCGGCCATTGAATTCGCGCCATAGTGCCCCCGCGACAGTCGAGCGGCGGGGGACATGGCGGAGCTTGTGACGTTGGTTGTGCTGCTGGCGGCGATGGTGGTCGCCGTGCCGGTGGCAAAAAGGTTCGGATTCGGGGCGCCGCTCGGCTATCTCGCCGCCGGGCTGGCGGTGGGGCCGGCCGGGTTGGGGCTCGTCACCAATGTGGGGGCGATCGCCCACGCCTCGGAACTCGGCGTCGTCATGCTGTTGTTCCTGATCGGGCTGGAGCTGAAGCCCGCCCGCCTGTGGGTCATGCGGAAATCGGTGTTGGGGTTGGGCGGTGCACAGGTCGCCGTCACCGGTGCCGTGATCACCGCGCTGTGCGGCTGGGGACTGGGTCTGGGCTGGCCGACGGCGGTGGTGCTGGGCTTCGGCTTCGCCCTGTCCTCCACCGCGATGGCGCTGCCGATGATGGCGGAGCGCGGACTGCTCGCCAACCAATCCGGGCGCAATGCCTTTTCCGTCCTGCTGTTCCAGGATCTCGCCATCATCCCTGCGGTGGCGCTGCTGCCGCTGTTGGGCACCGGCAGCGTTCCCCAGGCCGATGGTGCGTGGCTGTCCGTCGCCAAGGCCGCGGTCGCCGTCGTCGTGGTGTTGATCGGCGGACGCTATCTGCTCCGGCCGATCTTCCACGCGGTCGACCGGGCCGGCGCGCCCGAGATCTTCACCGCCACCGCCCTGCTGATCGTCATCGGCACCGCCGTGCTGATCCAGGAGGCCGGGCTGTCGATGTCGCTGGGCGCCTTCATGGCCGGCGTCCTGCTGTCGGATTCGGAATATCGGCACGAGGTGCAGGCGGATATCGAACCCTTCGAGGGCCTGCTGCTCGGGCTGTTCTTCGTGTCGGTCGGCATGGGGGCCGACGTGCCGACGCTGATGGCGCATCCCGTCCGCTTCCTCGGCCTTGCCGTGGCGCTGCTGATGGTCAAGGGGCTGGTGATACTGGTTCTGGCCCGCATAGCCGGGGTGCCCTGGGCCGGAGCGACGCGGATGGCGACGGTGCTGAGCCAGGGCGGCGAGTTCGGTTTCGTGTTGTTCGGACTGGCGGTCGGCGGCGGCGTGATGGCCGGGGAACAGGCGTCGGCGGCGATGCTGGTGGTCACCCTGTCGATGCTGGCGACGCCGTTCCTGTTCGCGGCGGAGGAGCGCTGGTTCGCGCCGCGCCTGATGGCGGGCAAGCCCAAGCGTCCTTTCGATACCCCGCCGGACGACAACCCGCCGGTCATCATCTGCGGCTTCGGCCGGGTGGGGCAGGTGGTCGGCCGCGTGCTGCGGGTGCGCGGCATTCCCTTCACCGCGCTGGAGCAGAGCGCGGCCCAGGTCGACTTCGTCCGCAAGTTCGGCAGCAAGGCCTATTACGGCGACCCGACCCGCGTGGAGCTTCTGCGCGCTGCCGGGGCGGAGAAGGCCAAGATTCTGGTGGTGGCGCTGGAGGATATGGAGCAGTCGCTGCGCGTGGTGGAGATGGCAACGCGCCATTTCCCCAACCTGACCATCTTCGCCCGTGCCCGCAACCGCCGCCATGTCCACCACCTTATGGACCGCGGCGTCACCCACATCGTGCGCGAGACTTTCGATTCCAGCATCCGCCTGACCGGCGACGTGCTGCGGCAGATGGGCTTGGCGGAAGGCGAGGTGACGCGGACGCTCGACACCTTCCGCGCCCATGATGAGCGCACGCTGGTCCGCCAGCATGCCGTCCACAATGACGAGATCAAGCTGATCCAGACCTCCCGCGATGCCGCGGCGGAGCTTCAGTCCCTGTTCGAGGCGGATCGGGAAGGGGAGGCCAGGACGAAGGCCGAGGCTTAGCCGATCAGCAGGCTGTCGTCGCTGATCTCCACCCCACCGCGCTGCTTGGCGAACAAGGCCAGCAGGTGCGGCACGTCCAGCCCGGCGCGCTCCTCCCCCGCCACGTCGAGCACGACGCGGCCCTCGTGCAGCATCAGCGTGCGGTCGCCATAGTCCAGCGCCTGCCGCATCGAATGGGTGACCATCAGCGTGGTCAGGCGATTGTCGCGGACGATGCGCCGGGTCAGGTCCAGCACGAAATCGGCAGTGGCGGGGTCGAGCGCGGCGGTGTGCTCGTCCAGCAGCAGGATCTTGGACCCGGCCAGCGTCGCCATCAGCAGGCTGACCGCCTGACGTTGCCCGCCGGACAGCAGGCCCATGCGGTCATGCAGCCGGTTCTCCAGCCCCAGCCCCAGCGCGGCGATGCGGTCGCGGAAGTTCCTGCGGCGGTCGCTGCCCAGCGCCAGCCCAAGGCCGCGGCGGCGACCGCGTGCGGCGGCCAGCGCCATGTTCTCCTCGATGGTCAGGGCGGCGCAGCTGCCGGCCATCGGGTCCTGGAAGACGCGGGCGACCAGCCCGGCCCGGCGCGGCGTGTCCCAGCGGGTGACGTCGGTGCCGTCGATGGAGATGCGTCCCTGCTCCGCCAGCACGTCGCCGGCCAGAGAGCCGAGGAAGGTCGACTTTCCGGCGCCGTTGGAGCCGATGACGGTGACGAACTCGCCTTCGGGAATGGTGAGGTCGACGCCGCGCAGCGCGTGCTTTTCCAGCGGCGTGCCGCGGCCGAAGGTGACGTGGATGTCCTCGACGACGATCATTTTGCGGCACTCGGGCTGCGGGAGACGCTACGGGAGGCCTTGGCCTTCAGGCGCGGCAGGATCAGGGCGACGGCGACCAGAACAGCGGTCACCAGATTGAGGTCGGAGGCCTGCAGGCCGATGGCGTCCGCCGACAGCGCCAGCTGCACGGCAAGGCGGTAGAGGATCGAACCGGCGACGCAGCCGACCAGAGCCAGAGCCAGGGCGCGGGAGGGCAGCACCGTCTCGCCGACGATCACGGCGGCCAGCCCGACCACGATGGTGCCGATGCCGGTGGTCACGTCGGCGAAGCCGTTGGTCTGGGCGAACAGGGCGCCGGCCAGACCGGTCAGGGCGTTGGACAGGGCGATGCCGGCATAGACATGGGCGTCGGTGTCGACGCCCTGCGCCCGCGCCATCCGCGCGTTTACGCCGGTCGCCCGCATCGCCAGTCCGAACTCGCTGGACAGGAAGCGGGCGAGCAGCAGCACGACGACGGCGACGATGACGCCGACCACCAGCGGGCGGACGATGTGATCGGGGATCCCGAGCCCGTAGAAGGGCGTCAGCACCGTGTCCTGCATCAGCAATGCCACGTTCGGTCGCCCCATGACCCGCAGGTTGACGGAGAACAGGGCGATCATGGTCAGGATGCTGGCGAGCAGGTGCAGGATCTTGAAGCGCACGTTCAGCGTCGCCGTCACCAGGCCGGCCGCAGCACCCGCGAGGGCGGCGGCGATGCTGGCGAGCCAGGGATTGACTCCGGCGATCAAGAGCACCGCGCAGACGGCCGCCCCCAGCGGAAAGCTTCCGTCCACCGTCAGGTCGGGGAAGTCCAGGATGCGGAAGGACAGATAGACGCCGATGGCGACCAGCGCATAGACGAGGCCGATCTCGATGGCGCCGAAAAGGGCGATTTCGGTCATTGCGGTGCTTTTGCTTTGATGCAGGCAATCGAAGGCAGGCGCCTTACTGCCCGACCACCTTCGTCGCGCGCTTCATGACCGCGTCGGGCAGGGTGACGCCCATGGCGGCGGCGGACTTCGGGTTGACGAACAGGTCGGTGCCCTTGGCGAGCGACACCGGGATGTCGCCGGGCTTCTCGCCCTTCAGGACGCGGGCGACGATGGCGCCGGTCTGCTTGCCGACCTGGAAATAGTTGAAGCCGATCGAGGCGACGGTGCCGCGGGCGACGCTGTCGGTGTCGGCGGAGAAGATCGGCAGCTTGGCCTGCTGGCCGACGGAGATCACGCTTTCCAGCGCCGAGACGACGGTGTTGTCGAGCGGGATGTAGACGGCATCGGCCTTGCCGACGAGGCTGCGCACCGCCTGCTGGGCATCCGACGACTTCGGCACGGAGGCCTCGACCACGGTCAGGCCTGCCTTGGCGGCCTCGTCCTTCAGCGCCTTGACCAGCACGATGGAATTCGGCTCACCCGGATTGTAGAGCACGCCGATGCGCTTGGCCTGGGGCAGGATCTCGCGGATCAGGGCGACATGCTCGCCCACCGGGGCCATGTCGGACAGGCCGGTGATGTTGGCGCCGGGCTTGTCCATCGACTTCACCAACTGGGCCGACACCGGATCGGTCACGGCGGTGAACACCACCGGAATGTCGCGGGTCGAAGCCGCCACCGCCTGGGCCGACGGGGTGGAGATCGGAACAATCACGTCGGGACGGGAGCCGGCGAACTGGCGGGCGATCTGGGCGGCGGTGGCCGGGTTGCCCTGCGCGCTCTGGTATTCGACCTTCAGGTTCTGGCCCTGGACATAGCCGGCGTCCTTCAACGCCTCCACCACGCCGTCGCGCGTCGCGTCGAGCGCCGGGTGCTGGACGATGGCGGTGATGGCGACGGTCTTGGTCTGCGCCATCGCCGAAACCGGGGCGGCGAACGGACCGACGAAGGCGGCAAGGGCCGCGGCGGCGCACAACAGGCGGGTGACGGGCATGGCTGGGTCTCCGGAACGCAAAGGTCTTCCCCTAGACCGCGCGGTCGCCGCCGTCAACTCGGCAGCAGGGCCGGGGAGGCAGGAGTGGAACATTTGAAACGCTATGAAACGGATTCCGGGAGATGTTCCACTGTTCCATCCGCCGTTCGATCCATCTTGTCCCCTCCGCGGTTGCAACCAGGCGCCCTCTTCATAGCACGGGGAGGCAGACGGGATAAGGACAGCCCGAAAATCCGGCCGGTCGCCGCGAGTCCGACTCCGCATGACCGACCTGCCCGCAATCGGGGATGTGGTTTGCCGGGCAAGAGGCTATATTGTCCGCAACACGGAAGGAGTGACCATGATCGCAGGAACCGAAGCGGCTCCGTCGAAGTTTCTCGCGTCCTTCCGCGGCCTGATCGGCTGCTGTCCCAATTGCGGGCGCGGCCGGCTGCTGCGGAACTTCCTGAAGCCGGTGGATCACTGTTCGGCCTGCGGCGAGGAATATGGCCATCTGCGCGCCGACGATGCGCCGCCCTGGATGACCATCCTGATCGTCGGCCATATCGTCATCCCCGCCCTGCTGCTGGTCGAACAGACCTATGAACCGCCGACCTGGGTGCATTTGGCGATCTGGCCGGCGCTGACCCTGCTGCTGACGCTGATCCTGCTGCCGCGCTGCAAGGGTCTGGTGCTGGGGCTGCTGTGGAGCACCGGCGCACCGGGGTCGGAGCGCGGGTAGGCGGTTGGAGAGATCCTGAATGCGAAAACGGCACCGCGCAGCAATGCACGGTGCCGTTTCTCTATCCGGGCCGTTTCTCCATCCGGCTGGATCCCCGCCGGTTGGCGGAGGCCCGGCTGTCGTCAGTGCGCGCTCGGCAGCGCGGTGCCGTGGCCGGCGCGGGCGCCGAACAGGTTGGCACGCAGCCTGCCGAACAGGTCGCGCAGGTGGTCCGCGCGCATCTGACGGGCGGCCAGGATGATTTCGTCGTAGGTGCGGGGGTCGCGGACTTCGTTGAAATTGCTGTTCATGACTTTGGGAATCTCCACGTGAGGTGAGAGACGTCCACTCCCTTGGGTTCGTATGAGGCTTTCGTTCGCCTTGTGAGACCCAAGATAGGGCAGAGCCGCTGTCCCAAGAAGCGCAGTCCGCGCAATGCCGCCCGACCTTTTCCGTATCAGCTTAGTCAATCAACGGAGGTACGAACTATTGTCGAAGGCCATGGTCCGCGGCCTCTCCGACAATAGTTCGTCGTACCGATTACTTGCGGTCCCGCGCCCCGTCGACCGCGACATTGCGGTCGGAAACTATACGGTCCGACGATCCCCGCTCGGTTCCCCTGGTGGTCTGTCCTTGCGGATGGTCGGGCTGGCGCGGCGGCAGCGGACCGGTGCCGAGGCCGCCGGCCTCCTCGCTGCCGGGAATGCCGAAATCCTCGTCGGGCTGGTCGATGGGACCACCGGCGCCGGGACCGATGATGCGCTGGAAGCCTTCGATCCGCTCGTCCACGTCGGGGTGCTCGACCGTCCGGGGGATGTCCAGCGGGATCTCGCGCTCGTCGATGCCGCCGCTGTCGCTGGGCCCGGTGGCGTTGCCGATGTTGCGGTCGTCCCTGGACCTGCTTTCCTGGGGCCGGTCATCCGCCCGGCGGTCATCGCTGCTGCGGTTGCGGTCATTGGCGGCCATGGGCGCTCTCCCGTCTGCTGTGTCGAGGTCTCGGTTCCCTCAACAGGGCGGAAGGACACTCGTCACCGTCCGCACATCGAACCAGCCGCCGACGCTGTGGCGCAGGTCCTGCCGCCGGTCCTGTTCCGGCGCCGGGGCGATGTCCCACAGCCAGGACATGTCGGGGGCGGGAAGGGCCAGTCCCCAGGTCGAATCCTCCACCTCCGTCACGGTGCCGCCATGCATCCAGGAGGCGTCGATGTCGGTGAACAGCGCCGCGCGTTCGGCGATGGCGGACAGCCAGCACAGATGGCCATGGACCATGCGCAGGGCGAAGGCCAACCGTTCCGCCTCCGTGGTCGCCGGGGCACGGCGTTCCACCGCCTCCAGCGGCAGCAGCGGCAGTTGGGACAGCAGGTTGCAGGAGACGGCGAAGCGGAAGGGGCCGCCATCGGGAATCGGCGGTTCGAAATCGGTGGGCAGCGGGCCGCCCGTATCCAGGGCGGCGGCAAGCGGCGCCAGGGCGCCGCTGACGTCCAGTTCGACAAGACGGACATTGGGCAGGGCCGCCGCACGGCGGCGAACGGCGCGGCTGTGCAGCACATCCGCCAGGACCACCTCGTCGAAGCGCGCGGTCAGCGTCTCCAGCGGGATTTCGATCAGCAGCCCCGAGCCGGCGACCAGTGCCCGCCCGCCCGGTTCCACCCGCTGCATCGCCTGATCGATGAAGCGGTGACAGGCGGCGATATGCGGCGCCCAGGCCCGCTTCTGCCGGCGGTAGCGGGCTCCCAGGGCCACCATTTCCGACAGATAGCCGAAACGGCGGGCCAGCGGCGGGCAGGGCGTGGTCAGATATTCGAAGGCTTCGCGCAACATCGCCGGCTTACCCCTTCCACCAACTTCGCCATCGGCCGGGCCTATGGCTGTCTCACCCCTTGACCCGCGGCGGTGGCAAGGTACCTATGGCGCCATGGTCGAGATCAAGAGGAAAACGGCTCTGGTAACCGGGGCCGGCAAGCGCATCGGGCGGGCCATCGCGCTCGATCTTGCGGGGCAGGGGTGGGACGTCGCCGTCCATTACCGAAGCTCCCGCGGGGAGGCCGATGCCGTCGTCGCCGAGATCGAGCGGGCGGGCGGCCGTGCCATGGCCTTTGCCGCCGATCTGGACCGCGAGGCGGAGGTGAAGACGCTGGTGCCGGCGGTGACGGAGCGGCTCGGCCCGCTGACCCTGCTGGTCAACAACGCCTCCCGCTTCGAACGCGACGAGATGGCCGACGTCACCCGCGAATCGTGGGATGCGCATATGGAGGCGAACCTGCGGGCTCCCTTCGTGCTGTCGCAGGATTTCGCGTCGCGGTTGCCGGAGGGCGAGCGCGGGCTGATCGTCAACATCATCGATCAGCGCGTGTGGAATCCGACGCCGCACTTCGTGTCCTATACCCTGTCGAAGATGGGGCTGTGGGCGCTGACCCGCACGATGGCGCTGGCGCTGGCCCCGCGCATCCGCGTCAACGGCATCGGGCCCGGCCCCACCCTGCGCAACGACCGCCAGACGGAGGAGGAGTTCGCCGCCCAGTGGGACTCGACCCCGCTGCATCGCGGCACCACGCCGGAGGAGGTCTGCGCCGCCATCCGCTTCCTGATCGCCGCCCCGGCGATGACCGGCCAGATGATCGCGCTGGATGGTGGGGAGCATCTGGGATGGGCGCAGCCGGCGCATGGCTTCGTGCCCAACGAATAGCGTCGGATTACAATCCTTGAACAGCGATGGGCGCGCCCGGCCGGAGGCTTGCGGCCGGTGGGGCAAGTGCGGTGCGGCGAAAAGGACCGCGCGTTTTACACAGGTGTCCCACCCCGCGCAAGAGGCGCCTGGGCGCCCGCGACAATTTTGTGTCGGCGCGTCAATTCCCGGCCTTGACTTAGGCCTGACCTAAGGAAATCAATGACTTAACAAAAATGCCTAAAAAATAGGCGGAAGCATGCGACCCCTTGTGGCGCCTAGCTCCCGACGGGCTACCCCCTCCGTTATCGACAAACTTATCCACAGGTTTCGTGGATATTCTTCAGGAGGGGTGAGTCGTTCCACATGCGTCCTTCGCGCGCCCAACGGTTGACCCGCGACGGCCACTCGACGACATTCTGGTCATGTCCGAAACGCATTCCTCAGAGCCCTTGGTTTCCTCTTCCGACGCCGATGCCGCGGGCGGCGAGGGGGTTGCCGCGCGTCCGAAGCGGCGGCCGGCCGACATCGACCGGGGCGTCGAGATCATTCGTGAGCATCTGAAGACCCTGCCGCAGACGCCGGGCGTCTACCGCATGCTGGCGGGCGACGGGGCGGTCCTGTATGTCGGCAAGGCGCGCAACCTGAAGCGCCGGGTGACCAACTACACCCAGGTGGGAAAGCTGCCGGTCAGGCTCCAGCGCATGGTCGCGGAGACCGAGACGATGGAGTTCGTCAACACCCACACCGAGGTGGAGGCGCTGCTTCTCGAATCGAACCTGATCAAGAAGCTGATGCCGCGGTACAACGTGCTGTTGCGGGACGACAAGACCTTTCCGCACATCATGATCACCAAGGACCACGACTATCCGCAGCTGACCAAGCACCGTGGCGCGCGCGGGCGCGACGCCGATTACTTCGGACCCTTCGCCTCGGCCGGGGCGGTCAACCGGACGATCACGGCGCTGCAGCGCGCCTTCCTGCTGCGCAACTGCGCCGACACGGTGTTCTCGGCGCGCACGCGGCCCTGCCTGCAATACCAGATCAAGCGCTGTACCGCGCCCTGCGTCGGCCGCGTCAGCCCGGCGGAATATCAGGCGCAGGTCGGTCAGGCCCGCGCCTTCCTGTCGGGCAAGAGCCGCGACATCCAGACGGAATTCGCCGACCGGATGATGGCAGCCTCCGACGCCATGGATTTCGAGACGGCGGCGCGCTACCGCGACCGTATCCGCGCGCTGACCGCGATCCAGGCCCACCAGGACATCAATGTCGAGGGGGTGGTGGAGGATGCCGACGTCATCGCCGCCTATGCCGAGGGCGGGGTGACCTGCATCCAGGTCTTCTTCTTCCGCGGCGGCCGCAACTATGGCAACCGCGCCTATTTCCCCAGCCACGACAAGTCGGCGGAGACGGAAGAGGTGCTGGCCGCCTTCATCGCCCAGTTCTACGAGAACAAGGCGGCTCCGCCGCTGGTGCTGGTCAGCCACGCCCTGCCGGAACTGGAGCTGTTGAGCGAGGCGCTGGCGGTGCGCGCCGGGAACAGGGTGGAACTGGCGGAGCCCAAGCGCGGCGAGAAGCGGCGGATCGTCGAGCATGCGCTGACCAACGCGCGCGAGGCGCACGGCCGCCGGCTGGCCGAAAGCTCCAGTCAGGCGCGTCTGCTGGAGGGGGTGGCCGCCGCCTTCGGCATGGACGGGCCGCCGGAACGGGTCGAGGTCTACGACAACTCCCACATCCAGGGGGCGCACGCCATCGGCGCGATGATCGTCGCCGGGCCGGAGGGCTTCATCAAGAACGCCTATCGCAAGTTCAACATCCGCGAGCAGGGGGCGGCCGGCGACGACTTCGCCATGATGCGCGAGGTGCTGACCCGCCGATTCGGCCGGGCGATGAAGGAGGACCCGGAGCGCAGCCTGGGGACGTGGCCCGATCTGGTGCTGATCGACGGCGGTCTGGGCCAGCTGAACGTGGCGCTGGAGGTCTTCGCGGAGCTGGGCATCGACGACGTGACGCTGGTCGGCATCGCCAAGGGGCCGGACCGCGACGCCGGGCGCGAGCATTTCTTCATGGAGAATCGCCCGCCTTTCCAGATGGAGCCGCGCGACCCGGTGCTGTATTTCCTGCAGCGGCTGCGCGACGAGGCCCACCGCTTCGCCATCGGCACCCACCGGGCCAAGCGGACCAAGGCCATCGGCAAATCGCCGATCGACGAGATCGCCGGCATCGGTCCCGCCCGCAAGAAGGCCCTGCTGCATCACTTCGGCAGCGGGGCGGCGGTGGCGCGCGCCGGGCTGGCCGATTTGGAGGCGGTGGAAGGGATCAATCGCACTGTTGCGAAAAAGATATACGATCACTTCCATCCCGATGGTTAGAATGCGGGCACAACAAACCAGCCGGCGCTCTCACGGGCGCCGTGCGGCGACATCCTCCAGCGGTTCGAGTTTTCCGTCATGCTGACCAGCCTGCCCAACCTGCTGACCCTGTCGCGCATCGCGGTGATCCCGGTGGTGGTCGGGCTGTTCTATGTGCCGGAAGCCTGGGCGTCCTATACCGCGTGCTCGCTCTATGCCGCCGCCTGCATCACCGACTGGTTCGACGGCTATCTGGCGCGCGCCTGGGCGCAGGAAAGCGTGATCGGCAAGTTCCTGGACCCCATCGCCGACAAGCTGCTGGTGGCGGCGACGCTGATCATGCTGGTGGGGTTCCACCGGCTGACCGGCCTGTCGATCCTGCCGGCGGTGGTGATCCTGCTGCGCGAGGTGCTGGTGTCGGGCCTGCGCGAGTATCTGGCCGGGCTGAATGTCGGTGTGCCGGTGACCTGGCTGGCGAAATGGAAGACGACGATCCAGATGATCGCGCTGGGTTTCCTGATCGTCGGCGATTATGGTCCGGCGGAACTGCCGGTGACCTTCATCGGTACGGTCGGGCTGTGGATCGCCGCGGCGCTGACCTTTTACACCGGGTGGGATTACATGCGCGCCGGGCTGACCCACATGATGGCTGAGCAGCCGGCGAAGCCCGGCACCGCCCGTTCGGCCCGCAGCGCCGGTTGAGAGTTTCGGACATGAAGATTTTCGGCCCATGAAGATTTTTGGACTGACCGGCTGGAGCGGCAGCGGCAAGACCTCGCTGATGGTGCGGCTGATCCCGGCGCTGACGGCGCGGGGGTTGCGCGTGTCGACGGTCAAGCATGCCCACAAGGGCTTCGACATCGACCATCCCGGCAAGGATAGCCACAACCATCGCCTGGCCGGCGCCACGGAGGTGCTGGTCAGCTCTCCCCGCCGCTGGGCCTTGATGCACGAACTGCGCGACGGCGAGCCGGAGCTGACGCTGGACCAGCTGATCGGCAAGGTTTCGCCGGTCGACCTGCTGCTGATCGAGGGCTTCAAGCGCGACCGACACGAGAAGATCGAGGTCTGGCGGGCCGAGGTGGACAAGGCGCTGATCGCGCCCGACGATCCCACCATCGTCGCGGTCGCCAGCGACGGCGCGGTTCCGGGCTGCCCGGTGCCGGTGCTGGACCTGAACGATGTCGAGGCGGTTGCGGCATTCGTGGTGGAGCGCTGCGGGTTGGGGTGAGGCCCCGCCTTCGCCCTTTCGACCTACCAAGAGACGACATGGTCACCGCACCTTCCCGTATGCAGCCGGCACTCGATCGCAACGGTTATCGGCTCGCCGTCTTCGATTTCGACGGCACGCTGGCCGACTCCTTTCCCTGGTTCATCGGTGTTCTGAACGGCGTCGCCGACCGCTATGGCTTCAACCGCGTGCAGGCGGACGAGGTGGAGCGGCTGCGCGGCTATGACGCGCGGCAGATCATGCGGCACCTGCGGGTGCCGAACTGGAAGCTGCCCTTCATCGCCAACCACATGCGGCGGCTGATGGCGCGCGACATCGACGGCATCCGTCTGTTCGACGGCGTGCATGAGATGCTGCTGGCATTGAACGACCTTGGCGTGACCGTCGCCATCGTCAGTTCGAACTCGGTGGAGAACATCCGCAATATCCTGGGGCCGGAGGCGGCCGGGCGGGTGGCCCATTACGGCTGCGGCGCCTCGCTGTTCGGCAAGGCGGCGAAGTTCCGCAGGGTGCTGCGCACGGCCGGCGTTCCGGCGGAGCTTGCTATCGGCATCGGCGACGAGGTGCGCGATATCGACGCCGCGCGGAAGCTGGGCATGGGTTGCGCCGCCGTCGCCTGGGGCTATGCGCGCGGGGATGCGCTGGCGGCGCGGCGGCCGGACCGGCTGCTGACGCGGGTTGAGGAGATCCCCGGCCTGTTCGGCGGCTGAGTGCCACGTCCCGGAAATCGCGCCTTTTCCCTCTTCGCAGCGGACGCCGCGACGGACTAGAGTGGCGGCCATGGTGCAACTGGACAATGATTGCTTCGCCTTCGGCGGGCCGATGATGGCGGTGGAGCCGGCGCTGGCGCTGCTGGCCGGGCGGGTCGGGCCGGTGACGGCGACGGAGAGCGTGCCGCTGGCGGATGCGCTCGGCCGGGTGCTCGCCGCCGATCTGGTGGCGCCCTTCAACGTGCCGCCGCACGACAATGCCGCGGTGGACGGCTATGCCGTGTTCTTCGACGATCTCGCCGCCGATGGGCCGACCGTGCTGCCGGTGACGGCGCGGGTCGCCGCCGGGCAGTGGCTCGGCCGGCCGGCCGTGCGCGGGGAGGCGGTGCGCATCTTCACCGGCGCGCCGATGCCGGCGGGCATGGACACGGTGTTCATGCAGGAGGATTGCCACAGCGACGGAGCCACCGTCACCCTGCCGGCGGGCATCCGCCGCGGCGTGAACCGCCGGCTGGCGGGCGAGGATGTACGCGAGGGATCGGTGGTGCTGGCCGCCGGGCGGCGCCTGCGGCCGGAGGACATCGCGCTTGCCGCGTCGCTGGGGCATGCGGTGTTGCAGGTGCGATGTCGGCTGCGCGTTGCGGTGTTCTCCACCGGCGACGAGTTGCGGCAGCCGGGGCAGGCGCTGGAGCCCGGCGCCGTCTATGACGCCAACCGCTTCGCCCTGATCGCGCTGCTGACCCGGCTGGGCTGCGCCGTCACCGACCTCGGCATCCTGCCAGACCGGTTCGAGGCCATCCGCGATGCGCTGGCTGATGCCGCGATGAGCCATGACGCGCTGATCACCTCCGGCGGCATGTCCACCGGGGAGGAGGATCACGTCAAGCCGGCGGTCGAGGCGAACGGGCGGCTGGATTTCTGGCGGCTGGCGATCAAGCCGGGCCGGCCGGTGGCGCTGGGCCGTGTGCGCGACGCGGTGTTCGTCGGGCTGCCGGGCAATCCGGTGGCGGTGGTGGTGACCTTCCTGCGCATTGCCCGGCCGATCCTGCTGCGGCTGATGGGGGCGGCGGACGAGACGCCGCGGGCGATTCCGGTGCGCGCGTCCTTCGCCCACAAGAAGAAGCCGGGGCGGCGCGAGTTCCTGCGCGGGTCGCTGGCCCGCGGCGAGGATGGCATGCTGGAGGCATCCAAATACCCTCGCGACGGGGCCGGTGTGCTGTCGTCGTTGGTGGAGTCCGAGGGCCTGATCGAGTTGCCGGAGGATCTGGCCGGGGTCGAGCCCGGCATGACCGTCGATTTCCTGCCTTTCAAAGAATTCCTGTAGAGGTCGCGTGATGAAGATTCTCTATTTCGCCTGGCTGCGCAGCAAGATCGGCGTGCCGACCGAGACGGTGGAGTTGCCGGCTGAGGTCAACACGGCCGGTGCTCTGGTCGAGTGGCTGAAGACCCGCAGCCCCCGCCATGCCGAGGCGCTGGCCAACAGCAAGGTGGTCAAGGTGGCGGTGAACCAGGAGCATGTGCCCTACGACCACCCGATCTCCGCGACGGATGAGATTGCGCTGTTCCCGCCGGTGACGGGGGGCTGACGGCATGGCGATCCGCGTCCAGGCCGAGGATTTCGACGTCGGTGCTGAATATGCCGCCTTCACCGCCGGCCGAACCAGCATCGGCGGGGTGGCGATGTTCATCGGGCTGGTGCGCGACATCGCCGGCGGCGCTGCCGTCAGCGCCATGACGCTGGAGCATTATCCCGGCATGACCGAGCGTCAGCTGGAAGCCATCGAGGAGGAGGCGCGCCGCCGCTGGCCGCTGGACGATGTGCTGGTGATCCACCGTTACGGCCGGCTGGAGCCGGGCGACCGCATCGTGATGGTCGTCACCGCGTCGGCCCACCGCGACGCAGCCTTCGAATCCTGCCGCTTCCTGATGGACTGGCTGAAGACCAAGGCGCCGTTCTGGAAGCTGGAAGCCACGCCGGAGGGCGAACGCTGGGTCGAGGCCAAGGAGAGCGACGACGCGGCAGCGGCCCGGTGGGCGGAGTAAACTGTCAGGCAGGCGTGGGCGCGCTCAGGCGTGCCCGGCCTCGCCCGACAGCATGGAGACGCTGACGCCCAGTTTGCCGATGGCGCGTTCCCATTTGGCGTCCAGGTCGGTGTCGAACAGCAGCTTTTCGTCGCAGGGCACGTTCAGCCAGCCATTGGCCTGGAATTCGGCGTCCAGTTGCCCCGGACCCCAGCCGGCATAACCGAGCAGCAGCAGGTTGCGGCGCGGGCCGCGGTCTTCGGAGATGGCGCGCAGGATGTCGATGGTGGCGGTCAGGGCAACGTCGTCGTTCACCACAAGCGTGCCGTCGCGGACATAATCGGTGGAGTGCAGGACAAAGCCGCGGCCCGACTCGACCGGACCGCCGTAATGCACCGGCAGGTTGTGGGTCGGCTGCGGGATGTCCATGTCGAGCTGTTCCAGCAGATCCTCGAACGTGATCGACCCGAACAGCCGGTTCACCACCAGACCCATTGCGCCGTCTTCATTGTGGGCGCAGACATAGATGACCGTGCGCTGGAAACGCGGGTCCTCCATTCCGGGCATGGCGATCAGCAGCTGGCCGGTCAGCGATTCCGTGGTCTTGGAGTCCGGAGACTTGGTCAGGCGCGGCATGGGCGATTATCCTTGTCGTCGGTTCGGTGCGGAAAACCGCGCCCGTCCCTACGGTCGGTTGTGGTTGGCGCTCTGGCGACGCTTTCACCGGAGTGTGACAGCACCGGCCGAGCTTTGTCACCATTATATGGGCTATCATATAGGGTGTCGGGGACGCCGATGCGCCCCTTCAAGGGAAGAGAACAGTGCGCGCGATGAAAAGACATGCCCTCGCCCTCCTGCTGCTTCTGGCCGTGCTGGCCGGCGGCGCCGTACCTGCTTTCGCCCAAGCCAATGTGGCGCAGGAAGGGATCGGCGCCTGGACCAAGGCCGGGCCGGTGGAGGCGCGGCTGGTGTCCGCGGTGCGCGGCACCGGCGACCTGACGGCGCTGCCGCTGGGGCTGGAGTTGCGGCTGGAGCCGGGGTGGAAGACCTATTGGCGCTCCCCCGGCGATGCCGGATTCGCCCCGCGCCTGGACTGGAGTCGTTCGGGCAACCTCGGCGAGGCGACGTTGTCCTATCCGGCGCCGCACCGTTTCTCCGTCCTGGGGTTCGAGACGGCGGGGTACGATACCGCCGTCCTGTTCCCGATCCAAGGTGTGCCGACCGCGCCCGGCAAGCCGGTCGAACTGGCGCTGACCGCCGAACTGCTGGTCTGTTCGGAGATCTGCGTGCCGCAGACGCTGGACCTCGCGCTTGCGCTGCCGGCCGGGCCGGCGAACCCCAGCGAGGTCGCCAACGACGTGGCGCGCGCGCAGGCGCTGGTGCCGAAGGGGCCGAACGGGCTGCTGCGCATCGAGTCCGTGCGGGGCAAGGGGGCGGTGCTGGAAGTCGAGGCGACCGCCGCCGATGGCTTCGTCACCCCCGACCTGTTCGTCGAGACCGATCCGGCCCTGACCTTTTCCGCCCCCAGGACGGTCTTTTCCGACAATGACCGCCATGTCCGCCTGACAATGACGGTGACCGATCCGCAGCAGGGGCTGGATCTGGCCGGGCGCGCGATGACGTTGACCCTGGTCGACGGCGACAAGGCGGTCGAGGCGCCGGTGACGGCATCAGCCGGTTCTGCCGTGCCGACACCCGGCAGCGTGGGTCTGACGGCCATGCTGGGGGTGGCGCTGCTGGGCGGGCTGATCCTGAACCTGATGCCCTGCGTGTTGCCGGTGCTGTCGCTGAAGCTGATGTCGGTGGTCAAGCATGGCGGGCGGGCGCCGGCCGCGGTGCGCGCCGGATTCCTAGCCAGCGCGGCCGGCATCCTGACCTCCTTCCTGCTGATGGCGTCGGTGTTGGTCGGCATCAAGGCGGCGGGCGGGGCGGTCGGCTGGGGCATCCAGTTCCAGCAGCCGCTGTTCCTGGTCTTCATGGTCGTGCTTGTCACGCTGTTCTCGGCCAACCTATGGGGGCTGTTCGAGGTGCCGCTGCCGCGTGCGCTGGCCGATCGGCTGGGCGGCGACGGGCCGGCCGGGCCGTTCGCCACCGGCATGTTCGCCACCCTGCTGGCGACGCCCTGTTCGGCGCCGTTCCTCGGTACGGCTGTCGGATTCGCGCTGTCCAAGGGGCCGGTGGAGGTCTATGCGATCTTCGCGACGCTGGGTGTCGGGCTGGCGCTGCCCTATCTGGCGGTGGCGGCTTGGCCCCGGGTGGCCGGCTGGCTGCCGAAGCCAGGGCGCTGGATGGCCACGCTGAAGACCGTGCTGGGTTTCGCGCTGATGCTGACGGCGGTCTGGCTGCTGTCGGTGCTGACCGCGCAGATCGGCGAGGTGGCCGCGGCCACGGTCGGGCTGCTGATGGCGGCGCTGGTGCTGGCGCTGTGGGTGGGGCGGAGCGCCCGCGGAGCGGCGCGAACCGCCGGCCCGGCACTGGCCGGGGTGCTGGCGGTCGCCGCCTTCGCCATGCCGGCGGCGGTCGGCCCGTCGGCCGGTGCGGCTCCGGTGATCAGCGACAGCAAGGCGCGCTGGGAGCCCTTCGTCGAATCGACGATCCGCGAGCATGTCGCCGCCGGCCGCACCGTCTTCGTCGACGTGACCGCCGATTGGTGCATCACCTGTCAGGCCAATAAAAAGCTTGTCCTGAACCGCGGCGAGGTTGCCGAACGGCTGGAGGACAAGGGCGTGGTGGCGATGCGCGCCGACTGGACCCGGCCGGACGCGGTGATCGCGAAGTTCCTGTCCGACCATGGCCGGTACGGCATCCCCTTCAACATCGTCTACGGTCCCGGCGCGCCGGATGGTATCGCCCTGCCGGAACTGTTGAGCGACGGCGCGGTGCTGGAGGCGCTGGGCAAGGCGGCGGGGAAGGCGGGGGCCAAGTCGTCCTGAGGGTGATCGGGAAAAGGCCTATGGCCGTTGCGGCTATTCTGCGGTAACAGGGCGGCTCAGGGAGAGTTTCCCGCGCCACGAGGACGATGATGGACGATCAGATCAACTGCCCGCAGTGCAACTCCGAGAACGCCTATAACGACGGCAGCCTTTGGAACTGCCCCGACTGCGGCCATGAGTGGAACCCCGATACGACCGCCGCCGCGGTGGATGCTGATGCGGGGCAGGGCGTGCGCGACGCCAACGGCAACATGCTGAGCGACGGCGACAGCGTCACGGTCATCAAGGACCTGAAGGTCAAGGGATCATCCCTGGTGGTCAAGGGCGGGACCAAGGTGAAGAACATCCGTCTGACGGACGGGGCCGACGGCCACAACATCGCCTGCAAGATCGACGGCATCGGTGCCATGAACCTGAAGTCGGAGTTCGTGAAGAAGGCGTAAGTCGGGCCGTGGAATTGAACCAACCGCGCCTTGCGGCCATCGGCCGCGGGGGATAGAAGGGATGCAGGGTCGGGCTCCGCAACGAGGGTCCGGCCGAACCCGGAAAACGGGTCAAACCCAGAAAATCGGAAGGGTTAGAGACGATGAGCATCCAGGTTGGCGATACCATTCCGTCCGTCACGCTGAAGTGGCTGACCGACAACGGCATGCAGGAAGTGACCACGGACGAGCTGTTCAAGGGCAAGAAGGTCGTCCTATTCTCCGTCCCCGGCGCCTTCACCCCGACCTGCTCCGCCAAGCATCTGCCGGGCTTCGTCCAGCAGGCCGACGCGCTGAAGGCCAAGGGCGTGGACAGCATCATCTGCCTCGCCGTCAACGATCCCTTCGTGATGCGCGCCTGGGGTGACAAGGGCGGCGTCGGCGACAAGGTGACGATGCTGCCGGACGGCAACGCCACCTTCACCACGGCTCTCGGCCTGACCATGGACGGTTCGGGCTATGGGCTGGGCACCCGCGGCCAGCGTTTCGCCCTGATGGCGGAGGACGGCAAGGTCACCCACGTCGCCGTCGAGGCCCCCGGTAAGTTCGAGGTGTCGTCGGCCGAAGCGGTGCTGGAAAAGGTTTGAGGTTATGCCTCCCTCTCCCCCCTGGGGAGAGGGTCGGGGTGAGGGGGATGCACGGCGTGGATTGGTGGGAAAGCACAAGGTCCGCGATTCTTGAAGAGCCTCGCTTTGCGTCCCCCTCACCCTAACCCTCTCCCCGGGGGGGAGAGGGAATATGGTCTGCTCAGCCCTGCGCCCGCACGTCGGCCACGCCACGGCGCGCCAGTTCGTCGGCGCGTTCGTTCTCGGGGTGGCCGGCGTGACCGCGGACCCAGTGGAACTCGATCTCGTGCTGCCGCTTCGCCTCTTCCAGGCGCTGCCACAGGTCGACGTTCTTCACCGGCTTCCTGTCGGCGGTCAGCCAGCCCTTGGCCTTCCAGCCATGGATCCACTTGGTGATGCCGTTCTTCACGTATTCGCTGTCGGTGAAGAGGCGGACAGTCACCGGCTTCTTCAACGCCTCCAGCGCCATGATGGCGGCCATCAGTTCCATGCGGTTGTTGGTGGTGGCTGGCTCGCCGCCATACAGCTCCTTTTCCACCTCGCCATAGCGCAGGATGGCGCCCCAGCCGCCGGGGCCGGGATTGCCGCTGCAGGCGCCGTCGGTGAAGATGTCGACGGTCTTGCCGCCGGCTTCGGTCGGGGTGGAGTCGTCGGTCATTGCCCGCCTGCGTCGGAATCATCGAGGAAATAGTCGCCCAGGCCGCGGGCCGACTGGTGGAAGCGCAGCTTGCGCAGATATTCCAGCGGGTCCTTCGGCCGCACGAAGGCGCCCGGCGGATGGTTCAGCCAGTCGTATAGGCGGGTCAGCAGGAAGCGCACGGCGCTGCCGCGGCAGAGCCAGGGCAGGGCGTCCAGTTCTTCGCGCGACAGCGGCCGGACCTTGCGGTAGTTGGACAGCAGCAGCCGCGCCTTGGTGGCGTTGAACGACCCGTCGATCTCGAAGCACCAGGCGTTGATGCAGATCGCCACGTCGTAGACGAAGAAATCGTTGCAGGCGAAATAGAAGTCGATCAGGCCGGACAGGCTGTCGCCGCGGAAGAAGACATTGTCCGGGAACAGGTCGGCATGGATGACGCCGGCCGGCAGGCCGACCGGCCAGTGGGCCTCCAGCGCCGCCAGTTCGGTCTCCAGCGTCGCGCGCAGGCCTGGCGCAACCTCGTCGGCACGGGGCGCCGACTTGGCGAACAGATCCTTCCAGCCGGGCAGGGCCAGCGCGTTCGGCCGTTCCATGCGGAAATCGCCGACCGCCAGATGCAGGCGGGCCAAAGCCTCGCCAAGCTGGGCGCAATGCTGCGGCATGATCCGGCGCGGCCACATGCCGGCCAGGAAGGTGACGATCACCGCCGGACGGCCGCACAGCTCGCGCAGGGCCACGCCGTCGCGCCCCTCCACCGGCAGCGGGCAGGCGATGCCCTTTTCCGCCAGATGCTCCATCAGGCCGAGGAAGAAGGGCAGATCCTCCTTCCGCGTGCGCTTCTCGTAGAGCGTCAGGATGTAGGGTCCGCGTTCGGTCACCAGCAGGAAGTTGGAATTCTCCACCCCCTCCGCGATGCCCTTGCACGACAGCACCGCGCCCAGATCGTACTGGGCGGCGAAGGTGCTGAGATCCTCGTCGGTGACTTCGGTGTATACGGCCATGGTATCCAGCGCCTTACCGGGTTTCCGGCCGGCGGTCAATTTCGGGAGTGATCGGCTCGTAATATTCCGGGCCGAAGCCGGCAAGTTGACGGCTGGCGGTGTTGAAGGGGCGCTTCAATCCGCCGCGGAAATGGCGGCCGACCAGCTCTTGCCAGAGAGCGACCGGCTCTGCCCCACGCTCGGCGCAGAGATGGACGAACCAGCGTCGACCGGCGGCGACGTGGCTGATTTCCTCGTCATGAATGGTCTGGAGCAGGTCGGCGCTCTCGGCATCGCCGAAGTCGCGCAGGCGGCGCACGGTGTCGGGGGTGACGTCCAGGCCGCGCGCCTCCAGAACCATCGGCACCACCGCCAGCCGGGCGGCGAGGTCGTGGGCGGTCTCCGTCGCCGCCTGCCACAGCCCGTCATGGGCGGGCAGGTCGCCATAGGAGGAGCCGAGAGCGTTCAGCCGGGTCTCCAGCATCTGGAAATGCCGGGCCTCGTCGTCGGCCACCTGGATCCAGTCGTCGGTGAAGCCCTTCGGCAGGCCGAGCGGGGCGAATCGGGCGACGATGTCCCAGGCGAGGTCGATGGCGTTCAGCTCGATATGGGCCAGCGCATGCAGCAGGGCGATGCGATTCTGGGCGCTGCCGCCGCGTCCGCGCTTGGGCATGTCGCGCGGCAGCTTCAGCTCCGGCCGGTCGGGACGGGCGGGGCGGTCGGGCGGCGGGGCCGGCACGGCGGGCGACAGCAGGCCGTCGCGCCAGGCTGCGGCGTGCAGGCGAGTCAGGCGCACTTTCTCCAGCGGCGCCGCGGTGGTCAGCACCGCGGTCGCCGCCTCACCCAGGCACGAAACGGAAGAGGTCATTTCCAGCCGTAGGCGACGAAGTGCGGGTTGAGGATGTCGTCCTTGCCATAGACCAGGGGCGAGCCGTCCGGCTGCTCCACCCGGCCGCCGGCGCCGATCAGCACGGCATGGCCGGCGGCGGTGTCCCACTCGCTGGTCGGCCCGAAGCGGGGATAGAGGTCGGCCTTGCCGCTCGCCACCGTGCAGAATTTCAGCGAGCTGCCGCAGGACACCCGGTCCTTGACGGAGAACTTGCCGAGGAAGTCGTCCAGCACCGAACCGCTGCCGTGGGAGCGGCTGGCGACGACGGTCAGCCCGTCGGCCGGCGGGGTGCGGACCGCGATCGGGTGGTCGTGGCGACCTTCCGCGCAATGGACGGCGGTGCCGGGACCGGCGGCTGTGTACATGTCGCCGGTGGCGGGCGCATAGACGACGCCCAGGACCGGGACGCCATTCTCGATCAGGGCGATGTTCACCGTGAACTCGCCGTTGCGGGAGATGAATTCCTTGGTGCCGTCGAGCGGATCGACCAGCCAGAAGCGGCCGCCGGAGATGTCGGGCTTGTGGCCGGCGGCCATCGCCTCTTCCGCGACGACGGGCACGCCCGGCAGCAGGTGGTGCAAAGCCGGGACGATCACCGCCTCCGCCGCCTGGTCGGCCTGCGTCACCGGGCTGCCGTCGACCTTGGTGGCGACGTCGATGCCGTCGTTGTAGAAGCGCAGGATGACCTGACCGGCCTCGTGAGCGATGGTGCGGACCGTCGGCAGCAGGCTCGCCACAGCGGCATCGGGCATGGGGTAATCTCCCTATGGTATGAAGAGTCAGCATATCCTGCCCGAAGGCGGGCCGGAAGCTCTTGAACGGGTGTGGAACGGAGAAGGCGGATGACGGCCGAGGAATTGTCGGACATCGGGCGGCTGAACGGCCACGGCGCATCGGCCCTATGGCGTGCTATGACCGCGGCCGATCTGGACCGGATCCTGGCCATCGCGGACATCGTTCATCCGGACTATCCGGAGGAGCGCGGCGTGTTCGAGGAGAGGCTGGCGCTCTACCCCGCCGGCTGCCGTGTGGCGGAATACCGCGGCGAGGCCATCGGCTACGGCGTCATGCATCCGGGCAGGCTGGGGGTGCCGCCGCCGCTCGACACGCCGCTGGGGGGCCTGCCGGCGGATGCGGACTGCCTGTATCTGCACGACATCGCCCTGCTGCCGGAAGCGCGCGGCACCGGGCTGGGGGCGGCGGTGCTGGGCTATGCCCATGGGCTGGCGCTGCTGGAAGGGTGGCGGTGGCTGGCGCTGACCTCGACGCCGGGCGCGCGGAGCTACTGGGACCGCGTCGGCTTCGCACCCTATGCGGATGGTGGGCCGGCGCTGGAGGCCAAGCTGGCGAGCTATGGCGGCGGGATGAGCTACATGACCGCGCCGGTGCGACCCTGCGCGGTCAGTCCCGTCATTTCCGGGTCGGTCACCACCGCTTCGAAGGCCGGCTTGGCGAACAGGTAGCCCTGCATCAGGCTGACGCCCAGGTCGCGCAGGGTCTTCGCCTCGTCCACGGTTTCGATGCCCTCGGCGATGGGGGTGATGGCGAGATCCTCGCACACCGCCAGGATCGCCTTGACGATGCTGCGCCGGGCACGCTCGCTGTCGATGCTGCGGGTCAGCTCCATGTCCAGCTTGATGATGTCGGGCTGGAATTCGGCCAGCAGGTTCAGGCCGGAATAGCCGGAGCCGAAATCGTCGATGGCGGTCAGGAAGCCCTGGCGCTTGTATTCGTTGAAGATGCTTTTGAGGTGGTCGTGGTCCACCACCCGCTCGTTCTCCGTCACCTCGAAGATGATGCGGTCGGTGGGAAAGCCGGTGCGGCGGGCGGCGGCGAGCGTCGTGCGGATGCAGGCCTCCGCCTTGTAGACGGCGTTGGGCAGGAAATTGATCGACAGGCGGGCGCCGTTCATCGGCAGGGCCGAGGCCAGTTCGATGGCCTTCACGCGGCAGGACTGGTCGAAGGCATAGCGGGTGGCGTCGGTCACCTGGCCCAGCACCCAGCCGGCGCCCTGACCCTGGGTGCCGCGCACCAGAGCCTCATGCGCCCAGACGCCGCCATTGGCGACATCGACGATGGGCTGGAAAGCCATCGTGAAATCCAGATCGAGGCGGTCCGCACATTGACCGCCGCACCCACCGTCACCAAACGCCATCGCCCTACCCCCGTCGGAACAAGAACTTCGCCTTTTAGGTAAGGAACAATGCCATGGATTTCATCCGACGGAGGTGTGGCAAGTGCCACACCTTCCGGTTAGGACTTTCCCCTATTCCGCCGCCATGCGGGTTTCAGCGTGGCGGATTGCCGCCCACACCGATTCCGGCGTCGCCGGCATGTCGATGTGGGTGATGCCGAGGTCGGACAGCGCATCGACCACCGCGTTGATGATGGCCGGCGGCGCGCCGATGGCCCCGGCCTCGCCGGCGCCCTTCATGCCAAGCATGTTGGTGGTGCTGGGTACGCTGTTCAGCTTCACCTCGATCGGCGGCATGTCGACCGCGCGCGGCATCTGGTAGTCCATGAACGAGCCGGACAGCAACTGCCCGCTGTCGGGGTCGAACACCACCCGCTCCTGCAGGGCCTGACCCAGCCCCTGCGCCACGCCGCCATGGATCTGGCCAATCACCAGCATCGGGTTGATGACCGTGCCGAAATCATCGACGACGCTGTAGCGCAGCACCTCGACGATGCCGGTCGCCGGGTCGATCTCCACCTCCGCGATGTGGCAGCCGTTGGGGAAGGTGCTGGCCGGCGGGGTCCAGCGCGCCATCTCGGAGAAGGCGATGCCGCCGGTGCCGCCCTCCGCCGCCTTGGCGGCCACCTCCTTCAGCGACACCGAGCGGTCGGTGCCGACGATGGTGAAGCGGCCGTCGGCGAACTCCACGTCGACCTCGGCGGTTTCCAGCAGGTCGGCGGCGACCGTGGTCGCGGCCTTCACCACCTTGGCCGCACCCTCCGCCAGTGCCGAGCCGCCGACCGGGACGGAACGCGAGCCGCCGGTGCCGGCGCCCCAGCTGACGCGGTCGGTGTCGCCCTGCACCACCTCGACATCCTCCGGCGGGACGCCCAGCCGGTCGGCGAGGATCTGCTTGTAGGCGGTCTCGTGGCCCTGGCCGTTGGTCTGGGTGCCGATCATCAGCACCACCTTGCCGTCGCCGTTGACCTGGACGGTCGCCTGCTCCGGCCCGCCGCCCGAGCAGGCTTCGATGTAGGTGGAAAGCCCGGCGCCGCGCAGCTTGCCGCGAGCCTTCGCCTCCGCCTTGCGGGCGGGCAGGCCGGCCATGTCGGCGAGCATCAGGCCGTCTTCCAGATTCTGGACGAACTCGCCGGTGTCGTAGACCTGCCCCATCGGCGTGGCGTAGGGCATGGCGGTCGGCGGGATGAAGTTGCGGCGCCGGATCTCCGCCGGGCCGAGGCCGGTGACGCGGCCGGCATGGTCGATCAGCCGTTCCAGCAGATAGGCCGCTTCCGGCCGGCCGGCGCCGCGATAGGCGTCCACCGGCTGGGTGTTGGTGAAGACGCCCTTCACCCGCACATAGACGGCCGGAGTCTTATAAGAGCCGACCAGCATCGCCGACCCGGCATCGGTCGGGATGAAGGGCCCGTAGTTGGACAGATAGGCGCCGAGATTGGCGACGGTATCGACCCGCAATCCCAGGAAATGGCCGTCGGCGTCGACCGCGAGGCGCGCCTTGCTGACATGGTCGCGGCCGTGATCGTCGCTGATGAAGCCCTCGATCCGGTCGGCGGCCCATTTGACCGCGCGGTTCAGCCGGCGGGCGGCGAACAGGCAGGCGACATATTCCGGATAGTTGAACAGCTTCATGCCGAAGCCGCCGCCGACATCGGTGGTCAGCACGCGGATGCGCTGCTCGGGTTCGTTCAGGATCTTGGCGAACTGCTTCTGCAGGCCGTGCACGCCCTGGCTGGTGACGTAGATCAGCAGCCGGCCGGCGCCGCCGTCGGCTCCGGATTCGACGCCGGCGACGCAGGCGCGGCCTTCCATCGGGTTGGCGACGACGCGGTTGTTGACCAGTTCCAGCTCGACGACGCGGTGGGCGCCGGCGAGAGCGGCTTCCACCGCCGCCTCGTCGCCGGTGTCCCAGTCGAAGCAGAGGTTGTTCGGCGCCCCGTCCCACACCAGCGGCCGGCCGGGCTCCAGAGCCTCCAGCGTGCCGGTGACGGACTCGCGATCCTCGTAATCGACCATCACCAGTTCGGCGGCCTCGCGCGCGGCCTCCAGCGTTTCGGCGACCACCATGGCGACCGGATCGCCGACATGGCGGGCGAAGCCGCGGACCAGCGCCGGGCGCGGGGTGAGGACATAGTTCGACCCGTCGCGCTGCTTCAGCACCGCCTGACAGGGGATCAGGCCGACATTCTCGGCGTCGAGATCGGCGATGGTGTAGACCGCCAGCACGCCGAGCTGGGCCAGCGCTTCGGACGTGTCGACGGCGCCGATGGCGGCGAAGGCGTGGGGCGAGCGGACGAAGGCCGCATAGGCCTGTCCGGGAAGAGACACGTCGTCGGTGTAGCGACCGCCGCCGGTCAGCAGCCGGGCGTCTTCGGTGCGCGGAACCGCCTGTCCGATGCCGAACTTCATGGGTGAACTCCCGCCTTCCGGTTCGATGCGATTGTTGTGCCCCGCGAAGATAGGCCGGCTTAAGCGTCAGGGAAACCCCGACGGGCGACATGGGTGACGGTTGTCCGCTGCAAGGATTGTCGGGTGGACCCACCGACAGGGGGAATGCGGCTGGTACACGGGGCCGACAAGGGCCATATTTCAGCGCATGTGTGGACGCATGCTTCTCACCACCCCGGTCAGCGAGGTCCAGCGCCTGTTCGGCGTGCCCGAACGGCCGAACCTGATGCCGCGGTGGAATATCGCCCCGACGCAGGACATCCCCGTCATCCGCCGTGAGGAGGATGGCCGCCATCTGTCGATGGTCCGCTGGGGACTGGTGCCGCCCTGGGCCGACAATCCCGCCATCGGCGGGCGGATGATCAACGCGCGCGGCGAATCGGTGGCCGATAAGCCGGCCTTCCGCGATGCCTTCCGCAAGCGCCGCTGCCTGATCCCGTTGGACGGATTCTATGAATGGACCAGCGTGGGCGAGGGGGCCAAGCCACGCAAGCAAGGCCACGTCATCCGCCGCCGCGACCGCGGACTGTTCGCGCTGGCCGGATTGTGGGAACGCTGGCGCGGGCCGAAAGGCGCGCCGCCGCTCGACCCGCCGCTGGAGACCGCGACGGTGGTGACGACGGCGACCAACGCGGCCCTGTCCTTCCTGCACGACCGCATGCCGGTGGTGCTCGACCCCGCCGATTGGGATGCCTGGCTGGATCCGGCGACCCCGCTGCCGGTGCTGGAGGGGCTGATCCGCTCTGCACCCGAGGAGTGGCTGGACGTGGTGCCGGTGGGGCCGAAGGTGAACAGCGTGCGCAACGACGACTGCTCCTGCCTGGATCCGCCGCAGGAGGCCGCTCCGGCCAAGGCGAAGGACAAGCCGGGCGATGACCAGCCGAGCCTGTTCTGAGGCGATACAGATGCTGGGGAGGGGACTGCTGCTGACAGCGTTGCTGGCCCTGACTGGACCGGCCGCGGCCCAGACCAATCAGGCCGCCAAGGGGCGCGGCCCCATCGCCAACACGCCGGACCAGACCATCAAGGGCTCCGCCATGGCGGTGGAGGGCGACCTGCTGACCGTCAACGGCACGGCCGTCCGGCTGATGGGCATCGATGCGCCGGATCCGGGGCAGAAATGCAAGAACCGCTACGGTCACGAGTTGGACTGTTTCAAGGTCGCCACCGCCGTGCTCGCCAACATGGTGAAGGGCGAAGAGGTGACCTGCACCGTCACCGAACAGGACCGCACCGGCGAGAAGAAGGGCGAATGCCGCGTGCGCGGCGTCGATCTGGGGGCGGCGATGGTATCGCGCGGCTGGGCCTTTCAATATGCCAGCCTGTCGCCGGCCTATCAGAAGGGTGAGGCCTATGCCCAGAGCAAGCGCATGGGGCTGTGGGCCGGGCAGGTGGAAAAGCCCTGGCAATGGCGCAGCCGGCAGCTTCGCGAAAACGCCAAGTGAGCGGAGCCCGCTTCATGATTGTTCTGCCTTGCGATTGCTCTGCCCTGATCGCAAGCGCCTGATCGTCCGTTGGCGGCCGGCACCCCCATTTCCCATTCGACCGCTACGCCGGCCATGATAGGATCCGGACAGGACGAAGAACGATCTCCAGACGGCGATCCCTAATACCGGGCCTGTGGCTGACACCAATCGACAGGGTCGGCGCGTTTCTCCGGTGAACGGTTCGAGAGGCGCGATTCCAGAGCGGCAACTCCCGTTGGGGAGCGGAGTCACGGGTATGCTCGTTTACGAATGCGAATTGTTCGAAGTGGTTCCGGTGCTGCGCCGCTATGCGCGGGCGCTGACCGGCACGACCGACCGTGGCGATGCGCTGGTGACCCGCTGTGTCGAGGCGGCGATGATGGCGCCCTCGCGCTTCGGTCTGGATCGTGGCGGCGACGGGGCGCTGTTGCCGATGTATGCGCTGCTGAACCTGCTGTTCGACCGGTCGGAGGATTTCGGACCGGCCGGTCGGCCGTTACCCTCGCCGCACCCCATCGAACGCGCCCTTGCCGAACTGCCCGAGGCCGATCGCCGTCTGTATCTGCTGACCGCGCTGGAGGGGCTGAGCCTGCCGCAGGCGGCGAAGGTGCTGCAACTGCGGCCGGGTGAGGCGATCGAGAGGTTGAAGGCCACCCGCGCGCGGGTGCGCGGCGCCATGGTCCAGCGGGTGATGGTGGTGGAGGACAACGCCATCCTGGCGATGGAACTGGGCGCGCTGGTCGCCGAAATGGGCCATGTCGTCTGCGGGACGGCCGGCAACGAGCCGGAGGCGCTGGCGCTGATGAAGGCGGAGAAGCCGACGCTGGCCCTGCTGGACGTCCGGCTGGCCGATGGCGGCAGCGGGATCGAGATCGCGCGGAGGCTGAAACGCGTTCGCGAACTGCGCACCATCTTCGTCACCGCCTTCGACGACGACATCCAGGCTGGCGATGCCCGCCATCTTGGGCAGATCGTGCGCAAGCCGTTCACCAACGCCGGCATCCAGGCCGCCATCTCCCGCGCCATCTTCATGCCGCAGCCGGTGGCGCTGGCGTAACGTCGTCGATCAGGCCCAAAATAGCGGCCCATGAAAAAGGGACCGCCGGCCGTCCGGTGGTCCCCTTGTATTACCCGGCAATGTCTTGTCAGGCTTTCAGGCAAGCCGGGGTGTACGGCGGGCCGGCTGTTAGACCGTCGTCCGGCGGCCGGCGATCATGCGGTAAATGGCCAGGATGATGATCGCGCCGACGATGGCGCCGATGAAGCCCGCTCCCTCGCCCGGCCGATACCAGCCGACGGCGGCACCCAGATATGTGGCGACGAAAGCGCCGGCGATGCCCAGCAGCGTCGTGATGATGAAGCCGCCCGGATCGCGACCCGGCATCAGGAACTTGGCGACGATGCCGGCGATAAAGCCGATGATGATCGTCCAGAGAATGCCCATGGTTGATTTCCCTTCCGTTGCGGGACCGTCTTCCCATGCCCAATAACGGGCAGGGACGCGTTTGGTTCTCGCCGATGCGTGATCTTTTAGGGTGCCTCGCCTTCGGGTATCCCAAACCCGTCCGGGAACCTTTCCGGGGCCCGCCATGTTCTCCGCATCACGTTTCAGGCGTCGCACTGCGGTGCCGCCACGAACGACTGTTTAGGAGACGCGTTATGAACAAGACCTTCATTTTCACCGCCGCGGGTGCCGTTCTGCTGTCCACCGGCGCGATGGCCCAGGTGGCCGGTTCCGCGACGACGCCGCAGGCCGGCTCCAGCTATACGATGGGCTCGACGACCGGCGTGCCGCCGCTGAGCGCGCCGGCCCGTGGCCTGCCGTTGACCGACACCGCGCAGGGCGGCAAGGTCGTCGTGCTGGGCGAGAGCATCGGCGAACGCCAGCTGGCCGAACAGCAGCGGATGGAGAACCGGATGCCGGCCGGCGGCTATTCCGGGTCCAGCACCGGGACCTATGGCTACAACAACTCGGGCTCGGGATATGACGGTTCCAGCTATTCCGGTTCCAGCTATTCCGGCACCGGTTCGCGGACCGAAGGCAACAACAGCACGCGCGGCATGAGCGGTGGCGCGCCCTACACGCCGCGGACCCGCTGACCCATGCCTGCCGGCCGGTCTTTAACCAGTCCGGCCTGAAAAACGAAGCGGCCCCGCATCGCTCCCCATCCGGAGGGCGTTGCGGGGCCACTGGCGTTTTACAGCGTCGTGCGTTCAATATGAAACGCACGACGCTGTAGCTTTATGTTTGGCGATCGGATTGACGCTCCAAATCGATTCCGATTTTACGCGATCCGATCTAGTCAGGACATTCTGTTGGGTGCCGTTCGTTCAACGCAGCGCGCGGATGTTGGCGGCATACTGTTCCGGACCGCCGGTGAAGGTGGCGGTGCCCGCGACCAGCACGTCGGCGCCGGCCTCGATCGCCAGACGGGCGGTCTCCGGGTTGATGCCGCCGTCCACCTCCAGGTCGATCTGCTTGCCCAGCGCGTCGATGCGGGCGCGCAGGTCGCGGATCTTCGGAAGCTGGCTCTTGATGAAGCTCTGGCCGCCGAAGCCGGGGTTCACCGTCATCACCAGAACGAGGTCGATGTCCTCCAGCACATGCTGGATCGCGTCTACCGGGGTGGCTGGGTTCAGCGAGACGCCGGCCTTCTTGCCCAGCGACTTGATCAACTGGATGGTGCGGTGCAGGTGCGGGCCGGCCTCCGGATGGACGGTGATGATGTCGGCGCCGGCCTTGGCGAAGTCCGGAATGAACAGATCCACCGGCGAGATCATCAGGTGGACGTCGAAGACCTTGGCGGAGTGCGGACGCAGCGCCTTCACCACGCCCGGCCCGATGGTGAGGTTCGGCACGAAATGGCCGTCCATCACGTCGATATGGATGTAGTCGGCGCCGGCGGCGTCGACCGCGCGGACCTCCTCGCCCAGCCGGGCGAAATCGGCGGAGAGAATCGAGGGGGAAATCTTCACGGCGCGCATGGGGCTTTCCTGGTGCGGGAGGGGAGCGGTTATGGAACTGGTCCGATTCTGCGCACTTCCTATCACGGGGCCGCAATGCAAGTCATGACATGATGTGGATGGCCGCCATGCCTCCGCCGTGCGGATTGCACCGTTTACGCTTTACCGCAACCGCGAAGCGTTGTATCCGTTGGAATATAGGTGGAGTGACGAATTCGGCAGGAGGTGGCGATGGTCGGTATGAATGGGAAGTTCGGGCGCCGCGGATTCACGGCGGCGGTTTCGGCGGTTGTCCTGGGTATCGGCCTGACGGTCGCGGCGCCGGCGGCGATGGCCCAGGACGTGCTGGTTCTGGCAGCCGCCTCGACCAAGAACGCGGTCGAAAAGCTGGCGTCGCAGTTCAAGGCGAAGACCGGGGCCACCGTGACATCCTCTTTCGCCGCTTCGTCGGCGCTGGCCAAGCAGATCGAGAATGGCGCACCGGCCGACATCTTCATCTCGGCCGACCTCGACTGGATGGACTATCTGCAGAAGCGCGATCTCATCAAGACCGACAGCCGGGTGAATCTGCTGGGCAACGAGCTGGTGGCGGTGGTGCCGAAGGGCTCGACCCTGAAGCCGGATCTGTCCAAGGGGGGCAAGCTGGCGGACCAGTTGGGCGACGGGCGGCTGGCCACCGGCGACCCGTCGAACGTTCCGGTCGGGAAGTACGCCAAGGCTGCGCTGGAGACGCTGGGGCAATGGACGGCGGTCGAACCGAAGCTGGCGCGGGCCGAAAGCGTACGCGCCGCTCTGGTGCTTGTCAGCCGCGGCGAGGTGCCGCTGGGCATCGTCTATCGCACCGATGCCGCCATCGATCCGGGGGTGGAGATCGCCGCGGCCTTCCCGCCCGACAGCTATCCGGCGATCACCTATCCGGCCGCTCTGGCGGCGTCGTCGAAGAGTCCGGCGGCGGTGGCCTTCCTCGACTACATGAAATCGCCGGACGGCATGGCGGTGTGGAAGGAATTCGGCTTCGTTCCGGCACCCAAGGCACCGTAAGCTCTGCCGCATGGAACTCCTGACGCCGATGGAAACCACCGCGTTGCTGCTGAGCCTGCGTGTCGCGGGCGTCGCCATCGCGTTGGGATTGCCGGTGGCCGTGCTCGCCGCCTGGGTGCTCGGCCGTTATTCCTTTCCGGGCAAGACGCTGGTCGATGGGCTGGTCCATCTGCCGCTGGTCCTGCCGCCCGTGGTCACCGGCTATATCCTGCTGGTGACGATGGGGACCAAGGGGGTGGTCGGCGGCTGGCTCTACCAGACCTTCGGCATCAAGCTGATCTTCACGGCGGAAGGGGCATCGCTGGCGGTGGCGGTGACCTCCTTTCCGCTGATGGTGCGGGCGATCCGCCTGTCGGTGGAGGCAATCGACGGCGGGCTGGAGGCGGCGGCGCGCACGCTGGGCGCCGGGCCGGTCGACCGCTTCTTCACCATCCTGCTGCCGCTGATGGCGCCGGGCCTGCTGTCCGGTGCCATCGTCGCCTTCGCCGCCGCGATGGGCGAGTTCGGCGCGGTGATCACCTTCGTCTCCAACATCCCTGGCCAGACGCAGACGCTGCCGCTGGCGATCTATGCCGCGACGCAGGAACCGGGCGGCGACGCGGTGGCGGCGCGGCTGGCAGCGATCTCATTCGGCGTGGCGCTGCTGGCGCTGATGCTGTCGGAGTTTCTGGCGAACCGGGTTCGCCGCCTGATCGGGCAGGTCTGACCATGCTGGACCTGCACATCCGCCAGACACTGGGCGCTTTCACGCTCGACATCGCCTTCACCGCGGAGGAACGCGGGGTGGCGGCGCTGTTCGGCCGCTCGGGCTCCGGCAAGACGTCGGTCATCAACGCGATTGCCGGGCTGAGGCGGCCCGATGCCGGGCATATCCGCATCGGCGACACCGTGTTCTTCGACAGCGCGCGGCGCATCGACGTGCCGGTGGAAAAGCGGCGCATCGGCTATGTCTTCCAGGAGTCGCGGCTGTTCCCGCACATGACCGTGCGCAGCAACCTGGAATACGGGCTGCGCCGTGTGCCCGCCGGGGAGCGGCGCATCGCCTTCGCGCCGGTGGTGGAACTGCTGGGGCTGGGCCATCTGCTGGACCGCCGGCCGCGCGGCCTGTCCGGCGGCGAGAAACAGCGGGTCGCCTTCGGCCGAGCCCTGCTGGCACAGCCGCGCCTGCTGCTGATGGACGAGCCGATGGCCTCGCTCGACGCCGCCCGCAAGGCGGAGATCATGCCGTATATCGAGCGGCTGCGTGACGAGATGAACATTCCCATCGTCCTGGTCAGCCACGCGCTGGACGAGGTGGTGCGGCTCGCCACCACGATGGTGCTGATCGCGGAGGGCAGGGTGCGCGCGGCAGGGCCGGTCGGTACGGTGATGGGCCGGCTCGACCTGTCGGCGGTGACCGGCGCGCAGGATGCCGGCGCGGTGCTGGACCTGATCGTCGAGCGCCATGTTCCGGAGGATGGGCTGTCAGTGCTGGCTTTCGACGGGGGGCGCCTGACGGTGCCGCAGATCGACCGCCCGCCCGGCGCGGCGGTGCGGCTGCACATCCATGCCCGCGACGTCATCATTGCCTTGCAGCCGCCGAGCGGCGTCAGCCTGCGCAACGCGCTGACCGCGACGGTGACGGAGGTGGCGGAGTCCGGCCCGTCGTCGGCCGATGTGCGGCTGGCCGTCGGCGGGTCGTTCCTGATCGCGCGCATCACGCGGGCGGCCGTGCGCGAACTGGAACTGGCGCCCGGCCGCCCGGTGGTGGCGCTGGTCAAGGGCATCGCCTTCGAGCCTGACAGCAGCGGTGAGGCATCGGACCGGCGCAGGCGGGTGGTGGACGTGTGACCGTCCACCACGTCCGGCCTTATTGGCTGCCCAACCGTTATTGGGTGCCCGACGGGGTGGTGGAGCCGCCGGTGCTGGCGCCGCCGCCGGCCGAACCGCCGGCGGTCGCTCCACCCGGCACGGTGCGGGTGGGGGCGGTGGTTTCGTTCATCGAATTGCCCGACGTGCCGCCTTGCACCGGAACGCCGGTCGACGGCGGCGGGACGGTGGTGGACTCGCTGCTCGACCCGCTGCTGGTGGTCGGGCTGGTCTTGTTCGCCGCGTTGGAATTCTGGGCGTTATGGTCGTCGCAGGCCGCCAGGCCCAGAAGCAGGGCGGGCAGGGCCACGATCAGAAACTTGCTGTGCATGGGGTATCGCTCCTCAGCCAGTTGACGGCGCCATCGGCAGGATCGCCTGTGCGAACCTGCAGTGGACTCGGGGTCGGACCCGGCGGCGCCGTGTGGGTCCAAACACGCTACCGCCGGTTTCATTCCATGCACCTTCGTTCTATGCCGGGTGACCGGCTGTACCGATGAGCGGGTGCGTTGCCCGGTCGGACGCACGATTACCAATGAGAACTTTACGAGAACATCCTGTCGACTTGTGGCTTGGGCGTGACGAATACCCATTACTGGGTTGCGTAAAGATCACGAAGCTTTTGCGACTTGGCTGTTCCATCTTTTTCGTTTGACCGGTGGAAAGCCGCTGTGATTCCATCGTCCTACCATGACGATGATCGCCGACCTCACCGACACGCTCGCCCGCGCCGCCAAAAGCGCGATCCGCCAAGCAATCATGCCGGCGCTGTGCGCCTGCGTGGTCGCCTACTTCGCCTACTACGCGATCCATGGCGATCGTGGGCTGGTGGCGATGAAGCAGATCCAGGGGGAAATCGCCCAGGCGGAGGACGTGCTGAACCAGCTCCGCACCGAGCGGGAGGATATGGAACGGCGCGCCCAGCTGCTGCGCGGCGACGGTCTTGACCGCGACATGCTGGAGGAGCGGGCGCGGCTGATGCTGAATTTCGCCAACCCGCGCGACGTCGTCGTCAAGCTGCCCAAACTGGCCGATCCGGAAGGGGCGAGCCAGCAGAAGTAAGGGGATATCAGCCGATTAACCGAAATTCGGTTAATCGAAAATAGCGCTGCAAAAACAGATATTTGCGCGAGCCGTGAAGCTCGTGTAGTGTGCGCGCCATATTCGCTTCCGGTGCGGGCTCTCGCATGCCCGCAACGCGCGGCGGCAAGGGGTGTTTAAAAAGACCTTTGCCGCTTGAACCCTGGGGAGGAATCATGGCCGCGTCCCGACGCCGTTCCACCAAGGCGCAGACCGACACCGCGCCCGCTCAAGCCGTCTCTTCCGAAGAGCTTCTTCATTACTATCGCGAGATGCTGCTGATCCGCCGCTTCGAAGAGAAGGCGGGCCAGCTGTACGGCATGGGCCTGATCGGCGGCTTCTGCCATCTCTACATCGGCCAGGAAGCCGTCGTGGTCGGCGTGCAGGCGGCCCTGAAAGAGGGCGACGACGTCATCACCAGCTACCGTGACCATGGCCACATGCTGGCCTGCGGCATGGAAGCCAAGGGCGTGATGGCCGAGCTGACCGGCCGCATTGGGGGCTACTCCAAGGGCAAGGGCGGCTCGATGCACATGTTCAGCCGCGAGAAGAACTTCTACGGCGGCCACGGCATCGTCGGCGGCCAGGTTCCGCTCGGCACCGGTCTGGCCTTCTCGCACAAGTACCTGAATGACGGTGGTGTCTCCGCGGTCTATTGCGGCGACGGCGCCATCAACCAGGGCCAGGTGTACGAGAGCTTCAACATGGCGGCGCTCTGGAAGCTGCCGGTGCTGTTCGTCATCGAGAACAACAAGTACGCCATGGGCACCTCGCAGGAGCGCGCCTCGGCCGGCGAACTGCATCAGCGCGGCGCCGCCTACGGTATCCCCGGCTATCAGGTCAACGGGATGGACGTGCTCGAGGTGAAGGAAGCCGCCGACAAGTGGGTGAACTACATCCGCGAAGGCAACGGCCCTGTCATCCTCGAGATGAAGACCTACCGCTACCGCGGCCACTCCATGTCCGATCCGGCCAAGTACCGGACGAAGGAGGAGGTCGAGAAGATGCGGTCGGAGTCCGATCCCATCGACCAGCTGAAGTCGAAGCTGCTGGCCGGCGGCCATACCGACGAGGACAAGCTGAAGGAGATCGATCGCGCGGTGAAGGCGATCGTCACCGAATCGGCGGAGTTCGCGCAGCAGAGCCCCGAGCCCGATCCGTCGGAGCTGTGGACCGACATCCTGGTCGAAGGCTGACCGTCGATCCACCGTCTGGTCCTGACGTCAACGATAAGCAGGAGCGGCGCCAGAGGAACGGGTTGCCCCCATTTCGGGGAGAGGCAACCGGTTCCCCGCGCCGCCGGAGGTTGAGGAATGCCGATCGAAGTGCTGATGCCGGCCCTGTCGCCCACCATGACCGAGGGCAAGCTGGCGAAATGGGTCAAGAAGGAAGGCGACACGGTGAAGTCCGGCGACGTGCTCGCCGAGATCGAAACCGACAAGGCCACCATGGAAGTCGAAGCGGTCGATGAAGGCCGCGTCGGCAAGATCCTGGTGCCCGAAGGCACCGACAATGTCGCGGTGAACACCCCCATCGCCATCCTGCTGGAAGAGGGCGAGGACGAGAGCGCGCTGTCCAAGGGCGGCAACGCCCCGGCCGCCGCCGCTCCGGCCAACGCCGCCCCGGCTTCGGAAGAGACCAAGGCCGCCCCTTCGGCGGTGCAGGCTCCGGCGCCGACCGTGCCGGCCGCCCCGGTGTCCGCTCCGGATTCGGACGAGGACAGGTTCTTCGCCAAGACGGTGAAGAAGACGGTCCGCGAAGCCCTGCGCGACGCGATGGCCGAGGAAATGCGCCGTGACGAGAAGGTCTTCGTCATGGGCGAGGAGGTCGCGCAGTATCAGGGCGCCTACAAGGTGACCCAGGGCCTGCTGCAGGAGTTCGGCGAGCGTCGCGTCATCGACACGCCGATCACCGAGATCGGCTTCGCCGGTCTGGGCGTCGGCGCCTCCTTCAAGGGGCTGAAGCCGATCGTCGAGTTCATGACCTTCAACTTCGCCATGCAGGCGATCGACCACATCATCAACTCCGCCGCCAAGACGCTGTACATGTCCGGCGGCCAGATGGGCAGCCCGATCGTCTTCCGTGGCCCGAACGGCGCCGCCGCCCGCGTGGCGGCCCAGCACTCGCAGTGCTATGCCTCGTGGTACGCCCACTGCCCGGGCCTGAAGGTGGTTGCCCCCTGGTCGGCGGCCGACGCCAAGGGCCTGCTGAAGGCGTCGATCCGCGATCCGAACCCGGTCGTCTTCCTGGAGAACGAGATCCTCTACGGCCAGAGCTTCGAGGTTCCGGAGGACGAGGAATTCGTTCTGCCGATCGGCAAGGCCAAGATCGAGCGTCAGGGCAAGGACGTGACGATCACCGCCTTCTCGATCATGGTCGGCCATGCGCTGGCCGCCGCCGAGGAGCTGGCGAAGGAAGGCATCGATGCGGAGGTCATCAACCTGCGCACGATCCGTCCGCTGGACACCGCCACCATCGTCAACAGCGTCAAGAAGACCAACCGCCTCGTCTCCGTCGAGGAAGGCTGGCCCTTCGCCGGCATCGGTTCGGAAATGTGCGCGCTGATGATGGAGCAGGCGTTCGACTATCTCGACGCCCCGGTCGCCCGCGTGGCCGGCCTGGACGTGCCGATGCCCTACGCCGCCAACCTGGAAAAGCTGGCGCTGCCGCAGGTCGCCGACATCGTCAAGGCCGCCAAGCAAGCCTGCTATCGTTGAGAGGAGGGCTGATAGGATGACCGTTCAGATTCTGATGCCCGCCCTCTCGCCCACGATGACCGAGGGCAACCTCGCCAAGTGGCTGAAGAAGGAAGGCGACACGGTGAAGTCCGGCGACGTGCTCGCCGAGATCGAAACCGACAAGGCCACCATGGAAGTCGAAGCGGTCGATGAAGGCCGCATCGGCAAGATCCTGATCCCGGCCGGCAGCCAGGGCGTCGCGGTGAACACCCCGATCGCCATCCTGCTGGAAGAGGGCGAGGACGAGAGCGCGCTGGCCTCGGCCGGTTCCTCTCCGGCCCCGGCCCCGGCCCCTGCGCCCGCCGCTGCCGCTCCGGCCGCAGCACCGGCGCCGTCGGCCGCCCCGGCCGCCGCGGCTCCGGCTCCCGCCGCTGCTGCTCCGGTTGCCGCCGGCGAGCGCGTGTTCGCCAGCCCGCTGGCGCGCCGCATCGCCGAACAGGCCGGCGTCGACCTGAAGTCCGTCAAGGGCACCGGCCCGCACGGCCGCATCGTCAAGGCCGACGTGGAGGCCGCCAAGGCCGCCGGTCCGGCCAAGGCCGCTGCCGCTCCGGCGGCTGCCTCGGCTCCGGCCGCCGCACCGGCTCCCGCCGCTGCTCCGGCCCCGGCCCCGGCGAAGGCCGAGGGTGTGGATGCCAAGTCGCTCGCCGACAAGCTGGGCATGGCCTACACCGCCGTGCCGAACAGCGGCATGCGCAAGACCATCGCCAAGCGTCTGGGCGAGGTGAAGCGCACCGTCCCCGACTATTTCCTGACGGTGGATGTCGAGATCGACGCGCTGATGAAGGTCCGTGCCGAGCTGAACGGCCGGTCCGACGCCTACAAGCTGTCGGTGAACGACTTCATCATCCGCGCCGTGGCGCTGGCATTGAAGAAGGTCCCGGCGCTGAACGCCGCCTGGACCGACGAGGCGATGCTGCAGTACAGCCACGCCGACATTTCGGTCGCGGTGGCCACCCCGACCGGGCTGATCACCCCGATCGTCAAGAAGGCGGAGACCAAGGGTCTGGCCGACATCTCCAACGAGATGAAGGCGCTGGCCAAGAAGGCGCGCGACAACGCGCTAAAGCCGGAAGAGTATCAGGGCGGCACGATCTCCATCTCCAACCTGGGCATGATGGGGATCAAGCAGTTCCAGGCGATCATCAACCCGCCGCAGGCCTGCATCCTGGCGGTCGGCGCCAGCGAGCAGCGCCCGGTGGTGAAGGACGGCGCGCTGGCCATCGCCACCGTGATGAGCCTGACCGGCACCTTCGACCACCGCGTCGCCGATGGCGCCGTCGGTGCGGAATTCCTTGCGGCGGTGAAGAAGCTGCTCGAGGATCCGCTCTCGATGCTGCTCTGATGGTTTGAGGATCCGGTTCCATGTCGAAAAGCCTTGCCCCGCTCCGCGCCGAAATCGACGCCATCGACGACGAACTCGTCGCGTTGCTGGGCAAGCGCCTGTCCGTCGTCCACCGCGTCGCAGCGGTGAAAATGGCGGAGAACCTGCCGGCCGTGCTGCCCGACCGCGTCGAAGCGGTAAAACAACGGGCGGCCGACGCGGGGCTGGCGTACGGCCTGGATCCGGACTTCATGGCCACCCTGTACCAGACGATCATCGACGAGGCGTGCCGGGTCGAGGAAGGCATCTTTGCCGCCGGCCGCGAGGATGCGCCTCGCTCCTGAATGGGGAGAACACCCTTGGCCGATATGAATTACGACGTCATCGTCATCGGCGGCGGGCCGGGCGGTTACGTGGCGGCGATCCGCGCCGCGCAGCTTGGCCTGCACACCGCGGTCATCGAGCGTGAAAACCTGGGCGGCATCTGCCTGAACTGGGGCTGCATCCCGACCAAGGCGCTGCTGCGCTCGGCCGAGGTGCTGCATCTCGCCAAGCATGCCGCCGACTACGGTCTGGTCATCCAGAACCCGTCCTTCGACCTGGACAAGGTCGTCGCCCGTTCGCGCAAGGTTGCCGGGCAGCTGAACGGCGGCGTCAAGCATCTGCTGAAGAAGAACAAGGTCGCGGTGATCGAGGGTTCCGCCAAGCTGCTCGGCAAGGGGCAGGTGGCGGTGACCAAGGGCGAGGCCCCGGTCGGCACCTTCGGCGCCAAGCACATCATCGTCGCTACCGGTGCGCGCGCCCGCACGCTGCCGGGCCTGGAAGACGACGGCAAGCTGGTCTGGACCTATCGCAAGGCGATGACGCCCGACAGCATGCCGAAGTCGCTGCTGGTCATCGGGTCCGGTGCCATCGGCATCGAATTTGCCAGCTTCTACAATGCCTTGGGTGCCAAAGTTACAGTGGTCGAGGTGATGGACCGCATCCTTCCTGTGGAGGATGAGGAAATCTCGGCAATGGCCCGGAAAGCCTTCGAAAAGCAGGGCATGCGCATCATCACCGGCGCCAAGGCCGGCAACCTGCGCAAGGCCGCCGACAGCGTGACCGTGGCCGTCGAGGCCGGCGGCAAGACCGAGGACATCACGGTCGACCGCGTCATCGTCGCCGTCGGCATCAGCCCGAACACCGAGGGCCTCGGCCTGGAGAACACCAAGGTCAAGACCGACCGCGGCCACATCCAGACCAACGGCATGTGTCAGACCGACGAGCCGGGCGTGTACGCCATCGGCGACGTGACCGGTGCTCCCTGGCTCGCCCACAAGGCCAGCCATGAAGGCGTGATCGTCGCCGAGCACATCGCCGGCAAGCACCCGCATGCGCTGAACGTCCGCAACATTCCGGGCTGCACCTACTCGCACCCGCAGATCGCGTCGGTCGGCCTGACGGAGAAGAAGGCGAAGGAAGCCGGCTACGAGATCAAGGTCGGCCGCTTCCCCTTCGTCGGCAACGGCAAGGCCATCGCGCTCGGCGAGCCGGAAGGCCTGATCAAGACCATCTTCGACGCCAAGACCGGCGAGATGCTGGGCGCCCACATGATCGGCGCGGAAGTGACCGAGCTGATCCAGGGCTATGGCATCGCCAAGTCGTCGGAGCTGACCGAGGCCGAGCTGATGCACACGGTGTTCCCGCACCCGACCCTGTCGGAAATGATGCATGAGTCGGTCCTTGATGCCTATGGCCGGGCGGTCCACTTTTAATTAGGATTTTCCGAGGTGACGTTTTTCCCCTTTGGACGGAGCCATGGACCGCAGCAGCGCCGCCTATGACGAGGATTTCTACGCCTGGACGCAAGCCCAGGCGCAGGAGCTTCGCCGTGCCGGCGCCGAGCGGAACAATGCCCCGGTCGACTGGGAGAACGTCGCCGAGGAGATCGAGAGCATGGGCCGCAGCCAGAAAACCGAGATCGACAATCGCCTTGGAGTTCTGCTGGTTCATTTGCTGAAATGGATGTTCTGTCCTGACCTGCGGGAACGATGCGAGCGCGGCTGGCGCCTGACCGTCCGGGAGCAGCGCAAGAAGCTGATCCGGGAGATCAAGGACAGCCCCAGCCTCCGGCCTTATATCGCCGAGGTCTTCGGCGAGGTTTACTCGGACGCCCGGCTGCGGGCCGCCGTCGAGGCGGATGTCCCCGACGGGCATTTCCCGGTCGAGTCGCCTTTCACGCTTGACCAGACGCTCGATCCGGCCTATCCGGCCGAACTGTTTCCGCCGGAATGGCGGGATTGACATCCTCATCGCACCTATTGTCGGGGCCGGGGCATCGCGTCGGCCATCGGGAGCTTTAGACCATGACCCTCGTCGACCAGACCGAGAAGCTGCGCCACCCCGAGAAAGCCCATAAGCCCGACAACCCTATCCAGCGCAAACCGGCCTGGATCCGGGTCAAGGCGCCGATGAGCCAGGAATACAACGAGACCCGCCAGTTGATGCGCGGGCTGAAGCTGAACACCGTGTGCGAAGAGGCCGCCTGCCCGAACATCGGGGAGTGCTGGAAGCACAAGCACGCCACCTTCATGATCCTGGGCTCCATCTGCACGCGCGGCTGCGCCTTCTGCAATGTCGAAACCGGACGTCCCGACCTGCTGGACCCGCATGAGCCGGACAATGTGGCCGAGGCGGTCGGCAAGCTGAAGCTGAGCCACGTCGTCATCACCTCGGTCGACCGCGACGATCTGGACGACGGCGGTGCCGAGCATTTCGCCCGCACCATCCGCGCGATCCGCGCCGCCTCGCCGACGACGACCATCGAGATCCTGACCCCCGACTTCCAGAAGAAGAAGGGTGCGGTCGAGGTGGTGGTCGAGGCCAAGCCCGACGTGTTCAACCACAATCTGGAAACCGCGCCGCGGCTCTACCCGACGATCCGCCCCGGTGCGCGCTATTTCGCTTCGCTGCAGCTGCTGGCGCGGGTGAAGGAACTGGACCCGACGATCTTCACCAAGTCCGGCCTGATGGTCGGGCTGGGCGAGACGAAGGAGGAGATCGGGCAGGTAATGGACGATCTGCGCTCCGCCGATGTGGACTTTCTGACGATTGGGCAGTATCTCCAGCCCACGCCCAAGCATGCGGCGGTGGATCGTTTCGTGACTCCGGAGGAGTTCGACGGTTATTCCACTGTCGGCCGTGGCAAGGGCTTCCTGCTGGTGGCCTCGTCGCCGCTGACGCGCTCGTCCTACCATGCGGGCGCCGATTTCGAGAAGCTGCGCGAAGCCCGGCTGCGCAAGTTGGGGGTCGCGGCCGCCTGATCCAGGCGGTTCAATAGAAGGACACGGGTACGGGCATGCCGACGCACGCGGAAAAGAAGGTTCTTCCCTACACGCCCCAGCAGATGTACGACCTGGTCGCCGATGTGGAGAAGTATCCGGAGTTTCTGCCCTGGTGCCTGGCGGCCCGCATCCGCAAGCGCGAAGGCAATGTCATGTTCGCGGACCTGATCATCGGGTTCAAGATGGTCCGCGAACGCTTCACCTCACGGGTGGAGTTGAGTGCGCCAGCCTGCCGGATCGACGTGCAGTACACCGACGGGCCGTTCCAGTACCTGAACAATCACTGGATCTTCAACGATCATCCCGGCGGCTGCTGCGTCGACTTCTTCGTCGATTTCGAGTTCCGTTCGAAGATGCTGCAGAAGATCATGGGCCTGCTGTTCAACGAGGCGGTGCGCCGCATGGTGCAGGCCTTTGAAACGCGCGCGGCCCAGCTTTATGGGCCGGGCCGGGTGACGCAGCCGGCCTGACGCCGGCTTGCAGGCAGTTGCGGAGTTGGTCGGTCAGGTCTTGTCCGACCACAACTCCCCGCCACTGGCCCAATCGCTTTTCTTCACGTCCTGGAAAATGATGTCCACCGCCGAGGGCGAGCAGCCGAGGACCTTCACGGTCGCTTCGGTCAGCGCCTTGGCGTATTCGCGCTTCTGTTCGACGGTGCGGCCTTCGAACAGCTGGATGTTGATGGTCGGCATCGGGTGATTATCCTTCTTGGTGAAGAGTTTGCCGGCGTTTCTTCAGCGCAGGCTTCCGGTCGGGCGGGCCAGCCGCAGCCGCTCCAGCGCCGCTTGCACCGTCGCCATCCGCACGGCGTCGCGGTCGCCGGGGAATGTGTATTCCTTGGCCTTGGCCGCCCCGCCGCGCACGGCGGTGGCGACATAGACGCGGCCCACCGGCTTGGTCTCGGTCGCGCCGCCCGGGCCGGCGATGCCGGTCACCGCGACCGTCACGTCGGCCCGTGACTTCGCCAGCGCGCCGACAGCCATGGCGACGGCCACCTCCGGGCTGACCGCGCCGTGGGCGTGCAGCAGGCTGGCGGGAACGCCGAGCAGCTCGGTCTTGGCGATGTTGGTGTAGGTGACGAAGCCGCGGTCGACCACCTTGGACGAACCGGCGATGTCGGTCAGTGCGCCGGCGATCAGCCCGCCGGTGCAGGACTCGGCGGTCGCCAGCATGAAGCCGGCGAGGCCGTATTCGGCCAGCACCTGGGCGGAAAGCTCGCGGATGGGCTCGGGAAACATGACGGCCTCTCCCGGTTCGGACTGTTGGATTGGATGTTAACCGGGGAGCCGGATGGTCGCCACCGCTTGCGCGGCGATGCCCTCGCGCCGGCCGGTGAAGCCCAGCTGCTCCGTGGTTGTTGCCTTGACGCTGACGCGGCCGACCTCGATGCCCAGGATTTGGGCAATGCGCTCGGCCATCGCGCCGCGGTGGGGGCCGACTTTCGGCCGTTCGCAGATGATCGTCACATCGGCATGGGCGATGACGCCGCCGCGCTCCGCCACCAGTTCGGCGGCATGGCGCAGGAACTTGGCGCTGTCGGCGCCGCGCCAGCGCGGGTCGGTCGGCGGGAAGTGACTGCCGATGTCGCCGGCGGCCAGCGCGCCGAGGATGGCGTCGGTCAGGGCATGCAGGCCGACATCGGCGTCGGAATGGCCTTCCAGGCCGTGGTCGTGCGGCACGCGCAGGCCGCAGAGAGTCACGAAGTCGCCGTCGGTGAACCGGTGGACGTCGAAGCCGCTGCCGGTCCGCACGTCCCACAGGCTGCTCATGATCGCGCGGGTGGCGCGGGTCAGGTCGTCGGGGGTGGTCACCTTGAAATTGTCCTCCTTGGACGGCACCAGGGCGACGGAAAGCCCGGCGCGCTCCGCCACCGCGGCATCGTCGGTCAGCGACAGGCCGGCGGCGGCGCGGTGCGCCTCCAGAATGGCGGGGAAGCGGAAACCCTGCGGGGTCTGCGCCCGCCACAGCCCCTCCCGGTCCACAGTGCCGGCGATGGCGCCGGAACTGCCGCGCTTGAGCGTGTCGGCGACCTGGACCGCGGCGATGGCGCCGGGCGTGGTGTCGAGCGCCGCGATCACCGCGCCGATGGTGGCCGCGTCGATCAGCGGCCGGGCGGCGTCATGGATCAGCACGAGATCGGGGGTGCCGTCGGCGGCGAGAGCCTCCAGCCCGTTGCGCACCGAGTCCTGACGGCTGGCGCCGCCGGCCACCGGATCGGGCAGGCCGAGGCCGGCAACGGCGGCGTCATAGGCCTCGCGCCATGTCGGGTCGATGACCACGCGCACGCCGGTGACCTGGGGGTGGTCGAGGAAGGCCTCCACCGTCCGCCGCAACACCGGCTTGCCGGCGAGGTCGAGATACTGCTTCGGCCGTTCGGCGCCGAACCGCTGGCCGGATCCGCCGGCGACGATCAGGGCAATGCAGGAGGGCGCGATGCAGGTGGGCATGAGGCAAACCGTAAGATATGATAGCCACTTGACGGAAACGTCGCGGAGCCTAGCCTGTCGCCGTGGTTCCGCCAAGTGCCGAGCCTTGCCGACTGTTAAGCTCCGGACGATGCCCGGGGGCGGGCGGCATGACATGGCGGCACGTCATGGCAGCATGACGGCGGAAGGACGGGAGTGCATTCGGGTCCATGTCGCAGAACATTTTCTTGAGCCTGACGGCGCTGGTGGCCCTGTTGCCTGCCGCCTTCTATCCTTACCGGCGCATTGCGGGGCAGGGGGTGGAGGGGCGCGGCTGGTCATTCTGGAGTGCCCTGCTGCTGGCCGCCGCCGGGCCGGGCATGTGGGCGATCCTGCAGGTCGCCGGCCAGTGGCAGACCGGCTTCTCCACCGCGCTGTGGGTAACGACCGCCGCCTGCATGGCTCTGTTCATCGGGCTCAGCCTGCTCCATGACACGGCGTGGAGGCTGGCGCCGCTGCTGCTGCCCTATCTGCTGGCGGTCTGCCTGCTGGCGACGCTGACGGAGGATGCGCCGGCCCCGGTCCTGCGCGGCAATGCGCCGGGCGTGTGGATCGACCTGCACATCGCGGTGTCGGTCTTCACCTATGCCCTGCTGACGCTGAGCGCCGTGGCGTCCTTCGCCGCGGTGATCCAGACGCGGGCATTGAAGAGCAAGCGGCCGACTCCGCTTAGCCGCTTCCTGCCGCCGGTGGCGGAGAGCGAACGGCTGCAGCTGCGCCTGCTGATCGCGTCGGAGGTGGTTCTGGGCGCCGGCCTCGCCACCGGCATGGCGGTGCTCTATTTCGAGCAGGGGCTGCTGTTCCGCAGCGATCACAAGACCCTGCTGTCGCTGGCGACCTTCATCGTCATCGGCATTCTGCTGCTGGCCGAATACCGGACCGGCGTGCGCGGGCGGACGGCGGCGCGGACGATGCTGATCGTCTATCTGCTGGCGACGCTTGCCTATCCCGGCGTCAAGTTCGTGTCGAACGTGTTGATCGGGCAATGGGCCTGGAGTTGAAAGCGCACCCGCCGCAAGTCGGTGGAAGAGCATAGGTTCCACCCCGGAGCTTGAGCATGGCTGCGGGGCTTCGCGCTTGCACGCAGCTGCGGCAGCGTGATAACTTGCCCAAAATGATGGCACTTTGTTGATTTGCCCATCAATCGGGCAGGTGAGAATGACCATACAAATCGGACCCATCACGCTCGCCGGACCGGTGATCCTGGCGCCCATGTCGGGTGTCTCAGATCTGCCGTTCCGCCGTCTGGTGAAGCGCGCGGGCTGCGGCCTCGTCGTGTCGGAGATGATCGCCAGCCAAGCGATGATCCGTGAGAACCGCCAGACCCTGCGCATGGTGGAGACCGAGCCGGAAGAATTTCCGATGGCGGTCCAGCTCGCCGGCTGCGAGCCGGAGGTGATGGCGGAAGCGGCGAAGCTGAACGAGGACCGCGGCGCCGCGGTCGTCGACATCAATTTCGGCTGTCCGGTGAAGAAAGTGGTCAACGGCCATGCCGGTTCCTCGCTGATGCGGGACGAGGCGTTGGCCGGCCGCATCCTAGAGGCGGTGGTGAGGGCCGTCAGCATCCCGGTGACGCTGAAGATGCGGCTGGGCTGGGATGAGACCAACCGCAATGCCCCCAACCTCGCCCGCATCGCCGAGCAGTGCGGGATCAAAATGGTGACGGTCCATGGCCGCACCCGCATGCAGTTCTACACCGGCACCGCCGACTGGACCTCTGTCCGCCATGTGAAGGAGGCGGTGTCGATCCCGGTGGTGGTCAACGGCGACATCACCAGTTTCGAGGCGGTGGACCGCGCGCTTGCCGAATCCGGCGCCGACGGCGTGATGATCGGGCGCGGCAGTTATGGCCGGCCCTGGTTCCCGTCGCAGGTCATGCATTACCTGCGCACCGGCGAGAGGCTGCCCGATCCGCCGCTACACGAGCAGATGGACACGCTGCTGGAGCATTTCGACGGCATGCTGAGCCATTACGGCACGGACGGCGGCATCAAGGTCGCCCGCAAGCATGTCTCCTGGTATTCGACCGGCCTGCGCGACTCCAACGAGTTCCGCCAGGAGGTCAACCGGCTGGGCGACCCCGACGCGGTGCGCGACCGCATCCGTGCCTTCTACGAACCGGCAATCGAAAGGATGGCCGCCTGATGGATCCCGTACCGATGACCGCACCGGGCCAGCGTGGCCGCAACCGGTCGGGTGCCTCGCGGGCGCCCCGGCTGGACTCCCTGGTGGTGCTGAACAGCCTGCCCGATCCGGTGCTGGTGGTGGACGGCAACGGCGACATCCGCTTCGTCAATCTGGAGGGGCAGGAATTCTTCGACCTGTCCGCCAACGCCATGGAAGGCATGCCGCTGCCCGACCTGCTGCCGCCGGACAGCCCGGTGATGGGCCTGATCGAGCAGGTGCGCCGCGGCAGCCGCCGGGTATCGCAGGACGGGGTCATCATCGACACGCCGCGCATCGGCCCGCACCATGTCACGGTGCAGGTGGCGACCATGGGCGACCCGCCCGACCATGTGGTGCTGACCATCCATGAGCGGTCGCTGGCCCGCAAGATCGACCATTCGCTGACCCACCGTCATGCCGCGCGCTCCGTCACCGCCATGGCGGCGATGCTGGCGCATGAGGTGAAGAACCCGCTGTCGGGCATCCGCGGCGCCGCCCAGCTGCTGGAGGAGAATGCCAGCGACCAGGACCGGGTGCTGACCCGCCTGATCTGTGACGAGGCCGACCGCATCGTTGCGCTGGTCAACCGGATGGAGGTGTTCTCCGACGAGCGGCCGCTGGAGCGCGCCGCGGTGAATATCCACACGGTGCTGGAACATGTGCGCAAGGTCGCCCAGAGCGGGTTTGCCCGAAAAATACGCTTTGTCGAGCGTTACGACCCGTCACTGCCTTCTGTTTACGGCAATCGCGACCAACTTGTGCAGGTTTTCCTGAATCTGGTGAAAAATGCGGCAGAGGCTGCACCGGAATCAGGCGGCGAGATCACCCTGACCACCTCCTATCAGCATGGCGTGCGCATGGCGCTGCCGGGCGGCGATGTGCGCCGGCATCTGCCCTTGCTGGTGACGGTCCAGGATAATGGCGACGGCATTCCGGAAGACCTGCAGACCAACCTGTTCGATCCCTTCGTGACCAGCAAAGTGAACGGCACTGGCCTTGGTCTTGCATTGGTGGCGAAACTCATAGGCGATCATGGCGGAACCATCGAGTTCGACAGCCAGCCTCGCCGGACCGTCTTCAAGGTGTCGCTGCCGATGTACGATGATTCGAAATACGATGACCCGAAACTTTCCGGGGAGTCTAAGATTTCAGACGCTGGCTTGCAGTCCAAGGGCGGCCGGAGGACTCGTTGATGAGCGCGGCGACCATTCTCATCGCGGATGACGACCGCGCCATCCGCACCGTCCTGACGCAGGCGCTTGCCCGGCTGGGACACGAGGTCCGCACCACCGGCAATGCCGCCACGCTTTGGCGCTGGGTGGCGGACGGGCAGGGGGATCTGGTCATCACCGACGTGGTGATGCCGGACGAAAACGGCTTGGACCTGATCCCGCGCATCAAGAAGCTGCGGCCGGAACTGCGCGTCATCGTCATGAGCGCGCAGAACACGCTGATCACCGCGGTGAAGGCGGCGGAGCGCGGGGCCTTCGAATATCTGCCCAAGCCCTTCGACCTGAAGGAGCTGGTGTCGGTCGTCGAGCGGGCGCTGAACACCAACAATCCACCGGCCGCCATGCCCGGCGGCGACCTGGAGGGCGAGGAACAGCTGCCGTTGATCGGCCGCTCGCCCGCCATGCAGGAAATCTACCGGGTGCTGGCCCGCCTGATGGGCACCGACCTGACGGTGATGATCACCGGCGAGTCCGGCACCGGCAAGGAGCTGGTCGCCCGTGCGCTGCACGATTACGGCAAGCGGCGCAACGGCGCCTTCGTCGCCATCAACATGGCCGCCATCCCGCGAGAGCTGATCGAGTCCGAGCTGTTCGGCCACGAGAAGGGCGCCTTCACCGGCGCCACCAACCGGTCGACCGGCCGGTTCGAACAGGCGCAGGGCGGCACCCTGTTCCTGGACGAGATCGGCGACATGCCGCTGGAGGCGCAGACCCGCCTGCTGCGCGTGCTGCAGGAAGGCGAATACACCACGGTCGGCGGTCGCACCGCGATCAAGACGGACGTGCGCATCATCGCCGCGACCCACCGCGACCTGCGCACCCTGATCCGCCAGGGACTGTTCCGCGAGGATCTGTTCTACCGCCTGTGCGTGGTGCCGATCCGCCTGCCGCCGCTGCGCGAGCGGACGGAGGACATTCCGCTGCTGGTCCGCCATTTCCTGAATCTCGGCATCAGCCAGGGGCTTCCAGCCAAGAGCATCGATCAGGCGGCGATGGACCGGCTGAAGCGCTACCGCTGGCCCGGCAACGTCCGCGAGCTGGAGAATCTGGTCCGCCGCCTGGCCGCGCTCTATTCGCAGGAGGTCATCGGGCTGGACGTGGTCGAGGCGGAGCTTGCCGACGCCACCCCCGCCGCCCAGCCGGTGGAGGAACCGCATAGCGAGGGGCTGTCGTCGGCGGTCGAACGCCACCTGAAGGACTATTTCGCCGCCCACAAGGACGGCATGCCGTCCAATGGCCTGTACGACCGGGTGCTACGCGAGATCGAACGGCCGCTGATCTCGCTCAGCCTGTCGGCGACCCGCGGCAACCAGATCAAGGCGGCCCAACTGCTGGGCCTGAACCGCAACACGCTGCGCAAGAAGATCCGCGACCTGGACATCCAGGTGATGCGCGGCATCAAATAGGCTGCTGCCGTCCGGCTGATCGACATCCTGCCGCCACCGCAACCGACCCGTGCCAAAATTGTGACACAGCGTCGGTGCGGACGGCGCTGGACGAAAGGCCAGCAACCGCCTGACGGCTGCCGCGCCGGCTGGCCTAAGCGGTCCTGTCCGAAAGGCAGATCCATTGCGGCTTGGCAGGGCCGCAACAGAGGTGTATCTTTCCGGCAACAGATCAGCGCCGGACCATGCCACCCATTTCCGACACCGCAGCAGCCGGCCAAAGGCCGGTCTGGCAGAAGATTCTCCTCTGGTCCCGGCGGGTAGGCCTGGGCAAGCGGCTGGCTTTTGCCCTGTCGCTGGCAGCCTTGGCCGCCGGCTTCGCCACCTATGCGGCGATGACGGAAAGCGCGCCGTTCGGGCAGGCCAACCCGCGCACCGTCACGCTTCTGCTGACTCTCGACCTTGCGATCCTGCTGACGCTGGGCGTGCTGATCGCGCGGAGGATCGTCGCGATCCTGATCGGGCGCCGGCGCGGGCTGGCGGGTTCGCGGCTGCACACCCGGCTGGTTCTGGTGTTCAGCGTGCTGGCCGTGGCGCCGGCCATCATCATGACGGTCTTCTCCACCCTGTTCTTCTATGTCGGGGTGCAGAGCTGGTTCAGCGACCGCGTGCGCACGGCGGTGAACGAATCGCTGGTGGTCGCCAGCGCCTATCTGCACGAGCACCAGCAGAACATCCGCGCCGATGCCCTGGCGATGGCCAACGACCTGTCGCAGGAGGCGCGGCTCTCCAGCGACCCGCAACGGTTCGAGCAGGTCGTCGCCACCCAGGCGATGCTGCGCACCTTGTCGGAAGCCATCGTCTTCAACGGCACCACCGGCGCCATCGTCGCGCGGGCAGGCTATACCTTCACGCTCGAATTCGAACCGATCCCGGAAGACAAGATCCAGCAGGCCCGCAATGGCGAGGTCGCGCTGATCGTCAAGGAATCCGACGACCGCGTCCGCGCCCTGGTCAGCCTGGACCGGGTGTCCGACACCTTCCTCTATGTCGGCCGCATGGTGGAGCCGCGGGTGCTCCAGCACATGGCCTCGGCCGAGGGCGCGGTGAAGGAATACACGGCGCTGGAGAACCAGCGCGGCAGCCTGCAGATCACCTTCACCCTGATCTTCCTGGTCGTGGCCATGCTGCTGCTGCTGGCGGCGGTTTGGGCCGGACTGAATTTCGCCACCCGGCTTGTCCGTCCGATCAGCGCGCTGATCGGCGCTGCCGAACGGGTGCGCGCCGGCGACCTGACCGTTCGCGTCTCCGAGCCGCCGGGCGAGGACGAGTTCGTTCTGCTGTCCCGCGCCTTCAACCGCATGACCACCGAGATCGAAGGGCAGCGGCGGGAACTGCTGTCGACCAACCGGCTGCTGGACGAGCGGCGCCGCTTCACCGAGACCGTGCTGTCCGGCGTGTCGGCCGGCGTGCTGGGCGTCGATGCCGACGGCGTCATCAACCTGCCGAACCTGTCGGCCGCCCGCCTGCTGGGCGAGGAGGATCCGGAGCGTCTGGTCGGCATGCAGCTGATCGAACTGCTGCCGGACATCGGCGTCCTGCTGGAGAACGCGCCGAAGAAGCCGGGGCGCGTCGTGCAGGACCAGATCCAGATCCGCCGTCCGGGCAAGCCGACGCTGACCCTGCTGGTCCGCATCGCCGCCGAGGTGCGCGGCGGCGAGGTGCGCGGCTATGTCGTCACCTTCGACGACATCACCGAGCTGGTGTCGGCGCAGCGCAAGGCGGCCTGGGCCGACGTGGCGCGCCGCATCGCGCACGAGATCAAGAATCCGCTGACCCCGATCCAGCTTTCGGCCGAACGGCTGCGCCGGAAATATCTGAAGGAGATCTCCAGCGACACGGAGGTCTTCACCATGTGCACCGACACCATCGTCCGGCAGGTCGACGACATCCGCCGCATGGTGGACGAATTCTCCGCCTTCGCGCGGATGCCGCAGCCGGTGATGAAGCCGGTCAACATCAACGATCTGGTGCGGCAGGCGGTGTTCCTGCAATCCAGCGCCCATACCGGCAAAATCCGCTTCGACACCCGGCTGCCGTCCGGGCCGCTGACGGTGGCGTGCGACAGCCGGCAGATTTCGCAGGCGCTGACCAACCTGCTGCAGAACGCGGCGGATGCCATCGAGGGGCGCGCGCCGTCCGCCGACGGGTCGGAGCTGCCGCCCGGCGAGGTGGCGATCGCGGTGGAGGACGATGGCGAGAAGGTTGTCGTCACCGTCGAGGACAACGGCAAGGGCCTGCCCGGCGGCGAACAGCGCGACCGGCTGACCGAGCCCTATGTGACGACGCGGGCCAAAGGCACCGGGCTGGGGCTCGCCATCGTCAAGAAGATCATGGAGGACCATGGCGGCGTGCTGACCCTGGAGGACCGCGAAGGCGGGTCCGGGGCGCGCGTGACCCTGGTCATTCCACACCCGGTTGCGGTCGCGAACGACGCGGGCGGCCGTGACGACAGGCCGGCGGAGACCGGCGGAGAGATGAGGCACGAAGCCCATGGCGCATGACATTCTGATCGTCGACGACGAAGCCGATATCCGGATGCTGATAGCCGGCATCCTGAACGACGAAGGCATCAAGACCCGCGAGGCCGCCGACGCCGATCAGGCCTTCGCCCAGGTGGCGGCGCGCCGGCCGAGCCTCGTCGTGCTCGACATCTGGCTGCAGGGCAGCAGGCTGGACGGCCTGCAGATCCTCGAACAGCTGATGCGGGACCATGGCAACCTTCCGGTCATCATGATCTCCGGCCACGGCAACATCGAAACCGCGGTCCAGGCGATCAAGGTCGGCGCCTACGACTTCATCGAGAAGCCGTTCAAGGCCGACCGACTGCTGCTGATGGTGGACCGCGCCATCGAGGCGGCGCGGCTGAAGCGCGAGAACCAGGAACTGAAGCTGCGCGCCGGTGGCGACGCGGAACTGATCGGCCGCTCATCGGCGGTCAATCAGGTGCGCCAGTCCATCGACAAGGTGGCGCCGACCGGCAGCCGCGTGCTGATCGCCGGCCCGCCCGGCGCCGGCAAGGAGGTGGTCGCCCGCCTGATACATGCGCGCTCGCGCCGTGCCAGCGGCCCTTTCGTCGGGCTGAACTGCGCGACCATGCGGCCGGAGCGGCTGGAGATGGAGCTGTTCGGCACGGAGGCCGGCGTCGACGGTCCCGGCCGCAAGATCGGTACCTTCGAGCAGGCCCATGGCGGCACGCTGCTGCTGGACGAGGTCGCCGACATGCCGCTGGAAACCCAGGGCAAGATCGTCCGCGCCCTGCAGGAGCAGGTGTTCGAGCGCGTCGGCGGCGGCCAGCGGGTCGAGGTCGACGTGCGCGTGATCGCCACCTCCAACCGCGACCTGCAGGCGGAGATCGAGCAGGGGCGCTTCCGCCAGGACCTGTTCTACCGCCTGTCGGTGGTGCCGATCCGCGTGCCATCGCTGGCCGAGCGGCGCGAGGACATCCCGGTGCTGGCCCGCCATTTCATGCAGCGCTCCGCCGAAGCGTCGGGCCTGCCGGTCCGCGAGTTCGGCGAGGACGCGATGGCGGCGCTCCAGGCCTATGACTGGCCGGGCAACGTGCGCCAGCTGCGCAATGTGGTGGACTGGCTGCTGATCATGGCGCAGGGCGACGCCAAGGAGCCGATCCGCGCCGACACCCTGCCGCCGGAAATCGGCGCCATCACGCCGACGGTCCTGAAATGGGACAAGGGCGGCGAGATCATGGGCCTGCCGCTGCGCGAGGCGCGCGAGGTGTTCGAGCGCGAATATCTGCTGGCCCAGGTGACCCGCTTCGGCGGCAACATCTCCCGCACCGCGTCCTTCGTCGGCATGGAGCGCTCCGCTCTTCACCGCAAGCTGAAGTCGCTGGGCGTCCATGGCAGCGAGAAGGGGAAGATGTTCATCGAGTGACGGGCGGGGGAAGGTTTTCCCCCACCCTAACCCTCCCCAGCTCTCAGCGGACCTACGGTCCGCCTGCCGCGTCACCACAAAGCGAAGCTTTGTGCGAGAGCTGGGCGGGGGAGGGTCGGGGTGGGGGCAAGCACCTCCCATCGTCACCATTCATTGAGAGTCCTCCCCTTGTCCGCCCCCATCACCCTGCCGCGCGCCGTCATCTATGACTGGGATAACACTCTGGTCAGCAACTGGGACACCGTGCGCGCGGCCCTGAACCATGCGCTGGTGTCCTTCGGCCTCGACCCCTGGAGTGCGGAGGAGGCGCGTGAGCGGATCAAGGCGTCTTTGCGCGACAGCTTCCCCCGCATCTTCGGCGAGCGCTGGACCGAAGCGCGCGACCAGTTCTATGCCTATTTCGCCGCCCACCATCTGGACGGGCTGAAGCCGCTGCCGGGCGCGGAGACGCTGCTGCGCCATTTCCACGAGCGCGGCGTCTATCAGGCCGTCGTCTCCAACAAGAACGGCAGGTTCCTGCGGGCGGAGGCCGATGCGTTGGGCTGGAGCCGCTATTTCGGCAAGCTAGTCGGCGCCCAGGATGCAGAGTTCGACAAGCCGCACATCGCCCCGGTGCGGATGGCGCTGGAGCCGGCGGGGATCGAGCCGGGCGCGGCGCAGGGAGGCGATGTCTGGTTTCTTGGCGATGCCGACATCGACATGGAATGCGCCCATGGCGCCGGTCTCGTTCCGGTGCTAATAGGGCTGGGCGAGGGGAGCGGCTTCGACCGTTTCCCGCCCGCCCATCGCCACACCGACTGTACGGCGCTGCACAGCGTCCTGTATGGCTTGGTGGAAGGCAATGGTGATACCATATCCCTGCAAACGGCTGTCGAGACGGTACCAGCGCGCACCATACCTGCACCGTGAAACGGGGAGCGGACCACCTGAAGAAGGGGTCCCAAGAACATTGAAGAAGGGGGCATGAAAAATGTCTGAAAAAAGCCAAAATGTGCAGGACGTGTTTCTCAATCACGTCCGTAAGAACAAGACTCCCGTAACCGTCTTTCTCGTGAACGGCGTGAAACTCCAGGGCATTATTACTTGGTTCGACAACTTCTCGGTACTTCTGCGGCGCGACGCGCATTCCCAGCTCGTCTACAAGCACGCAATCTCGACGGTCATGCCGGCCCATCCCATTCAACTTTTCGAGCCGCCCAAGGAAGGTGAAAGCGTCTGATCCCTTGACCAATGGTAACGGCGCGGCCCCTGAAGGCGCCGCGCGGGCCATCGTGGTCCACCCTGTCCTCCGCAGCGAGGCGGACGGGGACATGCGCCCTCCCGAATCCCGGCTCGAGGAGGCGGTCGGTCTTGCCCAGGCCATTCAGCTGGACGTCGTCCATGCCGAATGCGCCAAGGTGAACCGGCCGCAGCCATCGACCCTGCTTGGCTCCGGCACGGTGGAGCAACTGGCACAGGTGGTGGAGGAGACCGAGGCGACCCTCGTCATCCTCGACCATGCCCTGTCGCCGGTCCAGCAGCGCAACCTGGAACGGTCGCTGAAGGCGAAGGTCATCGACCGCACCGGCCTGATCCTGGAGATCTTCGGCGCCCGCGCCCGGACGCGGGAAGGCATGCTGCAGGTCGAACTGGCCTCCCTGACCTACCAGAAATCCCGGCTGGTGCGGTCCTGGACCCACTTGGAACGGCAGCGCGGCGGCTTCGGCTTCCTCGGCGGTCCCGGTGAATCGCAGCTTGAGCTTGACCGGCGCCTGATCGGCGACCGGATCATCAAGATCAAGAAGGAACTGGAGGAGGTGCGGCGAACCCGCGGCCTGCACCGCAAGGCGCGCGCCAAGGTGCCGTACCCGGTGGTGGCGCTGGTCGGCTACACCAACGCCGGCAAGTCGACGCTGTTCAACCGGCTGGCGAACGCCGACGTGTTCGCCCAGAACCTGCTGTTCGCCACGCTCGACCCGACCATGCGGCAGGTGACGCTGCCGTCGGGGCGCAAGGTGATCCTGTCGGACACGGTCGGCTTCATCTCCGATCTGCCGCACGGACTCGTCGCCGCCTTCCGCGCCACGCTGGAGGAGGTGGACGCCGCCGACATCATCCTGCATGTCCGCGACATCGCCCACATCGACAGCGAGGCCCAGAAGGCCGACGTCCATGAGGTGCTGTCAGACATGGACATCGACCCGGAGACGGACGACCGGGTGATCGAGGTGCTGAACAAGATCGACGCTCTGGACGAGGAAAGCCGCGCGGCGGTCCTGGCCCAGACCGGGCGCAATCCGCGCGCGGTGGCGGTCTCCGCCCTGTCCGGCGAGGGGATCGACGACCTTGATCGCCTGCTCGACCAGCGGATGAACGTCAACCGGCAGGTCGTCGACCTGTCCGTCGACCTTGGCGATGGGGCGGCGCTCGCCTGGCTTTATGCCAGGAGCGAGGTTCTCGACCGGCGCGACGACGAGGAGCATGCGCATCTGCAGGTCTCCATCGACCCTGTCGACCTCGCCCGGTTCGAGAAGCGCTTCCAGCCGTCCGACCAGCCGACCGGGCAGGTACAGCCGCAACCATAAGCGGCGCGGACCTGTACTCCTGGCCGAAGGAAGGGGGTGCGACCCCGGGTCTATGACCTGTTGCACCCCACTCCGGTCTTACGACGAATGCGGCGTGGTCATTTCCCCGTTGGCGCCCGATTATGGGAACGGAGCGGTGCGCTCCCCCATCAGGAGGACTGCCAATGCGGTTGCAAACCGATCCGTCGTGCTTTTCGATCACGGCTTTCCTCTCCGATCAGGTTGCTCTCGTCGCCCGTCAGGAAAAGCTGCCGCCTGGTGCCGCATTGCTGCGGTTGCAGGAGCTTTCGCGCACGCCCGAAGGCCGTGCGACCCTGATGCGCCTGATCGAATCCGCCGCCCAGCGGGAGCCGAATGCCGAAGAAGCCGCAAAGATCGATGCGATCTGCCGTGAGCTGGTTGCCTGGGGCTATGGCGGTTTCACCGGCGGAACCCGCCACGCCCCTCATCACGACCACCGCGCCGCGGCCTGACGGTGATTTGACACATGCTTGAGGGATGACGGCGCGGGCGATGGCGGGCCATAATGGACCGTTCGCCATCGCTGCGGTCTCGTCGTGCTCCGTTTCCCTTCCCGTACCGTCCTGACCGACGCCGGCCGACTGATCCCGGTACTGCTGCTGGTTCTGGCATTCGCCCAGCCCGTGGCGGCCGAGCCGGTGCATTACGGAATGCCGCTGCCGCCCGGCTATGTCGAGGAGCCGGCGGTGCCGCCCGAGGATCCGCTTCCTCCCCCGCCGAAACCCTTGCCCTTGGCGCCCGACGAACCGCTGGTCGTCGCGCCGGACGCTGCGGAGCTGTTGAAGGATTGCAAGCAGCAGGCCTTCACCGACTGCTTCCGCCTGTGGCAGCCGCCGCCTCCGCCGCCTCCGGAACCGGAGAAGAAAGCCGCGGGCACCCCACCGCCGCCTCCGCCGCCGGATCCCAAGGCGCCGCGTGAGCCGGCACAAGGTGGCCCGGCGCCGCCCCCGCCGCCCGATTCCGCCAATGAAGCGGCAGCAGCCGCCGCCGACCGCGCCACCTTCGATGCGCTGTCGAAGGCGCTGAAGGACAGCGGGCTGGACGGCAGGGTTCTGCTGACCGACCCGAAGGGCGGCGATCCCCTGTTGAAACTGGACAGCGTGCCCGGCAACCAGCCGGCGGCGAAGCGCTGAACCGCCATCACCTCAAGCCATCAGGAACCTTCCGACCATGACGGGTTTCCCGCTTCCCGACATCGACCAGGTTTCCAACCTGATCCGCTCCGTCGCACAGACGGAGATCATGCCTTATTTCCAGAAGCTGGACGCCTCAGGCATCCGGCAGAAGACCGGCCCGACCGATCTCGTCACGCTGGCCGACGAGGCGGCGGAGCGGGCCTTGACTCCGGCGCTGTCCGCCCTGCTGCCGAGCAGCCGCGTCATCGGCGAGGAGGCGGCGTCGGAGGACGAGCGCGTGCTCGACCGCATCCACGGCGACGATCCGGTGTGGATCATCGATCCGGTGGACGGCACCATCAATTTCGCCCAGGGCCGGCCGATGTTCGCTGTGATCGTGGCGCTTGCCTGGAAGGGCGAGACGGTCGCCGGCTGGATCCACGATCCGGTCGATGGCCGTATGGCGACGGCGGTGAAGGGGCAGGGCGCCCGGCTGAACGGCAACCGTGTCCACGTGGCGCCGGCCGTGCCATTGCCGCAGATGGTCGGCGCGCTATCCACGCGCTTTTGCAGCGAGGAGATGCGTCGGAAACTGGAGGAGCGCAGCGTCGGGCTGGGCGAGCGCGCCTGCCTGTCGAGCGCCGCGCAGGAGTATCTGCGACTGCTGGAGGGGCGGGCGCATTACTCGCTCTATCACCGGCTGATGCCGTGGGATCATGCGGCCGGCGTGCTGATGCATGCGGAGGCCGGCGGTTATTCGGCGCTGATCGACGGCACGCCATACCGGCCGGGGCTGCTCAACGGCAGCATCCTGCTGGCGCCCGACCGTGAAAGCTGGCAGGCGCTGCAGGAGCAGCTGTTCGGCTGAGTGGAGGACACGTTTGCCCCCACCCCGACCCTCCCCCGCTCTCAGCGGACCTATGGTCCGCCTGTCGCGTCAGCACAAAGCATAGCTTTGTGCGAGAGCCGGGCGGGGGAGGGAGTAAGTGCTGACGCGGGTAGGTTAGGGTGGGGACAAACGATGCGATACTCCAATCCTCAATGCGTCAGCAGCACAGGCAGGGTCAGCCCCTCCAGCACCGTGCGGGTGGCGCCGCCCAGCACCAGCTCGCGCAGACGGGAATGACCATAGGCGCCCATCACCAGCAGATCGGCGCCCTGGTCGCCGCAGCAGGACAGGATCATGTCGCCGACCTCGCCACCCGACGCGATGACCGACTGCGGGCGGGCGGCGACGCCGTGGCGGTGCAGCCAGTCGACCAGCTCCGCGGCATCGTTGGTGTGCTGGCCCGGCGGCTCTACCGACAGGACGGTGACGGAGTCCGCCGCTTCCAGGAAGGGCATGGCGGCGCGGACGGCGCGGGCCGATTCGGGGCTGTTCTTCCAGGCGACCAGCACATGGCGGCCGATGGGAGCCGCTGCCGGCTGCTTGGGCGGCAGAACCAGCACCGGGGTGGGGGTCTCCAACGGCAGGCGGTCGGGGATGTGGTGCAGCGACACCCGTTCGCCGGCCCGCACCGCGGCCGACTGCACCACCACGACCAGATCGGCGTAGGAGGCCCGCTCCGCCAGCAGATCGACGTGATCGCCCTCTTCTATCGTCCAGGCGAAGGACAGGCCGTCGAGCGCCTGACGCACCTCCCGTTCGATGCGTTCGGCATTCTCGTGGGCAATGGCGGTGGCCTCCGCCATGTAGCCGTAGGAGGCGGCGCGGCCGGTGGCGCCCGCCGGCATCGACACCGGGGTGGCGATGTACAGCGCCTGGATATGGGCGGAGAAGCGCTTGGCCAGGGCGGCGGCCACCGCCAGACGGCTGGCGTGGGCGTCGTCGTTGGCCATGTGCAGCAGGATGGTCTTGATCGGCATGCCCTCGCGTCTCCCAATTTTATGCTTTGGCCCGCCATCGGCTCGATTGTCGGCCGGCGAAGCGCTTTCCTTCCAGATAACGCTCCGCCGGGCCGAATGGCAATGTCTGCAAACAGATGGGGTTACTTCACCACCACCGCATAGTGGTCGAGCGGCGCCACCGCCTTGATCAGGCCGCGCGCCTTCAGGAACTCGGCGAAGCGGGTGTAGCGCTCGGCATCCAGCGCCGCCGGGCTGTGGGAGAAGCGGGGCAGCGTGTCGGCCCAGGCGCGGCGGTTCAGTTCGTCGTTCAGTTCCGGACGGCCCTTGACGAAGGAGGCCTGCGATTCCTCCGGATGGTTCAGGATGTAGAGCGTCGCGCGTTCCACCGCCGCCAGGAAGCGCTTGAAGCGCGGGTCGTTCGCCTTGTCCTTGCGGGCGACCAGGATCAGCTCGTCATAGGGCGGCACCCCTTCCTCCTCCGGGTAGAAGGCGCGGCCGGGATGCTTCTCGATCTCCATCTGGTTCAGTTCGAAGTTGCGGAAGGCGCCGATCACGGCGTCCACCTGCCCCGACAACAACGACGGCGAAAGCGAGAAGTTCACGTTCACCAACTCGACGTCCTTCAGGCTCAGCCCCTCCTTCTCCAGCATGGCGCTCAGCAGGGCGTCCTCGAAGCCGGCAATGGAGTAGCCGACCTTGCGGCCCTTCAGGTCCTTCAGCGTCTTCACCGGCCCGTCGCGCAGCACGACGACGGAGTTCAGCGGCGTCGACACCAGAGTGCCGATGCGGACCAGCGGCAGCCCCTCGTCCACCTGCAGGATCAACTGCGGCTGATAGGACACTGCGATATCGGCACCGCCGGCGGCGACCAGCTTCGGCGGATCGTTGGGGTCGGCCGGGGCGGTCAGCGTCACGTCCAGCCCGGCGTCCTTGAAGAAGCCCTTCTCCTGCGCCACCACCAGCGGGGCATGGTCGGGGTTGACGAACCAGTCCAGCATCACCGACAGCTTGTCCTGGGCCAGGGCTGGAAGGGACGTCATCAGGCTGGCGGCCATCAGGCCCGCGGCGAACACGTGCTTCATCGGGTGTCTCTCCCCCTTTAAGGGTTTGCGTCTTCGGCAGGTTGAGTATCGGGCTGCCAGGGCAGGGCGCGGCGGGCGAGCGCATCGACGGCGGCGTACAGCGTCACCGCGAACAGCCCCAGCACCAGCACGGCGGCGAACAGAAGGTCGATCTGCATGCGGGCGTTGGCGTGCAGCATCAGGTAGCCGAGGCCGGAGGACGACCCCACCCACTCGCCGATCACCGCGCCGATCGGCGCCACCGCCGCGGCGACGCGCACGCCCGACCAGAAGGCGGGCAGGGCGGCCGGCAGCCGGATGCTCCACAGGATGGCGGCGGGCGAGGCACCCATGGTGCGGGCAAGGTCGAGCCAGCCGGGATCGGTGCGCCGCAGCCCGTCGAACAGCGCGGTCGTCACCGGGAAATAGATGACCAGCACCGCCATGGCGATCTTGGACGCCATGCCGTAGCCCAGCCACAGGACCAGCAGCGGGGCCAGGGCGAAGACCGGAATCGCCTGACTGACCAGAAGCAGCGGCATCAGCCAGCGTCGGGCGGTGCGGAAGCGGGCCAGCAGCAACGCGCTGACCCCGCCCAGCGCCACGCCGACGACCAGCCCGATCAGGATCTCCGACAGGGTGGTCAGGCCATGTGTCAGCAACAGGGGCGCCTGCCGCCATATCGCGTCGGCCACCGCCAGCGGGCTGGGCAGCAGGTAGCGCGGCAGGCCGGTCGCCCAGACCAGCGCCTGCCAGCCGGCGACCAGCACCAGAAGCGTGACCAGGGCGCGCAGCAGCGCCTTCATTCCGCCAGCCTCCGCAGCAACTCCGCCTGATGGGCCAGCAGGCCGGGATCGTCGACGCGGCGCGGCACCGGGCCGGACGGCTCCAGCGCCGGCCCCATCACGGCAGGACGGCCGGTCATCACATGCAGGCGGTCGCCGATGCGCAGCGCCTCCAGCGGGTCGTGGGTGACCATCAGGACGGTGCGGCCGGCCAGCGTCTCCGCCGCCGTTTCCTGCAGCCGCAGCCGGGTGATGGCGTCGAGCGCGGAGAAGGGCTCGTCCATCAGGACCAGCGGCTTGTCCTCCATCAGCGTGCGGGCCAGCGCCACCCGCTGCCGCTGCCCGCCGGACAGGGCGGCCGGACGGTCGCGCTCGCGCCCCACCAGACCGACGCGATCCAGCAATGCGCGGGCCTGCGCCACCCGTGCCGGGTCGGGACGGCGGTGGCGCAGCCGGTCGCCGAGCAGGACATTGTCGAGGACGGTCAGCCAGGGCAGCAGAAGGTCCTGCTGCGCCATGTAGGCGATGCGGCCGGCCAGCGGCTGCCCATCCCCGGTGACGACTTGCGTCGGCGGTTCCGGCTCGGCCAGACCGGCGAGGATGCGCAGCAGGGTGGTCTTGCCGACGCCGCTCGGTCCCAGCAGGCAGGTGGTCCGGCCGGCCGGCAGATCAAGCGTCAGGTCGGAGAACAGCAGCGTGCCGCCATAAGTCAGCCGGGCGCGCGAGATCGTCACCGAAAGCGGCGTCATCGCAAGCATGTCGTTATGGCGGAAGAGGAGAGGGTGCGATCCCGCATCACTGATCCCTACGCCGGCATGAACCGGATCAGGTTCCAGGGGTCGTCCCGCAACAGGACCTCTCAGCCGCCCATCGGCTCCCCCCAGTGAAGGCGGCGACTATAGGCGCGGACGATCCGCGACCGCAAGCATTGCCGGGTCGGACTTCCGGCCAGCGGAAGCCCGACCTTGGAAGCAGGCGCTTGACCGGAGCGTGGCCACGCCTAGTTTCTGGCGGGCATCATGGAGTGCCAGCCCTGACCACGCCCTTTCGCACCCCGCTGTTCATCGGCGGCGAGATCTATCGCGGCTCGACCTATGGGCCGAAACATCCGCTGGCGATCCCGCGCGTCTCGACCGCCATCGACCTCAGCCGCGCCATGGGGTGGCTGCCCGACGAGGTCTATCTCGACACCCATGTGGCGAGCGAACGGGAACTGGCGCGCTTCCACACCGCCGATTACATCGCGGCGCTGAAACGGGCGGAGGTGGAACAGCGGGTGGATGAGGCCACCGCCGCCCGGCACAATCTCGGCAAGCTGGAGAATCCGGTCTTCGCCGAGATGTACCGGCGGCCCGCCCACAGCAGCGGATCGGCGTTGCAGGCGGCCCGGATCCTGGGCGACCGGCCGGCCGGTCTGGTCTATGCCCCGGCGGCGGGGACCCACCATGCGCGCCGCGACCGGGCCAGCGGCTTCTGTTACTTCAACGCGCCGGTGCTGGGCATCCTTGAACTGCTGGACCATGGGCTGGAGCGGGTGCTCTACGTCGATCTCGACGCCCACCATGGCGACGGGGTGGAGGAAGCCTTCGCCGATGACGACCGGGTTCTGACGATCTCCATCCATGAGGACGGCCGCTGGCCCTACACCGGCAAGGCGGAGGACCGCGCCGGCGGGATGGCCCGCAACCTGCCGGTGCCGCCGGGCTTCAACGACAGCGAGATGGAACATGTGATGGAGACGGCGGTCCTGCCGCTGACCCGCGCCTTCCGTCCGCAGGCGATGGTGATCCAGACCGGCGCCGACGCTTTGGCCGAAGACCCGCTGAGCCGTCTGGAGTTGTCCAACCGCGCGCTGTGGGATGCGGTGGCGGCCTTGCTGCCGCTGGCGCCACGGGTGCTGGTGGTGGGCGGCGGCGGCTATAATCCATGGTCGGTCGGGCGCTGCTGGACCGGGATTTGGGCGGTGATGAACGGCATCGACCCGGCGGTCAGGCCGACTGCGGAGGCGGAAGCGGTGCTGCGCGCCCTGACCTGGAGCCGCGCCGCCGGCCGCAACCCGCCGGAACACTGGTTCACCACGCTGGGCGACGAGCGCCGGCCGGGACCGGTCCGCGACGCGGTGAAGCGGGTGGCGGAGATGGCGCTGTCCTGAGCCGTAGTGAATCGTTTCATTTCCGACGAATTTCGAACCAAGCCGTGACGATTCGTTGACGGATTTGGATTGTTCGGTGATCCTCATTTTACTGCGCCGGTGCAGCTTCCGCGTCGGTTGACGTTGGATTGGAGCGTGCTTGGGCCGGGCTTGGGTAGGAGAACGGGCGGGCGGATGTCGAACACGACGCTGTTCCTGATCGCCATCGTCATCATCATGCTGGCCGCCGTTCCGGTCGCCATGATGCTGAAGGATTTCCTGCCGAACATCATGGAAAAGAGCAGCGGTCTGGAGCAGATCGAGAACCGCGTCTATGTGCTGCATGCGGAATCGCAGGAGCTTCAGAACCGGGTCAACCAGCTGGTTCAGCGCCGCAACAGCCAGTCCTCCGACCGCGGCCGGCTGGAAAGCGACATCCGCAAGGCGGAGAAGCAGATCCGCGAGTTGGCCGAGCAGCCGCCGCTGTTCGTGCATGAGGTCGGCGACCCGCAGGCCGGTCTGATGAAGTTCGTCGCGACCGTCACGCAGGAAAAGGCATCGGCCGCCGCAAGAGCCGCCGGCGACCGCGGGCCTGTGAACCCGATCTGGCGCTGCGCCAACGTGGCGGAGGTCTGGGCCTCCAGCTTCGACGAGGCGAAGCAGATGTGCGACGTCGCCTTCCCCTTCAAGCTTGGGTTCGAGAAGTCATTCATGCGGGGCGATGCGAGGACCGGCGGCAAGGGGGGCGTGCCCGTGCCGCCCGCCACCACCCGCGCCAAGGCCGGCACCGCCACATGATGATCAACTTCATCATCGTCCTGGCGATCGTCGCCATCGGTGCATGGCTGGGCAATGTGCTGATGACCGTTGAACAGCGGGTGTCGCAGGCGCGCCAGCGCGTCCGCGGCGTGCGCAACCGGCTGGACAAGCTGGACGCCGCCATCCACCGCCTGCACCGCGAGGAGGAAAGCCTCCACGCCGAGATCGAGGAGCTGACGCGGGAGATCGTGGAACTGCGCAAGAAGCAGGCCGAGGTGCAGCAGCGCCTGACCGAATCGCAGTCTAAGCGACGCCCGCAGATCCTGATCCTGACCGACCGGCGCAATCCCGGTGACAAGGAATGGCTGGTGACTGTGGTGAACCAGCAGATCGGCGAGATCGACGCCACCCACCCGCTGGCCGCCGAATGGGCGCGCGGACGCAATTATCTGGTGTGGGCGGAATCAGACCGCGAGGCGGCCGAACGCGCCAACCGCCGGTTCAGCGCGCGGCCGGGATATCAGGTGCGGTCGGTGGCGCCGGTCAAGGAAGACCTCTACAGCCCCAGCGCCGCCCGCAGCGCGGCGTAGACAGGGAAAAGCCCTTCTCCCCACGGCGGGGGAGAAGGGCTTCCGGATACAAAAACAGCCTGACCTGTCGGACCCGCCTCAGCGCGTTTTGGCGGTCGCCGGGGTCTGGCGGAAGGCGTCGTGCAGATAGGGCGACAGCGCCTGGCGCATGTTGCGCAGCCATTCGTGGATGATGATCAGCGAGCGGGAGGCGACCGGCGGGGTCATGCCCAGCTTCACCAGATCCTCGCGGGTCATGGTCGCCACCTGATCCAGGCGGTGGCCGGTCAGGCGCGCCCAGGCCGGAGCGGTGCAGGGCTGCATGGAGATCACCTGCAGACCCTCGCGCTCCACCATCTCCGCCTTGCGGCGGGCGTACTGGCTGTCCTCAAGCTGCGAGAAGGGGCCGGAGAATCCGTTTTCCACCAGCACGCGCTTGGCCTTCGGGGCGATGGTCGCCACCCGCTCCAGCGTCGTCATGCCGGTGGAGAGCGAGGCGAGGTCGACGGTTACCGGAACCATGAAGGTCAGCCGTTCGCCTTCGCCGACGTAATAGTCGAAGCCCGACACCTCGGCCCAATTGAAGAACCACTGCGAGATGTTGCCGCCGAAGTCGTACAGGCGGCCGCCGCGCTGCAGCTCCGGACCGATCAGATCCCAGAACTCGTAGAAGCCGTCGCCCGACCCCATCATGTTCATGAAATCCTGGGTGATGCGGCGATGTTCGACCACGTCCGGGCCGAACAGGCGGGCGAGACGCTCGTTTACCTCGTACTCGACGACCTTCAGTTGCAGGCCTTCCAGCATGGCGGTCGCCATCAGGTGATGGGACAGCAGCGTCTTGCCGACGCCGCCGCGGTCATTGAGGACGAAGATCGTGCCCAGCATGCGATCGCCTTTCCAGTATGCGTTCGTTGATTCGTCTTGGGTCGTCGTGGGAGGCACAGGCGGGGACGCCGGCGAACCGGTGTCCCGCACAGCCGCCGCGGGGGTCTGGTGGGAGGCCGGCTGTGGTTCCGGCCTGGAGATCTTGGGGTCGGAGGAGACGTCCTGCGTCACGCTTTCGTCGGCGCCGCTTTCCTCCGCCGGCCCCTCGTCGGCAACCGGGATCGCCGGGGCGAGCAGGTCCGGGGCAGGAGGGGCGGGTTCGGGATCGGGTTCGGTCTCGTCCGCCTGCGGTGCGGATTCGGCGACATCGGGCTCTGATCCAGCCGGCTCCGGCTCTTCCGTTACCGGCTCATCCTCCGCCACGGCATCCGCGGCGGCGTCCTGAACGGCTTCTTCGGCGGCTTCCGCCACAGATTCTGGCTCGGGAGCCGGCGCCTCGTCCGCAGCTTCCGCATCGGAGTCGGCTTCTTCGCCCTCCTCCGGGTCGTTCAAACCGGCGGACAGCGCAGCTTCGTGGACGGCGGCCAGCGTTTCCGCCGGCATGACGGTGCCGCTGGCATGGTCGTCGGCAGCCTCGCCGCGTCCCTCGTTCCCGACCAGGAAGAAGGCGGAGCGCAGGGTGACGGGCGAAATCGGCTGATTGTCGCGGGCGGTCACGCCCAGCTTCGCCAGCAAATCCGAGATCTCGGCCCAGGACAGGCCGCGTTCGCGCATCAGCCCGATATCGGCGTAGCTTTCGCGCACCGCCTGCATCGCGCTGCGGTTGCCTGCCGGGCGATCGGCAAGGAGCCGTTCAAGTTCCGAGCGGTCGATCGACACCGTATGGGATTCCGGCAAGATGAAATGGCGGCGGGGAAGCGCCTGGATGTTGGATCGCAAGGAATCCATTCCCCTGGGGCCGAAAAAATAGTACAAGCGGCCATCACGCGCAAACGGTTTCCAAACGACATCAACGGCGCTAAACATCGTTGCCCGATCAAGGGCCGGCCGTAACTGGCGCAACTTCGCCGACGTTCCGGCAGTTCGCGCCATCATGTCGGCTTTTGGAACCGGCCGTCGGTCGCGCGGGTTGCCATACGGGGGCACCGCCGTTTCCGACCGGCCGTGCGCCTTCATCGGGCTAGGCTTGGAACCGGGGTAAGGCCAAGATGCCTCACGATTTTGGATCATCACGGGACCGGCGATCCTCATCCCTCCTGGGGGCGGGGATCGGCTTCCACGAGTTGCGGCAGGCGTGTGAAATCTCCGCCCTGCGCGAGGATTTGGAGCGGCTGGCGCATGAGGCCGGCGCGTTGCGCGACGGCGTGGAAAATGCGGTCGAGACCGTGCGCGACCGTTTCGCCGCGCTGAGCGCGGATGAGATGGCCGACCCCATGGTCCTGGCCCCGCTGCTGCAACTGGCGGTAACCACCCTGCTGGATATTCGCGAGCAGGCGCGGCAGCTCAACACCCAGACCGGACCGCTGTCGGACGACGAACGCCCGTCCTGGCTGGGCGCCGCCGATGCACCCCGCCTGCGACAGCCGGCCGCAGCGGTTTGGGACGACAATTCCGATTACCGATCGGACGGCGACGACATGGTGATGGAGGTCGATCCGGCCCCGGTTCCGCTCAATACGGTGCCGCCGCATCCGGTTGAATCTCCAATCCGTGCGGTGCGGCCAGCGCTGGCCCCACCGCTTCCACCGGAACCCCGTTCGCCGGCGCCGGTCGCGGAGCCGCTCCAGACCGCTCCGGCGGAGGCCCGGCCGTCGGCCACGCCCGAGGCGCAGGTCTCGGAAGGACATGCATCCTGGCTGGCCGGGGAACCACCGCCGCCGCCGCCCACGCCCGCCGCGTCGGTGCGGGCAAGTCGCGGCGGGCAACGCACTTCCGGCGGTATCGACTGGCTCGGACCGGCTGGACGTTGACCCTTCTCCAATGACAGGAGACTTGGTGGCCGGGTTGCGACTCGGGTCGATGACTCTCGTGCGCGCCCTGACGCAAAGGGTCGGGATCTGAACGATAGAGCTTGCAAATCTCTCGTGCGCGCCCTGACGCAAAGGGTCGGGATCTGAACGATAGAGCTTGCAAATTCGGGTTGGTTCTAGTACAAACGGCGTATCGGTAAACGAAAATTTACCAAAAATCGCCGCTTATTGCGCAACACTGGGAACGCCCGAGGTCGGTCGCATGCTCAGGATCGACGCCGTCGCCAAGCAGAATATGCCCCAGCGTGTCCGTTCGCCCGGGCAACCGCTTCGCGTTCTGGTGCTTGAACATGACGACGCCGTTTCCGACGCATTGTCCATCCTGGTGGCGGATTTGGGTCACACCGTCTGCGGCGTCGCGCGGACGGAGGTCGAAGCGGCGGACCTGGCCGGGCGTGAGCGGCCGGATCTGGCGTTGACCGATGTGCGGTTCGGCGGTGACGGCATCGCCACGGCGCGGCGGCTGAACCTGGATCATGGCCTACGGTCCATCTACCTCTCGGGAAACAGCGACCACGGCACCATGGCCCGCATCACCGAGACTTATCCGCTCGGCGTCGTGCACAAGCCGTTTTCCCATGCCCAGTTGAAGATCGCCCTGGATCTGGCCGCCCGCCGTCTCCGTTGACTGCCGTTCGCCTTCGGTGATCGCGCCCTGGCCGCTGGGAATCCCGCGCTACGGCGAAGGAATCGGTTTCCCGGCGTCTGCCGCTCTGCTATATTTGTTCATGGAGTGTTCTGGTGCGGAACGGCTGGGCGAGTGCGCCGGTCCGGGCATCGCCGGGGCATGTCCGACGGCGGTTGACCGGCGTCGGTCCAACGTGCTTCGTTGCGCGGGACCGGGGGGATGGTCACCATTGAACAGCCGGCCCTGCGAATGGGAACCCTCGGCATCTGGATGCCTCCGCCGGGCATCCTGACGGGTCGGCATGGATGCTGGGACACTCGCGCTTAGGAGCAACGAGCGATGAATGTTTGGACGTTTACGGGACGCCTGGGCGCGGACGGCGAATTGCGCACGACCCAGAGCGGTGAGAAGGTGCTTGGCTTCCGCGTCGCCAACGACGTCGGCTTCGGGGAGCGCAAGACGACCCAGTGGGTCGATTGCTCGATCTGGGGCCGCCGCGCCGAGTCGCTCGCTCAGCACCTGACCAAGGGCAAGAGCGTCGTCGTCTCGGGCGAGGTGACCCTGCGCGAGTATGAGAAGCGCGACGGCACCCGCGGCGCCGGCCTGTCGGTCCGCGTGGCCGAAATCGACTTCACCGGCGGCGCCCGTGAAGAAGGCGGCGGTGGCAGCTTCGGCGGCGGTGGCGGCGGCTACGAATCGCGTGGCGGCGGAAGCGGTGGTGGCAGCGGCGGCGGCTATGGCGGTGGCGGCGGCAACTACGGTGGCGGCTCGTCGGGCGGCGGCGGCCGCAGCGGTGGTGGCGGCGCTCCGCCCCGTCACGAGGACCTCGACGACGAAATCCCGTTCTGAGGCGCCACGCCACAGCGGTAGGAACCATCGGCCGGATGCACGTCATCCGGCCGATTTCTTTTTCGGGTCCATCAACCCGCGAGCATCGCCCGCAAGCGCGGCGCCATGTGGTCGAGGAAGGCGCGGACACGGCGCGGCGCACGGTCGCGGCCGGTATAGACCGCGTGGATCTCCTCGGTGTCGACCAGCGCGTCGTCAAGAACCGCCACCAGCCGGCCCTCGCGCAGATCGGCGCGGACGTGATAATCGGCCAGCCGAGCCAGCCCCAGGCCGAGCAGGGCCATGTGGCGCACCGTCTCGCCATTGTTCGCCAGGATGCGGGTCGGCACCTCGCGGTCTACCAGACGACCTCCGGACCTCAGCGGCCAGACCGCGGCGGCGCGGCGGAAATTGAACCCCAGACAGTCATGCGTCTCGAGATCGGCGGCTGTCTTCGGCACGCCCTTGCGCTCCAGGTAAGCGGGCGAGGCGACGATCCGGCGCCGGACGACGCCAAGCCGCTGGGCCAGCAGGGCCGAATCGCTCAGGGGGCCGGCGCGGAAGGCGACATCGACGCGAGCGGCATAGAGATCCACCACCTCATCCGTCATCGTTACGTCCAGCGTGATACCGGGATGGTCGCGCAGGAAATCCGGCAGAAGCGGCAGCAGGCAATGCTGGCCGAACGGGACGGAGGCATTGGCGCGGATCAGGCCGGTCGGCGCGCGGGCCCCGCCGGCGATTTCCGCATCAAGCGCGTCCATTTCTCCAAGCAGCGTCTCCGCCCGTTCACGGTACAATTCCCCTTCGACCGTCAGCCGCAGTTTGCGGGTGGAGCGTTCGACCAGCCGCACGCCCAGCCGTTCTTCCAGCCGGCCGATCAGCTTCGCCGTCGATGACGGCGTCATTCCGACATCGCGGCCGGCGGCGCTGAAGCTGCCGCGGGCGGCAACCCGCAGGAAAACCCGCATCTCCCAGGCGCGTGGATCGCTCATGGCAGCATCTCCGCTCTTATCTTGTCCCTGAATGACAAAATCATGGGAATAGGGTGGGCATTCCCGTTCCCGACCTTATGGCGCACATCGTCTCTCCAGCACAGTACTTCTTGGAATGGAGAGTTTTGAAATGCCTCTCGCACTGTTGGCGCTGGCGATCAGCGCCTATGCGATCGGGACGACGGAGTTCGTCGTCGTCGGTCTGCTGCCCACAGTGGCGACCGACCTGGGTGTCAGCCTGCCGTTGGCCGGCATGGTGGTCAGCGTCTATGCGCTGGGTGTCACCTTTGGGGCGCCGGTGCTGACCGCGCTGACCGGGCGTGTGCCGCGCAAACCGCTGCTGCTCGGGCTGATGGGCGTGTTCGTCGCCGGCAACCTGTTGGCCGGCGTCAGCCCCAATTACGAGACGCTGCTGGTGGCACGAGTGCTGAGCGCCTTCGCCCATGGCGTCTTCTTCTCGGTCGGATCGACCATCGCCGCCGATCTGGTGCCGGAGGACAAGCGGGCCTCCGCCATCGCCATGATGTTTTCCGGCCTGACCATCGCCATCGTCACCGGCGTGCCGCTGGGCACCTGGATCGGCCAGACCTTCGGCTGGCGCGCCACCTTCCTGGCGGTGTCGGCGCTGGGCGTCGTCGGCGGTGTGGGCGTCGCGGCGCTGGTTCCGGCGCGGCTCAGCCAGCCGCCGGCGGCCGGATTTGGCGCGCAGGTCGGCGTGCTGGCCAAGCCGCGGCTGCTGCTGGCTTTCGCTATCACGGCGCTGGGCTATGGCGGCACCTTCGTCGCCTTCACCTTCCTGGCGCCTATCCTGGAGACGATCACCGGATTTTCCAACTCCACCGTCAGCCTCGTGCTGGTGCTGTACGGTGCCGCCATCGCGGTCGGCAACCTCGTCGGCGGTAAGCTCGCCAACCGCAGGCCGGTGCGGGCGCTGGCCTGGCTGTTCGCCCTGCAGGCGCTGGTTCTGATCGTCTTTACCTTCACCGCGGACGCGAAGATCCCGGCGCTGGTCACACTGGCCGGCATGGGGGCGCTGGCCTTCGCCAATGTTCCGGGGCTTCAGCTCTATGTCGTCCAACTGGCGCAGCGCCATGCGCCGGGGGCGGTGGATGTGGCGTCGGCGATGAACATCGCCGCCTTCAACCTGGGCATCGCGGCGGGCGCCTTCTTCGGCGGGCAGGTGGTGTCCTCCCCGCTCGGCCTCGGCGCCACGCCCTGGGTCGGCGGACTGTTCGTGCTGGGCGGTCTGGTCCTGACGCTGGCGAGCGCGGCGCTCGACCGGCGGGAGAGGACCGTTCCAGCGGCTTGCTAGACCGCATCGACCTCCAGCGTCAGAGTGTCGAGCAGGAAGCTGCCGTCGTCGGTGATGTCGAAATGGTTACGGACCTCCGCCGACGCGCTGCGCTGGAGCGAGCGGATGGCCTGGGCATGGAGGTCCGGCGTGCGGGTGCGGGCGGTCCAGACCGGGAACTCCATGCGCAGGCGACGCGGAGTCAGCGACCGGACGGTGAAGCCTGCCCGTGCCAGCGCCGCCATCCACTCCGCCGCCGTATAGTTGCGGACGTGGGAGGGATCGCGCAGCACCTCCACCACCTGCAGATGGGTGTCCTGCACGGCGGCGGCCGGGGCGATGCAATCGATGAAGATCGCGGTGCCACCGGGCGCCAGCACCCGCCGTGCCTCACGCAGGCCCGCCTCGAAATCGCGCCAGTGGTGGGCGGTGAAGCGGCAGAGCACCACATCGAACCGGCCGTCGTCGAAGGGCAGCCGCTCGGCCGCCGCCTGCCGGGTGACGATGTTGGTCAGGCCACGCTCCGCCGCGGTGCGGGCGACGGCCTCAAGCATCTCCGGCGTCAGGTCGACGGCCACGACCTCCGCCACATGGGGAGCTGCGCGGTAACTGACATGGCCGCCGCCGCAGCCCAGATCCAGCACCCGCGCCTCGGACCGGTCGCGCAGAGCCTGTTCGATCTGGTCCAGGTCGGCGCCGCCGGCATGGACGGCGCTGGAGACATAGGCGTCGGCGCGCGGGCCGTAATTCTCGGCGACGACGCCATGGTGGCTTTGGGACATGGGGGCTTCCTTGTGACTGGGTGGCTGATGGGACAAGCGTCGCGCCGATTTCAACCGGGTACAAGGCGGGTTGTTATCCTGGTATAAACACTGCCACCATGACCACTGTGACCTCTGAAATCACTGCCGCTGCCGACCCGTCTGCTGAGCGGCGGCATCTGCTCGGCGCCTTTCTTCGCCGCCATCGCGAGCGGCTGACGCCGGCGGAGGCTGGTTTGCAGGGCGGCTCGACTCGCCGCCGCACACCCGGACTGCGGAGGGAGGAACTGGCGCAACTCTGCGGCATCAGCCCGACCTGGTACAGTTGGCTGGAACAGGGGAGGGACGTATCGGTTTCGCCCGCCGCGCTGGCCCGGTTGGCCGAGGCGTTGCACCTGACCAGGGCGGAACGGGGCTATCTGTTCGAAATGACGCGCAAGCGCGATCCGGATGCGCCGCCGGCCGGTCTGATGGATCGGCCGCCGCCGTCGCTGCTGGCGGCGCTGGAAGCGATGACCGCGCCGGCCTATCTGCTCGACCGGCTATGGACGGCGGTCGGCTGGAATCCTGCGGCGGAGCGGCTGTTCGGCGGCTGGCTGGGGCAGGGCGGCCCAAGTCAGGGTGGCCCAAATATGGGTGGCGGGGAGCGCAATCTGCTGCGCTACGTCTTCCTCGATCCCACGGCCCGGAGCTTCATCCTGGATTGGGACAATCGCGCCCGTCGCCTGCTGGCGGAGTTCCGCGCTGAAACCGCCCGTCATCCCGAAGACCCGGCGGTGCAGGCGCTGGTCGCCGGGTTGCGGCGGGAGAGCACGCTTTTCTCAAGGATGTGGGACGACCATGGCGTGCTGGAGCGGGAAGGGGGCCTGCGCCGCTTCGACCATCCGCTGGACGGCCCGCTGACATTGGAACAGCTGACCCTGCGCCCCGGCGACCGGTCCGCCTACGCGCTGGTCATGCTGCTGGAGCCGGCGGAAAGTGCGGCGTAGGGAAACTCAATATTTTTTATGATCGGGAAAGTTGGCTGGGGCGGCAGGATTCGAACCTGCGAATGGCGGTACCAAAAACCGCTGCCTTACCACTTGGCGACGCCCCAACCGGCGCGGCGATCACTCGTATCGCCGGAAGGAGCGGCACCATAATCGGAAGCCCGACCGAACGCAACAGGCTGTTTTCAGAAAATCTTCACTGCCAAATCGCACATCCGTAAGGCCGTTCAACGGCCCTCCCGGCGCCATGCCATCAGCAGTCCGCCCAGTACCAGGGCCAGCACCGCGCCCACCGGCAGAAGCGGCACGTCGGTCACTCCGGTCACCGTATAGTCGCCGTTGGCGCGCAGGCCGATCCAGCCGGAGCCGGTCTGGCTGCGGTCGGGCTGGGTGCGGCGCACCTCGATTCCGGGGTTGGGGCCGCTGTCGGTGTCGGTCACCCAATGGATGCCGCCGCCGGTCGCCTCGGCCACCGGCTTCATACGGTCGCCGGTGGAACGGACATCGGCCAGCTCCGGCGTGTTCACCGCACCGACAACGGCCAGCGTCGTCCGCTCCCCGTCGGAGATGCGGTAGATGCCGGGTGCGGCGGCGGTCACGGTGGCGATGGCGCGGCCGGTGCGGTCGTCGGTCAGCTGCAGCGTGCTGGTCTGGTCCGACGGGTCGGTGATGGTGACCGCGCGCGGATCGGGGGTGAGGGAGCGGCGTTCGACCGTGATGCGGTTGCCGTCCACATGGGCGCGCAGGTCGTTCTCCTCCAGCTCCGGTTCCTTCATCAGCCAATGGGCGAGGCGGCGCAGAAGCTCCGCCTGCGGCCCGCCGCCTTCGAAGCCGCGGCTCCACAGCCAGATCTGGTCGGAGGCGAGCTGAGCCACCCGGCCCTTGCCGACGCGGTCGAGCACCAGGAGGGGACGGTTGTCGGCGCCCTGCATCACCACCGTGCCGTTGTTCGGCGTCACATCGACCTGATGGAACCAGCGGCCCCAGGTCGGCGGCGCGTCCAGCCGGTCGCCGGGAAGACCGGCGGTCACCGGATGGCGGCGACCGACATCTGTGACGGTCGGCAGGAAGGGACGGTCCACCGTTTGGCCGCTGGGTGCGGCCGGCAGGATAGCCCCCAGCGGCGTGCGGTAGAGCGACAGCGGACCGGCATAGCCCTGGCCGGAGGTCTCCAGCAGGGCGCCGCCCTTGCGGACATAGTCGGCGATGTTCTCCAGATACATCTGCGGCAGCACGCCACGGCGGCGGTAGCGGTCGAAGATGATCAGGTCGAACTCGTCCAGCTTCACTTCGAACAGTTCGCGGATCGGAAAGGCGATCAGCGACAGCTCGCGAATCGGCGTGCCGTCCTGCTTTTCCGGCGGGCGCAGGATGGTGAAATGGACCAGATCGACCGCCGGGTCGGCCTTCAGCAGGTTGCGCCATGTGCGCTCCCCGGCATGGGGCTCGCCGGAAACCAGCAGAACCCGCAGCCGGTCGCGCACGCCGTTGACCACCACGGCGGCGCGGTTGTTGGCGAGGGTCAGTTCCTGTTTCGCCGGCTCGACCTCAAGCTCAAGCACATTCTGGCCGCCATGGGTGACGGGAAGGTCGACGCGCACGTCGCGGCCGACCGGCACGCGGATTGTCCCTGGCGTGCCGCCGTCCTGGCGCAGCGTCACCGCGGCGTCGGCGGACTGGTGGCCGGGCATGTCGTCGACGCGGATGGTCAGTTCCACCGGCTTGCCGACGATGCCGTAGTTCGGCGCCTGCACGATGGCGATGCGGCGGTCGCCTTCGTCGCGGTCGCCGGTTAGCAGGGTGTGGATCGGGCCGATGTCGGCCAGCTTGCCGGGCACCTGCGGGACGTCGTGCACCTGACCGTCGGTGATGAAGACGGCGCCGGCCATGCGGCGGCGCGGCACGTCGGCCATGGCGCGGTTCAGCGCGTCGAACAGGTGGGTCTCGTTGATCGAGCCGCCATTCTCCGCACCCTCGGTGCTGCGGACGACGCGCACCTCCAGGTCGTCGAAGCGCTTCAGCCGCTCGGTCAGCTGTTCGGCCGCGCGTTCGGTGCGGGCGCGGCGGTCGCCGATGGCCTGGCTCGGCGAATCGTCGATCACCACGACGGCGACGTCCTTGATCGGGTCGCGCTTCTCCTGGACCAGGGAGGGGTTGATGAGCGCCAGCGCCAGAACCGCCACCGCCAGCAGGCGCAGCCATGTGCCGCGCGCCCGGCGCAGCGCCGCGACCAGCACCACCAGAAGGGCGAAGCCGATCAGGACGCCCAGCACCGGCCAGGGCAGCAGCGGCGCCAGCGCCACGGAAAGTCCGGAGAGCAGATCGACGGGCATTTACTGGCCGAGCCTTTCCAGTATGGCGGGCACATGGACCTGATCGGCCTTGTAGTTGCCGGTCAGCGCGTACATCACGAGGTTGACGCCGAAGCGATAGGCCATCTCGCGCTGGCGCTCGCCGCCGGGGATCACGGCGAACAGGGGCTGGCCGTTGCGGCCGACCGCCCAGGCCGCCGCCCAGTCGTTGCCGCCAATGATGACGGAGGACACGCCGTCATTGGCCATGCCCTCGCGCGCTTCGATCCACAGCTGGCCGCCGGCATAACGGCCGGGGAAGTCGGACAGCAGGTAGAAGGACTTGCGCAGCACATGGTCCTGCGGCACCGGGGCCAGAGGCGGAATGTCCAGCCCCTCCACCAGAGTTTGCAGCACGGCGGGACCGCCGCCGGGCGACTGATCGCGGGTATCGAACAGGATGGTGCCGCCGTTGCGCATATACTCGTTCACCCGCTGGCGCGCCTGATCGGACAGCGGCTTCTGCCGGTCGGACACCGGCCAGTAGAGCAGGGGATAGAAGGCCAGCTCGTCCTGTTCGGGATCGACGCCGACCGCGCCCGCGGCCTCCACCGCGGTGCGCAGGCCGAGCACGCTGACCAGACCTTCCAGCCCGGCGCGGGCGGTGTCGTCGACGCTGCTGTCACCGGTGCGGACATAGGCGAGGTAGGTTTCCTCCGTCACCTCGATCGCCTTTTCCTGATCCAGCGCGCGGGCGGGCTGCGGCGCCGACGACAGCGCCAGGGCAAGCAGCAGGCCGGCCGCGGCACCCCCGGCGCCACGGTGCAAACGCGGCGGGCGCAGCAGGCCGCGCAGGGCCAGCGCGATCAGCAGATCGATGGACAGCAGGGCCAGCGCCGCAGCCAGCAACGACGGCTTCAGCGGAACCTCGCCGCGGGCGCCATAGCCGTCGCGCCCCACCCCGGCCGGCATCGGCGGCAGCGGGGCGATGGTGGTGACGGCGGCGGACAGGTTCAGCGCGCGCCGCGCATCGTCGGTGCCGTAGAAACCCGGCGGGTGACGCGGCCCGATCACGTCGGCGGTGGCGTTGCCGGGGATCGGGAAGGCGGTCGGCGGCGGCGGAACCAGCCGGCCGGTGCCGTCCAGTACCTCCACCGGGTCGAGCGAGGCGGTCGCCGCCGTCCCGGTCACGCCGCCGCTGAGCGCCACCAGACGGCGCAGCATATCGACGAACAGGCCGGACAGCGGCAGGTTCGACCAGTCCGGGCTGGCGGTGGTGTGGACCAGCACGACCCAGCCGTCGCCGCGCTTCTGCGAGGTGACCAGCGGCGTGCCATCGGCCAGCCTCGCCCAGGTGCGATCGGCAAGATCCAGGGCGGGCTCCGCAAGCACCTGCCGGTTCACCTGCACATCCGGCGGGATGGTCAGCCCTTCGAAAGGAGATTTGGGCGGGAAGGGCTGGAGCCGTGCCGGTTCCGACCAGGACAGGGCGCCGCCCAGCGCGCGGTCGCCGATGCGCAGGCGCTCAGGAACCAGCGTGTCGGCATGCTGGGCCAGACGCGGGCCGGCGAAGCGGATCAGAACGCCGCCCTTCTTCACCCAATCCTCGATGTCCTGCACCTCGGTCCCGGTCAGGGCGCCGATGTCGGACAGAATCAGCACGGCGAGGTCGCGTTTCAGCAGGTCCAGGGTCTCACCGCGCCGCACCTCGTTGTAGGGCGACAGCGCGCGTTCGAGGTAATAGAGGTCGGACAGCAGCGGCTGGCTTTCGCCCTCCGACCGGCCCGACACGAGACCGACCGGACGGCGGCGCCAGCGCTCGTCGAGCAGGACGGTGGCCCCGGCGGTGGTGTCGCCCTCCACCCGCAGGCTGGCGGCGTCGTTGCGCAGCTCGGTCGGCACGTCCAGCCGCACCTCCCGCATTTTCTGGCCGGGTTCGAAAGCGACCGTCTGGCGGGTCAGGAGCCGGCCGTCGGTGGCGGCTAGGCGGACGGTCACCGGCTCCGGCCTGGACGGATCGGCGCGGACGACACGAGCGGTCAGGGCGGTGCCCTCGCTGGACGGCGGCAGCAGCAGGTGGGGCGGATGCTCGGCCGAATCGTCGAGGACGTCGGCGGACCCCAGCCGCTGCAGTCCGGCGGCCAACGCGGCGGCCTGGTTGTCGCCGATGCCGTCGCTCAGCCACACCGCATGGATGGACCCGCGTCCGTTGGCCTGCGCCGCCACTGCCTTCAACGCTTCCAGCGCCGCCGCGCGGTCGGTGGACCAGGGCAGGGGAACCATCGCCTGGGCCAGACGGCGCGCCTCCTGCGCCGGGACGATGGCACTGGCATGGATTGGCTGGCCATCGGCCGGCGGGGCGGTGGGCAGCAGGATCACCGGGCGCTGCTGGCGGTCGGCCTGGGCGATCAGCTCGTCCATCGTGCGCTTGCGCGTCGGCCAGTCGCGCCCGGCAGCCCAGCCATTGTCCACCACCAGCAACAGCGGCCCGCCGCCGGGAAGGGCGGCGCGCGGGTTCAGCAGCGGCCCGGCCAGCGCCAGGATGATGAGCGCCGCCACGATCAGCCGCAACAGCAGCAGCCACCAGGGGGTTCGGGCCGGCGTCTCCTCCTGCGCGGTCAGGTCGCGCAGCAGGCGGATGGCGGGAAACTGGATGGTGCGCGGCGCCGGCGGCGTGACGCGCAGCAGCCACCACAGGACCGGCAGGGCTGCCAGTGCGGTCAAGACCCAGGGGGCGGCGAAGGCGATCGGTCCTAGACCCAGCATTGGCGCGTCTTCACGAGGGGAAAGGGCAAGAGGGTGACGTGGTCGGCCGGCGCGTCACACCGCCTCCATCGCCATCGCACCCCACAGGGTGAGCAGCGCGGATTGCGGCGAACGGTCGGTGCGGTGGACGGCGAAGCTCCAGCCGGCGGTGCGGGCCAGTGCCGCCAGCCCGTCCTGCTGGGCCTTCAGCCGCTCGCGGTAGGCTTCGCGGACGGCCTCCACGCGGGGGACCAGAAGGTTCTGTTCACCCTCCATGCCGTGGAAGTCGACGCGCCCGTCATAGGGCAGTGTCTCTTCCGCCGGATCGAGGATCTGGACCAGATGGCCGCGCAGGCCGCGGCCGGTCAGCCCGGCGACGGTGGCGTGGATCTCCGGCAGGGGGGACAGCAGGTCGCCGAAAAGAACCGTCTGGGCATGGCGGGGCAGGGGCTCCACCCGCGGCAGCGGGTCGGGCGCGGCGACGGCATGCGGGTCGGTCATCAGCCGGGCGATGCGGTCGATGGCGGTCTTGCCATGGTCGGGGCGCACGCCGCTGTTCAGCAGCGCCACCCGCTCGCCGCCACGGGCCAGCAGGACGGCGGTGGCGAGCGTCAGAAGATCGGCTCGCTCGCGCTTGGTCGGCAGCCCGGATGCCGAACGGAAATCCATCGAGGCGGAGCGGTCGCGCCACAGCCAGACGCTCTGCGCCGCCTCCCATTCGTTCTCGCGGACATAGACGGGTTGGGTCTTGGCCGACTGGCGCCAGTCGATCATCGACGGCGCGTCGCCCGGCTGGTAGCGGCGGAACTGCCAGAAGGTCTCGCCCAGACCGACGCGGCGGCGGCCATGGACGCCCTGGGCGACGGTGGCGGCCACCCGCTCCGCCGCGACCAGAAGCGGCGGCAGGGCGGATGCCAACTCCTCCGCGCGATGGCGCGCCAGCAGGGTGTTCGACGGCTGACTCGTTGGCGGGGAGGCTGGGCTTCGCGGCATTGCGGCTCCGCTCTGGAGGGTCACATCAGGGGGGCGCAGAGGCGGCCGATGACGTCGTCCAGCGTCACCCCATCGGCCCGCGCGGCGAAGTTCAGCGCCATGCGGTGCTTCAGGATCGGCTTGGCGAGCGCCACAACGTCGTCCAGCGACGGCGACAGCCGGCCGTCCAGCACCGCGCGGGCGCGGGCGGCCAGCATCAGCGCCTGGCTGGCGCGGGGGCCGGGGCCCCAGGCGACATGCTGGCGCACCTCCATCAGTTCGGAGGTCTCCGGCCGGCCACGGCGGACGAGGTCGAGGATGCCGTCCACCACCCCCTCGCCGACCGGCACGCGGCGGACGAGGCGCTGAGCCGTCTGCAGATCGGCGGCGGACAGCACGGTGACCGCGCGTTCGTCGGTCGAGCCGGTGGTGGCGATCATCATCCGCCGCTCGGCCTCGCGATCCGGATAGTCGACGTCGATCTGCATCAGGAAGCGGTCGAGCTGGGCTTCCGGCAGCGGATAGGTGCCTTCCTGCTCCAGCGGGTTCTGGGTGGCCAGCACGTGGAAGGGCTGGGGCAGGGGATGGTACTGGCCGGCGACCGATACCCGGTGCTCCTGCATCGCCTGGAGCAGGGCGGACTGGGTGCGCGGGCTGGCGCGGTTGATCTCGTCCGCCATCAGCAGCTGGCTGAACACCGGGCCGGGCAGGAAGCGGAAGGACCGGCGGCCGTTGTCGCCCTCCTCCAGAACTTCGGAACCCAGGATGTCGGCGGGCATCAGGTCAGGCGTGCATTGGATTCGCTTTTCGGCGAGGCCCAGCACGGTGCCCAGCGTTTCCACCAGCCGCGTCTTGGCGAGGCCGGGAACGCCGATCAGCAGGACATGGCCGCCGGCCAGCAGCGTGACCAGCGTGCGGTCGATCACCTCCTGCTGGCCGAAGATCACGCGGCCGATGCGGTCGCGAACCGAGGCCAGGCGGTCGCCCAGCGCCTCGATCTCCTCCATCAGCCGTTGCGGGTCCTCCGGCACGGGAGGCTGCCCCCTCAGGATGTCCTGTGCGCTCAAGGTCTGCTGCTCCCCGATGATGGGCCGGTCGGTGTCGTCGTCGCGGCCACCCTTGGCAAGGGTGCCGTGACGTCAAGCACGGGATCCGCATGGTTGGCCCTGTTCCTGCGCCTTGTCGACACCCATTTTCCGAATCCCGCCGCCGGATGTGACGCCGGACGGAGGATGCCGCAGGGCCAACGGGGTGGACCTAGCGGTCGAGTGTGGCGAAAATGCGCATGTCCGGGGACAAAACGGCTCCCAACTCCATGAAGGTCGGTAACGCGATGGCGAATGACAAGCGCTCAGATGGGCAAACCGTTTCGGGGACGCCGCCGGACCTGCCGGCCGCGCTGGGCCGGACGCCGACGCTGGAGCAGTACGACATCCGCATTGCGCGCGACGGCACCTGGTTCCACAATGGCGATCCGATCCGCCGCATCGAACTGGCGAAGCTGTTCTCCACCGTTCTGAAGCGCGACGACGACGGCGATTACTGGCTGGTCACGCCGGTCGAGCGCGGCAAGATCGTCGTGGAGGACGCTCCCTTCGTTGCGGTGGAGATGACGGTGGCCGGCAGCGGGGCCGATCAGGTCCTGTCCTTCCGCACCAACCTGGACCATTGGGTGGAGGCCGGCCCCGAACACCCGATCCGCGTCGCCGTAAACCCTGAAACCGGGGAGCCGGCACCCTACATCGAAATCAGAAGCCGGTTGGAGGCGCTTATCCTGCGGGCCGTGTTCTACGACATGGTGGAGCGCAGCGAGACGCGCCGCACCGAAACCGGCGAGTCCGAGGTGGGTCTATGGAGCAACAAGGTCTTCTTCGCGCTGGGCAAGCTGCCTGGCGACTGAGCCTGGACGAGGTCCGCCGGCGCTTTCCGGCGATGAGCACCGACGCGGCCGTCGAAAACGCCGTTCACTCGAACCGGATGCCGCCCAGGGCGGCGGCCAAGATCAGGGGCGACCACGACCTCAATCCGGAGATGGGGCCGCCATCGACCCTGCGCGAGGCGGCGGTTCTGGTCCCCCTGGTCGACCGACCGGAGGAGCTGACCGTCATCTTCACCCAGCGCACGGCGACGCTGAGCGCCCATGCCGGCCAGATCAGTTTCCCGGGCGGCCGGATGGAGCCGGAGGATGCCGGCCCCGAGGACACCGCGCTTCGCGAAACGGCGGAGGAGATCGGGCTGGAGCGCGGCCGGATCGAGATCGTCGGCCGGCTGGACACCTATGTCACGCGCACCGGGTTCCGGGTGACGCCGGTGGTCGGGGTGGTGTCGCCGCCCTTCATGCTGACGCCCGACCCGACCGAGGTGGCGGAGGTGTTCGAGGTGCCGCTGTCCTTCATCCTCGACCCGTCCAACCCGCAGCGCCACAGCCGCGAATTCCTGGGCAAGCCGCGCTGGTTCTACGCCTTCCCCTATCCACAGCGTTACATCTGGGGGGCGACCGCCGGCATGCTGGTGAACCTGCGCGACGTGCTGGGCGCCGCCGTGCGCGAAACGGGGGAGGGGGCGGGCTGACGGCGCCAAACTGACGACGGTGGAACGGGACACGGGAATCGGATAGCGTCGCGCGCCATGACCGTTGCCGCACGCCTGTCGCCCCAACCCTGGATGACCGCGCCCGAAAGCCGCGCGGTGTTCGATGCCCTGGCGTCGGGCGGCGCCGATGCGCGATTCGTCGGCGGCTGCGTGCGCGATGCGTGGCTCGGCCGGCCGGTGAAGGACATCGACATCGCCACCCACGCTCCGCCGGAACGGGTGATGGAGCTGCTGGAAGGCGCCGGGATCCGCGTCATCCCCACCGGCATCGCCCATGGCACCGTCACCGCGCTGTGCGGCGGCAAGCCCTATGAGATCACCACGCTGCGGCGCGACGTGGAGACCTTCGGCCGCCATGCCCGCGTCGAGTTCACCGACGACTGGATCGAGGACGCCGCCCGCCGCGACCTGACCATGAACGCGCTGAGCTGCACGCCCGACGGCTCCATGTTCGACCCGTTCGGCGGTCTGGCCGACCTCGCCGCCGGCCGCGTCCGCTTCGTCGGCGAGGCGCGGCGGCGGATCGAGGAGGATGTGCTGCGCCTGCTGCGCTTCTTCCGTTTCCATGCCCATTACGGCCGCGGCGAACCCGATGCCGAGGCGATGGCCGCCTGCCGCGAGCTGGCGCCGCGCCTGCCGACCCTGTCGGGCGAGCGGGTGCGGGGGGAGCTGTTCCGCCTGCTGACCTCGCCCTGCGCCGCGGCGGTCTGGCGGCTGTTGATGGGGCAGGGGATCATGGTCCACCTGCTTCCGGAAGCCATGGACACCGACCGGCTGGAGCGGCTGATCGCGGTGGAGCGCGACCTGGGGGCGACACCCGATCCGACGCGCCGGCTGGCTGCGGTGCTGGACAGCGACCGGCCGGGCGCGCTGCGGGCCGCCGAGGCGCTGCGCCTGTCCAACCACGAGCGCGACCGTCTGCTGGCCATGGTCGAGCCGCCGGTCGCAGTGGCGCCGGCAGATGACCGCAAGGCTCTGCGACAGGCGCTCTACCGCCTTGGCGATGCCGAACTGTTCGGCGACCTGCTGCTGATCGCCGCGGCCATCCATGACGGCCCGCTGGACCTCACGGCATTGCGCGGGGCGCTGGCGGTGGCCGACGACCTGCCGGGCTTGAAGCTTCCCATCGCCGGTCGCGACCTGCTGGAACTCGGCGTTCCGCGCGGTCCGGCGGTGGGTGGAACGCTGAAGCGCGTCGTCGAATGGTGGATCGCCGAGGATTTCCAGCCCAGCCGCGACGCCTGCCTGAAGATGGCGCTCAGAGTTCTCGATCAGCCGTCCGGGCGTTCGGCGTAGCGGCGGCAGTGCTCCAGATAGGCCGCCTCGTGGCCGACGATCAGATCGACGATGCTGGACCACAGCCAGGACGGCGCGTCCAGGCTCTTGGTGCGGTTGCGCGCCAGCTCGTTGTGCCATGATTTGCGCGTCACCTCGTCCATCTGGCGGGCATGCGCCTTGCCGACCACGGCGGCCAGGAAGAAGGCGGCGCGGGTCGCTTCCTCGCGCGTCAGATGATCGAAGTCGAGCTTGATGTCCTGCGGCAGCAGTTCGCGCAGGAAAACCGCGCGGTCGAGCAGGCGGGCAGGGCGCATGCGGTCGCCGAGGTAGGGGGAGAGATTCTGCGCCCCCGTCACCACGCGTTCCGCGTTGTCGCGCGGCATGCCATTTTTCGCGGCGCGGGGAGCGGCGGCCTGCACCGCCTCCTTGATGTCGATCAGGCTGAGACCGCCCTCGTCGTAATGGCCTTCGCCGACACCGAGCAGCACCGCGACCCGAAGCCGGCCGAGCGAGCTGCAGCCCTTCACCCAATAGGCGGCGTCCAGAAGCTCGATCCGGTCATCGTCGTCGCGGGAGTGCAGGGCGGTCACCAGACGGCGCACCTGATCCTTGGCGAACAGTTCCTTCACTGCCGCACGTTCTTCGTCGGTCAGCGGCCAGAAGCGTTTACCCAGCGGGATCGTCGGGCGGATGTCCTTGATGCGGTCCTTCGCCAGATGCTTCCAGGTGCGACCGATGGCCTGACGCATGCCGACGCGGACGACCGACGGCTTCTTCCGCAAGGTCTCGCCGCCGAGGTCTCCGTCGAGGGTCATCATGTAGCCCTCGATCATCTGCTCCAACATCAGCGCGGTGGTGACGCCGGGCAGGTCCGACCCGCGCGCCGCGGTGGCGAGCGACAGGCCGAGGCGAATCAGGTCATGGGCGGGATTGCCGACCACCGTCTGGTCGACGTCGCGAATCTGGATGTCGATGCGGCCCTTTGCATTGGCGACCGGCCCGAGATTGCCGACATGGCAGTCGCCGCAGATCCAGACCGGCGGCCCGTCCGGCACCTTGCCGCCGGGCTGCTCGAGCCATTCGTAGAACTTCACCGTGCTGCCACGCACATAGGCGTGGGCTGATTCGGCCATCTTGAGGTTGCGACGCTGGGACAGAACCGCCTGACGCTGGTCGGGCAGGGTGGGCTGTTTTTTCGACGACATCATCCATCCAGGTCCGAAGGTGCGACGCCGGAAATGGGCAATGCACCAGCCATCCGCCACGCCGTAACCGGTCAACCCACAACGACCCAGCCATGCACGCATATGGAGGAACGCGATAAGGGCGGACAAAAAACACATAAGTTAGGTTATGGAAATTAAATCCACGATGGGGTGGTCGGACCTTGCGAATTCGAAAGCAAGAACCGGATAGCCCGGACTGCATCATATTCGCGACGCTCGGGCCGTTCATCGCAAGGGAGAATGGCAATGAGACAGCTCGACGGGAAAACTGCAATCGTCACGGGCGCCAGTTCCGGAATCGGACGCGGGGCAGCGCTGCTGTTCGCCGAACATGGCGCGAAGCTCGTGCTCGTGGCCCGGCGGCGCGGCGAACTGGAACGGCTGGCGGACGAAATCCGGGACAATGGCGGCGATGCCGTCGCCGTGGCCGGCAACGTTGCGGACGCGGACACCGCGCGCGAGGCCGTGGAGATCGCGACGAGGCGGTTCGGCAGCCTGGACGTCGCCTTCAACAATGCCGGCACGACCGGCGCGACGGTGCAGATTCCGGAGATGACGGCGGAGATGTGGCATGAGGTGATCGCCACCAACCTGACCAGCGCCTTCCATGCCGCCAAACACCAGATTCCGGCGATGCTCGCCCGTGGCGGCGGATCGCTGATCTTCACCTCAACCTTCGTCGGTCACACCGTCGGCTTTCCCGGTATGGCCGCCTATGCGGCCAGCAAGGCCGGATTGATCGGGCTGACGCAGGTGATCGCCGCCGAGTACGGGCCGCATGGCATCCGTGCCAACGCGCTGCTGCCGGGCGGCACCGACACGTCGATGGGACGCGCCGTGTCGAACACGCCGGAGGCTCTGGCGTTCGTCCAAGGCCTTCATGCGCTGAAACGCCTCGCCACACCGCGTGAGATCGCGCAATCGGCGCTCTATCTGGCGTCGGATATGTCCAGCTTCACCACCGGAACCGCGCTGCTGGTCGACGGTGGTGTGTCGATCACCCGAACCTGACGGGGTGGGGCCGCCCGCCCTGATAGACGGGCGGCCCACCTGCCCTGCCCTATTCCGCCGCCTGCGGCCGCAGCGGCTGGACCACATCGCCCTTGAGATTCATCGCCTTGGCGAGCGCATCGATGCGGCGCTGGACCGCTTCACCCGACGGGACGCTGCCATCGTCGGGCAAGGTCAGCACCACCCGGCCGTCGCCGACCTTCAAGCTGGTGCGCTCGAGCAGCGCCGTGGCGCCACCCGACAGCGTGTGCGCGAGGCGGAGCGCCAGACCCAGCACCAGGGCCTTCATGCCTTGCCCTTCGGTCACCAGCGTCCGCACCGGTGCGGTCTGAGGCGTGTCGATGGTTCCCGAATAGCGGGCGTGGGCGGCGAGCGCCAGGAAGGCCCGTTCGTCATGGTCCAGCGCCGGGAACGGATAGCGCAGGACGCGCAGGAAGGCGTGCTCGGCCCGGTAATCGGGATGATCGGCCCAGCCGACGTCGCTCAGCAGGCAGGCGGCATGGCGCAGGCGGATGGCGTTGTCGTCCTCCCCGGCGAACAGACCGGCGGTCCAGGACATCAGCAGGGCCGGATCGCCCATGCGCACGAAGCGCCGAGCCCAATCGGCGGCCGACGCCATCAGCGGATCCGCACGCTGGCCCTCCGGCGAGAGCAACGAATAGAGATGGCCCTCGCGCAGGCCATAGGCGGAGAAGACCAGCTTCGACGGCTGGGCGATGCGCAGCAGCCGTTCCAGCACCAGCCCCGCCAGGGGCAACGTGTCGAGCCGCCGGCGCGACCCCGCCATCTTTTCCAGCGACGAACGGCTCTGCCGGCCGATCAGCCCGGTGAACTCGCGCGCGTCGGCGGAAGGAATTGTGTAGTGGTGAATGATGTGCAGCGGGTGGCCGGACTGCTCCATATGCAGCTTGGCGATGGCGCGCCAGCTTCCGCCGACCGGGTAGAAGGGCCGCCCCTTCATCGCCGACAGCCAGGGCAGCGATTCCAAATGCTGGTCGATCAGCTTGGCCGGACCGCCCTTGGTCGAGCCGACCTCCATCAGCCGCAACGGGCCGAGCGGCAGCGTGACCTGCTTGCCGATCACGCCGCGGTCGAGCGTCACCAGTTCCAGGCTGCCGCCGCCGAGGTCGCCGACGAGGCCGTCGGCGCCGGGGGTGCCGGACAGCACGCCCATGGCCGACAGCCGCGCTTCCTCCTCGCCGCTGATGACGCGGACGGTCAGGCCGGCGCGGCGGCGGATGGCATCGACGAAGGCGGTGCCGTCGCGGGCGTCGCGCACGGCTGCGGTGGCGATCACATCCAACCGGCCGACGCGCATGCCCTGGGCCAGCGTGGCGAAGCGTTCCAGCGCCACCAGCCCCTGGGCGACGCCATCGGGGTTCAGCACGCCGGATTTCTCGACACCGCGGCCGAGGCCGCACAGCACCTTCTCGTTGAACAGGGCCAGCGGTGACCGGGTCAGCCCGTCATAGACGACCAGACGGATCGAGTTGGAACCGATGTCGATCACGCCGACGCGCTCGCCAGAATTTTCGGTAGCGGCAGCCAAGCCGAATCCGCCGGCGCCCGCCTGCCCGACGTCGCCCGGGATGGCGGCCGCGCGTTTGTCCTTGCTCATACTCTCGCTCCCGTCACCCGCCCTCAGGACACCGCGTGCAGCATAAGCCGCGGCGGCGTGCGCTTGCTGCTGAGCGCGCTGCCCCGGCCGGACAGGCTGGGGTTCGTCATGAAGTAATTATGGGCGCTGAACGCGTCAGGGCCAGCCTTGATCCGATGGTACACGCCATCGGGGCCCAGCTTCCAGGTGCTTGCGTCGTCCTTCATGTTGGCGACCATGATCTGGTCGAGCACCTGTTCGTGCACGGTCGGGTTTTCGATGGGAACCAGCGTTTCGATGCGGCGGTCCAGGTTACGGGTCATCCAGTCGGCCGAGGAGATGAACACCTTGGCCTGATTGCTGGGCATGGGATGGCCGTTGCCGAAGCAGATGACGCGGCCGTGCTCCAGGAAGCGGCCGACGATGCTGCGCACCCGGATATTCTCCGACAGCCCCTTCACACCCGGCCGCAGGCAGCAGATGCCGCGGATGATCATGTCGATCTGCACCCCGGCCTGCGACGCCTTGTACAGCTTGTCGATGATGACCGGATCGACCAGCGAATTTAGCTTCACCCAGATCGACGCCGGACGGCCGGCGGCGGCATGGGCGATCTCCGCCTCGATCAGGTCGAACAGGCGCTGGCGCAGCGTGATCGGCGCGATGGCAATCTTCTCCAGCACCTTCGGCGTCGCGTAGCCGGTCATGAAGTTGAACATGACGGCGGCGTCGTGGCACAGCGCCGGATCGCAGGTGAAGAAGGACAGGTCGGTGTAGACTTTCGCGGTGATCGGATGGTAGTTGCCAGTGCCGAAATGGACGTAGCTGCGCAGCGCCTTTTTCTCGCGCCGCACCACCAGCGACACCTTGGCGTGGGTCTTCAGGTCGACGAAGCCGTAGACCACCTGGGCGCCGGCGCGTTCCAGATCGCGCGCCCAGCGGATGTTCGCCTCCTCGTCGAACCGGGCCTTCAGCTCGACCAGCGCGGTCACCGACTTGCCGGCCTCCGCCGCCTCGATCAGGGCGGCGACGATGGGGCTGTCCTTGCTGGTGCGGTAGAGCGTCTGCTTGATCGCCACCACCTGCGGGTCGCGCGCCGCCTGCCGGATGAACTGCACCACCACGTCGAAGGATTCGTAGGGGTGGTGAACGACGATGTCCTTGTGGCGGATCGCCGCGAAGCAATCGCCGCCGAAATCGCGGATCCGCTCCGGGAAGCGGGCGTTGAACGGGCGGAAGACCAGATCCGGCCGCTCGTCGACGATCAGCTGCTTGGTGTCGGTCAGGCCGATCAGCCCATCCAGGATGAAGACGTCGTCCGAGGCGACGTTCAGCTCATGGCGCAGGAAATCGCGCAGGTCGGCGGCCATGCCGCTGTCGGTGGCGAGCCGGATGACGCTGCCGCGCCGGCGGCGCTTCAACGCGCTTTCGAAGGTGCGGACCAGATCCTCCGCCTCTTCCTCGATTTCGATCTCGCTGTCGCGCAGGACGCGGAAGACGCCGTGCGCCTTGACCTGGAACGGAGGGAACAGGCGGTCGATGAACTGCATCACCACCTTTTCCAGCTGCAGGAAGCGAATGTCCGAGCCGGGCAGACGCAGGAACCGCTCCAGCTGCGACGGCAGCGGCACCAGGGCGTCGATGTGCCGGCCCTTCACCGGGTCATGCAGCTGCAGCGCCAGCGAGAATCCGAGATTGGGCAGGAACGGGAAGGGATGGGCGGGATCGACGGCGATGGGGGTCAGGATCGGGAAGATGTCGTCCAGGAACTTCGCTTCCAGCCAGTCCAGCTCGCCCTCGCTGAGGTCCCTGGGATCGACCACGGAGATGCCGGCCTCCCGCAGTTCGCCCTTCAGCGTGCGCCACATCGTCTGCTGGCTGTCCATCAGCAGGGAGATGCGCTGCTTCACCGCGGACAGCTGCTGGGCGGGAGTCAGATTCTCCGGGCTCGGCGCCTTCACGCCGGCGGCGACCTGCCCTTTCAGGCCGGCGACGCGGACCATGTAGAATTCGTCGAGGTTGCTGGCGGAGATCGACAGGAAGCGCAGCCGCTCCAGAAGCGGGTGATTGGGGTTGGCGGCCTCGTCCAGGACGCGCTGGTTGAAGGCCAGCCACGACAGCTCCCGATTGATGAAGCGTTCCGGAGCGTTTGGCTCGATACCGACCGAATCGAGTTCCTGGAGTTGCGTCACGTCGACCTCTGAAATCTTGAAACCCTGAGCGCCGGCGCCTGCCTTCCAGCGGTGCCGACGACGGTTATATGGTGGGCAGACAGAGTATCCCATATGCGTTACGGTTTCAGGACTCCCATTTGGCTATAAGCTGCGACCATCCCCGGTCTGCTCGCCCCCTGCCCCACCCCTGCCGCGACCAATTTCCGCCATGAAGACGCTGTTCCTGCTGCGCCACGCCAAATCCTCCTGGGACGATCCGTCGCTGGGCGACCACGACCGGCCGCTGAACGCCCGTGGCGATAAGGCGGCCACCCTGGTCGGCGGCTATCTGGCCAAGCATCACGCCCATATCGACCTCGTGCTGTGCTCCACGGCGGTGCGGGCGGTGGAGACGCGCAAGCGCGTGATGGCGGCCATCGGCGCGCCCTACCCGCCGGTGGAGCACGAGCGGGGACTGTACCTGTGCGGCGCCCGCACGCTGCTGGAACGGCTGCGCGACGCGCCGGATGCGGCGACCGGCCTGATGCTTGTGGCGCACAATCCGGATCTGCACGAACTGGCGAACGCCCTCACCGGCAGCGGCGACCATGGGCTGCACCATGCGCTGGCCGACAAGTTTCCGACCGGCGCCTGCGCCGTGCTGGTGTTCGAAACGCTGCATTGGGCCGACCTGGAACTGGGGGCCGGGCGGCTGGCGGATTTTGTGCAGCCGCGTAAACTCTCTTAACCTGCGGCGGTGGTTGGAGTATCCACGGAACCACCTGAGTCATTCCAGGCCGTTCCCGGCCGGATACGGGAGGATGCCGACCCTTGCCACCCGCCATTCCGCCCGCCAGCCCGTCCGCACTCCCCGATGCGCAGACCTCCACCCCCGCCGCCTTCCGCGAGGTGGAGCTGAAGCTCCATGCCGCTTCGGCGGATCTGGCGCGGGTTGCCGCTCTTCCGGCGCTGCAGGCGCTGGCCGACGGTCCGGCCGCGACGCAGCGGCTGCGCACCGCCTATTTCGACACACCCGACTTGAAGCTGGCCGCGAACGGGGTGGCGTTGCGCGTGCGGCAGGAGGGCGACCGCTTCATCCAGACCTTGAAGACGGTCAACAGCGCCAGCCCCGGCGATTCCGCCGCCGTGGCGGTGCGGCGGGAATGGGAATGGATCGTCGCGGGCGAAGCGGTGGACACCGGCGTGCTGAGCGATCCCGCTGTCGCCGGGCTGGTGCCGGCGGCGGCGCTCGACGCTCTGGAATGCCTGTTCATCACCGATTTCCGCCGCACCACCCTGCTGCTGCGCCCCGATACGCTGACGGCCGTCGAACTGGCGGTGGATGACGGCGCCATCTATGCTGGCGGCAACTCTCTGCCGGTCGGCGAGGTGGAGTTGGAATTGAAGGCCGGCAAGGTCGCGAGCCTGTTCGATCTGGCGCTGACCCTGCAAGCCGCCATCCCCATGCGCATCGGCACCGACAGCAAGGCGGAGGCCGGGCTGCGGCTGGTCACCGGCAAGGCGCCGGGACCGGCGGAGGCCGAACCGCTCGGCCTGTCGCCGCTGACCACGGCGGCGGAGGCTTATCGGCACATCCTGCGGCAAGCGTTGCGCCAGTTCCTCGCCAACGAATCCTGCGCGCTGGCCGGCGGGGATGTGGAGGGGCTGCATCGCATGCGCGTGGCCCTGCGCCGTCTGCGCATCGCCCACCGCTTCTTCGCGCCGCTGGTCGCCTCGCCCGAGGCCGACCGGCTGGTGGAGGAAAGCCGCGCGCTGGCCAAGCGGATGGGGCCGGCGCGTGGGTGGGACGTGCTGATGTCCGGCGTCTTCGACCCGCTTCTCGCCGATCCGAAGGCCGCGCCGGGCATCGACCCTGCGGCGCTGGAGCGGCTGGCCGCGCTCGCCCGGACCGCCGGCGCCGGGCCGGCGCGGGAGGCGGTGGCGGCGATCCTGGCGCCGGGCTGCACGTCCATGATCCTGGCGCTCGCCGCATGGCTGGAGCATGGCCGCTGGATGTCGGAGGCGGACGGCGACCGCCGGGCCGCGCTGTCGGCTCCAGTCACGACATTGGCCGGCGGCTGGCTGTCGGCGCGCATGGCGAAGCTCGGCAAGACGGCGAAGCCGCCGGAGGATGCCAAGGGACGCGACAAGTTGCGCCGCCGGCTGCGCACGCTGCGCTATACCGCCGACTTCTTCCGCGGGCTCTATCCGGAGGCCGCCACCCTGCCCTTCTTCGCGGCGCTGGAGCCATTGCAGGCGGCGCTGGACGCCGATCAGGATGCCGTCACCGGCGCCCGCATGCTGGGATCGCTGACCGGAGCCGATCCGAAGACGGTGGGCGCCGTCGCCGCCTGGATCGACCGCCAGTCCGACAAGCGGCGCAAGGCGTTGCCGGATCTGTGGAAGCGTTTTCGCGCGGTGCCGCCCTTCTGGTCATGACCGACCCGCGCCGGGCGCCGGTGGCAATAGCGCGCCCGGCGCTTATATCGTCAGCCGGCCGGCCGGAGGAACCATGTTTTCCTGGCCGGCCGTTTTTCGTCATGCGTCGCGGCGCCTTGCCGCTTTCCATCCGGATAGGCTTCGGGTAAAAGAACACTCCATGAACAAGTACATCAGCGTCCGCGGCGCGCGGGAACATAACCTGAAGAACGTCGATGTGGATCTGCCGCGCGACGAGCTGATCGTCATCACCGGCCTGTCGGGATCGGGCAAGTCGTCGCTCGCCTTCGACACCATCTATGCCGAGGGGCAGCGGCGCTATGTGGAGAGCCTGTCGGCCTACGCGCGCCAGTTCCTGGAGCTGATGCAGAAGCCGGACGTCGATTCGATCGAGGGGCTGTCGCCGGCAATCTCCATCGAACAGAAGACGACCTCGAAGAATCCGCGCTCCACCGTCGGCACGGTGACGGAGATCTACGACTATATGCGCCTGCTCTGGGCGCGCGTCGGCATCCCCTATTCGCCGGCCACCGGCCTGCCCATCGAAAGCCAGACGGTCAGCCAGATGGTCGACCGCATCATGGCGATGCCGGAGGGGACGCGCCTGCTGCTGCTGGCGCCCTTCGTCCGTGGCCGCAAGGGCGAGTACAAGAAGGAAATCCAGGACCTGCGCAAGCGCGGCTTCCAGCGCGTGCGGGTCGATGGCACCATGTACGAGATCGACGAGGTGCCGACGCTCAACAAGAAGCTGAAGCACGACATCGAGGTGGTGGTCGACCGCATCGTGGTGCGCGAGGGGCTGGGCAACCGTCTGGCCGATTCGCTGGAGACCGCGCTGGGGTTGGCCGACGGCATCGTCTGGATCGAGAATGCCGAGACCAACGAGCAGACCGTCTTCTCACAGAAATTCGCCTGCCCGGTCAGCGGTTTCACCATTCCGGAGATCGAGCCGCGGCTGTTCTCCTTCAACAACCCGTTCGGCGCCTGCCCGGCCTGCGACGGATTGGGCAGCAAGATCTATTTCGACCCGATGCTGGTGGTGCCGGACGAGCGGCTGTCGCTGGCCAAGGGCGCCATCGCGCCGTGGGCCGGGTCGACCTCCAAATACTACGACCAGACGCTGGACAGCATCTGCGAGCATTTCGGCGCGTCGATGACCACGCCCTGGCAGGATCTGCCGGAAAAGGTGCGCCAGACCATCCTGTTCGGGTCGGACGGGTCGGCGATCACCATGACCTATGACGACGGGCTGCGGCGCTACCAGACCAACAAGGCGTTCGAGGGCATCGTCAACAATCTGGAACGGCGCTACCGCGAGACCGACAGCGCCTGGACGCGCGACGAGCTGTCGAAATACCAGTCCTCCCAACCCTGCGAGGTCTGCAAGGGCGCGCGGCTGAAGCCGGAAGCCCTGGCGGTCAAGATCCGCGGCCGCAACATTTCCGAAGCGGCGGAACTGTCCATTGCCGGTGCCGGTGCGTGGTTCAGCGAGTTGAACGAGCATCTGCGCCCGAAGGACCGCGAGATCGCCTATCGCATCCTCAAGGAGATCAACGAGCGGCTGGGATTCCTCAACGCCGTGGGCCTTGAGTATCTGACGCTCAGCCGCGGTTCGGGTACGCTGTCGGGCGGCGAGAGCCAGCGGATCCGGCTGGCGTCGCAGATCGGTTCCGGCCTGACCGGCGTGCTGTATGTGCTGGACGAGCCGTCGATCGGCCTGCACCAGCGCGACAACGACCGGCTGCTGGAGACGCTGAAGCGCCTGCGCGACATCGGCAACACCGTCATCGTCGTCGAGCATGACGAGGACGCGATCCGTAGCGCCGACTATCTGGTCGACATGGGCCCCGGTGCCGGCCAGCATGGCGGCACCGTCATCGCACAGGGCCGGCCGGAGGAGGTTCAGAAGAACCCCGACAGCATCACCGCCCAATACCTGAACGGCACCCGTTTCGTCCCGGTCCCCGACACCCGCCGGCCCGGCCATCCCGGCCAGTTCCTGGAGGTGCAGGGCGCCCGCGCCAACAACCTGCAGAACGTCTCGACCAAAATCCCGCTCGGCACCTTCACCTGCGTGACCGGCGTGTCGGGCGGCGGCAAGTCGACGCTCATCATCGAGACGCTGTACAAGGCGGTTGCGCGCAAGCTGATGGGCGCCCGCGAGCATCCGGCGGACCATGACGCGGTGCTGGGGCTGGAGCATCTGGACAAGGTCATCGACATCGACCAGTCGCCGATCGGCCGCACCCCGCGCTCCAACCCCGCGACCTACACCGGCGCCTTCACCCCGATCCGCGACTGGTTCGCCGGCCTGCCGGAATCGAAGGCACGCGGCTACGGCCCCGGCCGCTTCTCCTTCAACGTCAAGGGCGGGCGTTGCGAGGCCTGCCAGGGCGACGGCGTCATCAAGATCGAGATGCACTTCCTGCCCGACGTCTACGTCACCTGCGACGTCTGCCACGGCAAGCGCTACAACCGCGAGACGCTGGAAGTCACCTATCGCGACAAGACCATCGCCGACGTGCTGGACATGACGGTCGAGGAGGGCAAGGAGTTCTTCAAGGCCGTGCCCGGCATCCGCGACAAGATGGACACGCTGGAGCGCGTCGGCCTCGGCTACATCCACATCGGGCAGGCGGCGACCACGCTCTCGGGCGGCGAGGCGCAGCGCGTCAAGCTGTCCAAGGAACTGAGCCGCCGCGCCACCGGCCGCACCCTGTACATCCTCGACGAACCGACCACCGGCCTGCATTTCGCCGACGTCGAAAAGCTGATGGAGGTGCTGCATGCGCTGGTCGACCAGGGCAACACGGTGCTGGTGATCGAGCACAATCTGGAGGTCATCAAGACCGCCGACTGGATCATCGACCTGGGACCGGAGGGCGGCACCGGCGGCGGCGAGATCGTCGCCGAAGGCACGCCGGAGGATGTCGCGAAGGTGGAGCGCAGCTATACCGGACGCTACCTTGCCCCCTACCTGAAGGCGAAGCCGGCGGTGCGGAAATCGGCAACCCGAAAGAGAGCGTGAACAAACGCAAGCTGCACCGCGTTATCCCCTGCAGAGTTCGCACTGCATGGGAGACGAAAGGCATGAGCAAGACGCTTCTGACCGGTTTGGGGGCCGCCCTGGGTGCGGCCCTGCTGCTGGCGGCCTGCGGGTCCGACAAATCCACCACCAGCACGACGACCACGACCACCAGCACCCCCGGCTATGGTTCGACGGCCGTACCGCCGCCGCCCACCGGTTCCACCACCGTCGAGCGCAGCACGACGACGAAGAGCGAGTGAGCCGTCGCTTAGGTTGACGACCCCGGCTCGAGGTTAGCAGTTCGATGTTCTGACTGACTCCTGATCGACTTGCAGCCGGCCTTCCCAGCGGAGGCCGGCCTTTTCCTTTGGCCGCATCCCGGCCGGAGCTGTGTTAAACTGCGGCCATGATGAACCCGGTACGCCTGCGCGCCCTCGACACCGTGAAGCGCATCGTCTTCGAGCGATTGGCGGGGCACCCTGCCCGCGTCTACCTGTTCGGCTCCTGCGCGCGCGGCGATGTCGGCCATTGGAGCGACATCGACGTCGCCATCGACCCGGCTGAGCAGTTGCCTCCGGGTCTGATCGGGGAGATCAACGAAGAGTTGGAAGAGAGCACCGTTCCATACTTCGTTGATGTTGTGGACCTCCGGACGGCCCGGCGCGAGTTCCGGCAAGAGGTCGAACGGGAAGGTGTCGAATGGACAAGGTAAGCCGCAAGCTCGAAATCGCACGTCAAGCCTTGGCACGTCTTCAGAAAGTCCTCGCCCGCCCCGTGGACGATGTCGTTCGCGATTCCGCGATTCTGCGTTTCACCCTCGCAACGGAGACGGTCTGGAAAGCCGCAAGGTCAGCGATTGCCGATCAGATGGGAGCCGAACGTCTCAACTCGGCAAGTCCGAAAGCCATGGTCCGTGAAAGCCAGATCGCCGGATTCCTGACCGAAGAGCAGGCAGAAGCGGCGATGGGAATGATGAACGACCGCAATCTGACGGTTCACACCTATGACGAAGAGAAGGCAGAGGAATTGTTTTCCCGCCTCCCTGCCCATGCGGCGCTCATTGAATCCTGGATCTCGGCGATGCAGAGCGCCATAACCCGCCCCTGATCCGCCTCCTCTTCGCCCCTCTGCTCATCGCACAGTGTTCTGGAAAGTCCAATGACCGACACCCTTCGCCCCGTCCATGTCATCGGCGGCGGTCTCGCCGGCTCGGAAGCCGCGTGGCAGCTCGCCTCCCGCGGCGTGCCCGTCGTGCTGCACGAGATGCGGCCGGTCCGCAAGACCGAGGCCCACGACACCGACAAGCTGGCGGAACTGGTCTGCTCCAACTCCTTCCGCTCGGACGATGCCGAATACAACGCGGTGGGGCTGCTGCATGAGGAGATGCGGCGCTGCGATTCGCTGATCCTGCGCTGTGCCGACGCGCACAAGGTGCCGGCCGGCGGCGCGCTCGCCATGGACCGCGATGGTTTCGCCGATGCGGTGACGGAAGCCGTCTCGACCCATCCCCTCATCACCATCCAGCGCGAGGAGGTCGCCGGCCTGCCGCCGGAGGAGTGGGACAGCGTCATCGTCGCCACCGGTCCCCTCACCTCCCCGGCCCTGGCCGAGGCGGTGCGCGCCCAGACCGGCGAGGAATCGCTGGCCTTCTTCGACGCCATCGCCCCGATCGTCTATCTGGAAAGCATCGACCTGTCGAAGGCGTGGTTCCAGTCGCGCTATGACAAGCCCGGCCCCGGCGGCACCGGCAAGGATTACATCAACTGCGCCTTCGAGAAGGACGACTACCGCGCCTTCATCGCCGCCCTGATCGAGGGCGAGAAGCTCGACTTCAAGGAGTGGGAGAAGAACACCCCCTACTTCGAAGGCTGCCTGCCGATCGAGGTGATGGCGGAGCGCGGCGTCGACACCCTGCGCTACGGCCCGATGAAGCCGGTCGGCCTGACCAACCCGCACAAGCCGGAACGCCGCCCCTATGCGGTGGTGCAGCTGCGTCAGGACAATGCGCTGGGCACGCTGTACAACCTCGTCGGCTTCCAGACCAAGCTGCGCCATGCCGAACAGGCGCGCATCTTCCGCATGATCCCCGGACTGGAGAATGCCGAATTCGCCCGGCTGGGCGGCATGCACCGCAACACCTTCCTGAACAGCCCGCGCATCCTCGACGGCGCCTTGCGGCTGAAGTCGCTGCCGCGCCTGCGCTTCGCCGGGCAGGTGACGGGCTGCGAGGGGTATGTGGAGAGTGCCGCCGTCGGCCTGCTCGCCGGCCGCTTCGCCGCGGCGGAACGTCTGGGCCAGGAGATCAGCACGCCGCCGGTGACCACGGCGCTCGGCGCCATCCTCGGCCATATCACCGGCGGGGCGGAGGCGGAGACCTACCAGCCGATGAACGTCAATTTCGGCCTGTTCCCGCCGGTGGACGACAAGATCCGGGGGCGCGACCGCAAGCTGGCCTACACCCGCCGGGCGCTGGCCGATCTCGACGGCTGGCTGAAGGGCTGACCGGCAATGAGAAGCGCGGGCGTCAGTAGCGCCCGCGCATCGCCGCCCAGCCCAGCCGAAGCTGGCGGAACGGGTTGGCCAGCATGACGCGCGGGGCAAACACGTCGTTACCCTCCCGCGCGATCACGCTCAGGTGCAGGTCGGCCAGCGTCGCCGGCAGCAGCGCGGGCACTCCGGCCTTCGGCACCTCGCGGCGCAGGGCGCGGGCCTCAGCCAGATGCTTGCGGGCGACCTCGGCGACTTCCCCCACCACCGGCCGCAGTTGCGGCGTCGAGCGGCCGGCGAACAGATCCTCGCTGCCCGCGCCATGCCGCCGCATCAGGTCTTCCGGCAGGCGCTGCCGGTGCTGGCGCGCCAGGAAGGGCACCGCGCGCAGGATGCCGGAGAGGGCATAGGCGATGCCGACATGCCGCCCGGCCGCTATCGCCGCCGGATCCCGCACGCCGAGAATCTCCAGAGCCAGCTGAACCAGCGGCGCCCCGGTCACCTCGGCATAGTTGACGAGGCAGGTCAGGTCGGCCGGCGGAGTGTCGTCGAGGTCGGCTTCGCGCGCGTCGATCAACTTGTCGAACAGGGCGCGGCTCAGCCCCAGTCCGCGCGCGGCCTCGGCCAGCGGATCCATCACCTCGTGGCGCGGTACGGGTCCATCCTCATAGACGGCTTCGATGCCGTCGCGCCAGAATTGAAGTCTCATCTGGCCCAGGATCGGTTCGCTGACCACCTCCCGCGTTTTCGCGATCTCCAGGTTGAAGGCGTAGAGCGCGAATGTCGCCTCTCGCCTGTCAGTGGGGGTGAACAGACCTGCCAGAAAGTGGTCGTTGTCATATTTCCGAACCTCCCGTCCGCAATAGGACAGGTCGGTTGCAGCCTTCACCATGGGATGCCCGATTGGAAAAAGAGGGGAGGAGCGATGGAAGGACGGGCCAAAGCCTGTTGCTACGCCTATATGAAGCACACACGGTCGCACCGCCAGCCCCGACGCGCAGCAGGCAGGGATCCCATGACGGATTTCAACATCGCCCCGACGAAGCCCCGAAAGACCGGCCCGGTCGCCCGCAAGGACGAGACGGGGGAGAATTTCCCGGTCGCCTCCCGCCTGATTCCGAAGCACCTGCGTCCGCATGTGATCGCCTTTTACCGCTTCGTGCGTCTGGCCGACGACATCGCCGACGATCCGGATCTCGAACCGGAGACCAAGCTGGCCTATCTGGAGGCGCTGGAACGGGCGCTGACCTCCGGCCAGGCCAAGCACGCCTATCTGAAGCCGGCCACCGAGTTGCGCGAGAGCCTGCAGAAGACCGGCGTCAGCGACCGCCATGCCCGGCAGATCCTGCGCGCCTTCCGTCGCGACTCCGTCGGTGCCCGCTGTCACAGCTGGAGCGACCTGCTGCTCTACTGCCGCTTCTCCGCCAACCCGGTCGGGCGCTACCTGCTGGATCTGCATGGCGAGGGGGTTGCCGCCGGGCCGGCGTCGGATGCGCTGTGCTCCGCCCTTCAGGTGCTGAACCATCTGCAGGACGCGCGGGAGGACTGGACCCAGCTCGGCCGCTGCTACATTCCGCTGGGCTGGTTCGACGAGGCCGGGATCAGCGTCGAGCGTCTGGTGGAGGTCGAGAGCGACGCCCGCCTGCGCGTCATCTTCGATCAGGCGCTGGAGCATACCGACCGGCTGCTGGAACGTGCCGCCGCCCTGCCCGGCCTGATCCAGCACCGTGGCCTGCGGATGGAGGCGGCGGTGATCCTCAGCCTCGCCGAATCGCTGTCGCGCCGGCTGAAGGCCCGCGATCCGATGAAGGCGCGGGTGACGCTGGGCACGCACCATAAGCTGGCCGCGGTGGCGCGGGGGCTGGCGCGGAGCTTCTCCGCCGCATAAACTCCGGGGCCACACGTCGCGACGTGTCCCAGGGGGCACGTCAGGACGGGCAATGCCCAGGATGCTACATAGATGACCCCTCCGCCGCTGGAGACGGCCCCGCTGGAACCGGTATCCACGACGTTGCCGGACGACAAGGCACCCGATACGGCGACCAGCGTCACCGCGAAGTCGGGCAGCACCTTCTATTGGCCGATGCGTCTGCTGCCCGCTTCCAAGCGGGCGGCGATGTTCGCCATCTATGCCTTCTGCCGCCGCATCGACGACATCGCCGACGAGCCGGGCGAGCCCGCCGCCAAACGGGCGGCGCTGGATGTCTGGCGGTGCGATGTCCGGGATCTCTATGTCGGCGGGGGTCCCAACGGGCCGCTGACCGCCGCGCTGAAGGGTGCCATCGAGCGGTACGGCCTGCCGAGGTCGGAGTTTGAGGCGCTGATCGACGGCATGGCGATGGATGTCGCGGGAGAGGATCCCGGTTCCGGCGGCATGCGGGCGCCCGACCTCGATACGCTGCGGCTCTATTGCCGGCGCGTCGCCGGTGCCGTGGGCATGCTGGCCATCCGCGTGTTCGACCGCGCCGATCCGGCTACGGAGCGCTTCGCCCTGGCATTGGGCGAGGCCTTGCAGCTGACCAACATCCTGCGCGATCTGGCCGAGGATGCCGAACTGGACCGGCTCTACCTGCCGCGGGAACTCCTGCTGGCCGCCGGCATCGACAGCGACCGCCCGGACGAGGTCCTGGCCCACCCTGCTCTGCCCCGCGCCTGCGAGGCGCTGGCCGAACTGGCCGAGGCGCGTTTTGCCGAGGCGCGCTCCGCCATCGCCGGCCATGCGCGCGGATCGCTGTGGGCGGCCACCGCCATGATGGTGCTGTATCACCGGCTGCTGAGACGCCTGCGGGCCGCCGGCTGGCGCGACCTGAACGCGCGCGTCCGGGTTGGCCGGCGCGAAAGCGCCTGGGTGGCGGTGCGCTGCATGCTCGGCTTACCCCCGGCCGCCTGATGAGCGGGGCGGGCATCGTCCATGTGATCGGCGCCGGGCTGGCCGGGCTGGCCGCCGCCGTCCGGCTGGTGGAGGCGGGGCGGCGTGTCGCGCTCTATGAGCAGGCTCCGCAGGCCGGCGGGCGCTGCCGCAGCTTCCATGACGCCACACTCGGCCGAACGATCGACAATGGCAGCCATATGGTGCTCAGCGGCAACCGGGCATTGCTCGACTATGCCCGGCGCACCGGCGGCGGAGATGCGCTGGAGGAACTGCGGCCGGCGGCATTTCCCTTCATCGACCTGCGCACCGGTTCCGCCTGGACGCTGCGCCCCGGCGGGCTGTGGCTGTTCGATCCGGCCCGGCGGGTGCCCGGCAGCCGACCGCTCGACTATCTGGCATCCCTGCGGTGCCTGACGGCCGGCCGGGATCATTCCGTCGCCGACCGTCTTTCGCCTGCTGGAGCATTGTTCGAGCCGCTGTGGCGACCGCTGGCGGTCTCCGCCCTCAACGGGCCGGTGGAGCGCGTCTCCGCCCGTTTGTTCGGCGCCGTCCTGCGCGAGACGCTGCTGCGCGGCGAGGCGGCCTGCCGGCCGGTGCTGGCGCCCCGCGGCTTGTCGGCGGCCTTCGTCGATCCGGCGCTGGCGCGGCTGCGGGCAGGCGGTGCGGCGCTGCATCTCGGCGCGCGGGTGGAGGGGCTGACCTTCGGGGACAACCGCGTGACCGGCTTTTCCGCCGGCGGCAGTGCCGTGATGCTCGGTCCGCTCGACAGCGTGGTTCTCGCCGCTCCAGCCTGGGTGGCGGCGCGGCTGGTGCCTGGGCTGATCGTGCCGCCGCCGGGGCCGGCCATCGTCAACCTGCATGTCCGGCTGGACGGCCCAGTGCGGCTGCCGGGCGGCCTCCCCTTCGCCGGGTTGGCCGGCGGCACCGCGGAATGGCTGTTCGCCCGCGACGACCTGCTGTCGGTCACCGTCAGCGACGCCGACGCCTTGGCCGACCTGCCGGCCGAGGAGATCGCCGCACGGCTGTGGACGGAGGTCGCCCCTCACCTGCGACTCGAAGGCGCGATTCCGCCCTTCCGCGTGGTGAAGGAGCGGCGGGCGACGCCGGAGCAGTCTCCCGAATCGGTGGCGCGCCGTCCGGGCGCCCGCACCCGCTGGAGCAACCTGATGCTGGCCGGCGACTGGACGGAAACGGGGCTTCCCGCGACGTTGGAGGCCGCCGTGCGCTCGGGAAATCGGGCGGCCGAGGCCACTTTGTCGAACGGAAATAACCCTATACGGCGTTCGAGAGTGTTTCCGGCCTTCACAAGCTTCCGTCATCGGCCTATTTGGACGGACGGAGGTGCTGCGCCCGCAAGGCGCGGCCCGGAAGGACAATCAAATAAGAGAGGGTAAATCAAATGGCGTTCGAACTTCCGCCGCTTCCGTATGCGTATGACGCTCTGGCTCCGTACATCTCGTCGGAGACCCTGCACCTGCACCATGACAAGCACCACCAGACCTACGTCACCAACCTGAACAACCTGACCAAGGACACCCCGCTGGCCAACGCCAGCCTGGAGGAGGTCATCCAGGCCTCGGCCGGTGACGCGTCCAAGGTCGGCATCTTCAACAACGCCGCCCAGGTGTGGAACCATACCTTCTTCTGGCAGTGCCTGAAGAAGGACGGCGGCAAGATGCCGGCGGCCCTGGAGCAGCGCATCGTCGCCGACTTCGGCAGCGTCGAGAAGTTCAAGGAAGAGCTGACGCAGGCCGCCCTGACCCAGTTCGGCTCGGGCTGGGCCTGGCTGTACCTGGACGGCGGCAAGCTGAAGGTCGGCAAGACCGGCAACGCCGACACCCCGCTGGCGCACGGCCAGAAGCCGCTGTTCACCATCGACGTGTGGGAGCATGCCTATTACGTCGATTTCCAGAATCGCCGCGCCGATTTCGTTAAGGCGGTCATCGACAACCTCGCCAACTGGGATTTCGCCGCCGAGCAGCTGGCCGCGTAATTTTCCATTCCCCTCCCCTGTGATCGGACCGGCCTTCGGCCGACCGAGAGCAGGGGAGGGTCAGGGTGGGGGCAAGTACCGCCAGGTCTTGCCAAAAACGAAGGCGCCCCTTTTGGGGGCGCCTTCGTCGTTTCCAGTGCTGTGGCTTGCCTTATACCGGCAGCATCGCCGCCGCGACCCGCCGGCCTTCGGCGAGCAGGACGTTGTAGGTACGGCAGACCGCCCGGCTGTCCATCAGTTCCACCACCACGCCCTGTTCGCGCAGGCCGAGGCGCAGGGCCTTCGGGATCATCCGCATGGTGGGGCCGGTGCCGAGCAGCAGGATTTCAACCTTCGGCTCCGCCTCCAACACGGACGAGAAGTCGCCCACCGAGAGGGAGGCGGCGTCGGTCGCCTCCCACCCAAGGGTGCGGTCGGGCAGGACGATCACCGCGCCGACGCGCCACTGGCCGGAAATGCAGAACTGTCCCGGACCGTAGCCGTCGATGACCTGACGGTTCGACGGGATCATCGGCATGATGTCGGCCATGCTGCCCTCTCCTTCCTTGTTCGCCCGACCTTACGGCGTGGTCGCCGGGGAATTTCCGGCGGCCGCGTCGGTCGGGGTGCCGCGCCGCAGGCGGTTCTCGCCCAGGAACAGCAAGATGGGGGCGGCGATGAAGATCGACGAACTGGTCGCCAGGAAGATGCCGAAGATCAGCACGATGCCGAAGTCCTGCAGAGCCTCGCCGCCGAACAGCGCCAGCGGGATGATCGACAGCAGGGTCGACATCGAGGTGCCGAGCGTGCGGTTCAGCGTCTCGTTGATCGATTTGTCGATCAGTTCGCGCAGCGGCATCTTCTTGTAGATGCGCAGATTCTCGCGCATGCGGTCATAGACGACGACCTTGTCGTTCACCGAATAGCCCATGATGGTCAGGATCGCCGCGACCGCCACCAGATTGAACTGCAACCCGGTGACCGCGTAGAAGCCGACGATCTTGGTGATGTCCAGCAGCAGCGTGACCACCGCGCCGAAGCCGAACTGCCATTCGAACCGGAACCAGATGTAGACCAGCATCGCCAGCATGGCGAGGCCGAGCGCCAGCATGCCGTTGGCGAACAGCTCGCCGCTGACCGACGCGCCGACCGCTTCGACCCGGCGGACCTGGGTGCCGGGGATCGACTGGGCCAGCGTGTTGCGCACCCTGTCGGCGGCCACCTGCTGGGCGGCGTCATCGCCGGGCTGGCGTTCCAGGCGGATCAGAACGTCTTGCGGCGATCCGAACTCCTGCAACGCCACCTGCCCCATGTCGAGGCCGGTCAGGGTATGGCGGAGCGAGGCGAAGTCGGCCGCCTGCGGCGTGCGGGCCTCGATGACGATGCCGCCGCGGAAGTCGATGCCGTAATTCAGGCCGGGGTAGAAGAACAGGAAGACCGAGGCGAGCGAGAGCACCGCCGACACGACCAGGCCGGCGATGCGGCCGTTCATGAACGGGATCTTGGTGTTGTCGGGGACGAGGCGGAGATGGAACATCGTTGGACCTCTCAGACCGGCAACACGGCCGGACGCGTCCGGCGCAGCCAGGTCACCATCATCAGGCGCACGAGCACCGTCGCGGTGAACATGGAGATGAGGATGCCGAAGGTGATGGTGACGGCGAAGCCCTTGATGGTGCCGGTGCCGAAGATGAACAGCAGCGCCATTTTGATGGCCGTCGTCAGGTTGGAGTCGACGATGGTGCTGTAGGCGCGGCTGAAACCGGCTTCCATCGAGGCGAAGACGCCACGCCCCTTCTTCGTTTCCTCGCGGATGCGCTCATTGATCAGGATGTTGGCGTCGACCGCCAGACCCAGCGTCAGCAGGATGCCGGCGATGCCCGGCAGCGTCAGCGTCGCGTGCAGCAGCGACAGCGCGGCCAGGGTCAGCACGATGTTGATCAGCAGGGCAAAGCAGGCGAAGGCGCCGAACAGCCCGTAGGACGCGATGATGTAGACGCAGACCAGCGCGAAACCGACGACGACGGAAGTCAGACCGGCGCGGATGGAATCGGCGCCCAGGTCGGGGCCGACCGTACGCTCCTCGATCACCTTCAGCGGGGCCGGCAGGGCGCCGGCGCGCAGCAGGACGGCGAGGTCGTTGGCGCCGGCGGCGGTGAAGTTGCCGCTGATCTGGCCGCGGCCGCCGGTGATCGGCTCGCGGATGACCGGGGCGCTGATGACCTTGTTGTCGAGCACGATGGCGAAGGGCCGGCCGACATTCTGCTTGGTCACTTCGGCGAAGCGGTTGGCGCCGGCGCTGTTGAATTCGAAATTCACCACCCACTCGCCGGTCTGGCTGTTGGTGCCGGCCGATGCGTTCTGCAGCGTGGCGCCGTCGACCTCGACCTTCTTGCGGATGACGTATTTGGACTGGTAGCGGTCGCCCTCGGCCGACGGCAGGATCTCCGAACCCGGAGGGGCGCGGCCGGTGTTGGGATCGGCGTTCACGTCGACCAGCCGGAAAGTCATCTTGGCGGTGGTGCCCAGCAGCCGCTTGATGCGGTCGGGATCCTCCACGCCGGGCAGTTGGACCAGGATGCGGTCGTCGCCCTGGCGGGCGATGGTCGGCTCGTTCACGCCGGTCTCGTCGATGCGGCGGCGGACGATTTCGATCGACTGTTCGATGGCCTGGGTGGCGCGGTCGCGCAGCGCGACCTCGCTCAGCGCCACGGTCACCGTGCTGCCGTTGACGGTCACGTCGAGGTCGGGCTGGCCGCCGCCCAGAGCGCTGCGGCCCACAGGGCTGGCGAGCTGGCGCAGGGCCTTTACCGCCTCGTCGGCCTGGGCCGGATCGCGCAGCTGGACGGTCACGGCGCGCTCGCCGGCGTTCAGCGCGGTGTAGCCGACATTGGCGGTGCGCAGCTGCTGCCGGGCGCCGTCGACCACACCCTCCACCCGGTCGCGGATGACCGTGGCCATGTCGACTTCAAGCAACAGATGCGATCCGCCGCGCAGGTCGAGACCCAGCGACACCCGGGTGTTGGCGTACCAGGACGGCAGCGCCGCCAGCGTGTCGCGGCCCATGAAGTTGGGCAGCATCAGGATGAAACCGGCGATGCAGGTCGCCAGGATCAGGTAAATCTTCCAGCGCGAAAAATAGAGCATGCGTCACTCGAATCCGATCAGACACCCGGTCCAGGCGGCCGGCCCGCCGCTTGCGGGCGGACGACGGCCGGGCCGGACGGGAAGCGCCTTCGGGCCGACCCGCGGAAGAGGGGCCCGGCTGCGGCTTACTTGCGGCCGAACAGCTTGCCGATGCCGCCGGTGGCGGTGGTGTCGGCCGGCTTGGCCTCGCCGTCCGCCGCGGTGGTGGCGTCGCCGCCGGACTTGCCGGCCGGCTCGGTCTTGGCGAGCACGAGGTTCACGGTGGAGCGCAGGCAGCGCACGCGCACATTCTCCGCGATCTCGACGGTGATCTCGTCGTCGGTGCCGACCTTGGTCACGACGCCGATGATGCCGCCGCCGGTCACGACGCGGTCGCCGCGGCGGATGGCCGACAGCATGGTCTTATGCTCCTTCATCTTCTTCTGCTGCGGACGGATCAGCAGGAAGTAGAAGACGACGAAGATCAGGATCAGCGGCAGAAACTGGACGAGCATGTCACCGCCGCCGCCAGCCGGGGCCGCCGTCTGTGCATAAGCCGTCGAAACGAACATCTGGAAGCTCCTTACAGGTTTGGTCTCGGCACCGGATCGGCGTTCCGCCGGGACGCCGCGACTATAGCCGCCCATGATCGGGATGCAATGGTGATGCGCCACAATCCGCAGGGCGGCCACAGCTTGTGTGCTTGCCCTGCTGTGTTACCGTGCGAAGGCGTCGGAAAGATGGCTGCGCGGGCGCCCACTTTCCATGGAACATCCTGAAAAAATATCCGGAAAATTATGTCGCAATCCGTCAATAGCTCAGGCATGGGCGCTGGTGCAGATCAGTCGCTCGTCCCCCTGCTGACCCGCATCGCCGAGGCGCTGGAGCGCATGGCCCCGCCGCCCGACCGGCCGCTGGACTTCGGTGCGGCGGACGCCTTCGTCTGGCATCCCGATCCCGACCGGCTGGAACCGGTGCCGGTGGTCAACCGCGTCGACATCATGCTTCTTCAGGGCATCGAGCGGCAGCGGGAGATCCTGCTGGACAACACACGCCGCTTCGCCGCCGGTCTGCCGGCCAACAATGCCCTGCTGTGGGGCGCACGCGGCACCGGCAAAAGCTCGCTGGTCAAGGCGGCCCATGCCGCCATCTGCCTGGAGCGGCCGGGCGAGCTGGCGCTGGTGGAAATCCACCGGGAGGACATCCCCACCCTGCCCCGCCTGCTGACCCGTCTGAAGGGCGAGGCGCGCCGCTTCATCCTGTTCTGCGACGACCTGTCCTTCGACCATGACGATGCGCATTACAAGTCGCTGAAGGCGGTTCTGGACGGCGGCATCGAGGGGCGGCCGGACAATGTGGTGTTCTACGCCACCTCCAACCGCCGCCACCTGATGCCGCGCGACATGATCGAGAACGAGCGGTCGACCGCCATCAACCCGGCGGAGGCTGTGGAGGAGAAGGTGTCGCTGTCCGACCGCTTCGGGCTGTGGCTGGGCTTCCACAACTGCGACCAGGACACCTATTTCGCGATGATCGAGGGCTATGTCCGCCATTTCGGCCTGGACATCCCGGCGGACCGGCTGCGCGCGGAGGCCGTGGAATGGTCGGTCACGCGCGGAAGCCGGTCGGGCCGGGTGGCCTGGCAGTTCATCCAGGACCTGGCCGGTCGCCTCGGGCAGCCCCTTCGCTGACCTTGCGGTCCATCTGGTCGCTCGGGTCGACGGCCTGGCTCCCCTTGCGCAGCTCGAAATGCAGCTGCGGCGAGGACACGCCGCCGGTCTGGCCGACCCGGGCGATCACCTGTCCCCGCTTCACCGTCGAGCCCCGCTCCACCTCGATCTTGTCGAGATGGGCGTAGGCGGTGATCCAGCCGTCGGAATGCTTCAGCAGCAGCAGGTTGCCGAAACCGCGAAGCTCGTTGCCAGCATAGGCGACCACGCCATTGTCGGCGGCGACCACCGCGGTGCCCTTCGGCGCGGCGATGTTCAGGCCGTCATTGTGCAGCCCGTCCGGCTTCGGGCCGAAGCCGGAGATCAGCTTGCCCTTCACCGGCCACAGGAAGCGGGCGCTGCCGCGCGGCGGCGGCGCGCCGACCTCGGCCTTCGGCTCCGGCTTGGGCGGCGGCGCGGCGGTGGCCACCTCCTGCTGGGGCGCAGCCGGAGGCGGCGTGGTTGCCGCCGGGGCCGGGGCCGGGATTGGCGTCGGAGACGGCTTGCTGCCGGGCGGGCGCAGCATGGTCGGCGCCTGCCCCGGCTGATAGGTCGTGTCACCCTGGGCGGCCGGCCCGGACGGCGTCTGCTGGGCGGACGGCTCCGGCATGGCACCCGGCTTCGGCGGTGGCGGCAGCGGCGTGGCCGAAATGCCGCCCGACGGGGAGGATGCGCCCGGCGGCGGCAGTTCGGCCGACTGGATCGAACCATGCCCGGCGGGCGAGCCGCCCGGCGCATTCCCCTGCGGCGTCAGGGAGATGGCGCCGCCACTCGCCACGCCGCCGGATGCCATCATGGTGCCGCTGCCGTCGTTGGCGCCCGGCAGGCGCAGGGGCTGGCCGACCTTCACGCCATAGGGCGGCGTCAGGTTGTTCAGCCGCGTCAGTTCGCTGACGTCGACATTGTACATGCGGGAGATGCTGTAAAGGCTGTCGCCCTTCTGCACGATGTATTGGCGAGAGGTCGGCAGGACCAGCCTTTGGCCGACCTCCAGCCGGTAGGGCGCCGCCAGCTTGTTCGCCTCGATCAGGTCGCGCAGCGGCACATTGTAGCGGCGCGACAGGCTGTAGGCGCTGTCGCCCTTCTGCACCGTGATGGCGCCGCCGGCCGAATCCGGCACATCGGAGACGGTGGTGAAGGGGGCCAACCCACCCACCCGGTCGCAGGCGCCAAGCGCCAGGACGGCGGTGGACAGGACCATGGCGGACAGCAGGCGCTTGGGCATGGCGGATTTCATGCGGAACGGACCGGTTGCGGCGGGTCGGACAGCAGCGGAACGAAACGGACGGGCCACAGGTCCTCCCGGATAAGGCCAGCTTCGGAGCGCCGGAAACGCACGACCCTTTGGTCGCGGTGATCGGTCCCCAACGGAATGAGCAAGACACCACCAACGGCGAGTTGATCAGTCAAGTCTTTTGGCGGCTCCGGCCCACCGGCGGCCGTGACCAGTATACGGGCGAAGGGCGCCTGCTCCGGCCAACCCCGCGTCCCGTCGCCGAGCCGCGTGGTGATGTTGCCGATGTCGAGCGCCTTGAACCGCGCCACCGCCTCGCACAGAAGCGGCTTCAGCCGCTCGATGGTGAAGACCCGGCGGCAGAGCCGCGACAGCACCGCCGCCTGATAGCCGGAGCCGGTGCCGACCTCCAGGACAAGATGCCGCGGCTGCAGCTCCAGCGCCTGGGTCATCAGCCCGACCACCAGCGGCTGGCTGATGGTCTGGCCAAGATCGATCGGCAACGCCGTGTCCTCCCACGCCCGGTCCTGGAAGGCTTCCGGGACGAACAGCTCGCGCGGGATCCGCTCGATCGCCGCCAACACTTTGGTGTCGGTGACGCCGGCCCCGCGAAGGGCCATCAGCAAGCGGATCTTGCGCGGGTTGTATGTCACACGAAAGCCTGCCTCAACGTCTGCAGCGTCGGCGTGTGGGTGAGGTCGAGATAGACCGGCGTCACCGAAATGCCGCCGTTGAACACGACATGGATGTCGGTGTCGTCCGCCACGTCGGCCTCGCCGCGCAGGGTGCCGATCCAGATATAGGGCTTGCCGCGCGGGTCCACACGCTCCAACAGCTCGTCGCCGATCTTGCGCTTGCCGTGGCGCACCACCTGGATGCCCGTCACCTCCGCGGCCGGACGGGCCGGGAAGTTGACGTTCAGCAGCACGTTTTTCGGCCAGGCCACCGTCACCGCCTTGCGCACCACGTCGGCGCCGTGGGCGGCGGCGGCGGACCAGTCGATGGGCTGGCCCGGTTCGTAATGCTGGCTCATGGCGATGGCGGGGACGTTCAGCAGCGTCGCTTCCATCGCCGCGGCGATGGTGCCGGAATAGGTCACGTCCTCGCCGATGTTGGAGCCCTGGTTGACGCCGGACAGCACCAGCGTCGGACGGGCGTCCTTCATCACATGGTTGACCGCCAGCAGCACGCAGTCGGTCGGCGTGCCGTCGACGGTGAAGCGGCGTTCGTCCAGCTTGCGCAGGCGCAGCGGCCGGTTGATGGTCAGCGAATGGCTGGCCGCCGACTGCTCCATCTCCGGCGCGACGACCCAGACGTCGTCGGACAGCTCGCGCGCGATGGCTTCCAGGACCTTCAATCCCTGCGCATGGATGCCGTCGTCGTTGGTGACGAGGATGCGTGTCCGGGACAGGTCGAGCGGCAGGTCGAACATCAGATGGAAATCCTCTCCACTCCGCGCATGTAGGGGCGGAGCGCTTCGGGAACCAGGATCGAACCGTCGGGCTGCTGGTAGTTCTCCAACACCGCGATCAGGCAGCGCCCGACCGCCACACCCGATCCATTGAGAGTGTGCACGAATTGAGTTTGCTTCTCGCCCTTCGGCCTGCAACGGGCTTTCATCCGCCGTGCCTGGAAATCTCCGCAATTGGAGATGCTGGAGATCTCGCGGTAGGCGTTCTGGCCGGGCAGCCAAACCTCGACGTCATAGGTCTTGCGCGAAGAGAAGCCCATGTCGCCGGTGCATAGAACGATCGTGCGGTAGGCCAGGCCCAGCCGCTCCAGCACCGTCTCGGCGCAACGGGTCATGCGCTGGTGCTCGTCCTCCGACTGTTCCGGCGTGGTGATGGCAACCATCTCCACCTTCCAGAACTGGTGCTGGCGGATCATGCCGCGGGTGTCGCGCCCGGCCGACCCGGCCTCCGCGCGGAAGCAGGGGGTCAGCGCGGTGTAGCGCAGCGGCAGATCCTCCGACGCCACGATCTGGTCATTGACCAGATTGGTCAGCGGAACCTCGCTGGTCGGGATCAGGTAATGGTCGGTCGAGGTGGTCTTGAACAGATCCTCCTCGAACTTCGGCAACTGGCCGGTGCCGAACAGGGCGTTGTCGCGCACCATCAGCGGCGGGGCGATCTCGGTGAAGCCGTGCTCGGACGTGTGGATGTCCAGCATGAAGTCGGCGAGCGCACGCTCAAGACGCGCCAGACCGCCCTTCAGCACGGTGAAGCGGGCGCCGGACATGCGGGCAGCCGCCTCGAAGTCCATCAGGCCCAGCGCCTCGCCCAACTCGTAATGCTGCTTGGGGTTGGAGATGTCGGGCGGGGTGCCCCAGCGGCGGACCTCGACGTTGGCGGTCTCGTCCGGCCCATCCGGCACGTCGTCGGCCGGGATGTTGGGCAGGCCGGCGAGCAGGGCGTCGAGTTCGGCGCCGAGCGCGCGTTCCTCCTCCTCGACCTGGGGAAGGCGCTCCTTCAGGGTCGCCATCTCGTCCAGGACCGGCTGGGCGTCGCGGCCTTCGCGCTTGGCGAGGCCGATTTCCTTGGCCGCCTCGTTCCGGCGGGCCTGCATCTCCTGCATCTGGGTCTGCGCGGCGCGGCGGCGGCCGTCGAGGTCGAGCACGGAGGACGACATCGGCGCCAATCCCCGGCGGCCAAGGCCGCGGTCGAAGGCTTCGGGATTCTCACGGATGGCGCGAAGGTCGTGCATGGCTCGAACAATCAACGAATTGTGTGGGGCACTGGTTATACGGCGCGACCCCGCCAAGGTCCAGTGCGAGGCCGTCCATTCACATGATCCAATGGGATCTGTGCAAAATGGATCTGCGCAGACGGCATGGCGGCTGCGCCCCGGCTGTTGTTGGAACCGACGGGCACGACAGGGCAATGTCTGTTGTGCGCCGCAATGGACGGCGGCAAAGACCGAAAGTGGAGCCGAGCGCGTGCGCGACGAGATTGAGACCGGTGCTCAGGCCGATGCGGAAACCGCCTATCTGCAGGCAGGCACCCCCGCCTATCGCCGCGCCAGCCGCATCCTGTTCGTCGCCGGCTTTTCCACCTTCGCCACGCTCTATTGCGTCCAGCCGCTGCTGCCGGAGTTCGTGCAGGAGTTCGGGGTGACGCCGGCCGAATCCAGCCTGTCGCTGTCGCTGACCACCGGCGTGCTGGCGGTGGCGCTGCTGGTGGCGGGCGCCATCTCCGACGGGATCGGGCGCAAGCCGGTGATGGTGGCGGCCTTGCTCGGCGCCGGCATTCTCGGGATCGTCGGCGCGCTGATGCCGGGCTGGCACGGCTTCCTGGCGGTGCGCGCTCTGGAGGGGCTGGCGCTGAGCGGCCTGCCGGCGGTCGCCATGGCCTATGTCTCCGAAGAGGTCGATCCGAAATCGGCCGGCGTCGCCATGGGGCTCTATATCGGCGGCACCGCCATCGGCGGGATGTCCGGCCGGGTGCTGACCGCCGTCGTCACCGATCTCGGAACCTGGAGGCTGGCGGTCGGGGTGGTCGGGGCGCTGGCGGTTGCGGCGGCCGTCACCGTCTGGCTCGCCCTTCCGCCGTCGCGCCATTTCGTCCGCCGCGCCGCCGGACTGCCGGCGCTGGTGCGGGCGTGGCGCGGGCTGTTCACCGATCGGGCTCTGCTCGGGCTGTTCTCGCTCGGTTTCCTGCTGATGGGCGGATTCGTCACCGTCTTCAACTACATCGGCTTCCGCCTGAGCGAACCGCCGTTCGAGCTGCGGCCGGCCATCGTCGGCGCGGTGTTCCTGGTCTACAGCTTCGGTGTCGTCAGTTCGCCGCTGTTCGGCGGCTGGTCGGGGCGCTTCGGGTCGCACCGCACGCTGGCGGCGGCGGTGGCGCTGATGGTCGGCGGGCTGGCGCTGATGGAGATCGACAGCCTGTTCGCCATCGCCCCCGGCATCGCGTTGTTCACCTTCGCCTTCTTCGGCGCCCATTCCATCGTGTCGGCCTGGATCGGCCGGCGGGCGGCGGTGGCGCGCGGGCAGGCCTCGTCCATTTATCTGTTCTGCTATTATCTGGGCTCCACGGTCGCCGGAACGCTGGGCGGGTTGTTCTGGCACGGCTTCGGCTGGACCGGGGTCGCCGCCTTCGTCGGGCTGCTGATCCTGATCGCGGTGGGTGTGACGGCCGGGCTGCAGCGCAGCCGCTGATGGCGCGGCGAACGGTCGCGCTTGTCCTTCGCCATATTGCGTTGCGCACGGGCGCGCATCAGGCTGGGCGGGTTCTTTGGGCAGGAGTACGCTGGGTGAGTGACCTGACCGTCTATCTGGAAAACGATGCCTGCCGCCCGGAATTCCGCACCGCCGATCCGGCGCTGATGGCTGGCCATCTGGCCCATATCGGCATTCTGTACGAACGCTGGACCGCCGATGCCCCCCTGCCCGCCTCCGCCGACGGCGACGCGGTGCAGCAGGCCTATGCCGTGTCCATCGACCGGCTGAAAGCGGCGCGCCGATTCTGCACGGTGGACGTCGTTCGCGTCACGCCCAAGACCGATGGCGTAGACGCCCTGCGCGCCAAGTTCCTGTACGAACACACCCACGACGAGGACGAGGCGCGCTTCTTCGTGGAGGGTGCGGGCGCCTTCTACATCCATCTCGACCGCCGCGTCTTCCGCGTGCTGTGCAAGGCGGGGGACCTGCTGAGCATTCCCGCCGGCACGCCGCACTGGTTCGACATGGGTCCTCGGCCGCACTTCACCACCATCCGCTTCTTCAGCCGCCCCGACGGATGGGTGGCAACGCCAACCGGCGACACTATCGCCGCGCGCTTCCCGCTTTTCGAACCGGAGGCTGCGGAGGCGGCCTGACTCCGCCCCATTTCCGTCCCAAAAAATTCACTTGAATCACGGACGGAAAAGCGTAAATCAAACGACACGACGCACCCGCACGTGCCTATGGCCCTCTGTGGTTATGCTACGACGTACCGCGTCCTTTTTGGCAGAACCGGCCATTCCAGTGGGCCGGTCCCGAGAGGGAGGTCAGTATGTACGCTGCCCACGGTGGGGCTGTGAGACGGTAGCCCTTTAGCCGGTAAACGACGCGCTGTTGCCCGGAGCTTCACAGCCCGGGGCCGCTGCTCGCACCGGCTATTTCCGTCTCTCCCCCCTTTCCAAAATCCGATCAACCGCCGATTCCGCTGCGCCACCCGCGCCCCAGCCTTGTGCTGGCCGGTTCGTGACGCGGCCGGGGATCGCCGTCTGCTCACCGGGCCGGCTTGCACGCCGCCGTCCGGGGATAGGAGTGCGCCATGGGCTTCCTGCGTTCCCGTTCCGCCGTCACCCCGCTCCGCCGCGTCGGCCTGAACGACAGCAGCGCCGTTTCGCTGTCCACCGGCCGCCGCTCGACCGTGACCCAGGCCGTCGCCCTGCACCGCCCGGAGGAGCCGATGCACTGCATCCGTCCCGGCGTGCTGGCCGACACCGCCGGCAGCTTCCTGACGGCATTTGCCGGTGCGACGGACGCACTCGCCCGTGGCGGCGACGTTCTGTATGCCGTGAAGTGCAACCCGGAGCCGGCGGTTCTGCGCGCCCTGTGGGCCGGCGGCGTGCGCCATTTCGACGTCGCCTCCCCCGGTGAGATCCGCCTGATCCGCCAGATGTTCCCGGATGCCGTCCTGCATTACATGCACCCGGTCAAGGGCCGTCAGGCGATCCGCAACGCCTATCACCAGTATGGCGTCCGCGACTTCGTGCTCGACAGCCGCGAAGAGCTGGACAAGATCCTGGCGGAGACGGACGGTGCCGCCGACCTCGGCCTGGTCGTGCGCCTCGCCCTGCCGAAGGGCAACGCCGTCTACGACCTGTCGGGCAAGTTCGGCGCCGCCATGGCCGATGCGGCAGAGCTGCTGCGCGCCGTCCGCGCCGTGGCGCCGAAGGTCGGGCTGTCCTTCCATGTCGGCTCGCAGATGCTCGACCCGTCGGCCTACGAGCGGGCCATCGCGCTGGCCGGCCGCGTCATCGCGGAGAGCGGCGTCGCCATCGACGTGCTGGATGTCGGCGGCGGCTTCCCGGTGTCCTATCCGGGTGTCACCCCGCCGCCGCTCGGCGACTTCATGGCCGCCATCGCCCGCGGGATCGCCGCCATCGACCTGCCGGCGCACTGCCGCCTGTGGTGCGAGCCCGGCCGCGCCCTGGTCGCACCCGGCGTCTCGCTGGTGGTGCAGGTGGTGAAGCGGCGTGGAGCCGAGCTGTTCATCAACGACGGCGTCTATGGCGCCCTGTCGGATGCCGGCGTGCCCGGCTTCCGCTTCCCGGCGCGGCTGATCCGCCCGTTCGAGGCGATGACCGACGCCGAGAGCGAGGCCTTCAGCTTCTACGGCCCGACCTGCGACAGCGCCGACAAGATGGCCGGCCCCTTCCACCTGCCGGCCGACGTGAAGGCCGGCGACTGGATCGAGCTGGGCCAGCTCGGCGCCTATGGCTCCTGCCTGCGCACCGCCTTCAACGGCTTCGATCAGGCGCGTGTCGTCGAGGTGTCGGACGCGCCGCTCCTCGCCACTCCCGGCTACCAGCTGCGCTCCTGCGCGGCCTGAAAAAGAAGCCGGTTTCTGTGGATAAAGCGTAAAGACATCCGTAACATTCAGTGGCCCGGCGCGTCCCGTTTCCTCTTCTCAGAAGTGGGCGGGCGCGCCGGCTCATGTCGTTGGCCTAAACTACCTCGGGGAGACAAAAAATCATGGCCCTGGACACGAAGCTCTGCACGTTCACAGGCCGCATGGTCATCGTTGGATTCGGTTCGATCGGCCAGGGTGTCTTGCCGCTGCTTCTCCGTCACATCGACGGACTTACGGCCGACCGAATCACCATCGTCACCGCCGAGGAGCGCGGACGGGAGGAGGCGGAGCTTTACGGCGTCGCGTTCCACAACAACCCGCTCGACAACGACAATTTCTTCCAGGTTCTGAAGCCGCTGATCGACAAGGGCGATTTCCTGGTCAACCTGTCGGTCGACGTGTCGTCGATCGCGCTGATCGAATTCTGCCAGCGGGTCGGCGCCTTCTACACCGACACCTGCACCGAACCGTGGGCCGGCGGCTACACGGATTCCAGCCTGTCGCCGTCGCTGCGCTCCAACTATGCGTTGCGCGAGACGGCGCTGGCTCTGCGCAGCCGCTACGAGGGCGGCCCGACCGCGTTGATCACCCACGGGGCGAATCCGGGTCTGGTGTCGCATTTCGTCAAGCAGGCGCTGCTGAACATCGCCGCCGACACCGGGGTCGAGACCGATGTCCCCACCGACCGCGACGGCTGGGGACGGCTGGCGCAGAAGCTGGGCATCAAGACCATCCATGTGGCGGAGCGCGACACCCAGGTGTCGAACCAGCCCAAGCAGATCGGCGAGTTCGTCAACACCTGGTCGATCGACGGCTTCGTCAGCGAAGGCTGCCAGCCGGCCGAACTCGGCTGGGGCACGCACGAGAAGGCCCTGCCGCCGGACGGCCGGCGTCACGAGTTCGGCTGCGATTCCGCCATCTATCTGATGCGGCCGGGAGCGGCCACCCGCGTGCGCACCTGGACCCCGTTGGAGGGGCCGTTCCACGGCTTCCTCATCACCCACAGCGAATCCATCTCGATCTCCGACTATTTCACCGTGCGCGAGGGCGACACCGTCGTCTATCGCCCGACCTGCCACTATGCCTATCACCCCTGCGACGATGCGGTGATGTCGCTGCACGAGCTTGCCGGCAAGAACTACAACATCCAGGCCGAACAGCGTCTGATGATGCATGAGATCACCGGCGGCATGGACGAGCTTGGCGTGCTGCTGATGGGGCATCCCAAGGGCGCCTACTGGTACGGCTCGCGGCTGGACATCGACACCGCGCGGTCGCTGGCTCCCTACAACAACGCCACCTCGCTGCAGGTGACCTCCACCGTCCTCGGCGGCATCGTCTGGACGCTGGAGAACCCGAATCGGGGCGTGGTCGAACCGGACGAGGTGGACTTCCGCCGGGTGCTGGACATCGCCGATCCCTATCTCGGCGAAGTGGTCGGGGCCTATGGCGACTGGACGCCGCTGCAGGACCGCAATGTCCTGTTCCCCGAGGACATCGACGAGGATGACCCTTGGCAGTTCAAGAACTTCCGGGTCGTTTGAGAGAAATCGGATGAAGCGCCGCAGCCCCCGCCGCCCCGCTGGCGGCGTCGGCTGCGGCAGTGCTGCCACAGGGCGCATGGCTACACGGTGACATTGCCCGCCGAAGGGTCTTGAAACCGTTGACTTGGGCTTTCGCTTCCCCCAATCGTTCAGCCATGCCCAAGCACGTCTCCCGGCGCGCCCGCGCCAAAGCTCCGACCGCCACCACCCTCGTCATGCGCTCCGGCATCGTCGGGCTCATGGTGACTTGCGGGATTGCCGTCGTGGATCTGGCCATTCCGGATTCGGCGAACGCCCAATCGCCCGCGACCCATGTTCCGGCAACGAAGCCGGGTGCCGCGGGCGTGCAGGGAAGCGCCGCCCAGGGAAACGCCGCCGGCACCGCGTCCAAGCAGGAACCGGTCCTGCTGACCGCCGATCAGGTCACTTTCGACGAGACGAACAGCGTCGTCACCGCCAGCGGCAATGTGGAGCTTGCGCAAGGCAAGCGCAGCGTCCGCGCCGACAAGATCACCTACAACCAGAAGACCAAGGTCGTCACCGCCACGGGGAACATCCGGCTGGTGGAGCCGTCGGGCGACATCATCTTCGCCGATTATGCCGAGCTGACCGACAATCTGAAGGACGTGTTCATCGAGAACATCCGCGTCCTGATGACGGACAACGGCCGCATGGCCGGCAATGAGGGCGAGCGGCGCGAGGGCCGCCTGACGCGCGTCAACCGCGGCGTCTACAGCCCTTGCGACCTGTGCAAGGAAGACCCGACCCGTCCGCCGCTGTGGCAGATCCGCGCCGTGCGCATCGTTCACGACAACGAGGAGCACGAGGTCCGCTACAAGGACGCCACGATGGAGATCTTCGGGATCCCCGTCGCCTATACGCCCTACCTGTCGCATCCCGATCCGTCGGTGGACCGCAAGAGCGGCTTCCTGACGCCGTCCTTCGGCAACAACTCCAATCTCGGGGCGATCCTCAAGACCCATTACTACTGGGACATCGCGCCGGACCAGGACGCCACCTTCGACCTGCATTACTATTCGCAGCAGGGGCCGCTGCTCGGCGGCCAGTACCGCAAGCGGTTCGAGAGCGGTCGCCTGGAACTGGAAGGCGCCATCACCCGCGGCGACGTGGCGAACACCACCATCGTGCCGAAGGAAACGCGCACCCGCGGTTATGTCGCGGCGCGCGGCCTGTTCGACATCGACGAGACCTGGCGCGCCGGCTTCGACGTGAAGCGGGCCAGCGATCCCACCTTCCTGCGACGCTATTACGATTTCCGCGAAGATTACCTGACCAGCAAGGCCTACGTGGAGGGCTTCCGCGGGCGGAACTATGCGGCGATCACCGGCTACAGCTTCCAGGACATGCGGTACGGGAACACCGTTCCCGAGCCGGTTGCCCTGCCCTATGCGCAGTACAACGCGCTGGGCGAGCCGGGCAGCCTGTTGGGCGGCCGCTGGTCGTTCGACACCAGCCTGCTGGCGGTGTCGCGCTTCAAGAATGCCGGTCCGGACACGCAGCGCTTCGTGGTTCAGCCGGGGTGGGAGCGCAATATCGTCTCCAATGCCGGATTCGTCACCACCCTGTCGGGGAACGTGCTGGTCGCCGGCTATACCGCGCAGCAGTTCAACTCGGCCGACCCCACCACCCGCGGGAGCGACAACATCAGCCGCTTCCGCTTCTTCCCGCAGGGGCAGGCGACCGTCCGCTATCCGTTCGTCCGCTACGGCGAGAGCTCGTCCCAACTGGTGGAGCCGATCGGTCAGCTGACCTTCGCGCCGAAGCTGCCGAACGACCGCGTCTTCCCCAATGAAGACAGCTTGGACATCGAATTCGACGATGTGAACCTGCTGCAGCCCAACCGCTTCACCGGCATCGACCGGCTGGACGACGGCATGCGCTTCACCTATGGCCTGCGCACGGCGATCTACGGCCATACCCAGGGGTCGGCCAGCCTGTTCCTGGGCCAGAGCATCCGCCTGACCGACAGCAATGTCGGCTTCACCGGCGGGTCGGGCCTGGAGGAGCGGGTGTCCGACTATGTCGGCCGCCTGGATTTGCAGCCTGCCGACTGGCTGGACGTCAATTACGGCTTCCGCATCGACCACGAGACCTTCCGTCCGCGCCGTCATTCGCTGAACGCATCGGCCGGCGTGCCGCTTCTGCGGCTGTCGACCTCCTACACCTATGTGGACCAGACCACCGCGCGCAACGCGGTCACCCGCAACCGGGTGGAACAGGCGTCCTTCGGGATGTCGTCGCAATTCACCGATTACTGGAGCCTGGGCGTCAGCCACACCCAGGCGATGGAGCCGCAGCCGGGTCCGCGCTCCAGCCTCGCCGTGCTGTCCTATTCCGACGAATGCTTGGTCTTCCAGACCATCGCGCGCCGCGACTACACCGTCAGCACGACCGGCGAGAAGGATGGAAACACCATCTTCTTCCGCCTGGTCTTCAAGAATGTCGGCGAGTTCAAGAGCCCCGGCATCAACGCCAGCTTCCTGGGCGGCAGTTCGGCCAACCAGTAAACGCCGATCGGCGGGAAAAGGCGGCAGTTACCGACGGCCAGGGGGTTGCATCCCTTGGCCGTTGCCGTTAGCCATTAACGCCCGACGAGACAGCCCGCCGCGACCGGAATCATGACCCTGGGACGTTACGACTACGAAAGACGCTACCGCAAACGCATGCGGGCCGGCGTGATCAAGTTCGTGCTGCTGGCGGCACTGGTGCTCGGTGTCGGGTTGTTTTCCTACCAGATGGGGATCGAGCAGCTGAAAGGCCGCGACGTCACCCTGCGGGAGGAAATCGCCACCCTGTCGCGCCAGAAGGCCGAGCTGGAGCTGCTGGCCAGCCAGATGCAGCACGCCGCCCGCACCGCGGAGGCGCGCGTGGGCGAACTGGAAGGCCGGCTGCAGCGCGAGGTGCCGACCGGCGACCTCGCCAAGCTGACGCAGCTAGTGTCCGAACGCCTGAAGGGCGGCCTGGACGCCAACCGCCTCGCCTTCGTCATCTCGCAGGCGCAGATTCCGCGCAACTGCCAGCCGACCGACACCAAGCGCTTCACGCTGACCACCCCGCTGATGAAGGGCGGCACGCGCGGCGTGACCTTCAGCAACGGTACAGTGACCGTAACCGGCGAGGGGCAGTCGGCCCATAATCCACAGGGCAATGCGGAAAGCTGGTTCGATCCGGGCCAACCGGTGACCATCCGCATCACCGGCATCGGCGGCAAGGGCACGACCGTCAGCGGCGTATTGCCGCTGCACCAGTCGCTGGTGGTCGACAACAGCGAGTACCGCTTCACCATCGCCGCCGCCCAGCGCTCCTTCGTCGAGGTGACGGGCGACCGCTGCGCTTATCCCTGAGGCGGAACGGCGAACCCGCGCGGCGGCTCGCCGGCCGCGTGGATGTCCCACATCGTGGCGTAAGCCGCCTCGATGGACCGGGCGAAGCGGCCGGTGTCGAACAGCGGCGCGGTCGCCCGCGCCTGCTCCAGCCGCCGCTTTGATGCGGCCAGTTCGGCTGGGTGTTCGGCCAAGCGCCGCGCCGTCGCCTCGTAGGCGTCCCAATCCGACACCGCCAGCTCCGGCAGTCCAACCGCGTGCAGCAGGCTGGCGGCCACCCGCCCGGCGAAGGAGCGGCCAAGGACCGTCAGCACCGGCAGGCCGGCCCACAGCGCGTCGCTCGCCGTGGTGTGGGCGCCGACCGGGCTCGAATCGAGGAACAGGTCGGCCAGCCGATGGCGCGCCAGATGCGTCGGGCCCGGCAGGCGTGGGGCAAAGACCAGCCGTTCCGGCGCCACTCCCCGCTCTGCCGCCGCGCGCCGCAGGTTGACCGCGACCTCCGCCGGTCCTTCCAGCAGCCACAGCACCGATCCCGGTACGCGCTCAAGAATCCGGCACCAGCGGCCGAACAGCTCGGGGCCGATCTTGTAGGACGCGTTGAAGGCGCAGAAGACCGCGGCGTCATCGGGAAGCCCGAATTCGGCGCGGGCCGGCACCGGGCCGATGGCGCGCTTGCTGTCGTTCGGCTGGTAGCTGTCTGGCAGATGGACGATGCGCTCGCTGTAGAAGCGCTGGTGTTCGGCCGGGGCCACCACCGGATCGGCGATGACATAGTCGATGGCCGGGCTGCCCAGCGTGCCCGGATAGCCCAGCCACTGCGCCTGCAGCGGCGCCGGCCGATGGGCGGCGATGCCGGGGCGGGCGTTCTGGGTGTGGCCCTTGAGATCGACCAGGATGTCGATGCCGGCCTCGTGGATCAGGCCGGCCGCCGCCTCGTCCGTCACGGCGGACAGGTCTATGAAGCGGTCGAATCCGGCGACCAGCCGACGGCGCAGCGGGCCGCCGTCGTCGGGACCATAGGAGCAGCCGACGATCTCGAAGCGGTCGCGGTCGTGCCGCTCGATCAGCTCGGCGATCAGAACCGCGGTCGCATGTTCGTGGAAATCTGCGGAGAGATAGCCGATGCGCAGCTTCGATCCGCGGTTGGTGCGGCTCGGAAACGCGGGCCGGATGCCGCGCGTTTTCCAGGCGGCATAGCGTTCGGCGCAGGCGCGCTCCAGCGCCGGCCCCGCCCCTTCGCCGAGGAAGATCCAGGGATGGACCTGCTGCGTCCGCCCCTCCCGCACCAGTTCGACCAGCCTGCCCGACAGAGCGTTCAGACCGTCCCAGCGGCAGAGGTGACGGCGCTGCTGAACCAGCTGGGCCAGCACCCCGCCGGCGTCGGGCAGGCCGATGCGCAGCGCGCGTTCGAAGCCGCCGATGCTCGCCGCGCCGTCTTCCGCCGGGCCGCCGCGCTGTCCGCGTTCCTTCAGAGTGAGCGCGAGGTTCGCCTGTCCCTCCGCCAGATCGGGCCGCAGGCTGAGGCAGTTACGGAATCCGGCGGCGGCGCTGTCCAGGTCACCGCGGTCGCGATGCAGGGCGGCCAGTGCCAGCCGGGCCGGCACCAGGGTGGGGTCGAGCGCGAGTGCCCGGCGCAGGGCAGGTTCCGCCTCATCCAGTCGGCCAAGCTCGCGCAGCAGGACGCCCTGGTTGCAGGGGGCGGGCGCGAATTGCGGCATCAGCCGGGCAGCCTCGCCGTAGGCGGCAGCCGCCTGCGCCGGGCGGCCGAGCGCCTGCAGGGTCACGCCCCAATTGTAATGGTTGCCGCCGAAATCCGGCAGCCAGTCCAGCGCCTTGCGGTGGTGCGATTCCGCTTCCGCAAGGCGGCCCTGGCGCCGAAACGCCTCGCCGAGGTTGGAGCGGGCGACCGCCTCTTCCGGCGTGCCGGCCTGACCCAGCGTGTCGAGAGCCGAGAACAGGGCCGACAGCAGCGCGCCGTCGCCGGGCTTGCCGGCCAGACGGCGGCGCAGATCGGCGACGGCGCGCTGGCCGGACTGGGGTGCGGAGGTCACTTGCGCTGCCACTGTCCCGCGGCGGTCATCACGTACTGGCCGGCCGGGGTGCGCTCGATCAACTGCTGGCCGGCCACGGCCTGGACCTTGTCCAGCGCCGTGCCGTTCCCCTTGGCGATCTCCTGATAGCGGGCAAGGCGCTGGGCGTTCACCTGCTGCGCCAGCGCCTGGGCCGAAGCCGGCGCGCCGGGGACGACGCCGACCATACCGTCAGGACGTTCGCCCAACTGGCCGGCGGCCTTGGCGGAGGCCAACGCATCCTGCGCCAGCGCCAGCCGCGGCATGGCGGAAACCAGCAGTCCGGCGGCCAGCGCGGACAGGGCGAGCCGGTTGAAGCCGCGGCGGCTGATGGAATCGGTCATCATCACTTCTTCCCCTTCGTGGAAGAGGTCGTGGAGTCGGCCGGCAGGCCGAACAGGGCGGGATCGTTGCGGATGGCGTCGTCGACGTCGCGTTCCAGCTTGACCCGCACCTCCTGTTCGATCCGGACGTTCAGGTTGATCTCGATGGGCTTGTCGGGCGCTTCGATCTTCACCGTCGGGGCGCAGGCGGCAGCGACGGCCGAGATCAACAGAGCAGCCGCAAAGCCGGAAGGTGGGAGTTTGGTCAGCATAATGGCGGTCAGTGGTCCTTCTGGTCGAAGCCGGTCATCCGGTCCCGCAGCGTGTCGGGGATGCGGTAGACGTCGAGGTTCTGGCGCAGAATCCGGTCGAGCGCGCCGGACAGCTTAAGGTTAAGCGCAACCGGATAGCCATCGTAGAATGACGGATTCGATCCGCGCAGCGAGAAGCCGGCGCTGAGTTCGCCGCCGGCCTGCCCGTCGATGGTGATTCGCAGGGTGTCGTAATGGAAGTCGGTCAGCGCCCCCATCAGCATGGCGGTCGGGCTGCCCTCCTCCCCCTTCATGGCCGGTGGCGGCTTGTCCGGGTCGTAGCGCAGCGTGCCGGGACCGGCCGATTCGAGAACGCCGCCGTCGATTGTCACCTTATCGCCGGCGAACACCACCGGCAGGGTGCCGGCCAGCTTGCCACTGGCCGCCAGCCCGTCGACGGCAATCAGGTTCAGCAGCTTGGCGGCGTCGATCCGGTCGGCATGCAGGGTCACCCGCCCCTTGGGCTTCTCGGGCGACAGCTCGAACGGGTCGGCGCGCAGAAGGCCGCCGGCCCAGTTCCATTCCGCCCGGTCCACATCCAACCGCCCGTCGCGGCCATAACCGAACAGCAGCGTGCCGTCGGTCAGCGGTATGCCGACATCCAGCAAACCGATGGACAGCTTCTGCCCGTCCGGGACCACCGGCGGCGACAGGCTGGACAAGGCAATGGTGCCGCTGACCCCGGCGACGGTCACCGGCCCGGCGGTACCGGAAAGCCCCTTCACCACCGCCTGTCCGGCCGTGGTCATCCCCTTGGCGGTCAAAGCGACCGTCGCCTTGCCCGACAGGGAGCCCGACGCCTTCTCCAGGAAGGTCGCGGCGAGGGGTGAAACGGCGGCGAGACCGGGGCCGTCGGGGGCAAGGCGGAACGGCTTCGCCACCGCCTGCAGCTTGCCGGTGCCGGCGGTCTGGTCATAGGTGCCGTCGAGCGTGACGGTGAGGAGACCGTTCCCGCCCTTGGCGGTGCCGTCGATCGTCCATGGCCCCTGCCCCGCCTGCACCGCCTGCATTGTGACGGCGAGAGGAACGACGGGCGCCGGGTTGGCGGTGTTGGTCAGTTGCCCGACCATGGCGTTCGCCCGCCGGCCGTCGCCGTCCTGGGTCAGCCGCAGCACGACCTTGTCGGCGCGCAGTCCGCTGGCGGGGGCATCGAGACGCGGCGTCTGCAACTCCGCCGTGATCGTCATGGCATCGGGGGACCAGCGCGCGAGCGGGGTGTCCCCCACCGGACACAGCGTCGCCCCCTGCGGCAGACCGAGCGGCTGCCCGGCGACCGTGAGCCGTTCCGCTTTGGCCGGCAGGCAACCGGCGGGGGCGACGGTCACCGCGCCGCCGTCCATCCCGACCACCAGCGCGCCGGACAACGTCACACGGCCCGACATCGGCAGGTCGAGCGCCGGGGCTGCCGCCTCCAGCGGGCCGCTGTCGACAGCGAACTCCAGCCGCAGGGCGCGCCAGCCGTCGGCGACGCGCAGGCTGGTGACGGTCACCGTGGACCCGGTGAAGCCGGCGTCGCGCAGGGTCTGTGTCGCGGTCCCGCCGATCAGCGCCGGGCCGGCCAGGATCGCACCGCCCAGCCCGACCACGGCCAGCGTCACCGTGACCGCCACCGTGCCGGCTATCGCCCGTCCCAGCCTCAAGCCCCTGTCCTTTCCCAAAAGTCGCGTCATGACCGGCATGCCACGTCCATGTCCGGATGAACACCCGGACGAGTGGCCGTCATCCGTGACTTTTGGCGAAGACTTTCGGCGGATCGCCATCCCCGCCAGCGCGGCTTTGCATTCCCGCGCTTTTCCCCTATGGTCCGGGGCGCGGATTTCGGCTCATCGGAGTGTTTCGCATGAAGCGGTGGACCCGCGCGCTGCTGGCGGCCCTGTTCGCCACAATCTTCACTGTCTCGTTCTTTACAGTTTCTCAAGGGGAGGCGAAGGCCTTGGATCCGGAAAACACCATTTACCTCGACCTGAAGGACGGTCGCGTGGTGATCGAACTGCGGCCCGACCTGGCGCCGAACCACGTCGCCCGCATCAAGGAACTGACCCGCCAGGGCTTCTACAATGGCGTCGTCTTCCACCGCGTCATCGACGGCTTCATGGCCCAGACCGGCGATCCGACCGGCACCGGCATGGGCGGCTCCGGCAAGAAGCTGAAAGCCGAGTTCTCCAGCGCTCCGCACATCCGCGGCACGCTGTCGATGGCCCGCGCCCAGGACCCGGACAGCGCCGACAGCCAGTTCTTCATCTGCTTCGCCCCGTCCCAGTTCCTGGACCGCCAGTACACCGTCTGGGGCCGCGTGGTCGAGGGCATGGAGTTCGTCGACATGATCAAGAAGGGCAGCCAGTCCCGCAACGGACAGGTCACCGACCCGGACAAGATCATCAAGATGCAGGTCGCGGCCGACGTGAAGTAACGTCGCCTCCGCAGCCGTTCAGGGAAAAGGGGACCGGTGCGCCGGTCCCTTTTTTCTTGGCAGCGATTTCCGTCCGTCATCCGCCTGCGAGCGAATTGGTCATGGCGCGCAGCAGATCCTTCATCGATTGCGGCCGGTCCTGCCAGCGCATGGCCAGCCCGGACAGCAGCACCTTCTCGAATCCGGGGGCCAGCGCCACGCCCAGCTCGGACGGCTTCGGCACCTTGTCGTTCATGAAACGGGCGGTGGCGTCGGGAGGGGTGCGGCCGGTCAGCGCCAGATAGATCGTGGCGCAAAGCGCATAGACGTCGGACCAGGGGCCCTGCCGCCCTTCGTTGGAGTATTGCTCGGGCGGGGCGTAGCCGGGCTTGAGGATCACGGTCAGGCCGGCGCCCGGACGGGCGGTCTGCCTCGCGGCACCGAAATCCAGCAGCTTGCGGTCACCGGCGTTGGTCAGGAAGATGTTGTCCGGGCTGATATCGCGGTGGATCAGTCCCTGCTCGTGGATGGCCTGCAGCGCCTTGGCGATCGGCATCACCACCGACAACGTCCGCTTCACGTCGATCCGGCCGCCGCAGTCGGCGAGGTATTTCTTCATGGTGCGGCCTTCCAGCAGCTCCATGACCAGATAGGCGGTGGCGTTCTCTTCGAAGAAATCCTGGATGCCGACGATCTCGCGCACGTCGCGCAGGCGGGCGAGCGTCCGCGCCTCCTCCAGGAACTTGGCGAGGCCGGCGGCGAAGGTCTCCGCATGCTCGTCGGAGAAGGGAGAGACGGCCGCGGCGTTGGGAACGCGGGAGATCAGGTTCGATGGATAGTATTCCTTAATCGCCACTTTCACCTGCAGCCGGTCGTCCCATCCCAGATAGGTGGCGCCGAACCCGCCCTGCCCCAGCACGCGCCCGGCACGGTAGCGGCCATGCAGCAGCGTCCCCGGCATCAGATGCACGCCCGGCCGGTTGTCCGATTTGGCCGGGAAACCGCAGGCGCCGCAGGTCTCCGACCGTCCTCTCGCGGAATAGCAGCTTGGGCATAGTCCCGCCGTGTCGTCGGCAACCGCGGGGGTGGCGCCGGCCGCACTCCGTTGCTGATCGGCCGGATGAAGAACTGTCTCGGCGCTACGAGCCGCCCGGGACGGCGGAGGCGCCGCTTCCACGGTGGCCGGCGGAGCGGGGGGCAGAACGGGTGGCGGGGCGGGCGCGGTCGCCATCTGGCGCAGCCGATCCAGCAGTTCCAGCAGCCTTCGCACCTCCGCCTGGGCGACCTCGCTTTCGGGCTGGGCGAGTTCCGCCTGGAATTGCGGCTGGCGGACGATCTCCAGGATGTGTTGGCGCATCAGCGGCAGGGCGCCGTCCTCGCGGATCAGGCCGGAACAGGCGACCTCCGCCAACCGGACGGTGCGGCGGCGCAGGACCGGTTCCACCTGCTTCAGACGAACGGCGAGCTGCCCGGTCTTCACGAAATCGTCGACCGCGCGTTCGGCACGGCCGGCGATCCGCTCGCAGGCGTCGGCCGGCAGCGGGGCGGCGCGGATCGCCTCCAGCGCGCGGACGAAAGCGCGTTCCAGCAGCGCCGTATCCGGCGTCTGCACCAGCATGTTCTCGATCAGCAGCTCGTTGCCGACCGCCGCGTCGAGGGAGGCGAGGATCTCATCGCCATGGCGCTCGGCGGCCGGCACGGCGGCGATCCGGGTCAGGTAATGGATGCGGCAGATCAGGTCCGATTGCCCTTCGCCCATCCCGATGATGGAGCGGCGATAGGCGCTGGCCCCTCCCTGCTCCAGCCGGCGCGAGTAGCGGACGGTCAGCGCATCGGCCATGGCCGCACCGCCGACCAGCCCGTCGCGGGTCAGCAAATGCCCGACCAGCGTCTTCAGCATCTCCGCCTCCTGGTCGAAGGCGCCGCGGCCCAGTGGCTGGGGCGCCTTCAACTGGCGGCGGATGCGGTCCAGCACAGCGGCCTTCGCATGGGGCAGCTTGCCCTGGCGGAACAGGGCGTTCAGCACGCCGACGCGGTTCGGCCCCATCGCCTCCATGCCGATGCGGCCGAACAGCATGTCGCAGAGGGTGGACAGCAGTGTTCCGGGCAGCAGATTGGTTCCGAACAGGTCCGCCCCGGCGGCGGCGGAGGCCAGGACGTCGCCGATCACCCCATCGACGGCCGCGGCCAGCCGCTCGTCCCGGTCCCACTGCTGAAGTTCAAGCAGGCGGTCCAGCTTGCCGTTCCAGCTCTTGATCTCCACCAGTTCCAGGGCGATGGCGACATGGTGATCGTAATCCGCATCGCCGGTGGGAGTCCTGGCCCCTTGGGAAAACAGCCAGTCCACCGGCTTGCGACCGCGCGGCATGGCGGCGAAGGCGGCCTGGGCGGTGCGCGCCCTGGCCCAGCTTTCGTCCACCGCGGCGCGGATGGCGCGTTTGCGCGCCTGCTGGTCCTGTCCCGGCGCACGTGCCTGGGCCGCCGCGACCTTGCTCAGGGCCGCTTCGATCAGCGCCCCCTGTTCCAGGCAGGCTTTCAGCGGCTTGGCGAGGTGGATCAGTTCCGTCGGGGTCAGGAACAGCGGGTCCAGGTACGACCGCAGAACCGTGCCGATCACCAGCCGCGCCGGCAGCGCGTGGTAGTCCGGCAGCGAGCCGCACGGCTCCACCTCGTCGAGCGTGGCCATGGCCGACGACGGAGTCGGCATCGCGCGGCTGAGTTGGGGAGTGGACACTCCGGGCCTTTCCTGGACGTGACGGATTGCGCAGCCGGGCTGCAACACCGGCGCCGCTTCCGCGTTGTCGATACAACCGGCGTTCCGCATCCGCCGGGGAGCGGCGCCGGACGGGCATCGTCGCGCAACGAGGGTAAATGACGAGTGTACGATACCCACATTTTTCGACAAAAACAGATGAACTGTGTCAGCGTCGAGGCAGCCGGCCCCTCGCCGGCGGCGACCGTTTCCTTCGGCCTTCGCATATGCGATAAGAATCGGGACGCCGACGATGGGAGAAGCGCATGATCCGGACGGGCACCATCATCGCGTTGCGCCACGGGCCGATGACGCTCACCGCGGCCCCCCAGTGCGGCGGTTCGCTGGCGAGTTGGAGCCTGTCCACCGCCGATGGCCCGGTCGACCTGTTCCGGCGGGCCTCCGACGGCGCGCTGGCCGGGGATTTTGCCCCGGATATGGCCTGTTTCCCGCTGGTCCCCTTTTCCAACCGCATCGGCGGCGGCCGGTTCGTGTTCCAGGACCGGGAGGTCGTGCTCGCCACCGATCCCGGATCGCCCCACCGGATCCACGGCCATGGCTGGTCATCCCCCTGGAGCGTGGAGGCCGTCACCGACGACGCCCTGCGCATGGGGTTCGCCCACCGGGCCGACGACTGGCCCTGGAGCTATCGTGCGGCGCAGACGGTGGCGCTGGACGGCGAAGGGCTGACCGTCACGCTCGACCTCATCAACGACTCGGACAGCGACATGCCGGCCGGGCTGGGGTTGCACCCCTATCTGGTCAGGTCGCCGGGCAGCCGCGTGACCGCCGGTGTCCAAACCGTCTGGGAGAACGACGACACCATCCTGCCCTGCCGGAATCGCCCGGTGCCTGCCGCCTGGGACTTCCGTCACGGCGTGACCATGGACCACGTGGCGCTGGACAACGGCTTCACCGGCTGGAACGGCACCGCGACGCTGGACCGCCCGCGCGAGCGGCTGCGCCTGACCATGCTGGCCGACGGGCCGGTCAGTCATCTGATCGTCTACGCCCCGCCCGGCGAACCCTATCTGTGCCTGGAGCCGGTCACCCACATGACCGACGCGCTGAACCGCCCGCAGGAACCCGGTGCCGGGGTTATCGCCCTGCCACCGGGGGAGCGGTTGTCGATGACGGTGCGTTTCCTCGTGTCACGATCCTAGAGCACCGCCCTTCGTACCGAGTTCACGAGCAAGGCCGACAAAGGCCCTGAAGGCGGCCGACGGGTTTCGCCGTCCGGAATAGTAGAGGCAGAGCCCGGAACGCGGCGGCGTCCAGTCATCGAGCACGCGAACGAGACGCCCCGCCTCTATGTCGGCCCGCACGTCCGGTTCCATGAAGAAGCCGAGGCCTACGCCTTCGAGGACGGCGATTCGCGCCAGGCTGGCCTCGTCCAGCGTGATCGGTCCATTTACCTCGATCTGGGCCGACTGCCCGTCCTTCTCGAACTGCCACCGGAATAGCGCTCCGTTCGGCAGACGGACACGAATGCACGGGTGAACGAGCAGGTCGGGCGGCAGGCGAGGCCGCTCATGCGCCGCGAAATATGCCGGCGACCCGACGACCGCATAGCGCTGCGGCCGACCCAGGGGAACCGCGATCATGTCGCTTGGTACGAGGTCTGCCGTACGTACACCAAGGTCGAACCCTTCGCCGACGATATCCACCAGCCGCCCTTCGGTGACGAGGTCGACATGGACCTGCGGATGACGGCGCAGGAACTCCAGCACCAGCGGCGAGAGGAGTTCGCGCGCCGCTGTGGCGAAGGCATTGATGCGAAGCGTGCCCGACGGAACGATCTGCTGCGACCGCACGGCTTCCAGCGCGCCGTGGACATCCTGCAATGCCGGACCAACCTGCTCGACGAACACCCGCCCGGCATCGGTGAGAGAGACGCTTCGCGTCGTCCGGTTGAACAGGCGAACGCCAAGGTTAGCTTCGAGTTTTCCGATAGCATTGCTGAGCGCGGTCGTCGACATACCCAGATCGAGCGCCGCTGCGCGAAAGGTGCCCCGTCGCGCAATGGCGATGACCGCATCCAGATCGTTCAGTTCAGCCTCGCGCATTGTCCCGCCAATCGAAATGCCTCGTCCAGCTTTATCCCGATTATCGAAACGGATGTCCAAGCCTAGTTTGGAAAGGGCAAGGAGACTTCGATCAGGAGGAATGGCGCGATGACACTCCCTTCACCGGTCCTGGCCTACATCGATGCAGACGGAAGGAACGACGGCGTGGCGCTGATCGATGCCTTCGCGCCCGATGCCGCCGTCAAGGATGAAGGTCGCACTCACGTCGGTCAAAAAGCGATCGGCGCGTGGTGGCGAGCTGCGAAGGCCAAGTACCAACACGTGATCGAACCGCTCGGATCGACTGAAGACGGCCAGACCACCAGAGTTCTCATGACCGTGACCGGTCAGTTCCCCGGCAGTCCTGCCAGGATGGTCTTTGCGTTCCAGGTTGCGGGCAGCCGGATTGCCGGCCTGGAGATCCGCCCATGAGCCCCTTCATCAACCTGGACGGCAAGCGAACGCTCGTCACATCGGGCACGCGCGGCGCCGGGGCGGCCACCGTCGCGCTGTTTCGCGAACTCGGGGCTCGTGTGCTGACGACAGCCCGCTCACGTCCCGACGGGATGGACGAGGCGATGTTCGTCTCAGCGGACCTGACGACCCCGGACGGATGCGCCAAGCTCGCGGCGGCGGTGCGTGAACGCTTGGGCGGGATCGATGTCATCGTCCACATGCTGGGTGGATCCTCCGCTCCCGCAGGCGGATTCGCAGCGCTGAACGACGACGTCTGGAGCAAGGAACTCGATTCGAATCTGATGCCCGCGATCCGGCTCGACCGCGAGCTTGTGCCGGCGATGGTGGCGCAGGGCCATGGTGCGGTCATTCACGTGACCTCGATCCAGCGCCAGCTGCCCTTGCCGCAGTCGACGACAGCCTATGCCGCTGCGAAGGCTGCGCTTTCGACCTACAGCAAGAGCCTGTCGAAGGAGGTCTCACCCAAGGGCGTGCGCGTGGTCCGCGTTTCGCCCGGCTGGATCGAGACCGAGGCCGCGGTACGTTTGGCCGAGCGGCTCGCGAAGGACGCTGGCACCGACTATGAAGGCGGCAAGCGGATCATCATGGACTCGCTCGGCGGTATTCCCATCGGGAGGCCATCGAAGCCGGACGAAGTCGCCAACCTGATCGCGTTCCTCGCATCCGACCGTGCCGGGACCATAACCGGCACCGAATACGTCATCGACGGCGGTACCATTCCAACCGTGTAAAGCACGATCGGCGGTACAAGCGGATCCGGCTTCTGCCGGCACCCATCAGCGGCAGCGGACGAATTCCGCCGCGAAGCTGGCCGGCGGTTCCATGCGCAGGATCAGCCGGTCGAAACGCGGCGAGTCGGCCGGCAGAAGCCGCAGGGTCGCCAGCGGTTCCCGGGTTCCCGGCGCAGTGCCCGCCGCTGCCTCGGGCTGAGCACCGTCCACCGGACCGGCCGGCAGAAGCGCCACCCCCTGCACGGGGTCGCCGTCGGCCGCCAGCGTGCCATCCAGCGGGAACAACTGCAGCCGCGGCTCCACGGCGTGGAGGCTGCGGTCGGTTCCGATGTCGAGATAGGAGCTTCGGCAATCGTCGATGGCGGTGCGGTCGGCCGGATCGGCCTTGGCCCAGCGGCCGGCCAGAGTTTCCAGGGAGACCTTGCGGCTGATCGGCGGCACTGGTGGCTGGGGTGCGGCGAACCGGCGGGCCGCGGCGCCGGTGACGGACAGCGGCAGATCGCCGACCGGCCGGGACCGGGCCTGCCGCTCCGCCTCCAGCACCGCCGTGCGCTTGCGGATGACACGCAGCAGGCAGTCCGCGCGCGTCTTGGCCGATTTCGCGTCGGCCAGATCGGCTGCGGTCACCGGGCAGGTCTCGTCCCGCCGCGCCCGCCAGACGGTCTGGCTGTCCTCGATCGCCGCACGGCCGCTGTCGTCGGTGGTGGCGCCAAGGGCCGCCAGCGCCGCGTCCATCGCCGCACCGGCCGCCGCCAGCTTTGCATCGCGGCACATCAACTGCGCGGCCGGCGTCTCCGCCGCCTCGCAGCCGGGCGCTGCCGTCTCGGGAGCGGCGGCCTCCGGCGGCGGAGCTTCCGCCGGAGCCGAAAGGGCCGGGACCGCAGTCAGGACCGCGAGTGTCAGGACCGCGATCGGGGAGCCGGCAGCCAGGAGACCGCCAACCAGGGACAGGGCGCGCATCGCAGGAAACCTTGGAAAAGGAAACGGAACGTCACGAAGCGGGGAAGGCCTCCAGCACGGACTTGACCTGACGCTGGAAATCCTGGTCGGTGCGATAGCGCGTCACGACCGACTTGTCACGCTCCACGAAAAACAGCATGTCGTCGCGGCTGGGCAGCATGCGCGGATTCGGCTTTTCCAGCAGTTCGCCGTTCCAGTCGATCCGTGCCATGAAATAGACCGCGCGGGCGAACAGCATGAACAGCTTGTTGTCCGGTGCCAGCTTCTCCCGCCTCAGCAGCGCATAGTAATAATAGTTCCGGCCGTGGAAATAGTTGGTGTGGATCGCCTGCAGCGCCGCGAATTTCTCGTCCGGACTGTTGACCTTCTTGATCTGCCTTTCCAGGCGAAAGCCGGCGAAGAAATATTCCCTCGCCTCGTGCTCGAACGAAAAGGCGCTGCCCTTGATCAGGGCCATCTGCTCGCCGTAGCGCTTCAGGGCGCGGGTCATCAGCAGTTCGAGGAAACGCCGCTCCACCGCGAATCCGTCGGGGATGTTCGGCAGCATCTCGAACACATGACGCAGGTGATAGGGATGGCGCACGACGACGACCGGAACCGACAACTTCCTGTTCTTCGCCGGCGCCCGCTTTTCGGCCACCAGCGTGACGGCCGGCGACAGCGAGGCCATGGTCGCCTGGATCGTGTCGTGCAGTTTCCAGCGCAGCTTGGTGTCGGCCGATTGGCTGCCAAGGTTCATTCGGGCGAAAAACCGCTTCACACGGCTGCCGAAGGTTTCCTTCGGCAGCTTGTGCGTCGGCAGGTTAGGGACGATCAGCGGATTGCCGAGAATGTCGGCAGACGGCGGCAGGGGTTTGAAATTGAAGTATTTTCCGGTGACGACGCCCCGTCCGGCGCCGCCGAGGCCGGCATCGCCCGCACCGCCCGAACCGCGGTTGCCGCCCATGAGTGAAGAAGCCGCCACCAACACCATCCAGACGCGAATTTCCGCCGCCGCGATACTCCGATCGCTTAGGATATAAAGGGTAACGCGAACGGAAGAAAGCCGCAGCGCACGTCATCCGCAACTTCGTGACTTTTTCGCAACTGCGGTAGGATCGGTGCCGGGGCACTCTGTCGGGTCGGATTTATCGGTGTTACCGTTGCATCGGCGACCTTGGACCGAACCGGGGCGCGAACATCATCGAACAGGCATGAGGCGGGGTTTTCCATGGCGATCCACGTCGCGCTGAACCATAAGACGATCTATCGCTACGACCGGCCGGTGTCGCTCGGCCCACAGATCATCCGGTTGCGGCCGGCGCCCCATTGCCGGACACCGATCCTCAGCTATTCCCTGAAGGTCACGCCCAAGCAGCATTTCCTCAACTGGCAGCAGGATCCGCAATCGAATTTCCAGGCCCGCTTCGTCTTCCCGGAAAAGACGCGCGAGTTCATCGTCGAGGTCGATCTGGTCGCCGAGATCGCCGCGATCAACCCCTTCGACTTCTTCCTGGAGGAGAAGGCGAGCCACATCCCCTTCGTCTACGAAGACTGGCTGCAACGCGAGCTGCGCCCGTATCTGGAGACGGAGGAGCCGGGGCCGGAACTGACCGCCTATCTGAAGGACATTCCGCGGGACAGGACGCCGACCATCGATTTCCTGGTCGCGGTGAACCAGCGGCTGCAGCAGGACATCGGCTATGTCATCCGGATGGAGCCCGGCATCCAGAGCTGTGCGGAAACGCTGACCAAGCGCACCGGCTCCTGCCGCGATTCGGCTTGGCTGCTGGTGCAGATCCTGCGTCACCTGGGGCTGGCGACCCGCTTCGTCTCCGGCTACCTGATCCAGTTGACCGCCGACCAGAAGGCGCTGGACGGCCCGTCGGGTCCGGAGAGCGACTTCACCGACCTGCATGCCTGGGTGGAGGTGTTCCTGCCCGGCGCCGGCTGGGTCGGGCTGGACCCCACCTCCGGCCTGCTGGCCGGCGAGGGGCACATTCCGCTGGCCTGCACGCCGGACGCCTCCTCCGCCGCCCCCATCTCCGGCCTCGTCGACGAGGCGGAGGTCGAATTCGGCCACGAGATGTCGGTCACCCGCATCTACGAGGCGCCCCGCGTCACCAAGCCCTACACCCCGCAGCAATGGGCGGCGATCGAAGCGCTGGGCCACCGGGTCGACGAGGATCTGAAGGCCGGGGACGTCCGCCTGACCATGGGCGGCGAGCCGACCTTCGTCTCGATCGACGACATGGACGGCGCCGAGTGGAACACCACCGCGCTGGGTCCGCAGAAGCGCAAGATGGCCGCCGACCTGATCCACCGGCTGATGGCCCGCTTCGCTCCCGGCGGGCTTCTGCATTTCGGCCAGGGCAAATGGTATCCCGGCGAATCGCTGCCGCGCTGGGCGATGACGCTCTACTGGCGCCGCGATGGCGAGGCGCTGTGGGCCAACAGCAACCTGCTGGCGCGCGAGGACACCGATTACGGCCACACCGCCCAGGATGCCGGCGTGTTCCTGATGACGCTGGCGAAGCGGCTGGGCCTGGACCCCAACCTCGTGCTCGGCGCCTATGAGGACCCCTGGCATTACCTGCGCAAGGAGTCGCAGCTTCCGATCAACGTCGATCCGCTGAACAGCAGGCTCGACGACAAGGAGGAGCGCGAGCGGCTGACCCGCGTCTTCACCCGCGGCCTGGCAGAGCCGGTGGGCTTCGTCATGCCGATCAACCGGCGCATGACCCAGCAGGGGCCGGTCTGGCTGTCCAGCACATGGCCGCTCCGCCAGGAGAAGCTGCTGCTGATCCCCGGCGACAGCCCGGTCGGCTACCGCCTGCCGCTGGGATCGCTGCCCTGGGTGTCGAAGTCCGACTATCCCTATGCCTGGGAAACCGACCCATTCGAGGATCGCGGCCCGCTTCCTCCTCATCCGGTGCAGCGCCGGCAGGAGATCCGCGGTGCCGTCCAGGAATCCGACCGCGGCGTCCACACCGACAAGCGGATCGCCCAGCGCCAGCGCGTCATGGCGGAGATCCGCGACGAAATGCCGGAGGAAGGCAAGTCGGCTTGGTGGGTGGTGCGCACCGCCCTGAGCTGCGAGGCCCGCAACGGGCGCCTGCACCTGTTCATGCCGCCGATGAGCACGCTGGAGGACTATCTGGCGATGCTGGTGGAGATCGAGGCGACGGCGGTCGAACTGGAGATGCCGGTTGTCATCGAGGGCTATCAGCCGCCGAAGGACCCGCGCCTGAACTCCATGGCCGTCACCCCCGACCCCGGCGTGATCGAGGTGAACATCCACCCCGCCCACAACTGGGACGATCTGGTGCGCAACACCATCGCTCTGTACGAGGATGCGCGCCAGTCCCGCCTGGGGGCGGAGAAGTTCATGATCGACGGGCGCCATTGCGGCACCGGCGGCGGCAACCATGTGGTGATGGGCGGCGCCACCGCGGCCGACAGCCCCTTCCTGCGCCGGCCCGACCTGCTGCGCAGCCTCATCACCTATTGGCAGAACCACCCTGCCCTGTCCTATGTCTTCTCCGGCCTGTTCATCGGCCCGACCAGTCAGGCCCCGCGGGTGGACGAGGCGCGCGACGACCAGCTCTATGAGCTGGAGATCGCCTTCAACCAGATCGATCAGGCGGCGGCGAGCGGCAACTGCCCGCCGTGGCTGGTCGACCGGGTGCTGCGCAACCTGCTGGTCGACGTGCAGGGCAACACCCACCGGGCGGAGTTCTGCATCGACAAGCTCTATTCGCCGGACAGCTCCACCGGCCGCCTCGGTCTTGTCGAGTTCCGCGCCTTCGAAATGCCGCCGCATGCGGAGATGAGCCTGACCCAGCAGCTTCTGATGCGGGCGCTGGTCGCGCGCTTCTGGAAGCACCCCTACAAGGGAAAGCTGGTGCGCTGGGGAACCGATCTGCACGACCGTTTCATGCTGCCGCACTTCGTCCAGCAGGACATGGCCGACGTGCTGCAGGACCTGCGCGACCACGGCTATCCGCTGGAGGAGGGCTGGTTCGCGCCGCACTTCAACTTCCGCTTCCCGGTCTACGGCCATGTCAGCCAGCGCGGGATCACCATGGAACTCCGCATGGCGCTGGAGCCCTGGCACGTCCTGGGCGAGGAGCCGGGCGGCGGCGGCACGGTGCGCTATGTCGACAGCTCGGTGGAGCGGGTCCAGGTGCGTGTCAGCGGCCTGATCGACGCCCGCCACGTCATCACCTGCAACGGCCGGCGCGTGCCGCTTATCCCCACCGGGGTAGAGGGCGAGTTCGTCGGCGGTGTTCGCTATCGCGCGTGGCAGCCGCCCTCCTGCCTGCATCCGACGATTCCCGTCCACACCCCGCTGATCTTCGACATCCTCGACAGCTGGGCCGGCCGGTCGATCGGCGGCTGCACCTATCACGTCATGCATCCGGGCGGCCGCAACTACGAGACCTTCCCGGTCAACGCCAACGAGGCGGAGGGCCGCCGTCTGGCCCGCTTCTTTCCCTTCGGCCACACCCCCGGCCCGATGGACGCCCCGGCGGAGGAACGCAACCCGCAATTCCCGATGACCCTGGATCTGCGGCGGGGGTGACAACGGCTGTTCCGTCGGCGATGTCCCCTTCTCTCTCCAGAGAGGGGGACCGGCCGATGACTGGTCCGTCATCCATTTTTCAGCGTCATAACGCGATAGCACTACCCGTATAACGATTATCGGAATTACCCTCTTCGGTCGAAGGCCAAAGCGCCATACACCAGATGAGGGAATGACAGGGATGAAGCTGCCCTTCTACGCGACGCTGGCGGCCACCGCGCTGCTGCTCAGCTCCTGCGCCGAGCCGCCGCAGCCGCCCCGCCCGGTGCCGGTCAATCCGCCGGTGCAGGTCAACGGCCTGTGGTACCTGGACCAGGGTTGGTCGGAAGAGGCCCGCCAGTGGTACTACAACACCACGCAGGGCTCGCAGATCATGCGCTATGACTGGTTCATGGCGCTGGAGGATCCGCAGACCAAGCAGCCCTTCGTCAAGAGCATCACCCGCTACGGCTATGCCGCCGGCACCGCCAGCAGCTGGAACCCCGATCTGCTGCCGGTCGGCTTCGTCAAGGACACCGATCCCGACAAGACCGCCTGGTTCGGCATGACCTGCGCCGCCTGCCACACCGGCGACGTGACGGTGAACGGCAAGACCATGCGCATCGACGGCGCGGTCACCACCGGCGACCTCTATGGCTTCATCAGCGGGCTGAGCGGCGCGGTCCACACCACGGTGACCAGCGACGCGGCCTTCCAGCCCTTTGCCGCCCGCGTGCTGGGCGCCGGCGCCACCGATCAGCAGAAGCTGGCGCTGTACAACGACCTGAAGGCCTTCGACCAGTCCTTCGCCGCCTTCGTCGCCACCAGCACCCCGGATACGCCCTGGGGGTCGATGCGCACCGACGCCTTCGGCATGATCTTCAACAGGGTTTCGGCCATCGACCTGAACCTGCCGAAGAACAACCGCGCGCCGAACGCCCCGGTCAGCTATCCCTTCCTGTGGGATGCGCCGCACCAGCCGCGGGTGCAGTGGAACGGCCTGCTGCCGAACGCCACTGCCTTCGACGCGCTGGGCCGCAATGCCGGCGAGGTGCTGGGCGTGTTCGGCAAGGTGGCACTGAAGCCGCCGGCCGATGCCGCGCACTACTATTACAAGTCGACTGTCCGCGGCCAGAATCTGGTCGACATGGAAAACCAGCTGCGCAAGCTGCGCTCGCCCGTGTGGCCGGACAGCCTTGCCGGCAATGTCGACATCGTCAAGGCGGCGGCCGGCGAGACGATCTACAAGGAAAGCTGCGAGAGCTGCCACGCCATCCTGCCGCGCGGCCAGACCTACACCACCGCGCCGATCCAGATGGTGTCGCTGTTCAACTGGGCGAAGCCCGACGACGCCAAGGCGGTGATCGCGGCCTTCGGCACGATCTGCACCAAGGGCGTCGATGCCGCCGTCTCCGCCGGGATGGTGACGGTCAACTATGCCGCCGATCCGAAGATGGCGGTCGACGCGCTGTGCCGTCAGGTCGATACCGGTGTCCTCGCCAACGTCGCCATGCCGCCGCAGTTGCTGGGCGGCAAGCCGCTGAAGAACCCGGATCTGGCGGCGAACCTGCTGTCCAACGCGGTGATCGGCGCCATCCTCGGCGATCTGGCGCGCGAACCGGGCCTGCTGGCCGACCTGCTGAAGGGCGACAACGCCCCGGCGCCGTGGCTGACCGCCAGCGCGCCGGCCGGCTGGTCGCCCGAATCGCAGACGAAGGGCGGCACGCTGGACACCACGCCCTTCGTGAAGCAGGGCGCCAAGATGACCGCCGACCACCAGAAGGTGATCGCCGCCCTGACCGGCCGCGGCCAGACCAAGCCGACCGTCGGCGCGGTTCCCGCCGGTGGCCGTGCGGCGAAGGCCGCCGCCGCTCCCGCGAAGCCCACCTCCGGCGGGGCGACCGCCGACGAGGAGGCGCTGGCCGCCACCATCAAGCAGCTGCTGGCCTACAAGGCGCGTCCGCTGGACGGCGTGTGGGCGACGGCGCCCTTCATGCACAACGGGTCGGTCCCCAACCTGTACGAGATGCTGCTGCCGGCGTCCCAGCGGTCGGTGGCCTTCCGCATGGGCAGCACCTCCATCGACCCGGTCAAGGTCGGCGTGGATTCGTCCGCCAAGGATGCCACCTTCGTCTATGACACGACGAAGCCCGGCAACCACAACAGCGGCCACGAATTCGGCGCCGGCCTGACCGACGATCAGCGCTGGCAGCTGGTGGAATACCTGAAGACGCTCTGACCGTTTCCGGGACTTCCGCAACATCCGGCAAGCCGGAGCGTCGCCATTTGCGGCGCTCCGGCTTTTTTCTTTCAGGACGATCGACGACGGTCCATGCGGATGCGAACGGATATGGGCGGAATCTTTCCTCTTTCGGATGAATCGTTCGGCCGCCAGCCTTGCATCGCCGGGCCTGGACGTTCAGACTGTTGCTTCCTTCATAGGCAAAACGCACCAGTCCCACCTTGTCCCAATCCGATCAGCCTTTCCGTGCGCCGGCATCCGTGATCCCGTCGGGGATGCCGCCGGTCCCCTTCATCCAGGGATCGCTGTTCGGCGAGGCCGACGCCATCGGCTATGGCTCGGGCCAAGTCTATGACGAGATGGTGAATGGCCAGGGCCGGCTGCGGCCGCACTGGCAGACCTTCATGAGCACGCTTGGCCCCCTCGACGCCGAACAGATGGCGCAGCGATGGGAGGAGGCGCGGCGGCTACTGCACCAGAACGGCGTCACCTACAACATCTACGGCGATCCCAACGGGATGGAGCGGCCGTGGCCGCTCGACATGATGCCGCTTCTGCTGCCGGCCCATGAATGGAAGGCCATCGAATCGGGGCTGATCCAGCGCGCGTCGCTGCTGAACGCCATCCTGACCGACCTGTACGGGCCACAGACGCTGACGCGCTATGGCCGGCTGCCGCCGTCGGTGATCCATGCCGACCCCGGCTTCCGCCGCGCGGTCCACGGCATCCGCGTGCCGAACGACGTGCATCTGCATTTCTACGCCGTCGACCTCGCCCGCGCGCCGGACGGGCGCTGGTGGGTGCTGTCCGACCGCACCCAGGCGCCGAGCGGCAGCGGCTATGCGCTGGAAAACCGCGCGGTGATCGCCAAGGTGCTGCCCGACAGCTTCCGCCATTGCCAGGTGGAGCGGCTGACCGGCTTCTTCGACACCTTCAAGGAAACCCTGCTGTCGATCGCGCCGCGGAACGGCGGCACCGGCAGCGGACGGGCGCCGCGCGTGGTGCTGCTGACCCCTGGCCCCTACAACGAAACCTATTTCGAGCATGTCTATCTCGCCCGCTACCTCGGCCTGACTCTGGTGGAGGGGGCGGACCTGACGGTGCGCGACCGGACGGTCTATCTGAAGACCCTGTCGGGGCTGGAGCAGGTGGACGTGATCCTGCGCCGGCTCGACGCCGATTTCGCCGATCCGCTGGAGATGCGCGCCGACAGCTCGCTGGGCGTCGCCGGGCTGATCGAGGCGGTGCGGGCCGGCAACGTCGTGATGGCCAACGCGCTGGGTTCCGGCCTGATGGAATCGATGGCGATGAAATCGTCGCTGCCGACGCTCTGCCGCCATCTGCTGGGGGAGGAACTGCGGTTGCCCGGCGTCGCCAGCTGGTGGTGCGGCAACGACGCGGAACGCGCCTACGTCATCGACCATCTCGACGGGCTGGTGGTCAAGCCGGCTTTCCCGTCGCTGTCCTTCGAGCCGATCTTCGGCGCCCAACTGTCGGCCGCCGGACGCTCCGCCCTTGTCGAGCGGATCAAGCGCCGGCCCTGGTATTTCGTGGCGCAGGAGCAGATGGCGCTCTCGACCGCTCCAGTCTGGCAGGATGGCCGGCTGCAGCCGCGCCCGCTGGTGCTGCGCGTCTTCCTTTGCGCCACCCCCAGCGGCGGCTATGCGGTGATGCCCGGCGGCCTGACCCGCGTGTCGAGCGAATCCGGCCGGCTGGTGGTGTCGATGCAGAGCGGCGGCGGCAGCAAGGACACCTGGATCCTGGCGCCGCGCCGGGCCGACGTCTCCTCCACCCAGCCGCGCCCGGCGCTGGCGACGGAGCCGACGGCCAGCGGCGCCCGACCGTCCGCCAACGACCTGCCCAGCCGCGTCGCCGACGGCCTCTATTGGCTCGGCCGCTATGCCGAACGGGCGGAGGGGACTTTGCGCCTGCTGCGCGCCACCCAGAGCCGGCTGATCGACAGCAACATGCCGGGCGCCACCCTGCAGCTTCGCCCGCTGCTAGACCTGCTCGGTTCGCTCGGCATGATCCCGGCGGAGATGGCGCGGGTGACGGAGAGCGGCGCGAACCGCGGCCTGCGCGAGGCGCTGCACGCGGCGGTGACCGATCCCGACCATCCCAACAGCCTGCGCTCCCAGGTGCTGCGCCTGCACCGCACCGCCTATTCGGTGCGCGACCGCCTGTCGATGGACATGTGGCGGGTGGTATCGGCGATCGACCGCCAGACCCAGCCGCCGAAAAGCCGGATGGACGCGGCCTCGCTGCTGCTGCGGCTGGACGACGTGATGATCACCCTGGCCGCCTTCTCGGGTCTCGAGCAGGATAGCATGACGAGGGGCGCCGGCTGGCGCTTCCTCGACATCGGACGGCGGATCGAACGCTCGCTGCACATGATCGCGCTGATGCGCGGGGTCCATGTCGCCAACCTGGACCGCGAGGACGAGCCGGTGCAGGCCGCCACCCTGTCGGTGCTGCTGGAACTGGGCGAGAGCGTGATGACCTACCGGGCGCGCCACTTGACCAGCGTGCTGCGCACACCCGTGCTCGACCTGCTGCTGGGGGAGGAGGCGAATCCCCGCGCGCTGGCTTTCCAGCTTGCGGCGCTGGACCGCCACATGCGTGCGCTGCCCAGCCAGGGCGTCGGCACCGGGACGGACCCGACCGGCGGCGCGCTGGCCATCGTCGCCGCCGCGCGCAACAGCGTGGACCGCACCGACTCGATGGCGTCCAGCGAGGCATTGCGCACGCTGCTCGACACGCTGGCGATGTCGTTGCCGGATGTGTCCAATTTCCTGGCGCACGCCTATTTCAGCCATGCCTTCGCACGATCGGCCTGACGCGATGACGCCCCCTTCCCCCGCTCCCGGCCCCTCCTCCAGCAGCGGCGGCCTTTCCACGCGCTACCGCGTGCGCCACGCCACCGCCTACGACTATGGCGAGGATGTGCCGATCTCCCATCATCTGCTGCATCTGTGCGCCCGGCAGCACCCGCGCCAGCGCATCCGGCGCAGCCTGCTGACCATCGATCCGGTCCCGGCGGTGCGGGCCGAGCGGGTGGATTATTTCGGCAACACCGTCACCTATGTCGCGGTGCAGGAACCGCACCGGACCTTCTCCGTGGTCGCCGAAAGCGAGGTGGAGGTGTTCGAGCCGCCGGCGCTGGTTCCGAACGAATCGCAGCCGTGGGAACAGGTGCGCGACAGTCTGCGTGGTCTGTCCGGGCCGGACGACGGGGCGGAGATCACGCAATACTGCTTCGACAGCGCGCTCGTCGCTTCTAGCCCGGAGTTGCTGGATTATGCCCGGGGCAGCTTCACGCCCGGCCGTCCGGCGGTGGCGGCGGCCATCGACCTGATGAACCGCATCAACCGGGAATTCGCCTTCGATCCCACCGCGACGACGGTGGCGACGCCGATGGCGGCCGTGATGCGCAACCGTCGCGGCGTCTGCCAGGACTTCGCCCATATCGCCGTCGGCTGTGCCCGCGCCGTCGGCCTGCCCGCTCGCTATGTTTCCGGCTATCTGCGCACCCTGCCCCCGCCGGGACGGCCGCGGCTGGTCGGCGCCGACGTCAGCCATGCCTGGGCGTCGGTCTGGTGCGGGATCACCGCCGGCTGGTTGGACATCTGCCCGACCAACGCCTGCCTCGCCAATCGCGATTTCATCACCGTGGCCTGGGGGCGCGATTACGACGACGTCAGCCCGGCCCGCGGCGTCCTGGTCGGCGGGGCCGGCCATGGCCTGACCGTCAGCGTGGACGTCGAACCGCTGGAGGACTGAGCAATCCGCTCACGCCTCCTGCGGCAGGCCTAACATGCGGTGCAGCGTGTTGCAGATGGTGCGCGGGTTGACCGGCTTGCTGAAGATCTCCAGCGGCTTCCAGCGCTCGTGCGTCAAGTCGCTGTCCTGAGTCAGGTATCCGGTCATCACCACCACCGGCAGGGTCGCATCCCGTTCGCGGATTTCCCGGATCAGCGTCTGGCCGTCCATGCGCGGCATGCGCA
>CBIHQY010000007.1:0-155746 GCA_966212305.1 uncultured Azospirillum sp.
CGACATCGCCCAGCGATTTGAAGAAGACCGGGTTGACCAGCCCCCAGATCAGGTATGAGGCCAGCGCCGCGACGAACGCCGCGGTTGTGGAGGTCGGGGCCTTGGCGGGCGTCGGGGTCTGAACCATACCGTCCGTTTAGCACATTGTTTGTGCAATCCGGCAGCGGGCCGCCCGGCATGGCGGGGCTGCGCGCCCGGCATCGCTTCCCGGTATGTCAGAGCCGGCATGCTAGAAATCGAGCGGGCGCTCGCTTGTCATCATCCGGTCGGTCCAATGGGCGTGCGGCTCGAACCTCCGCTCGAACAGCCGCCACATGCCGGACTGGCCGCTGGCCGTCTCGATGACCGCGACGGAATCGCCGCCATGGCGGGCGGCCACGCGCTCCGCCCCCTCGGCATAGGCGCCCATCAGCCAGCCGCGACGGTCATAGGGTGGGCGGACCCAGCCGATGGGGAAGAACCAGCGCGACAACTCCGGCTGATGCACGCACAGCGCCCAGCCGACGATGGCGTCGCCCGCGCCGATGACCAGCGACAAATCGGGGGCCAACGTGCCGCGCCAATGGGTGGGCCGCGCCCAGACCGGCGCCTCGCCGCGGTCGACCATCGCCTGGGCGAGCGTTTCGGCGTCCGCGCCGCGCTCCCGCCAGGACGACAGGCGGAAGCCTTCCGCCTTCATGCGCATCATCAGTGAATCGCGATCACGGAAGACACTCACGGTATCGCGCACGGCGCCGCAGATGCGCAGCCGCGACGGTTCGGGGTCCGGCCAGCCCGCAGCGCGCAGGGTTGCGGCGAAGGCATCCGCCGCCGGTAACCGGTTGGAATAGCTGACGGCCAGCCGCCGGACGCCAAGTGCGGGCAGGGCGCCGTTCAGCGCCGCCAGCAGCCGCAGCGCCACTCCGCGCCGGCGCCATGGTCGGGCGACGGTCAGCGACAGCAGCGTCTGTTCTCCTGCCTCCAGCGGCCGGCCCGGCGATACGGCGGACAGGGCAAGGCCGGCCGGGCGGCCGTCAATCCACGCGGCAATGGCGCAGGGCCGGCAAAGCCGCGTCTCTTCGGGGTCGGTGAGCGACAGCAGGGACCGGTAGGACGCCCAGGTCAGCGGCGCCAGCGCCTTCGCTTCGTCCGGAGAAACGGGGCGGATAACCTCTGATTGATTCAGCATAAATTCAATTCCCGCCGCCGTAATTACGTCGTGCCAGGTGGCGCAATACAATTTCCGCTTGTCGGCTCATTGATTGCATGTATATAGCGATCTTATTGCCGCGTCTATGCTTGCCGAAACGGTGCATTGGTTCGGTTTCAAATTATCAACAATTATGGAAGGGTGGCTTATGACTTCGCAAGCTGGTGTCGATCCTCTGCTGCAACTCCGTCGTCAGGCGGAGGCCGCCCTGGTGGATCGTGCGCAGTCCGACGCTGCGTTTCGCGCTCTGCTGGTCAAGGACCCGCATGCGGCCTTGAAGACCCTGCTCGGTACCGATCCGATTCCCGGCATCGCCATCAAGGTGGTGGAGGAGCAGCCGGGCGAAATGACCCTGGTCCTGCCCGCCGCCGACCAGAGCGAACTGCCGGACGACCTGCTGGACCTCGCCTCCGGCGGGACCAGCTTCTCCGCCTTCATCCTCTACGGCCCGAACGACGCGCCGCCGAAGCCGAAGAAGAAGTAACGGCACACAAAGAAAAAGCCCCGCCGGAGCGGGGCTTTTCCGTTTCGGCCTGGACCGGCGATGCCGTCAGGCGGCGGCGCCGGTGGCGACGCCCTTGTCGGCCATCAGGGTCTGCAGCTCGCCCGACTCGTACATCTCGCGGACGATGTCGCAGCCGCCGACCAGCTCGCCCTTGACGTAGAGCTGCGGGAAGGTCGGCCAGTTCGAGTATTCCTTCAGGCCCTGGCGCAGGCCCGGATCCTCCAGGATGTTGACGCCCTTGAACTTGACGCCGGTGTGGCTCAGCACCTGGACGACGGCGGCGGAGAAGCCGCACTGCGGGAACACCGGGGTCCCCTTCATGTACAGCACGACATCGTTGTTCTTGATGTCCTGCTCGATGCGCTCGACGACGTTCTGATCGACCATGACTCGATAACCCTTCCGATTAGGCCCGGCAGCACCGGGACCTTGTCCGTTGCAACTTTAATCAGGCGCCTTCCGGCACCGCGGTGGTCAGCGCCAGGGCGTGCAGTTCGCCGCCCATCTTGCCCTGCAGGGACGCGTAGACCATCTGGTGCTGCTGCACCCGGCTCTTGCCCTTGAAGGTGGCGGAGGTGACGAGCGCGGCATAGTGGTCGCCGTCGCCCCGCAGGTCGGCGATCTCCACGACCGCGTCGGGGATGCCTTCCTTGATGAGCTTTTCGATCGTGGCGGCTTCCATCGCCATGGGTCCAGTCCTCGCTCTGTTCAGGATTGCCCCGCCCGGGCACGTGCTTCTCGAGATAGATTAGGTATGGCCGGGCCGTTTGTCATCCACCGGCAAGTATTTGCCGCCCTGCGGAAGACGGGATAACGGCCCGGATCCTCAGCAGGTCACTCGCCGAAGACGCGCTTGAACACGGTGTCGACATGCTTGGTGTGATAGGTCATGTCGAACATCGGCTCCAGCTTGTCGCGGCCGATATGCTTGGCGATGTCGGGATCGTTCGACAGCAGGTCGAGATAGTTGCCGCCCTTCTCCCACACCTGCATGGCGTTACGCTGCACCGCCTTGTAGCTGTCCTCGCGGCTCATGCCGGCCTGGGTCAGCGCCAGCAGGACGCGCTGCGAGAAGACCAGACCGCCCAGGTCGTCCAGGTTCTTCTGCATGCGCTCCGGATAGACCACCAGCTTTTCCATCATGCTGGTCAGGCGCACCAGGGCGAAGTCCAGCGTGACGGTGGCGTCGGGGCCGATCATCCGCTCGACCGAGCTGTGGGAGATGTCGCGCTCGTGCCACAACGCGACGTTCTCCAGCGCCGGGACCACGGCGGATCGCACGATACGGGCCAGACCGGTCAGGTTCTCCGACAGGACCGGGTTGCGCTTGTGCGGCATCGCCGACGAGCCCTTTTGGCCGGGGTGGAAATACTCCTCCGCCTCGCGAACCTCGGTGCGCTGCAGGTGGCGGACCTCCGTCGCCAGATTCTCGATGCTCGACGCGATCACGCCCAGCACGGAGAAGAAGAAGGCGTGGCGGTCGCGCGGGATGACCTGGGTCGACACCGGCTCCACCGACAGGCCCAGCTTGGCGGCGACATGCTCCTCCACCCGCGGGTCGATGTTGGCGAAGGTGCCGACGGCGCCGGAGATGGCGCAGGTCGCGATGTCCTGGCGCGCCTGGACCAGACGCTCGCGCCCGCGGACGAAGGCGGCGTAATGGCCGGCCAGCTTCAGGCCGAAGGTCGTCGGCTCGGCATGGATGCCGTGGCTGCGGCCGATGGTGACGGTGTTCTTGTGCTCGTACGCCCGGCGCTTCAGCGCGGCCAGCAGCGCGTCCATGTCGGCCAGCAGCAGGTCGGCGGCCTGGGTCATCTGCACGGCGAGGCAGGTGTCCAGCACGTCGGACGAGGTCATGCCCTGGTGGACGAAGCGGGCCTCGGGGCCGACATATTCGGCGAGGTTGGTCAGGAAGGCGATGACGTCGTGCCGGGTCTCGCGCTCGATCTCGTCGATGCGGTCGATCTCCCACTTGCCGCGTTCCCACACCGCCTTGGCCGCGTCCTTCGGGATCACGCCCAGCTCGGCCTGCGCGTCGCAGGCGTGCGCCTCGATCTCGAACCAGATGCGGAAGCGGTTTTCCGGCTCCCAGATGCGGGCCATTTCGGGGCGGGTATAGCGGGGGATCATCGGCACTCTCCGGAGGATGCGGGCGCTGGTTCGAGGGTGGCTTGCGGGTCTCAATAGCACGCGCGCGCGACCATAGCCGTGCCGGGTGGCGTTTTAAAGCCTCACGATGCGCCGGGCCCGATCCGGCCCCCGACATGTCCCCGGCGGCGGCCGGCGGCATTAAACTTTGCGGTCGAATCGTTGCCGACCGAAGGGAATCCCCGCCTAAGGTTGGATGAACCGACTTCCCGCCGATTCTCTGTCCGTTCGCCGCCGCGCCACCCGGTGGCGATCCAGGGGAGAGGAAAACAGTCAAAGAGTCGCGCTGCGGTGGATTTGATACGCTTGCAGTTGAATCGGTACGGGCATTAAGCAACACTTGCACAGCGCATCGGGGCCGGCCCAAGCCCGCGTCCGGAAAGCCTATCCGAAGGGAGCCCGTCTTGTCCGACCCCGTCGTCGAACTGGTCCGTGCGCCGTCGCGCTCGTCCGACGAGGCCCGGCTCTACCGCCTGCAGTTCCTGGCGTCGATGGCGCTGGTGTCGGCGCTCGTCCTCGGGCTTGGCTTCTATTTCGTCTGGCAGCATTGGGCCGACCTGGAGCACGACCTGCGCCAGAGCGAGGCGCGCTATCTCCAGGAGCAGCGTCAGTCCCTGATGCAGGAGGTGGAGAACGCGCAGTCCTATCTGGCCTACATGCGCTCGCGCGTCGAGCCGCTGCTGAAGGACCATCTGCGCACCCAGGTGAACGAGGCCTATGCCATCGCCCGCAGCGTCCATGACCGCGAACGGAACATCCTGCCCGAAGCGGCGGTGAAGGAATCGATCAAGCAGACCCTGCGGCCGCTGCGCTTTTCCGGCGGTCGCGGCTACTACTTCATCCACGACATGAACGGCAACTCGGTCCTGATGCCGGTTGACCCGTCGCGGGAGGGGGCGCCAAAGGACGGGACGTCGCCCTCCGCCGCGCCCGACACGACGGAGGATTCGGTCGTGGGCGAGCTGATGCGGGCGGCCCATGATCCCAACCGGCGCGGCTTCGCCCGCTATCGCGTGAGCCAGCCCGACGATCCGACGCAGACCGTCGACAAGCTGGCCTTCGTCCGCCTGTTCGAACCCTATGACTGGCTGATCGGCGCCAGCGATTCGCTGAGCGCCGTGGAGACGCGGCTGCAGCATGAATCGCTGGATCGCCTGCGCGCCTTCCGGTTCGGCGAGACCGGCTTCATCGGCGTGCTGCGCCAGGACGGGCAGGTGCTGCTGTCGCCCACCGCCCCGGCGTCGGAGGGGATGAACGCCGGCGACCTACCGTGGAAGACCGAGCGCGACATCGTCACCCGCATGCTGGACCTCGGGCGCCAGGGCGGCGGCGAGCTGCGCTACGACTGGATCCATCCGGTCTCGGCGCGGCCGACGCCGAAGATGGCCTATGTCTCCGCCCCCAACGTCTGGGGCTGGATCCTGGTCGCCGGCTCCTACATCGACGATGTCGGCCGGCAGATGGAGGCCCGCCGGGCGGAGATCAGCCGCGGCGTCAACCAGCGGGTCTGGACCACGGTTGCCGTTCTGGGCGTGGCGCTGGCGGCCTCGGTGGGCGTGTCGTGGCTGGTCACCGGCTGGATCCGGCGCATCGTCGGCAGCTACCAGCTGCGGGTCCGGCACAGCGACAGCATGCTGCGCGAACGGGCGCGCCAGCTCTATCTCGCCAACTTCTTCATCGACCATGTGTCCGAGATCGTCGTTCTGGCCGACGCCGGCCTGCGCATCGCCTACGTCAACCCCTTCGGTTGCAAGGCGCTGGGCGGCAGGCTGGACGATCTGGTGATGGGGCAGGCCGACCTGCTCAAGCGCTTCGCCGCGGAGGGCGAGGACGCGGCCAGCCATTACGAGACCGCCTATCTCACCGCCGACGGCCGCATGCTGGAGCTTGAGGTCACCGCCAGCCGCATCACCTACGAGGGCGACGTCTATTACTCCGCCATCGCTCGCGACATCAGCGAACGCAAGCGGGCGGAATGGCAGCTGCGGCTGTCGGCCAAGGTGTTCGACAACGCGGCGGAGGGCATGTTCGTCGCCAACGAACACCGGCAGATCGTCGCCGCCAACGACGCCTTCTCCCGCATTACCGGCTATGGGCGGGACGAGGTGCTGGGCCGCGGCCCGGAATTCCTGCGCTCCGACCGCAATCCGCCGGATTTCTACGAGGAGCTTTGGGCGCAGCTGCGGGCCGAAGGCCATTGGGCTGGCGAGATCTGGAGCACCCGCAAGAGCGGCGAGGTGTTTCCGGAATGGCTGAGCGTCAAGCTGGTGAGGAACGAGGACGGCGCCGTCGCCAACTACATCGCCGCCTTCACCGACATCACCGAGACCCGCGCGCAGGAGGAGCGCATCCGCCATCTGGCCCAGTTCGACTTCCTGACCGATCTGCCCAACCGCTTCCTGCTGCGCGACCGGCTGGAGCGCGCGATCCTGGCCGCCGGGCGCCACGGCAGCAAGGTGGGGCTGCTGTTCGTCGATCTCGACCGCTTCAAGACCATCAACGACAGCCTGGGCCATCAGGTCGGCGACGGCCTGCTGCGCGAGGTGGCGGTGCGGCTGAGCGGCACCGTGCGGGCCAGCGACACGGTCAGCCGGCAGGGCGGCGACGAGTTCATCATCCTCATCAGCGACATGGATAGCCCCGACTCCGCCGGCATCGTCGCGCGCAAGGTGCTGCACGCCCTGTCGGAACCCTACCTGATCGACGGACACGAACTGCAGGTCACGCCGTCCATCGGCATCGCGGTCTATCCCGACGACGGCACCGGCATCGACGCGTTGCTGAAGAGCGCCGACATGGCGATGTACGCCGCCAAGGAGGCCGGGCGCGCGACCTACCGGTTCTTCACGCCGGAGCTGAACCGCCGCGCGTCGGATCGCATGTGGACCGAGAACAACCTGCGTCGCGCCTTGGCCAACAACGAGCTGGAGCTGCATTTCCAACCGCAGTTCTCGCTGGACGACCGCCGGCTGGTCGGGGCGGAGGCGCTGGTGCGCTGGCGCCAGCCCGACGGCACGCTGATCATGCCCGGCCAGTTCATTCCGGTGGCCGAGGATACCGGCCTGATCCTGCCGCTCGGCGACTGGGTGCTGGGCGAGGCCTGCCGCCGGGTGTCGGAACTGCTGCGCCACCGTGACCTGCTGATCGCCATCAACCTGTCGGCGGTGCAGGTGCGCCGCCCCGGACTGGCGGAGCGGGTGGCGGGCTGGCTGTCGGCCTACGGCATCCCGCCGTCGGCGCTGGAGCTGGAGGTGACGGAAAGCGTCCTGATGGACGAGTCCGACGTGGTCTCGGAAACCTTCTCCCAGCTTCGCGAGATGGGCGTGCCGCTTGCCATCGACGATTTCGGCACCGGCTATTCCTCGCTGGCCTATCTGAAGCGCTTCCGGGTGGACAAGCTGAAGATCGACCGCAGCTTCGTCAGCGGTCTGTGCGCCGACGACCCGGACAGCGGCGCCATCGCCGAGGCGATCATTAGCATGGCCCGGTCCTTGCGCATGCAGACGCTGGCCGAAGGGGTGGAGACGGAGGAGCAGTACGACTGTCTCGTCGGGATGGGTTGCGACCAGTGCCAGGGCTATCTGCTGGGCCGCCCGATGCCCTACGACGATTTCCTGGAGTTCGTCCGGCGCGATGTCGCCGCGACCGGGCTGCTGGTGGCGGAGGTGGTGGACTAGGCGCCCACACCCGCACAGCGATCACCCGTACCGCAGCAGCCTTGTCCCGTTCGCCTTCAGCCATGCCCGCGGCCATTCCACGCCGGTGTCGTCGGTCAGGCTGGCGCACAGCGCCCAGAAGCGCGGGGAATGGTTCATCTCGCGCAGATGCGCCACCTCATGCCCGACGACATAGTCCAGCACCGGCTCCGGCGTCAGGATCAGGCGCCAGGAGAAGGACAGCCGGCCGGTGGACGAACAGCTGCCCCAGCGGCTCTTGGTGTCGCGGATGGTGACGGCGGCGATGCGGGCGCCGATGGTCGCGGCCTTCAGCCGGGCGCGGGTCGCCAGCTCGCGCTTGGCCTCGGCGGTCAGGAAATCGCGGATGCGGCGGGCGATATGCTCCGGCTGGCCGCCGACCAGCAGGGCGCCGTCCTCGATCCTGGTCGCACCGCGCAGGGCCGGGTCGTGGCGGATGGCATGCTCGACACCGAGATAGGGCACGCTGGCGCCGTCGGCGAAGGGCAGGGAGGGCGGCATCGCAGCCAGCCGTGCCCGCAGCCAGCCGTCATGCCGGCCGACGAACTGGCGGGCGTCGGTCTCCGACACGCCGACCGGCACCACCACCTGGACCAGCCCGCGGCCGGGATCGACGCGCAGGGTCATGCGGGTGGCGCGCGCGCTCTCCCGCAACTCCAGCGGCATCGGCAGGCCGGAAATCTCCAGCGCCCGCGGCGGCTGGGGCGGTCGGGCGGCGGGTCGCTTGCGGCGACGGGACAGGGCGGGGCGGCGTTGCACCATGGGCGTCTTATAGCGCGGCCGACGCCGGATGCGGAAGCGTCCTCCGCCCTTTGTCGGGATGGCGCGGCGGCCCGGCTTCTGATCTAAGTCCTAGGGCTTTCGAACGAACTTAGGCCATGGGGTGGACTGAGGTCACATTTGACACGATCGATTGGAGCACAAGATAAAGCAGAGGTAACGCGGTGGTCTGTGGACCCCTCTTTTATCGTCAGTCCTGCCGCCCGTTTTCCTGTCGTTGGTCTTTCCCGTAGCCTTGCCGAGTATATGCCGATGCCTCTCATCCCAGAACAATCGCCGACACGCGAGGATTGGTTGGACGCCCTGCTGTCGGCCGGCGGATCGCCCCAGGCCCTGCTTGGCGAGGATGGGCGCGTGCTGGTGGCAAATCGGGCCTTCGCCGACGCTCTCGGCTGCCCGCCGGACGCGGTGGAGGGGAAGACACCGGCGGAGGCCGGACTGCCCGCCGGCACCGCGGACGGGATCGAGAAACTGCGGCGGCAGGTGATGGAGACTGGGATAGCGGCCAGCGCCGCCGGCCCGCTCCCCGGCCTGCCGTCTGCGCTGGCGCTGACCCCGGTGGTGGATGCCGGCGGGCGGATCCGCGCGGTGGCGCTGGCCGTCGATGCCCCTGCTGCCGATGCCACTGCCGCCGCCTTGGCCGAAGCGCGTGCGGAGGCTGCGCAGGCGCGTGCCGATGCCGAACGCGCCCGCACCGCCAAGGGCAAGTTCCTGTCCGCGGCCAGCCACGACCTGCGCCAGCCCTTCCAGGCGATGCACCTGTTCCACCATCTGCTGAGCGGCCGGCTGACCGATCCGGCCTCCATCGAGCTGGCGAACAAGCTGGAGCAGGCGATCATCGGCGGCGAGACCCTGCTGCGCGCCCTGCTGGAGGTGTCGGCGCTGGAAGCCGGGCTGGTCACCGCCAAGCCGCAGACCTTCCCGGTCGACGAACTGCTCGCCAAGATGCTGGAGGAGTTCGGGCCGGAGGCGGAGGCCAAGGGGCTGCGCTTCAACGTCCATCCGCTCGACGCCCAGGTGACCAGCGATCCGGTGCTGATGGAGCGGCTGCTGCGGCCGATCATGGCCAACGCCCTGCGCTATACCCTGACGGGCGGCATCCTGCTGGCGGCGCGGCGGCGCGGTGCGAACCTGCGCATCGAGGTGTGGGACACCGGCGTCGGTATCGATCCGGCCAACCATGCCGTGATCTTCGAAGACTTCCACCAGCTCGGCAATCCCGGACGCGACCGCAAGCAGGGACTCGGGCTCGGCCTCGCCATCGTGCGGAGGCTGGCCCAGGTGCTGGGGCATCCGGTCACCGTGCGCTCCAAGCCCGGCAAGGGCTCCGTCTTCGCGGTGGAGGTGCCGCTGGCCGGCAATGACGGCGACCGGTCGGGTGACGACTCCGCCGACAGCGACCCTGACCCGGCGGTCGGCCAGTCTGCGTCCGCAATTCCGACGGCAGCCGGCACGGTGCTGGTGATCGAGGACGACGCGATGCAGTTGGAGGGGATCGGGCTGCTGTTGCAGGGCTGGGGCTATGCCGTCATCCCCGCCCGCGGCATCGACGAGGCCTGCGCCGGGCTGGACGGGGGGGCCGCGACCCCCGACCTCGTGCTGTCGGACCTGCGTTTGTCGGGGCCGGAGACCGGCATCGACGCCATCCAGGCGGTGCGCGCCCGCTGCGGCCGGCGGGTGCCGGGCGTCATCGTCACCGGCGACACCGATCCCGACCGGCTGCGCAGCGTCGACCGCAGCGGCTTTCCCCTGGTCCACAAGCCCTGCGACCCCGCCGCCCTGCGCCGCCTGCTCAGCAGCAGTCTGATGGCCGGACGGGGAGCCCTTCCGGCCGGCGGACGGCGGCCCGATACCGCCTGCCCGCGTTAGACATTCCGCGCTCGCGCATTTTCGCTCCGCAACATTTCACCGCTGCGGTTTTCACGTCATAAAACTGTAAAGCGGCGTCTTGACAGACCCTGGTATGCGTGCGCAGTGTGACGCTTAGAGCAACCAAACAGTTTCGAAAACGATCATCGAGCAGCCGGTCTTTTTCGCAAGCGCACACATGGCTGTATGCGTCTGCCACCAAAACTTCACGAAAGCGTCGCGGGACGGCAACCCGTTGCCCTCATGACAACCGCGCACCATACCGGGATAGGGAGACCCACCGCATGTTGACCCGCCGCAAGCTTGCCCTCCTGACGGGCGCCGCCACCACCACCGCGCTGCTGTTCGCCGCCGCCCTGCCGGGCACCGCGCTGGCGCAGCAGAAGACGGTGATCGATTTCTGGCACGGCCTGCCGCAGCCGCTGGGCGGCCAACTGGAGCAGATCGTCAAGGACTTCAACGACAGCCAGCAGACGGTCCAGGTCAACGCCTCCTACAAGGGCAGCTATCCGGAGACGATGCAGGCGGCCATCGCCGCCTTCCGTGCCGGCAACGCGCCGCACATCGTGCAGATGTTCGAGGTCGGGACCGCCACCATGATGGCCGCCGGCCCGGCGGTGAAGCCGGTCTACCAGCTGATGCAGGAGACGGGGGCGTCCTTCAACTCCGACGCCTATATCCCGGCGGTCAAGGGCTACTACTCGTCCAAGGACGGGAAGATGATGGCGCTGCCGTTCAACAGCTCCACCGCCATCATGTTCTACAACAAGGACGCCTTCCAAAAGGCCGGCCTCGACCCGGCCAAGCCGCCGGCGACCTGGCCGGAGCTGATCGACGCGGCGAAGAAGCTGAAGGCGTCCGGTTCGACCTGCCCCTTCACCACCTCCTGGCCGACCTGGGTGCAGCTGGAGCAGCTCGGCGCCATTCACAACACGCCCTTCGCCACGCAAGCCAACGGCTATGGCGGGCTGAACGCCGAGCTGAAGATCGACGCCCCGCTCTACGTCAAGCATGTGCAGACGCTGATCGACATGCAGAAGGACGGGCTGTTCAAGTATGGCGGCCGCGACAACAAGCCGGACGCGCTGTTCCCGTCGGGCGAATGCGCGATGATCCAGGGCTCTTCCTCGCTGCGCAGCCGCATCCTGAAGGAGGCGAATTTCGCCTGGGGCGCCGCCCCGCTGCCTTACTGGCCGGAATTTGCCAAGGGCGGCCCGAAGAACGGCATCATCGGCGGCGCCGCCTTCTGGGTGATGACGTCGCCCAAGCGTACGCCGGCCGAATACAAGGCGGTGTCGCAGTTCTTCACCTATCTCGCCAAGCCCGAGGTCGATGCCAAGTGGCACATGGACACCGGCTATGTCCCGGTGACGCTGAAGGGTATCGAGATCGCCAAGGCCCAGGGCTATTACGAGAAGAACCCGGGCGCCGACGTGCCGGCCGCGCAGCTGACCCGCACGCCGACCACCGAGAACAGCATGGGCCTGCGCCTGGGCAATCTGCCGGAAATCCGCAACATCATCCAGGAAGAGCTTGAGAAGGCCTTCCAGGGCCAGCAGGACGCCAAGCAGGCTCTCGACGCCTCGATCAAGCGCGGCAACACCGTGCTCCGCAACTTCGAGCGCGCCAACAAGGGCTGATTTCGGCTGGACCTCACCCCGCCCCTCTTCCCCCGGGGAGAGGGGCGGGGTGAGGGGATCCCCCAAGCACCACGCACAACCCACGAAAGACCAACCCTTGCAGCGTCGCGTCACCTTCGACAGCCGGCTGTTGCCCTATCTGCTGCTTGCGCCGCAGGTGGCGGTGACGCTGGTGTTCTTCATCTGGCCGGCGGCCCAGGCGGTCTGGCAGTCGGTGCATCTTCAGGACGCCTTCGGCATCCGCAGCGAGTTCGTCTGGTTCGAGAATTTCACCTATGTCCTGAGCGACCCGAACTATCTGGACACGCTGCAGACCACGGTGATCTTCAGCGTCGCGGTGACGGTGCTGGCGATGGGCGTCGCGCTGCTGCTGGCGGTGCTGGCCGATTCCAAGATTAAGGGCGCCAGCGCCTACAAGACGCTGCTGATCTGGCCCTATGCGCTGGCCCCGGCCGTCGCGGCGGTGCTGTGGATGTTCATCTTCAATCCCGACATCGGGTCCTTCGGCCGGGGCCTGCGGGCGCTCGGCTTCGATTGGGACTACCGGCTGAACGGCGGGCAGGCGCTGCTGATGGTGATCCTGGCGGCCAGTTGGAAGCAGGTGTCCTACAACTTCATCTTCTTCCTGGCCGGGCTGCAGGCGATCCCGCGCTCGGTGATGGAAGCGGCCAGCATCGACGGCGCCGGGCCGGTGCGGCGGTTCTGGACCATCACCTTCCCGCTGCTGTCGCCGACCACCTTCTTCCTGCTGGTGGTCGACATGGTCTACGCCTTCTTCGAGACCTTCGGCACCATCCACGCCCTGACCCAGGGCGGGCCGGGCAAGGCGACCGAGACGCTGATCTTCCGTGTCTATCAGGACGGCGTGGTCAACAACGACCTCGGCGGGTCTTCGGCCCAGTCGGTGATCCTGATGGTGATCGTCATCGCGCTGACCGCGGTGCAGTTCCGCTTCGTCGAGCGCAAGGTCCATTACTCATGAAGCAGACCCGTTTCATCGACCTCGTGCCGCACATCGTCCTGATCGTCGGCGTACTGATCTTCGCTTATCCGATCTATGTGACGCTGATCGGCTCCACCTGGGACGCCGGCACCATCGGGCGTGGCGGCCTGCCGCTGTGGCCGGGCGGGGAGGGGGCGGCGAACTACGCCCAGGCCTGGGTCGGCGAGGCGGGCGAGCGCGCCATGTACACGCCCGTCCGCACGATGATGCTGAACAGCCTGGTGATGGCGCTGTCCATCGCGCTGGGCAAGATCGCCATTTCCATCCTGTCGGCCTATGCGGTGGCCTTCTTCCGCTTTCCGCTGCGCATGGCCTTCTTCTGGCTGATCTTCATCACGCTGATGCTGCCGGTGGAGGTGCGGATCATCCCGACCTACAAGGTCGTCGCCGATCTGGGTCTGATCAACACCTATGCCGGGCTGTCCATTCCGCTGATCGCCTCTGCGACCGCGACGCTGCTGTTCCGCCAGTTCTTCCTGACCATCCCTGACGAACTGCTGGAGGCGGCGAAGATCGACGGTGCCGGGCCGGTGCGCTTCTTCATCGACATCGTGTTGCCGTTGTCGCGCACCAACATCGCCGCTCTGTTCGTCATCCTCTTCATCTATGGCTGGAACCAGTATCTCTGGCCGCTTCTGGTCACCAGCAGCGGCGACATGGAAACCATCGTGACCGGCATCACCAAGATGATCGGCACCGGCGAATCGGCCAACGACTGGCACATCATCATGGCGACCACGGTGCTGGCGATGCTGCCGCCGGTGGCGGTGGTGGTGTTCATGCAGCGCTGGTTCGTCAAAGGCCTGGTCGATAGCGAAAAATGATGGACAGCGAAAAGTAAGCGCGGGCGAAGGGAAAAAAGAACAATGGCAACCGTTGAAATCCGCAACGTCCGCAAGTCCTACGGCCCGGTCGAAGCGATCAAGGACATCGACATCGCGATCCAGGACGGCGAATTCCTCGTCCTGCTTGGGCCGTCGGGCTGCGGCAAGTCCACCCTGCTGCGCATGGTCGCCGGGCTGGAGGGCATCACCGGCGGCGAGATCGCCATCGGCGGGCGCGTGGTCAATCAGCTGGACCCCAAGGATCGCGACATCGCGATGGTGTTCCAGAACTATGCGCTCTACCCGCACATGACGGTCTTCGACAACATGGCCTACGGCCTGAAGATCCGCGGGATCCCGAAGGCGGAAATCCGCGCCCGCGTCGACAAGGCGGCGGAGATCCTCGAACTCGGCCGCTTCCTCGACCGCCGGCCGAGCCAGTTGTCTGGCGGCCAGCGCCAGCGCGTCGCCATGGGCCGCGCCATCGTGCGCGAACCCGCCGCCTTCCTGTTCGACGAACCGCTGTCGAACCTCGACGCCAAGCTGCGCACCCAGATGCGGGTGGAGATCAAGCGGCTGCAGGACCGGCTCGGCATCACAAGCCTCTACGTCACCCACGATCAGGTGGAGGCGATGACGCTGGCCGACCGCATCTTGGTGATGAACCATGGCGTAGCCGAGCAGATCGGCACGCCGCTGGAGGTCTACCAGCGCCCGGCCAGCCTGTTCGTCGCCGGCTTCATCGGCTCGCCGCCGATGAATGTGCTGGACGGCCGCATCGACGACCGTGGCGAGGCGGTGCTGCTGCCCGGCGGTCAGCGTCTGCCCCTGCCGCGTCCGCGCCCGACCGACGCCGGCCGCCCGGTGAAGCTGGGCATCCGGCCGGAGCATCTGGCGGTCGCCGCAGAGGGTTTTTCGATCGAGATCGAACTGGTGGAGGCGCTGGGGGCCGACACGGTGGTCTATGGCCGTCTGCCGGACGGCGAGACGCTGCTGGTCCGTATGGCCGGCATCCCCACCGTGCGCGAGCGCGACCGTCTGACCGTCGCTCCACAGGACGGCGCCCTGCACCTGTTCGACGCGGTGACCGGGCGCCGGATGGAGTGACCGGGTGGAGTTGATCTCCGATCAGAAGTCCGAACAGCGCCCCTTGAACTCCCAGTCGCCGTAGCGGGTCGGCTCCGGCCCCTTCGGGCCGCCGATCTCGCCGGGCTTCTGCTCGGGGCCCTTGGTCTCCGTGGTTTCTGGGGCGGCTTCGGTGGCGGTCACCGTCTCGGCGGCGTCCTGCTGCGGCTTGGTCTGTTCGGTCATCATATCCATCGCAATGCTGCGGGCATCTTGAACGCGGGCGCGGATCGGGCCCATATCTTGGATCGGGGCGGGTTACCCCCGCCTCGGTCCATCCTGAACCGATATGGCGATCATGACCAGCTATCTGAAGACCACCATTCTCCTTGCCGGCCTGACGGCGATCTTCATGGCGGTCGGCTTCCTGCTGGGCGGCAAGACCGGCCTGATCATCGCCTTCGTCTTCGCGCTGGGCATGAACCTGTTCAGCTACTGGAATTCCGGCGACATGGTGCTGTCGATGTACGGCGCCCGCGAGGTCGATGCCTATTCGGCACCGGAATTCCACGGCATCGTCGCCCGGCTGGCGGAGCGCGCCGGCCTGCCGATGCCGCGCGTCTACATCATCCAGAACGACCAGCCCAACGCCTTCGCCACCGGCCGCGATCCGGAGCATGCGGCGGTCGCCGCCACCACCGGCCTGCTGCAGCGCCTGACGCCGGAGGAGATCGCCGGCGTGATGGCGCATGAGCTGGCCCATGTGAAGAACCGCGACACCCTGATCATGACGATCACTGCGACCATCGCCGGCGCGGTGTCGATGCTCGCCAACTTCGGCCTGTTCTTCGGCGGCTCCAGCAATGACGAGCGCGGCGGCAATCCGCTGGGCATGGTTGGGGCGATCCTGGCCGCCATCCTCGCCCCCATCGCCGCGACGCTGGTGCAGATGGCGATCAGCCGCACCCGCGAGTTCGAGGCCGACCGCATCGGCGCCGAGATCTGCGGCCGTCCCAACTGGCTGGCCGATGCGCTGACCAACATCCACAACAGCGCCAACAACATCCCCAATTACCAGGCGGAGGCGCACCCGGCGACCGCCCACCTGTTCATCGCCAACCCCCTCAGCGGCGCCGGCATGGCCAGCCTGTTCTCCACCCACCCCGACATGGGCGAGCGTGTGGCGCGGCTGCGCGCCATGGCGCCCCAGACCGGCGGATTCGGCGGCGGATTCGGTGGCAACAGCGTCGGCGGCGGCCACACCCCGCCGCGCGATGGCCGCTCGCCCTGGGGCGCGCCGCCGCAGGGCGGCAATCAAGGCGGGCAGGGCGGCTTCATGCCGCAGAACCGCCGCGGTCCCTGGGGCTGATCCGGGGCTGATCTCCGCAACAATCCTCTGGTAAAGCATTGCGCGCCGAAGGGGTGGGCGACTACCCTTCCGGCACGCGCTCAACCATGACGGTCGCCAGGGGAAGTTTGCATGTCCGACGCCGCGAAATACCGCCTCGTTACCCGGTCTGACTTCGACGGGCTCGTCTGCGCCGTCCTGCTGAAGGAGCTGGGCATCCTCGACGAGATCAAGTTCGTCCATCCCAAGGACATGCAGGACGGCAAGATCGAGATCACAGGCCGCGACATCACCACCAACCTGCCTTATGTCGAAGGCGCCCATCTGGTGTTCGACCATCACCTGTCGGAGACCATGCGCGTCGGCGAGAAGCCGAACCACATCATCGACCCAAAGGCACCGTCGGCCGCCCGCGTCGTCTATGATTACTATGGCGGGAAGGAGCGCTTCTTCACCATCTCCGACGAGATGATGCTGGCGGTCGATCAGGCCGACTCGGCGCAGTACCTGCGCGAGGACATCCTGAACCCCACCGGCTGGACCCTGCTGAACTTCATCATGGACGCGCGCACCGGCCTCGGCCGCTTCCGCGAGTTCCGGGTGTCGAACTACCAGCTGATGATGGATTTGATCGACTACTGCCGCAGCCACACCATCGCGCAGATCCTGGAACTGCCCGACGTGAAGGAGCGGGTGGAGCTTTACACCCAGCATGCCGAGCTGTTCGTCGACCAGCTGAAGCGCTGCGCCACCGTGCGCGGCAACGTCGTCGTGCTCGACCTCCGCAAGGAGGAGACGATCTACGCCGGCAACCGCTTCATGATCTATGCGCTGTACCCCGACACCAATGTGTCGATCCATGTGCTGTGGGGCCTGAAGCAGCAGAACACCGTTCTGGCCTGCGGCAAGTCGATCCTGAACCGCAGTTCGAAGACGGACATCGGCCCGCTGATGCTGCAATATGGCGGCGGCGGCCATCAGGCGGCCGGCACCTGCCAGGTCGACAACGATCGGGCCGAAGAGGTGCTGGAAACCATCGTCGCCCGCATGCGCGCGGACGGCTGAGCTTCACGGACAGAGCCCCACTGACAAAGCGTTGAGCGATTGAGCGCCTTTCCTCCTTTCCCCGACGCCACCCTGTTCGACGCCGGCTGGCTGACTGCCCTGTTCGACGAGGTGCCGAGGGATGAGGCGCTCGACCGCGCCGGCCCGGTGGTGGCCGACGCCATCGCCCGCACCGACGCGGCCGGGGCGGCGGCGCTGGCGCGCATCGACGCGCTGGTAAGGGAAGCGGCGCTCGACGCCATCCCGGCCCTGCTGGCGGCGGAGACGGTGGAGTTGCCCGACGCCGCCGCGACCGCCGAACGCTCGATCCACGATTTGATGAGCCGCGTCGCTTACAAGCGGCGGGAGCTGATGCCACTGTTCCCCGACCTGATCGAGCGTGTCGCCGCCGTCCATGCCGCCGCGGTGCAGGCTTGCAGCACTGCGCGCTGGCGCCTGATGGCGGCGCGGGCGCGGCTGCAGCCCGGCCGGCCGTCCAGTCCGATCCAGGGGTCCGGCACCCGCTATGTGAAGAGCGACCGCTTCGACGCCCGCGCCGCCGAGAGCCTGCCCGCCATCGACCGCACCCGCGCCGACCGCATCCTGAAACGGCTGGGCGAGGCGCCGGTGCCGGACGAACTGGAGCTTCGTCCGCTGGATATCGGCGACGACCTTTGGACCATCAAGGCCGGCGGGATCAGCCGCTTCATCCTGCGGGTCGAGCGTGACCGGCGGGGGCCGTTCTACATGGTGGAGGATGTCGGGCCGCAGGCGGCCTGAACCCTCACGACGCCTGCCGCGACCGCATCTGTTCCCGATAGAAGATGTAGACGCCGCTGCCGACGATGATGATCGTGCCGGCGATCGTCGACAGGCGCAAATCCTCGCCGAACACCATCAGAGAATAGACCGCCGCCCACACCAGCGTCGTGTAGCCGAAGGGCGCCACGGTGGCGGCGGGGGCGGCGCTGTAGGCGCGGATCAGGCAGAAATGGCTGATTCCGCCCAGCGTCCCCAACAACACCATCAGAGCTGCCGCCGTCAGGTCCGGTGTCACCCAATTGAAGGGCAGGGCCAGGGTGCAGGCCACGGTACCGGCCATGCCGGTGTAGAAGATGGTGGTGGTCGGCGAATCCGCGCCTCTCAGCTTGCGCGTTGCGATCTGGTACAGCGCGTTGCTGAATGCCGCAGCCAGCGGCAGGGCCAGCGCCCATTGGAAAGTGCCGCCCACCGGCCCGACGATGATCAGCGCCCCCGCCATGCCCACCAGCACGCCGACCCAGCGCCGCCAGCCGACCTTCTCGCCCAGCAGGGGCACCGACAGCGCCGTGATCAGAACCGGCGCGGCGGCGGCAATCGCCTGCACCTCGGCAAAGGGGATGCTGCGCAAAGCCAGGACGGCGAACAGCGTGGTCGCCAGCAGCAGACAGGAGCGGACGAGTTGCAGGGGCAACCGGTGCGATACCATCAGATGCGGGCTGTGCCACGCGACGACCGTGCCCACCAGGATCATGTGGACCGCGAAGCGCGCCCAGGCGACCTCCACCACCGGATAGCTTTTGGCCAGGACACGGGTGGTGGCGTCCTGGGTGACGAACAGCAGCGTGGTCAGGATCATCCAGAAGATGCCGGCCCGCCCCGATCGCCGCTCGGCCAATGAGCGCTCTGCCTGCACCGCGTCGCCGGCTGGCGTCCCCACAGCCGTCGTCTCCCCCGTCCCCATGGCCCCGCTTTCCCCAAGTTTGCCATACTAGTATATGGACGATGGAGGCGCGGTGCCCTGCCAAGGGCGTGACATTGCCGTGTCGGTTGTGCAGGGCTGCGGAGCGTCAGATCCCCGCCACGCCCCATAGCAGCAGCGCCACCAACCCGACCAGCAGCAAGGCGGCGACGGCGGAGAGAGCGAGCGCTCGCCCGATGTCGGCCGGGGTGGCGCGGGCGCGGCCGTCGCCGATCCAGTTCTCGGTGATGACCACGCCACCGTCGCGGTGCGGTCCGCCCAGTGCCAGCCCCAGCGCGCCCGCCATCGCGGCGATGGGCCAGCCCATGTTCAGCGACGGATGCTTGCGCGCGTCACGGCCCAGCGCGCGGAGCGCGCCGCCGGCCTTGGCGGTGCCGATGAAGGGCGCGGCCAGCGCCAGCAGCAGCCCGGCCAGCCGGGCGGGCAGGGCATTCAGCGCATCGTCCAGCGTCGCCGCGGTGAGGCCGAAGCGGCCATGGCGGACGCCGGGGCTGCCCAACGCGGCATCGGCGCCGTCCAGCGCGGTCCAGACGAACAGCCCCGGCACGCCGAGCAGGGCATAGCCGAAGACCGGCGCCACCAGCTTGCGGTCGAAGGCGCGGGCGGCGGCCTCCACCGCCGCGCGGGCGATGCCGTGCTCGTCCAGGCCGTAGACATGGCGGCGGGTCAGTGACTGGATCGCCTCCTGGGCGGGCACCCGCCCACCGCTTTCCAGCGCACGGCGCACCGCGCGGATGCGCGTCCAGGCGGCCCGGCCGCGCAGGCCGCAGAGCAGGGCCAGCAACTCCACCATCCAGCCGCGGCCGATGGAGCCGATCCATTCGATCAGCAGCCCGGCCGCCACCGCGATCAGAACCAACGCCAGCACCACCAGCGCCCCGCGGATCACCTGGGCCGACTTGCCCCGCTCCGCCCGGTTCAGCCGGGCGTCGGCGGCGTTGCAGAAGCGTCGCGCCAGTCCCGCCGGGTCGGGCAGGATGCGGTCCAGCCAGTCGCCGAACAGCGCGTCGATCCCCAGCGCCAGCAGCAGGAGCAGCAGCGGGCCGGGACCGCCGAAGGCCGAACCGAACATGAGGTCTCCGCGAAGTGAAGTCCGACCGTCAGCGCGCGCCGGCTTGGCGCAGCAGGGTGCCGACGCGGGCGTTGCGGCTGTCCTGCGCCCAGTTCAGCGCGGTGCGGCCGGTGAAGTCGGAACGGTCGACCTGCGCCCCGGCCTTCAGCAGCCGGTCCACCACGTCGGCCCGGCCGCTTCGGGCGGCGACCATCAGCGGGGTCATGCCCTCGCGGTTCTCCATGTCGACCCTGGCGCCCTTCTTCAGCAGCAGGTCGATCAGTTCCGGATTGCCGTTCTCCGCCGCGGCCAGCAGCGGCGTATTGCCCGCCTTGTCGGCGCGGTTGACGTTGGCGCCGCTCTCCAGCAGCAGCTTGGCGATGGCCGGGCTGGAGCGGTCGACGGCGGCCAGCAGGGCGGTCTTGCCGTGGATGTCGGCCTGATTCGGGTTCTCGCCCCGCAACAGGGCGCCCTTCGCCTTGGCGACGTCGCCGTCGTTGACCGCCTGCATCAGCCCGGTGTCCTGGAACAGGCTGATCTGGGCGAAGGCCGGGGCGGCGGAACCGGCGGACAGGCCGGCAGCGAACAGGGTGGCGAGCAGGAGCCGCTTCATGGCGGGTATCCTTCCTTGACAGCGGGGGTGCCGGATATTAGCCAAAAGACGGGTCATTTTGCCAGATCGGCATTCATCTCCAAGCCTGCTGCGTCGACAGGTTGAAGCTCATGCTCCGCAATCCGCTGGCCCGCCACATCGCGCTGTTCCTGCTGGTGAAGGCCATGCTGATCGGGTTGGGCCTGTGGTGGTTCCTGGGCGCCATGCCGGAGCCGCGCGGCATGGTGCCCCCGCCGGCCGCATCGCCGTCCACATCACCGCGACCCTGAGCGGAACCTTACGCCCGATTTCCGGTTGGATCCGGATTGTTCGGACTTCCTGCAAAGCGAAGGGGTGGAGGCATGATCGAGAGCCGCGACCAGAACCCGACCACGATCGATTCCAGCGCCTGGACTGGAGACACCGGAAGCACCGGCACTGATGCCGCGGTGCGCGAAGCCGTGGCGGTGTTCGACAGCCGCGACGCCCTGCAGAGCGCCATCGACGACCTGACGCTGGCCGGATTCCAGCGCCACGAGTTGAGCGTGCTGGCAAATGACGAGACGATCCGCGAGCGTCTGGGCGGCGTGCCCGGCGATGTCGGCAGCCTCGCCCACGATCCCAACGCGCCGCGCCAAGCCTACATTTCGCCGGAGGATGTCGGCAGCGGCAAGGGCGCCGCGGTCGGCTTCCCCGCTTATGTCGGGGCGATCATCGCCACCGGCGCGGTGCTGGCCACCGGCGGCACGGCGCTCGCCGCCGCAGCGGCCGCAGCGGCCGCCGGTGTGGGCAGCGGCGCGGCGGGGTCCTTCCTGTCGCAATGGATCACCGACAAGCGCAACGAGCCGATGCTGCAGCAGCTCGACAAGGGCGGCATCCTGCTTTGGGTCAATGTCGGCGACGCCGCGCGCGAACGCATCGCGCTGGAGGTCCTGAACCGCCACGCCACCCATCCGGCCGAGGTCCACGAGGTCCGCCAGACCGGATCCGAGTGATCGCGCTGCGAATGCGTCAACCCCGCCGGCCGCGGCGGACCAGGGCGTCGGGGGTGAAGTCCTGCGGCGTCAGCGGCGCGCCGAACACCGGCGGCGGCAGGCCGTTGTCCAGGCCGCGGGCGGTGTAGCGGTCGGCGGTCAGGTCGAAGGCGAACTCCACCGCCGGTACCAGGGCGGGAACCTGCCAATGCTGCACCGGGTGCGCCTCGGCGTAGCGCAGCAGGTCGCCCTTGCCGTCGTAATGCTCCGCCGCCAGGATCTGCCAGCTGTCCTCGTCCAGGTAATAGGTGCGGTCGGGCAGGGCGTGCTGGAAATTCGGTTTCAGCCGGGCATCGACCACCCAGACCCGGTGCATCTCATAGCGCAGGAACTGCGGGTTGGGGTGCCCCGGCCACAGGATGTCCCGCATCGTCAGGCCGGGGTTGGACAGCCGGTAGGCGTTGTAGGGCATATACATCTCGCGCCGCGTCACCAGCGTGTAGTCGAAGCGGTCGAGCGCGCCGCTGAACATGTCCAGCATGTCGGCGGTGCAGATGCCGCCCGTCACCGGGTCCGGCGTGTCATAGGCGAAGTCCGGCGCCCTCACCACGCGGCCACGGTCCCCCTCCCGCGCCCAGGCGTGGGTGCGCGCGGCGATGGGGTCGAGGGTCCCCTGCAGGATCAGGCTGCTGCCGGACTGCTCCCTCGGTTCCAGGATGGTGCGGCGATAGAGCAGCGGCGGTGCCGCCATGTCGCCGTCGGCATAGGGGGAGTCGAACTCCTCCCGCAGCTTCGTCATCGAACGGCTGCCGTCGCCGGACTGGACCACGGTCAGGCTGGTGCGCGACACGCTGCCGCCGCGCCAGCGCAGCTTGTGGTTCCACATCGCCTGCACGCCGTTGGCCGGGATGGGAAAGGGCACGCCGACCGATGCGTCGCGCAATGCCAGGCCGTTTTCCCCCAAACCGGCGCGGTCGGCGTTGGCGAGCGTGGCGTCATAGATCCGCTGCGGTGCGGCGGCGCTGCGGTGGCAGGGGAACAGCGCCAGTTCGAAGCTTTCCGGAAATTTGGCCAGCAGCGCCTGCTGGCCGGCGGTCAGCCGGACCTTGTAGCGCTCGACATCGGCGGCGCCGACGGTGAACCAGCGGACATCCTCGATATAGGGATCGGGCGGCGGGCGGCCAGGCACATAGCCGCGCGGCGCGGTGGTCAGGCCGCCGGTCCAGCGCGGGATCGCCCGTGTGCGGTTGCCGGCCTGTACGGCCCCGAAAGGCGTCAGCTCCTCGCCCAACCGCGGCACGCCGACATCGGGCGGAGCGTCCTGGGCGAAGGTGGGCGGGGCGGCGGCCGTGGCGGCAGCCCCCAGCAGCAGGCCGAGAGCCTCCCGCCGGCCGGGCCGGAAATCCGTCGGATCGCTCATGCCGGATCACTCATGTCCTTAGCCGCTCCGTTCCGGCGAGGTCCTGTTCGATGGCGCCGCAGGTCGCGGCGAAGCTGTCGCGCAGCCGGTCGGCCGCCTCCGTCAGCCGGTCGAGCGGGGCGCCTTCGGTGGCGGCCTGTTCCAGAAGGCGGGCCGCCTCCGCCAGCGGCTTGGCACCGGCATTGCGCGAGGAGCCCTTCAGATTGTGGGCGCAGGCCCGCACCCAATCGCGGTCGCCGTTGCCGAGCGCCGTCCCCAGGTCGGCAAGCACGCCGCGGCCGATGGTGACGAAATCGTTCAGCAGTTCCGCCAGCATCGCCTCATCGCCGCCGCACAGCGCACGCAGATTGCCGAGATCGACCAATGCGCCGTTGCCGGCGGCAGTCGGCGTCGTTGGTGCCGGCAAGGGCGTCACCACGGCGCCATCGGCCGGAGCCGGCGGCATCCAGCGGGCGAGCGTCACCGCCAGTTGCGACAGTTCCAGCGGCTTGCTCAGCACATCGTCCATGCCGGCGGCGCGGTAGCTCTCGATGTCGGCCGGTGCGGCGTTGGCGGTGATGGCGACGATGGGCAGGCGGTTGGCCGCATCGGTCGACGCCTCGCCGCTGCGGACCTGACGGGTCAGCTCGAACCCGTCGATCTCCGGCATCTGGACGTCGGTCAGCAGCATGGCGTAGCGGCGCCGGCCCCGCCGCATGGCGTCCAGTGCTTCCAGCGCCTCCGCCCCGCCCGGCGCCATTTCCGCGGCATAGCCCAGCGCCTGCAACTGCATCTGCAGGACCTTGCGGTTCACCGGGTTGTCTTCCGCCACCAGGATCAGCCGCCCCTGGGCCATCGCCTCCTCGACGCTGGGCGCCCCCTGGCCGTTGTCAGGGCCGGCCGTGCCGCGCCCGACCCTTTTCGAGGACTGCGCCGTCGAGGAACGGTGGGGGTGGGTCTGGGCCACCGGCGGGGAAGGGCACAGACGCCCCGCGGCGATGGCCGCCGCGCGCAGCAGCACCAGCCGGCGCAGCGGCCGGCTCAGCACCATCGTGCCGGGCTCCGCCCCCCGCGTGCCGGGGAGGGAATCGGGACCGGGCTTCCCACCGGTTTCGTGGCAGAGCAGGACCACCGGCGGCCGGGCCTCGCCGCTGCGGCGGCCCAGCTCCTCCGGTGCGCAGGCGGCGGCGGGGATGTGCAGCGCCTCGTCGATGGCGACGACCCCGACGGCGCAGCCGGCCTCGCGCGCGATGCGGGCCTGGGCCGCTAGTTCGGGCGGCGAGGCGGCGGGCAGCACGCGGGCGCCGGCCTGCTCCAGATAGCCGGCGAGGAAGCTGCGCTCCATGTCGTCGGGCACGCCCAGCAGGACCGTCAGCCCGTCCAGCCCGATGGTGTCCTGGCCGTCCTCCGCCGACGCCGGACCGGCGGCACGGTCCATCGGCAGGCGCAGCCAGAAGGTGGAGCCTTCGCCGGGCTTGCTCTCCACCCCGATCTCGCCGCCCATCAGCGCCGCCAGCCGCCGGCTGATCGACAGCCCCAGCCCGGTGCCGCCGAAACGCCGGGTGGTGGAGCTTTCGGCCTGGGTGAAGGGCTGGAACAGGCGCTGGCAGGTGGCCTCGGCGATGCCGATGCCGGTGTCGGACACGGCGATGCGCAGCAGCGGCCCGGCCTGCGCCGCGTCGTGCCGCGTGCCCTGCTGGTCGCCGGCCGGCTCCAGTTCGGCGCGCAGCACGACGCGGCCCGCATCGGTGAACTTGATGGCGTTGCCGGCCAGATTGAACAGGATCTGGCGCAGCCGCACCGGATCGCCCAGCAATGCCTGCGGAATTGCCGGGTCCACATAGGTCAGCAGCGTCAGCCCCTTGGCCCCGGCGGCGGGCGCCAGCGTTTCCGCCACCCCTTCGACCAGGGCCGGCACCGACAGCGCCACCCGCTCCAGGTCCATCTTCCCGGCTTCGATCTTCGAGAAGTCCAGGATGTCGTCGATGATCCGCAGCAGGGCGTTGGCCGATTCGCGCATGGTGCCGACTGTGTCGCGCTGCTGCTCGTCCAGGTCGGTCCGTTCCAGCAGGCCCAGCATTCCCAGCACCCCGTTCATCGGCGTGCGGATCTCGTGGCTCATGGTGGCGAGAAAGGCGGATTTGGCCCTGGTCGCCTCTTCCGCCTGCTCGCGGCTCTCGCGCAGCTCGCGCGTGCGCTCCGCCACCCGGGTTTCGATCGACTGGATCTGGTCGAAGGCGCGCAAGGCCGCGATCACCGCGGTGAACAGGCTTTCGGCCGACAGATCGGCCTTCGGCTTGTAGTCGTTGATGTCGTAATCGACGATCACGTCGCGCTGCGGCGCCTGTCCCGGCTGGCCGGTGCGCAGGATGATGCGGATGTCGCGGTTGCCCAGCTCGTCGCGGATCCAGCGCACCAGCTTCAGGCCGGAATCGTCCTCCTCCATCACCACGTCCAGCAGGATCACGGCGATGTCGCGCCGGTGTTCCAGCACGTTGCGGGCGTCCGCCGCGGTGAAGCTGCTGATCAGGTCCAGCCGTCGCCGCTGGAAGGTGACGTCGGCCAGCAGCAGTCCGGTCATGGAATGCACGTCGGACTCGTCGTCGACCACCAGGATCGGCCAGGGCGGTGCCGCCGGGTCGACGATGGCCGCGCGGGCCGCCGCCACCGCGCCATGCCCGGCCGCGCCACCGTCCGCCTCTTCGTCGGCGAACAGAATCTCGTCGTCGTCGTAGGCGCCGCTGCTCATGCGGGTTCCTTCTCCAGCGATACGGGCGTCGTCGTGGGCGAGGCGGTGGGGGGCGCGGCTGCGGTCGAGGCGGTTGCCGCGGTCTTCGGAATGCGCAGGGTGAAGGTAGTTCCATCGCCGGGAACGCTGTCAACCGAGATCCGCCCGCCCAGCGACTGCGTCACCAGATTGAAGACGATGTGCAGTCCCAGCCCGCTGCCGCCCGACCCGCGCCGCGTGGTGAAGAAGGGCTCGAACACCTTCGGCAGGTTCTCCGCGGGGATGCCGACGCCGTCGTCGGCGAAACGGATCTCCACCTCGCCGTCCGCCGTCTCGTCCACGTCGATGACCATGTGCCCCTTGCTGTCGGCCGGGAAGGCGTGGGTCAGCGCGTTCATCACCAGATTGGTCACCACCTGGCTCAGCGCGCCGGGGAAGCTGTCCATCACGATGCCCGGCGAACAGGCGATGGCGACGCGGTGGCGGCTCTTGCGCAGGGTGGGGCCGAGCGAGGTGACCACCTCCTCCAGATAGGCCAGCAGGTCGAAGCGGCGCCGCTCCTCGCTGGTCTGGTCGACGGCGACGCGCTTGAAGCTCTGGATCAGCTCGGCCGCGCGGGTTAGGTTCTGTTCGATCAGGCGGGAGGATTCGCCGGCGGTGGCGACATAGGCGGCGAGTTCGGACTTCCTCATCGTTCCGCTTTCGAACGCATCGGCCAGCGTCGAGGTCCGCCCGGACAGGTGGGTGGCGCAGCCGAAGGCGATGCCGATGGGGGTGTTGATCTCGTGCGCGACCCCGGCGACCAGCAGGGCGAGCGAGGCCATCTTCTCCGCCTGGACCAGGCTCGCCTGGGTCTCCTTCAGGTCGGCATAGGCGCGTTCCAGCTCCTGCATCGCATTGAAGATCTCCTCGGCCGAGCGCGCCTCCACCGTCACGTCGGTCAGGGTGCGGACGAAGCCGCCCTCCGGCAGCGGGTTGGTGCGCACCTCGACGATGCGGCCGTCGGGGCGGCGGCGCTTGAAGGTGAAGGGCTGGTCGATCATCCCCGCCGGCTCGCCCGGCGGGATTCCGAACTCATCGTCGGAGCCCGCTCCGGTGGTCGCCATGCCGGCGCTACCCAGGCCGGCGCCCCCCAGGACGGTTCCGAAACTCAGATACAGGTCGGGATCGTCGCCCATCTCGCCGAATTCGCCCTGGCGGCGCTGGATCGCCACGATGTCGGCGAAGCGCGGGTTGCCGGACAGCACTTCCGGCGCGATGTTCAGCAGTTCCGCGGCCCGGCGGTTGGCGGTCACCACCCGACCGCCGCCGTCGACCTTGATGATGCCCTGGTCGGTGTTGTCCAGCGTCACCTGCAGCACGTTGCGTTCATGCGCCAGGTCCAGCTCCGCCCGCACCCGTTCGGTGACGTCGGACATGGCTCCGGTCAGGCGCAGCGCGCGGCCGTCGGCGTTGCGCTGGGCGGTGGCGCGATCCTCGATCCAGGCCCATTGCCCGTCGCGCCGCCGCATGCGGTAGACGGCGGTGTAGGCCATGGCATGATCGCGCAGGCGCCGCCGCGATTCGGCCATCACCCGCTCCGCCTCGTCCGGGTGCAGCAGCGAAGACCAGGTCTCCGCCGTCATCGGCAATTCGCTGGAGCCATAGCCGAGCAGGGCGGGAAATTCCTTCGACCACCAATAATGCCCGGTGTGCAGGTCATAGTCCCAGACGGAGGACCGGGTCGCGGTGATCGCCAGCGCCAGCCGCTGCTCGCTCTTTCGCAGGGCGGCCTCCTCCTGTCCCAGCCGGGCGAGCATCGCGTTGTAGGCCTGGATCACCCGGCCCAGCTCGTCGGCGGCGCCCCAGTCCACCGGCTCGTGACCGCCGCCGCGTTCCGCTTCCAGGATGGAGGCGATCAGCCGCCCCAGCGGCCGGCCGACCGTCAGCCGCAGCGCCGCCAGCGCCGCCGCGATGGTGCCGGCCAGCATCAGCAGAAGCAGCGCCGCGGTGTTCACCACCTCCTGCCGCAGCTGTTCACGCACCACGTCCTGGCTGTAATGCAGCGTGAGGGTGCCGACCTGGAGGTTCTGCACCCGGATCGCACGGCGCTCCACATGGGCGTCGTCGCCGGCCGGGCAGCTCGACTCCGGCCAGACGAACCGCCCCTCCGCCAGATCGTCGCTGACCTCGACGCAGACCAGTTCGCGGTTGGCGCCGATGGCCTGGATGACGTTGCGGATCGCGGCGACGTCGAAGGTCCACAGGCTGTTGGTCAGCGCCGCCGCGTTGATGTCGGCGATGGCCGCCACCTTCTCCCGCAGCCCGGCCTGAAGATCCTTGTAGCGGTCGTAATAGAACAGGGCAGAGCACAACGAGACGGCGACCACCAGACTCGGCACGAGGATCAGAAGGAACTTGGCCGATACCGTCGGGACACGACGCCACGCCTCGGCGATCCTTGTCATGCGTTGCCGTTCCGGAGGTTCTTGGTAAGGGCGGTTGTACGGGACGTGCGGAATGGGCGGGGTCCGGCGGTGGACGTCCGCGACCGGTGTATCTTGAGCCGGCGCTGCCGGTTCGGCACGCGGCGCGCGTGCCTTCCCGGATATGTTCTACTCCGTTGCGTGCAACCCGTCCATGGGGGTGAATCCCGAGGTCCACCATGGAAACAGCGTCGCAGTTCCGGGAAATACTACGTAGCCGCAGCATCGGCACTTGAGGCAAGGCGACGGAATGCACTACTGTGCATAGGCAATATGCCTTGGTTTCGCGCGCATCCATATGGATGCAGCCAAGGCTATGGACCGGTTGAGGGAATTTATGGATTTCAAGACGACCAATACAAACGATGAGACCAGGGTCTGGCTGGCGGGCCGCCTGGAGTTCACCGACCATGACAAGCTGCACGATCTGGTGGAGCTGTTGGGGCAGGCCATTTCACGGCGCTTGGTCATCGACCTGTCGGAACTGGGGTTCATCGACTCCGCCGGTCTCGGCATGTTGCTGATCCTCCAGGAAGAGGCCGAGATCCGCCAAATCAAGATGGTCGTGCGCGGCCCGGCGGGAGAGGTCAAGCGGTCGATCGAACTCGCGCGGCTGAACGAGATCGTCACCATCGAACCCTGAACAGCCGAATTCGACCCGCAGGGACGGATCGAGCCGATCCCGCCCGCCTGCCGGTTTCCGTCCGATGGGAGCTTGCCGCATGGACGCCGCTCATCATGATTGCAGGGCCGAGCGTTCGGCCGAAGCGGCTTTGCGTGGCTTCAGCCTGCTGCGCGACCGGGTTCCGGCCGATATGGCCGCCCGCGTCCTTGCGCGCTTCGGCGGAACGGACGAGCAGCCGGGGGATGTTTCCGCAGCACCGGCCGGGCGGTCCAGCGAGCGGCCACGCGAACGGGTGGTGGAAACGCTGCTGATGGATCGGGCGGACCGTGACCGGCTGCGCGCCGCCTTCGACCGCGGCCCGTTCCTGACTGTGGAGTTGGGTGACGGTGCCGACGAGGCGGCGGCCCTGCTGGACGACTGGGCGGGCGCACCGGCGGCGGACCATCCGGACCTGCCCGGATTCTATTTGTCGCTGACCACCGGCAGCGCCTATGGCCTGCAATGCCCGGTGCTGGTCTGCGACGAGCTGGCGCGGCGCGGCGCGCTCGACCCGCAACGCCGCTCCAATGTGGAACTCTGCCTGCACGAGGCGGTCGCCAACGCCATCGTCCACGGCAACCTCGGCCTGTCCAGCGCGGTGAAAGGGGAGCCCGGCGGCTACCGCCGCTTCAGCGAGATGATGCGCGACCGGCTGGGCGACCCCGCCGTGGTGCGGCGGCGGCTGGACATCTTCTGCCGCTGGAACGAGCGCAGCATCGCCATCGCGGTGGTGGACCAAGGCGGCGGCTTCGACACCGAACTGGCTCCCGCCATCAGCGGCAACAAGGCGCGTTCGGGCCGCGGCTTCGCCTTCATGCGCACGCTGGCCTCGCGGGTGACGGTGACCGACGGCGGGCGCTGCACCGTCCTGCAGTTCGACCGCTGACGGAGCGTCCATGGCCGGGCCCGCCCTGTCGCTGTCGGACTGTCGTGTCCTGATCGTCGACGACAACGAATTCAACCGTAAATCCCTGGCCCTGGTGATCCGCCGCGCCGGCATCACCGACATCGCCTTTGCCGAGAACGGCCGGGAAGGGCTGGCGGCGGTCGACCGTTTCCGCCCCGACCTCGTCCTGCTCGACGTCGACATGCCGGTGATGAACGGCTGGGAGATGTGCGAGGCGCTGCGCCGCAACGCGACGCACGAGCAGCTGCCGGTGCTGTTCCAGACCGCGCTGGACAGCGACCAGGAGCAGGTGCGCTGTTTCGAGGCGGGCGGCAGCGACTTCATCTCCAAGCCGATCAAGCCCGGCGAATGCGTGGCCCGCGTCCGCCACCAGTTGGAGAAGCGCAAGCTGTTCGGCGACCTTGCCGCTTTCCGCGAGCGGGTCCAGCGCGAGCTGTCGCATGCCCGCGCCATGCAGACCTCGCTTCTGCCGGAGAACCGCCGGCTGGCCGAGGTGGCCGACCGCTACGGCCTGACGCTGGATGCGCATTTCGAGACGTCGTCGGAACTCGGCGGCGATTTCTGGGGCCTCTATCCGCTGGGCGACCGGCGGCTGGGGCTGCTGATGGTCGATTTCGCCGGGCACGGCATCACCGCGGCAATCAACACCTTCCGCCTGCACACGCTGATCGACCGTTTCCCGATGCAGCACATGGCGCCCTCACAATGGCTGGTACAGCTGAACGCCGCCCTGAAGGACGTGCTGCCGACAGGTCAGTTCGCCACCGCCTTCTTCGGTATCCTCGACCTCGCCATCGACACGCTGACCTTCGCCGCGGCGGGTTCGCCCAACCCGGTTCTGGGAACGCCGTCCCCCACCAGGGGGAACGCGCCGGATATCCGCTTGCTCGATTCGGCGGGGCTGGTGCTGGGCGCCTCGCGCCGGGCGCAGTATGTCGATCAGAGCCATCGCCTGCCGCGCGGCGGTTTCCTGTTCCTGTACAGCGACGCCCTGATCGAATGCGGTGGCGAGGAGTGCGGCCCGCTGGGACAGGACGCGGTGCCCGACTTCGTTCGCGACGGGCTGGCCCGCGACCGCCAGCATCCGTTGCGTCCGATGATGGACAGCTTCTACGCCCGCACCAGCCTGCCGCTGCGCGACGACCTGACCGCCGTCTGGGTCGCAAGACGGGCGTAAGGGGCGCGTCAGGGCGCGAACTGTTCCTTCAGGATGCGTTCCTCGAAATTCAGCTCGGGGTCGAACAGCAGGGTCAGGCCGACATCGCGGCATTCCTGTACCTCGACCCGCAGAACCTCGCGCACCTCGGTGAAGTCGGCGACGGCGCTGACCGGGCGCTTGGTCTCCTCCAGCACGTCGAAGCAGATGCGGGCGGCATGGGGAAGCAGGGCGCCGCGCCAGCGCCGCGGACGGAAGGCGCTGATCGGGGTCAGGGCCAGCACGCCGGCGTTCAGCGGCACGATCGGGCCATGGGCCGACAGATTGTAGGCGGTGCTGCCGGCCGGTGTCGCCACCAGCGCGCCGTCGCAGATCAGCTCCGGCAGGCGGACCACCCCGTCGATGGTGATGCGCAGCTTTGCCGCCTGCCGCGTCTCGCGCAGAAGCGACACCTCGTTGATGCCCAACGCCTCCACCCGCTCGCCGTTGACCCGTGTGGCCACCATGCGCAGCGGGTGCAGGCGGACATGCTGGGTCGCGACGATGCGCTCTGCCAGATCTTCCTCGCGGTAGACATTCAGCAGGAAGCCGACCGACCCGCGGTTCATGCCGTAGACCGGCGTCGGCCGTTGGCGGTCGCGGGTCAGCGCCCGGTGCAGCGTTTCCAGCAGGAAGCCGTCGCCGCCTAGCGCGACGATCACGTCGGCCTCGTCCGCGGTGGCGTTGCCGTAGCGATGGACCAGCCGGGTGCGGGCAGCCCGCGCCTCCTCCGTGTCGGCGCAGGCGAAGGCGATGCGCAGCGCGTCGGGCGCGGGCATCAGGGGAGCCTGCGCATCGGCGGAGAGGGGAAGGGCGGGCGCAGCGGCGGACTGCATGGCGACGGGATCGGTCATACCGCGACCATAGCGCAGTCCGACAGTCGCGCAAAAGTTTCGCGCGGTGACGAAGCGATGCAAAAGAGCGCATCCCCCCGTCGCACAACGAAAAAGGAGGCCGCGGACGGCCCCCTTTTTTACGATATGGAACGGATCGGCCGAGGTTACTCGACCATTTCCGACACCATTTCCTCGTCATCGTCGCCGGAGGTGCGCTTCGGCCGGTTGCCTTCGGTATAGTCGAAGGCCGGCTTGTCGTCCTTGACGGTGACCTTGACCAGACCGCCCTTGCTGAGCTTGCCGAACAGCAGCTCTTCCGCCAGCGGCTTCTTGATGTACTCCTGGATCACGCGGCCAAGCGGGCGGGCGCCATAGAGCGGGTCGTAGCCCTTCTTGCCCAGCCACTCGCGCGCCTCCTCGTTCAGCTCGATGGACACGCCGCGGTCTTCCAGCTGCGCTTCCATCTGCATGATGAACTTGTCGACGACGCGGTTGATGACCTCCTGCGTCAGCGGCGCGAACGGGATGATCGCGTCGAGACGGTTGCGGAACTCCGGCGTGAACATCTTCTCGACCGCTTCGATGTCCTCGCCGACCCGGCGGTCACGCTCGAAGCCGATGGCGGGCTTGGCCATGTCGGCGGCCCCGGCGTTCGAGGTCATGATCAGGATGACGTTGCGGAAGTCGACGATCTTGCCGTTATGATCGGTCAGCTTGCCGTGGTCCATGATCTGCAACAGGATGTTGAACAGATCCGGATGGGCCTTCTCGATCTCGTCCAGCAGCAGGACGCAGTGCGGGTGCTGGTCGATGGCGTCGGTCAGCATGCCGCCCTGGTCGAAGCCGACATAGCCCGGCGGGGCGCCGATCAGGCGCGACACCGTGTGCCGCTCCATGTACTCGGACATGTCGAAGCGGGTCAGCTCGATACCGAGCGTCATGGCGAGCTGGCGGGCCACCTCGGTCTTGCCGACACCGGTCGGGCCGGTGAACAGGTAGTTGCCGATGGGCTTCTCCGGCTCGCGCAGGCCGGCACGGGCCAGCTTGATCGCGGAGACCAGCGCGTCGATCGCCTTGTTCTGGCCGAAGACCATGGTCTTCAGGTCGCGCTCCAGGTTCAGCAGCGTTTCCTTGTCGTCGCGGCTGACCGATTTCGGCGGGATGCGGGCGATCTTGGCAACCACCGCCTCCACGTCCTTCACGCCGATCTTCTTGCGGCGCTTGTTCTCGGGCAGCAGCATCTGCGCCGCACCGACCTCGTCGATGATGTCGATGGCTTTGTCGGGCAGCTTGCGGTCGCCGATGTACTTGGCCGACAGCTCCACGGCGACGCGGATGGCGTCGTTGGTGTAGGTGACCTTGTGGTGCTTCTCGTAGTAGGGCTTCAGACCTTGCAGGATCTTGATCGCATCCTCGACCGACGGCTCGTTGACGTCGATCTTCTGGAAGCGGCGGACCAGCGCCCGGTCCTTCTCGAAGTAGCTGCGGTATTCCTTGTAGGTGGTCGACCCGATGCAGCGCAGCGAACCGGAAGCCAGGGCCGGCTTCAACAGGTTCGAGGCATCCATCGCCCCGCCCGAGGTGGCGCCGGCGCCGATCACCGTGTGGATCTCGTCGATGAAGAGGATGGCCCCCTCCGTCGCCTCAAGCTCCGACACGACGGCCTTCAGCCGCTCCTCGAAATCGCCGCGATAGCGGGTGCCGGCCAGCAGCGAGCCCATGTCGAGCGCGAAGATGGTGGCGTTGCGCAGCACCTCCGGCACTTCCTGCTGGACGATGCGGCGGGCGAGCCCCTCGGCGATGGCGGTCTTGCCGACACCGGGGTCGCCGACGTACAGCGGATTGTTCTTCGACCGCCGGCACAGGATCTGGATGGTCCGTTCGACCTCCTGCTCCCGGCCGATCAGCGGATCGATCTTCCCGCCGGACGCCTTCTTGTTCAGGTTGACACAATACGCCTCAAGCGCTTCGCTGCCTTTTTTCACGACCTTCTCCGCCGCCGCCTCGTCGTCGGCGCCCGAGACCCGCTTGGTTTCCGAGCGGCCCGGAGCCTTCGCGATTCCGTGAGAGATGTAGTTGACCGCATCGAACCTGGTCATCTCCTGCTCCTGCAGGAAATAGACCGCGTGGCTCTCGCGTTCAGAGAACAAGGCAACGAGCACATTTGCTCCCGTCACCTCCTCACGTCCCGACGACTGGACGTGGATGGCCGCACGCTGCAGAACCCGTTGGAAACCAGCCGTCGGCTTGGCATCATCAGGCCTGTTCGTGATAAGGTTCGCCAGTTCGTTGTCGAGGTAATCCGACAGTTCCGCGCGCAGACGGTCGAGGTCGATCCCGCAAGCGCGCAAGACGGCAGTAGCATCGGAGTCTTCGGTCAACGCGAGCAAAAGATGTTCGAGCGTCGCGTATTCATGCCTGCGCTCGTTCGCGTGGGCCAGGGCTCGGTGCAGCGTCTGTTCCAGGTTACGCGACAGCATGTGTGGGTCTAATCCTTTTCTAACGTGCATTGCAGCGGATGCTGGTTCTGGCGCGCAAAGTCCATCACCTGCGTGACTTTCGTCTCCGCCACCTCGTAGGTGAACACGCCGCACAACCCCACACCCCGCCGGTGCACATGCAGCATGATCTGGGTCGCTTCCTCCCGCGATTTGCTGAAGAAGCGTTCGAGAACGAGAACGACGAACTCCATCGGAGTGTAATCGTCGTTCAACATCAAGACCTTATACATCGACGGCTTTTTGGTCTTTGGCTTGGCCTTTACGACCACGCCGCTGTTCGTGCCGTCGTTGCCCTGCTTGTCAGAGTCGGCCATGGTCCCAGTCGAATGTCATCGCGATGCACTGTCACTGTGAATGATATGGTCATTTCGGGCGCGGTGGGAAGGGGCCGTTTTCGGTCTCCCTCCATTTGGCAGACCCTCCTTTGGTCCGGTCGGCCTTCCGATACCCCTAAATAGGAGACGCCTCTTCCGGTTGGGCCGCAATCGGCGGGAAACCCTAAGCCTTTGTGCGGCATCACCAGGGCAGGGGGCTTCCGGACGCAAAACGGCCCGGCATCCCTGTCCGGGATGCCGGGCCGCTGCGATGCGGTCGGTCAGGCGGGCATGGGATGCCCGCCGATCGAGCCGGGAGGATCGATCCCGGCCCGTGGGCGCCGTCAGGCGGCGACCTGCTTCTTCGACATGACCTCGACCGTGGCGTTGACGCGGGCGCTCAGCGGAGCCAGCGCCTCGTTGGCGACCTTGACGGTCAGCTCCTGCAGCTTGGTGCTCTCGGACACGAAGGCGTCGAGGCTGGCCTTGGTGTAGGCCTTCTGCAGTTCGACCAGTTCCTGGATCGTCTTCACGGCCAGCATGGACTTGGCGTTCGACACGCCCTTCTCCAGCGAGGACTGGGTGAAGGCGGCGACCTGCTTGCCGGCCTCTTCCGCGCCCTTGGCGACGACGGTGCCGGACTGCACGAACGCGTCGACATTCCCCTTGGTGAGGGCGGTCAGCTCCTCATAGCCCTTCATCACCTGGGCGGAGGCCTTTTCCATCTGCTCCTGCTGGGCCTTCACGAGGCCTTCCAGGTTCTGCTTGGCGGTGGCGATGGCTTCTTCGACGGACTTGGTGACGGCGGCGATCTGGTCGGACATGGCTATGCTCCTCGCGCTCTCTCAGGGGGCAACCGCGCGATCCCGACGATGCGGCGACCAGGCGCGGATTGGACTTCAGTCCCTCGGACCCCGAAGAACCGGGCGCCCGAGTTATGCTGCACTGCAACATAAACAGAATGTAGGGAAACCGGGGCGTGGAGTCAATGGGTATTGTGCACTGCACAAAAACCGGCGGCGTGTATCGGACGGAGCCCGGAACGCAAAACGGCCCGGCAACCGCGTGGAGGTTGCCGGGCCGTCTGCGGGGCCGGGGTCCATGGCTGAACCCCGGCCGTCAGGTCTCGTCCAATCGAGCCGATCAGGCGGCGATCGGCTTGGAGAAGGTCTCGACCGTCGCGGTGACGCGGGCGTTCAGCGGGGCCAGCGCCTCGTTGGTGACCTTGGTGGTCAGCTCCTGCAGGCGGCTGGTCTCGGCCAGCATCGCGTCGAAGCTCGACTTCAGGAAATTGTTCTGCAGTTCCACCACTTCCTGCAGGGACTTGGCGGTCAGCAGGGCCTTGCCGGTGGTGATGGACTTGTCCAGCGCCGACTGGCCATAGGCGACGACTTCGCGGCCCAGATCCTCGGCGCCCTTGGCGGCGATGGTGCTGCTGGCGATCAGCGCCTCGACATTGGCCTTGCCGGTGGCCTGCAGGTCCTCATAGCTCTTCAGCAGCTGGGCGGCAGTCTTCTCGAACTGCTCCTTGGCGGCGGTCGCGGTCTGCTCGAACTGCTTGACCGTCTGTTCCTGGCCGGCCTTCACCAGACCCTCGTACTGTTCCTTGGCCTGGGCGGTGACGGTTTCGAGCGACTTCGGCGTAAACTGGTTCATGACGCGCGTTCCTTCCTGGCTGATGCCGGCGTATGGAGAGTGGACCCGGCCGCCGCAAAGCGTGGCGCGGAGCCTGCCGGCAGCGGTGTTCGTTGCGTTTTTACGTTGTGCAGCCGCTACAGCGGATTTCCCGGCGGCCATGGAAGGACGCCAAAAAATGCTGCACTGCAATATAAGGGTTTTATGGGCTAAGCACGGGGTGGAGTCAACAGTCCGATCGGCAGGTATAAGGCTTAGTCCGTTGTGCCGACCCTTACCCCGAAAGCGCGAAGATGCCGTGACGTCACCGCCGCCTTCGTTGCGGACCTCGGCGGCGGTCGCGGAAGCGGCGGCAAGTCTCGGACGGAGACTGCCCTTAACGAAGACTTTACCTGCGCTGGGACAAGTGTAGCGTGGCCGTGGAGGGGATTCGCCTCGGCCATTGGTCAGGTGCGGCGCTTGGACGCGGCGCGCCGGACCATCCCTTCATCAGGCCGCATCTTCGGGACCATTTCGACCATGACCTATTGCCTTGGCATCAAGACCCGCGACGGCCTGATCGGTCTGTCGGACGGCCGAATCACCAGCGGTTCGCAACTGTCGTCGGCCCGCAAGGTGACGATGATGGGCAGCGGCGGCGACCGCTTCTTCATCATGAACTCCGGCCTGCGCAGCGTCCGCGACAAGACGCTGGCCTATCTGCGCCGCGACATGCAGAAGCGCCGGGGCGAGGCCTACGCCACCATGCTCGACGCGGTGTCGGCCTTCACCGCCTGCCTGCGGCAAGTCGCCGCGGAGGATCGGGAGTCGCTCGAGGCATCCAAGCTGCACTTCAACCTGCACGCCATCATCGGCGGCCAGCTGGCCGAGGACCGCGAACCCTACATGTTCCTGGTCTATCCGGAGGGCAACTGGATCGAGGTGGACGAACGCACGCCCTACCTGTCGATCGGCGCCACCGCCTATGGCAAGCCGATCCTGGACCGCGCGCTGACCTACGGCACCGACATGCAGACGGCGCTGAAGCTGGCCTACCTGTCCTTCGACAGCACCCGCTTCTCCACCAACGATGTCGGCTTCCCCATCGACATGGTTTCCTACCATGCGGAGTCGCGCAGCTGGCGCCAGTCGAACTACGACTATGACGATCTCAGCGAACAGCGCCAGTGGTGGAACCGCAACCTGACGGAGTTGGCCCGCCGCATGCCGGACGGACCTTGGGTCGAGACGCTGGTTCCCGAAGAGATGCGTCCGCGCCAGCCGACCGAAGAGGTCGTCTGACGAGAGGCCTGACCGGCGATCAGTTCCCCGGAAGGGCGCTCAGCAGCAGCGCCCCGAAGGGGGCGGTCGGGCCAACCAGCCCGTAGTGGCCTAGACCATCCCGGCCGATCTGAATCTCGAAGAACACCCCGCCGTCGGCCAGTTGGCCGGAGGAGGGCAGGGTGCGCGGCGCGTCGTCGGGTTCCGGCAGGCCGGGGAAGGCGACGCCGGTCGGGTCGAGACCGCGCAGAAGCTCCGGGAAACGGGCGTCGGTGAAGCGGCTGGACGGGTAGGGAAAGGCGGTGAAGAACCACTGCCCGGCGCGGCAGCCATTGATCAGCCAATAGAAGCCGTTGGACGGCAGCCGCAGCCCCTGGGGCGGCGGGTCGAATGCCCCGTCGTCGCGCAGGCGGCCGATGAAGCGGTCATACTGCGCCGCGGTCAGCTGCAGGGTCGCCGTGCGGCCGCGCGCGGCGGAGAACGGGTCGGTCAGCGTCATGCGGGCGAGGTCGGTCGCCTCGATCACATGCGCCTCCACCGCCGCACCGCCGCGGTCGGCATCGCCGACGACGTCATAGGTGCGCACGTGCCGATTGTAGTCGGCGTTGAAGATCAGGCGGAAACGGTCGGCGCCGTCCTTGCCGCAGCGCGACCGCAGATCGTCGCCGTTGAGATAGCTGAACCAGGTCAGCTTGCGCGCCAGCGGATTGTCGGTAGGTCCCACCGAGCCGCAGCCGGCAAGCGCCAGCAGGGAAACGGCCATGGCCGCCGCCATCGCGCCGCGGCCATGGCCCCGGCGGGAAAGGGGGGCCGGAACGGTTCTTTTATGACCACGACTCATTGTCGCTTGCCTCGCGTCTGCGGCCCCTGGTAGGTGGAGAAGAAAGGGCGCTGCGGCAAGCCCCGGATGGCGGGCTTCGGCCTGTCGGAGGGCGCCGGTAACCCGTCTGCCCCCTGCCGTAACCCTTCCGCCGTGCCGTTTCCGCCGTTCCTTTCCCTTGTCATGCAGGACCCGCAATTTTGGCCACAAAAACTGCGAAAAGCCAAAGCAGTAAATTAACGAATTCATGCTAGACACTGATTTCGCACGAATTTAACATTGAACCAAGCACCAGGATCTAGCGGTTGGCGGGGCCATCATGAGTGTAACGCGCAACACCGTTCGTAACGGATTGTTTCCGTTCGCCTTTCGCGCGGCGGATACGAACGGGGGGCGGAGTTCGGCGGGTGTGGGTCGCCTTTTGTTCGCGGCCGCCGCGCTGCTGGGCATGGTGGCCGCCGGTTCCGGCCTGTCCGCGGCCGAGGCGCTGGCGGCAAAGGCCGCGGCCATCGTCGTCGATGCCCGGACCGGGCAGGTGCTGATCGACCAGGATGCCGACGCGATCACCCATCCGGCGTCCCTGACCAAGATGATGACCCTGTACCTGACCTTCGACGCGCTGGACGACGGTCGCCTGACCCTCGACCAGCAGTTGCCGGTCTCGTCCTGGGCGGAGAGCATGTCGCCGACCAAGCTGGGTCTGCGCGCCGGCCAGACCCTGAAGGTGGAGACGGCGATCCTCGGCCTCGTCACCAAGTCGGCGAACGACGCCGCTGTGGTGCTGGCGGAGGCGCTGGGCGGCACCGAGTCGCGCTTTGCCGAGATGATGACGCGTAAAGCCCGCGAACTCGGCATGCGCCACACCGTCTACCGCAACGCCTCCGGTCTGCCGAACATGGAGCAGGTGACGACCGCCCGCGACTACGCGATGCTGTCCCGCGCGCTGATGCGCGACCATGCCAGGTATTACCCCTATTTCAGCCGCCGCAACTTCGTCTATGGCGGCCGCACCCTGGCCAACCACAACCACCTGATGTCCCGCTACGAGGGCATGGACGGCATCAAGACCGGCTATACGGTGGCTTCTGGCTTCAACCTCGCCGCCTCGGCGGTGCGGGACGGTCGGCGTCTGGTCGGCGTGGTGATGGGCGGCAAGTCGGCCGTGTCTCGCGACAACAGGATGGCGGCCCTGCTCGATCAGGCCTTCGGCCGGCCCAGCCGGGGCAACGAGGATGCGCCGGTGATGGCGAGCCTCGACACCACGCGCTCAGACGCCATCGACGGCGAGGGGGATGACGATGAGGAACCGGTGGTGAAGGCCAAGCCGGTTCGCGCCTCCCTGCAGACCGCGGCGATTCCGGTCGCGCCCGCGAAGGAGGAGAAGGCGAGCCGCGGCAGCGCCACTTCGCATTGGGGCGTCCAGGTCGGAGCCTTCTCCAGCAAGGCGGCCGGCAACAAGGCGGTGAGCCAGGCAGTCAAGCAGGCGCCGTTCCTGCTGCGGACGGCCAAACCCAGTGTCGTGCAGGCGAAGACCGGCAAGGAGACCGTCTACCGTGCCCGCCTGACCGGCTTGGACGAGAAGGACGCCCGCAAGGCCTGCGCCGTTCTGACCAAGCACGGCCACCATTGCGTCGCCGTTTCGCCGGGCGAGCGGGGCTGACGACGGCAGCCGCTTCCGTCTCCGCTGCCGGCCGGTCTCACCCCCGCGCCGCGGCGGCGCTTCGCTTCAGGAACTCGAGGGCCGGCGTCAGCGTGCCGGCCAATTCCTCGGCCAACCGCGCCTGATCGGCGCCCGGCTGCTCCAGGCCCGCCTCCAGGGCACGGGCCGCCCGGCGCAGGGCGACGCAGCCATATTGGGCCGACACTCCGGCGATCTTGTGGGCCATCGCCCCGGCCGTCGCCCGGTCCCCCGCCTTCAGCGCCGCGGCCAGCGCCTGCCCATGCTGGTCCAGCACCGCCGCCGTCCGGTCGAGCAGTTCGGCGGCGCGGGCAGCCGGCAGCATCTCCCGCATCGTCCCGATCGCCCCCTCGTCGAATGCAGGCCCGGTCGCCGGTGATTCAGCCTGCGTTCCGCTTCCGGGCATGAAGGACAAGACGTCCAGTCGCAGCGGCTTGGTCAGCATGCCGTCGGCGCCGCAATCGGTGCAGCGGGCCCGCCCTTGCGCGGTGGCGCTGGCGGTCAGCATCAGAATGCGCGGGGCGGCGCCGGTCGGCTGCCGGCGGATGGCGCGCACCGCCTCGTCGCCGGGCAAGCCGGGCAGGTCCAGATCCATCAGGATCAGGTCGAAGCCACCCTGCGCAGCCGCCGCGACGGCGGCCGGTCCATCCTCCACCGCCACCACGCGATGGCCGGCACGTTCCAGCAAGGCGCGGGCGGCAAGGCGGGTGACCGTCTCGTCCTCCGCCAGCAGGATATGCAAGGGGTGTGCTCCGCCCGTCCGGTTCGCCATCATGCCGGTCCACTCTCCCCGGTTGATATGGTCGCCCAGTCTACCCGGTTCCGCGCCGCCGCGCACCGGTAAGGTCAGGGGAGCGGCGGGATCACACCGTGGGCGAAGCCTGGGTGAACATCGGATCCTCGATCCGGTGCAGGCGTCCGGCGCCGGTCATCGCCGCGCGCAGCAGCAGGGTCTTGCGACGGGCGCCGGCCAGCTTGGCGACCGGCGCCTCGCGCAGGACCTCCGCGCCATAGGCGTCGGCGACCATCAGCCCGCAATCCTCGGGAATCAGTTCGGTCGGGAACCCGTCATCGACCGCAAAGTAGAAGGCGTCGCACCAGTCGCGATACTCCTGCCATTTCTGGTCGGAGCGGAAGTCGGGAACGCCGCTCTTCACTTCGACGATCAGGATGCTGCCGGCCTCGTCGATGGCCAGCACATCGGCCCGCCGGCCGCTCGCCAGCCGGAATTCAGTCAGGGTGGCATAGCCGCGCAGAGCCAGCGCCCGCCGCACGCCACGGAAGATCGGCGGCGCACCCCCTGCCGGAAGGCCGGAGTCGCTGTCGGATACCGGAACGGCAATATCGTCGCTCATGGCGCGGTGCCACCATCGAAACAGGAACGGGTAGGGAACATGGCTCCACAATGACCTGTCGGCGCGTTGCCGCCAAGGGGCAAAAGATGGCTGGCTGCGATCAGGCCGCCCGAGTCAGGCCGCCCCGATCAGCCTGGCAGAACGACCGGGGGCAGGGGGGCCGGACGGCAGCGGTCGCGCGGCAGGCTGCGCTCGGCGGGGAAGACCAGCACCACGGCGGTGCCGACACCGGGCTGGCTGGTCAGTTCCAGCCGTCCGCCATGCATCTCCACCAGCCGCTTGACGATCGGCAGCCCCAGCCCGGTCCCGCGGGAGTTGCGGGCAATGGTGGAGTCCGATGGATCGAAAGGGTGGAGGATGCGGGGAAGGTCGGCGGACGGGATGCCGACGCCGGTGTCGGCCACCATCAGCCCGAGCCCGCCTTCGGGCATCAGATGCACGGTCAGCACCACCTCGCCGCCGGGACGGGTGTGGGTGACGGCGTTCGACAGCAGGTTGGTCAGCATCTGCGTCAACGCCTGGGCGTCGCCCTGCAGCAGCGGCAGGCCGGCCGGGACCTCCCTGCGCATGCGCACGTCGCCTTCCGCCGCCGCTTCCCGCAGGGCGGAAACCACCCGCAGCGACAGCATGTCCAAATCCACCCCTTCCTCCGCCAGCGGCATGCCGCCGCTGTCCAGGCGCGACAGTTCCAGAATGTCGTCGATCAGCGCCAACAGGTGGGTCCCGGCATCGCGGATGTCGGTGGCATAGCTGCGATAGCGCGGATTGCCCAGCGGCCCGAACGGCTCCGTCAGCAGCATCTCCGAAAAGCCCAGCACCGCATTCAGCGGCGTGCGCAGCTCGTGGCTCATCTGGGCCAGGAAAGCGCTCTTGGCGCGGCTGGCGCTTTCCGCTTCCGCGCGGGCGGCGCGTGCCTCCGTCTCGCGGATGCGCAGCCGCTCCTCGTTCAGCTTCAGCGTGGTGACGTCGGTGTAATGGACCAGAACGCCACCCGGCACGGCATGTTCGCGGCTGAGCAGCCAACGCCCGTCGGGCAGCGGCACCACCACCGGCGGTTCCAGGCGGCGATGGCGCTCCAGCCGCGCCGTCATCCAGGCCGCACGCTCCTCGTCGGTGGTCAGGCGCGGATCGGCCGAGGCGAAGCCGTGGGCCAGCTCCTCGAACGGAACGCCGGGAACCAGCCGGTCGGCCAGGGCGGGCAGGTCCTTCTTCAGCCGGCCGTTGGCATGGACCAGCCGGTCCCTGTGATCGAACAGGGCGAAGCTCTCGGCGCTGTGTTCCAGCGCCGCGGTCAGGCTTTCGGCCAGCGCCTCGGCCAGGGACGGGTTTTCAGGGCCGAGATCGGTCAGGATGGCGCACAGCCCGCCGGGGGCCGGCCCGGCCGCCACCCGCCAGCGCACCGGCGTCGTCCCGCGCCGGGCGGCGACGGTGCGCTCCACCGGGCCGTGCAGGGCATCGGCCAATGCGGCGAACAGTCCCGGGCAGGCGGCATCGGTGCCACCCCCGCGCAGCCGCCGTCCGGCCAGCGGAGCGATGCCCAGCAGTCGCTCCGCCGCCGGATTGACCGACCGCCATTCCAGGTCCGTCAGCGTGCCGGTACAATCATGATGTGCCTTGAAGAGCGCAACAGCGTCCGGCAGTTGCAGCATGGCGAACGGCAGCGGATCGACCGAAGGGAATTCACCGGCCTTGGACCTGTCGTGCCCACTGTCGGCACAAGTCTGCATCTCGCAATCCATTCCGCCATCATTGCGGGCCATTCCTAAAAAACACTGAAGGCCGAGCTCGGAGTGTCAGCGAATATTTGTCGAATTGTAACAAGCGAGGCTGACTGCTCGAGCAATGCTCGGGATTTGCCGAAAAAGCAACGAAAGGTTTGATTGCGGATATCGTTATGATCTTCGCGCGAAGTCTGCCGAATGGCGGGCTTTGCAACGGGCCGCGCCTTCCATAGTGTGTGTCCTATCGGAGCATGAGGCATGGGATGCAGGTGTGACCGTGAACGGCAACCAAGACGACGCCGGCGGTAGGGTGCCGGCCCTTCTGGTGTTCGACGCCGGTGGAGTGTTGACCGACTGGACCCCGGCGGCAGCGGCCCTGCCGGCGCTTGCCGGCCGATTGGCCACCGGCCTGCCGGCCGATGTTCTGAACGCCCACCTCTCCTCCGGCGCGGCGGCAGGTGCGATGCCGGAACGCACGGTCCTGCCGCTTGCCGGCGGCGGCGCGGTGTGGCGGTTCGATGGATCGCCACCGTCATCGGATTCCTGCACGGCCGCGGCCACGCCGATGGGCGATCCCGCCGGTCGCCTTTTCGCCGCTGCAAGCCACGACCTGCGCCAGCCTCTGGCGGCGCTGTCCCTGCTGATCGGCACGCTCGATGGCCGGCTTGATGCTCGGCCGGAGCGCGACCTGTTGCGCTCGATGGCCCAGGCGGTGGAATCGATGCGCAGCATGGTCGACGGCCATTTCGACCTTGTCCGTCTGGAAAGCGGCCTGACCGAGCCGGACATCCGCACCCACGCGGTCAACGGCGTGCTGATGCGCCTGGCGCTGGAGGTGGCGCCGCGTTTCGCCGACCGTGGGCTGCGCTTCACCGTGATGCCTTGTTCCGCCATGGTGCGGACCGATTCCGCGCTGCTCGAACGTCTGCTGCATGGTCTGGTCGCCAACGCCCTGCGCGGGACAGTCCGGGGCCGCGTCCTGCTGGGCTGCCGCACGCGCGGCGATCATCTGCGCATCGAGCTGTGGGACAGCGGCCGCGGCCTGTCGCCGCCACGTCTGGCCTCTCTGCGGGCGGAACTGGCGAAGCCGGCCGGGGAAGGGGCGGGATCGCTGGGGCTGGACCTGACCCTGGTGCGCGGCCTCGCGCGGAAGCTCGGCCTTGGGCTGGAAGTCTGCGCCGAGGAGGGGCGGGGCACCGTCATCGCCGTGCTGGTTCCCCTCTCGGTCGAAATGGGCGCCGACGTGACCGACGCCTCCGGCCGGGAGGAGGCCGTCGCGGCCCCGGCGCCGGACAGCAGCACCGCCGACATCAGCCGCACCCGCATCCTGGTGATCGAGGACGACCCCATGGTGCTGGCCGCGCTGGAGGCGCTGCTGGGGCAATGGGGATGCAGCGTCGTCGGGGCGGAGTCCTACGACATGGCCGTCGAACGGATCGGTCCGGCACCGGAGCCCTTCGACCTCGTCATCTCCGATCTGCGGCTGAAGGGAGCTGCGAACGGCATCGTCGCGATCCGGCAGATCGTCAATCTGTTCGACCGTCCCGTGCCCGGCATGATCCTGACCGGCGATACCGATCCCAAGCGCCTGCGCGAGGCGCGGTTGTCCGGGTACCCTCTGCTGCACAAACCCGTCGCGCCGCTCGCCCTGCGTGCCGCCGTCGTCCGCCTGCTTGGACATGATCCCCTTTGATAACAAAGATCGAGTTCGGGAGTCGGGTCTTTGAGGAAATGCATACCGAATATATAGTGTCGCATCTTTCGGCCTCTGCTGCAGTGCAATGACAACCCTGAAACAGAGGCGGGGTGGATGCGGCAAAATGCAACAAGGTTGCGACGTTTATTCGCAAGGCAAGCTCATTCATCTCCTCCTATTGGTGGAGTGAACTCTTCCTTTGGTTTGATGGTGAACTTTAACATACCCATTTATGCTTTCCCTTCGCTATGATCCGGTTTGAACAGCGACTGCTCGAACGGATTGGTCGGAGGGCGTTCGGATGAACCGGCGGTATCGGGCGGGGGGAAGAACGGCGGCGCTGCCGGTGATCATCATCGCCGGACTGTTCCTGTCGCTTTCGGCCTTTCTGCTGATCCGCAGCGCGACAAGCCAAGCCGAGCATGCCCTGGCCGACCGCCAGGCGATCCAGCTCCACGACGAGTTGAAGGCCAGCTTCGAGCATCAGAGCGTGCTGCTGCGCGCGCTCAGCGGTCCGCTGGCCGGTCCGTCACCGGTGACGGAGGCGAGCTTCGCGTCGGCGGCCGAACCGCTGCTGCCGCTTTATCCCAATCTGCGGGCGGTCGCCTGGGCGCGCCGGATCTCCGAACGGAGCGTGCCGTTGCTGGAGCGGGCGATGCGCTCGGCGGGCCACACCTCGTTCGCGGTTCGCAATGCCGGTGAGGGAAGCAGCCCAACACACGGCGCCGCGGGAATGGCGGCCGACCGGTTCGTCAATGTGCTGGCCGAACCGCAATCCGCCGCCGGGCTGATCGGCCTCGACATGGCCAGTCTCCCCGGCCAGCGCGACGTGCTGGTGCGGTCCTGCGCCGCCAATCGTTTGGTCGCGGCCGAAGGGGAGCCGTTGCAGGCGGATTTGGGTGAGAATTCCGTGCTGCTCTACCTGCCGGTCTATTCCCGCGAAGTCGAAGAGAACCAGAACCGGGCCGGCGAGCCCATCGTCTGCGATCTGCTCACCGGTTTCCTGTGGACCAGCTTCGATATCGGGCAGTTGCTGCGGGATGCGGTGCGCCGGGTCGGCCTTTCCATCGGCGACGTCTATCTTCTGGAACCGCCGGTTCGGCCGGATAGGGGCGCGCCACGGATGCTGGCCGCCGAAGGGGCGATCGGCCGTCCCGGTGAGCTGACCCATCCGCCGGTCGATCCCCTCACCGTCGAGCAGCTGACGGGCGCCGCGGCGCCGCACGCCATCGTCCGCGACATCGCCTTTGGCGGGCGGGTATGGCGGCTCTATGTGTTGCCGGACGCGGCGCGGCTGTTCAGTGCGGACGACCGATTGGCCTGGGCCATGCTGATCGGCGGAATTCTCCTGACCGCGGGCGTCGCGGCCTATGTCCTGCGGGAAGCGCGCACCAAGCGCCTGCTGCGGACCGAAGCGCGTGCCCGTGCCGCCATGGCCCGCGCCCTGCGCGAGAGCGAGGAGCGATTCCGGCTGGCGCTGCGCTATTCCAAGGTGACGCTGTTCAGCCAGGACCGCGACCTGCGGCATCTGTGGATTTATTGCCCGCGTACCGACCTCCATCCGGAGCGGATGATCGGCCGGACCGATGCCGAGCTGTTCCCGGCGGACGAAGCGGCGCGGATGTCGGCCATCAAGCTGTCCGTGATCGAAAGCGGCAGCGGCGCCCGGTGCGAGCTGGAGGTGACCTATGGCGGCGAACGGCGGGTGCTCGACCTGTCGGTGGAGCCGATGCGAGACGAGACGGGGGCGGTGGCCGGCGTCATCTGTGCCGCCATCGACATGACGGAATCGGTCGAGATCCGGGAGGCGCTGTTCCGCGCCCATGCCGAGGCGGAGCGGGCCAACGAGGCGAAGAGCCGCTTCCTGGCCGCCGCCAGCCACGATCTCCGCCAGCCCTTCCAGGCGATGAGCCTGTTCCACCACATCCTGATGAGCAAGCTGGACGATCCCCAGCAGGTGGAGGTGGCGAACAAGCTGGGGGAGGCGCTGACCGCTGGCAACACGCTGCTGTCCACCCTGCTCGACACCTCCGCGCTGGAGGTCGGCAACGTCAAGCCGCGGGTCGCGGAATTCGACGTCCAGGACATCCTCGCCCGGCTGTCGATCGAGATCGGCGACCAGGCGATCGACCGCGGGCTTCAGCTGCGGACCGTCGACTGTTCCGTCCGGGTGCGGAGCGACCCGATCCTGCTGGAGCGCATGATCCGCAACCTGCTGGTCAATGCCCTGCGCTACACCACGGAGGGACGCATCCTGCTGGGCTGCCGGCGCCATTCCGATGCCGATGGCGGCTTCCGCCTGTCCATCGAGGTGTGGGACACCGGCCCCGGCATCGCCGAGGCGGAGATGACCGCGATCTTCGAGGATTTCTACCGCTGCGGCACCGACCAGCGCGACAGCGGCCGGGGGCTTGGCCTTGGTCTGTCCATCGTCCGCCGCATGTCCCAGATGCTGGACCATCCCGTCACCGTTCGGTCGCGGGTGGGGCGCGGCACCGTCTTCGCGGTCAGCGTGCCGCTGGTCGAGCAGCGCTGCCACTGCTGCGCCGCGGCGGAGTGAGCCGCCGCCCCCCGTCTCCTATCCTGGTTCCTCCATACCGCAGCGCGCAATGGTGGCAGTCCTGCCGGCGGGTCCGCTTTTCCCGTCCGCGTCCGCGCAAGTTTCGGTTATGCTGCGGCTGCTCACTGCACCGAAACGATCCCAGTAACCCAGCTGCAACAATAGCTTGGCGACTTTATTGATGTAGGTCATTGGGCCCCCTCGCCATAGGGGCTATTGCTTTCGCACAAGCACACTCCTTGGATATTCCTTGGAGGGCGAAGGTTCCGCTTCGACGGAACCCAACAAGACGGAGTCCGGCCCGTCGCCATGGCAAGCCCCCGAAGGGCGCCGACGGCAACGGGAATCGGGCTTGGGAGGATACGGCCTGCCACCGCGACGGATGCCCCGGCCCAACGAGGCATCCGTTCCGGTCACCGGCATTCGGGCTTCCGCCGCGATGAGGCGGGGTCCGTTGGTCGGGCGCCGCGATCCTTTTCAGGAGCATTGAGTATGGACACCGCCATCGCCGCCCTCTCCGCCGCCCCGGCGGGTCGCAGCGGCCTCGTTCCGACCGGCAAGAACGGCAGCCCCATGATCGAAAACGTCACGTTCGAGGAAATCCACATCGGCCAGCAGGCGAGCCTGTCGCGCCGACTGACCATGTCCGACATCGAGCTGTTCGCGACGGTGTCCGGCGACCTCAACCCGTCCCATGTCGACGAGGATTACGCCGTCGACCACAAGGTGGTCGGGCATGGCATGTGGTCGGGTTCGCTGATCTCCGCCGTTCTCGGCACCCTGCTGCCCGGCCCCGGCACCGTCTATGTCGGCCAGGATCTGCGGTTCGAGCGTCCGGTCCTGCTGGGCGACATCGTCACCGTGACCGTCACCGCCAAGTCCAAGGACGCGCTGCGCAAGACGGTCGTCTTCGAATGCCTCGCCGCCAACCAGGACGGCAAGACCGTGGCGACCGGCATCGCCGAGGTGATCGCCCCGACCGAGAAGGTGCGCCGCGCCGCGGCGGAACTGCCGCAGGTGCAGGTGATCCGCCACGACGGCCACGAGCTGATGCTGAAGAAGTGCGAGTCGCTGCCGCCGGTGCCGACCGCCGTCGTCCATCCCTGCGACGAAAGCTCGCTGCGCGGTGCCGTCGAGGCGGCGGAGGCCAACCTGATCGACCCGGTGCTGGTCGGTCCGGAAGCCAAGATCCGCTCCGTCGCCGAAGCCTTCGGCCTGGACATCTCGCGTTACCGCATCGTCGATGTCGCCCATAGCCATGCCTCGGCCGAGACCGGCGTGCGGCTGGCCCGCACCGGCGAGTGCGAAGCGGTGATGAAGGGCAGCCTGCACACCGACGAGCTGATGGGCGAGGTGGTGAAGAAGGAGACCGGCCTGCGCACCGGCCGCCGTCTCAGCCACGTCTTCGTGATGAATGTCCCGACCTACCCGCGGCCGTTGCTGATCACCGATGCGGCGATCAACATCTACCCGACGCTGGAGGACAAGGTCAGCATCGTCCAGAACGCCATCGACCTCGCCAAGGTGCTGGGCACCGAGGTGCCGCGCGTCGCCATCCTGTCGGCGGTCGAGACCATCAACACCAAGATCCCCTCGACGCTCGAGGCCGCCGCGCTGTGCAAGATGGCCGACCGCGGCCAGATCACCGGCGGCATCCTCGACGGCCCGCTGGCCTTCGACAACGCCATCAGCCGCGAGGCCGCCATCACCAAGGGCATCAAGTCCGACGTGGCCGGTCAGGCCGACATCCTGCTGGTCCCCGACCTGGAAGCCGGCAACATGCTGGCCAAGCAGCTGTCCTTCCTGGCCCATGCGGACGCCGCCGGCATCGTGCTGGGCGCCCGCGTGCCGATCATCCTGACCAGCCGCGCCGACAATGTGCGCACCCGTCTGGCGTCCTGCGCCGTGGCCGTCCTGTCGGCCGCCGCCCGCCGCCGTGGCGCCGCCGCCGCGGCCGAGTGAGAAAGCCCGACGCCATGTCCAACGCGATCCTCGTCATCAATGCCGGCTCCTCCAGCCTGAAATTCTCGGTGTTCCGGGATCATGGCGGCGGGGATCCGGTGGTCACCATCAACGGCCAGATCTCGGGCATCGGCACCCAGCCGGTGTTCGAGGCCAAGGACGCCCAGCGCCGCCCGCTCGCCGAAAAGAGCTGGGGGGCGGGGGAGCCGAGCGACCGCACGGCCCTGCTGTCCTACCTGCTGAGCTGGATCGAGGAACGGCTGGAGGGGGCGACGCTGATCGCCGCCGGCCACCGGGTCGTCCATGGCGGCGTCCGCCATGCCGCTCCGGTGCTGCTGACCTCCGCCGTTTTGGATGAGTTGGACGGTCTGGTGCCGCTGGCTCCGCTGCACCAGCCGCACAACCTCGCGGCCATCCGCGCACTGGCGGAGGCGCATCCGGAGCTGCCGCAGGTCGCCTGCTTCGACACCGCCTTCCACCGCAACCAGCCCTGGCAGGCGCAGACCTTCGCCATCCCGCGGGACCTGACGGAGGAGGGCGTGCGCCGTTACGGCTTCCACGGCCTGTCCTACGAGTACATCTCCCGTCGCCTGCCGGAAATCGCGCCGGAACTGGGCGATTCGCGGGTGGTCGTCGCCCATCTCGGCAGTGGCGCCAGCATGTGCGCCATCCATGGCGGGCGCAGCGTCGACAGCACCATGGGCTTCACCGCACTGGATGGCCTGCCGATGGGCACCCGCTGCGGCACCATCGACCCCGGCGTGCTGATCTACCTGATGCGCAAGGGCATGGACGCCGGCGCCATCGAGAAGATGCTGTACAACAAGTCCGGCCTGCTCGGCGTGTCGGGCATCTCCAACGACATGCGTGTCCTGCTGGAGAGCGGCGACCCGCATGCGCAGGAGGCGGTGGAGCTGTTCTGTTTCCGCATCGCCAAGGAGACCGGCGCGCTGGCCGGGTCAATGGGTGGGGTGGACGCCGTGGTGTTCACCGCCGGCATCGGCGAACGCTCCGCCCCGGTGCGGGCGCGGGTCGGCGACAAGCTGGCCTGGATGGGCGTTGAGATCGACGCGGCGGCCAACGAAGCCAATGCGACGAAGATCTCCGCCCCCGGCAGCCGCCTGCCGGTCTATGTCATCCCGACCGACGAGGAACGGATGATTGCACTGCACACCCGCAAGGTGCTGACCGGGCGGTGAGTATTTCGTGGGGGTGTCGGCTGACGATGCCCCCACATCCCCCCTGGAGCCCGCCCCCCATTCGGTGCTAGCTCACCCCCGGCAACAAGCATTCGTCCGGGGAACCCGTGGTCCGGCCCTATCTGCCGCTGAACGCCCTGCGCGCTTTCGAGGCGTCGGCGCGGCATCTCAGTTTCACCCGCGCCGCCATCGAGCTGTGCGTGACCCAGGCCGCCGTCAGCCATCAGGTCAAGCTGCTGGAGGAGCGGCTGGGCGCCAGCCTGTTCCACCGCCTGCCGCGCGGCCTTGCCCTGACCGACGAGGGGCGGGCGCTGCTGCCGACGCTGGAGGAGGCATTCGACCGCATCGGCGGCCTGCTCGACCAGTTCGAGGGCGGGCGGTTCCGCGAGGTGCTGACGGTCGGCGCCGTCGGCACCTTCGCCGTCGGCTGGCTGCTGCCGCGGCTGTCTCGCTTCCGCGAGGCGCATCCCTTCGTCGATCTGCGCCTGTCCACCAACAACAACCGGGTCGACATCGCGGCGGAGGGGCTGGACTACGCCATCCGCTTCGGCGACGGCGCATGGCATGGCACCGACGCGGTCCGGCTGTTCGACGCGCCGCTGTCGGTACTCTGTGCGCCGGAGATCGCCCGTCGTCTGCGCGAGCCCTCCGATGTCGGGCGCGAGACCCTGCTGCGCTCCTACCGGTCGGACGAATGGCCGGGCTGGTTCGCCGCCGCCGGACTGGAGCCGTCGGCGATGCCTTCGATCAAGGGGCCGGTCTTCGACTCCTCCTCTCTGATGGTGGAGGTGGCGATCCAGGGGGAGGGAGTGGCGCTGGCCCCGGTGTCGATGTTCCGCCGGCCGCTGGCGCTGGGCCTGATCGAGCAGCCTTTCGCCGTCACCGTCTGCAAGGGCGCCTATTGGCTGACGTCGCTGAAGTCGCGGCCGGAGACGCCGACGATGCGCGCCTTCCGCGACTGGCTGTTCGCCATGGTCGCGGAAGACGCGGCAGGCTGAAGGGTCAGGACAGCGTCACACGGCGGGGTGCCTGCTGCCGGTCCCGCTGCTGCCAGAAGCGCAGCCGCAGCCGCGGGGCCATAAACCACGCGATGGGTGCTGCAAGCACGATGCTGAGGATCACCACGGCCGGCATCAGCGTCATCGCCTGCTCGGAAAAGCTGGGGACCGCCAGAACCAGGACGGTGCCTATGCCGAAGACCACACCCTGGATCATGCCGTAAATCAGGATGGCGAGGCGCAAGCGTGTGGACATTGGGTCGCTCCGGTTGTGAGGGTTGGTGCAAAGACCGTTTCCCTCTTCAACCGTGGCGTGGCGGCGATGTTGCGAACGCTATTGGGGCAAGGCTCTCCCGCCCGATTGCGTTCGCACACATACAATTAATCGGCGTAAGCCGGGCCGTTTCTTAGCGGTGCGCCCGCCACCATGCCATCAGCCCGCTGGTGGAGCTGTCATGCGCGCCCTCGGCGGGGCCATGCTCCATCTCCGGCAGGATGGTGTTGGCCAGCTGCTTGCCCAGCTCGACGCCCCACTGGTCGAAGCTGTTGATGTCCCAGACGATGCCCTGGACGAAGACCTTGTGCTCGTACAGCGCGATCAGGGCGCCCAGCGTCGCCGGGGTCAGGCTCTGGATCAGGATGGTGTTGGAGGGGCGATTGCCGGGGAAGACGCGGTGGGGGACCAGCGCCTCCACCTCCGCCGCCGGCTTGCCGGCCTTGGTCATCTCCGCCCGCACCTCGTCGGCGGTCTTGCCGCGCATCAGCGCCTCGGCCTGGGCGAAGACGTTGGACAGCAGAATGCGGTGATGGGCGCCGGCCTCCGCCCCGATCGGGTTGTGGGTGGTCGCCGCCGCGATGAAGTCGCAGGGGATCAGCGAGGTGCCCTGGTGGATCAGCTGATAGAAGGCGTGCTGACCGTTGGTCCCCGGTTCGCCGAACAGCACCGGGCCGGTCTGGTAATCCACCGGCTGGCCGCCGCGGGTCACCGACTTGCCGTTGCTCTCCATGTCCAACTGCTGGAGATAGGCGGGGAAGCGGTGCAGATACTGGTCGTAGGGCAGCACCGCGTAGGACGAGGCGTCCCAGAAATTGCGGTACCAGACGCCGAGCAGCCCCATCAGCACCGGCATGTTGCGCTCCAGCGGCGCGGTGCGGAAATGCTCGTCCATCGCATGGGCGCCGGCCAGCAGTTCGGCGAAGCGTTCCGGCCCGATGGCGATCATGATCGGCAGGCCGATGGCCGACCACAGCGAATAGCGGCCGCCGACCCAGTCCCAGAAGCCGAACATGTTGGCCGGGTCGATGCCGAACTTGCGCACCTCCGCCTCGTTGGTGGATACGGCGACGAAATGCTTGGCGACATGCGCCTCGTCCTGCGCGGTCTCGAGGAACCAGCGGCGGGCAGAATGGGCGTTGGTCAGCGTCTCCTGAGTCGTAAAGGTCTTGGACGCGATGACGAACAGCGTCGTCTCCGGATCCAGCCACTTCAACTGCTCGGCCAGATGGGTGCCGTCGATATTGGAGACGAAATGCAGGGCGACATGGGCATGGGCGAAGGGCTTCAGCGCCTCCGTCGCCATCACCGGGCCGAGGTCGGAGCCGCCGATGCCGATGTTCACCACGTCGGTGATCGGCTGGCCGGTATAGCCGCGCCACTCCCCGTCGCGCACGGCATTGGCGAAGGCGTCCATCCGCTCCAGCACGGCGCGCACGCCCGGCATCACGTCGCGGCCATCGACCGTCACGGCATGGTCGGAGCGGTTGCGCAGAGCGGTGTGCAGGACCGCGCGCTTTTCCGTCAGGTTGATCGGCTCGCCGCCGAACATGCGGGCGCGGGCACCCTCCACATCCTGCTGGCGGGCGAGGTCGAGCAACAGGCCGACCGTGTCCTGGGTGATGCGGTTCTTCGAATAGTCGAGGAACAGGCCCGCGGCCTCCATTGAGAAGGCTTTGAACCGGCCGGGATCGGCGGCGAACAGGTCGCGCATGTGCGTGCCGGCCATGTCCTGGCGGTGGCGGGCGAGAGCGGCCCAGGCGGGGGAACGGGTCAGCGCGGTCATGATGCTTTGGACTCCTTGACGTCAGCGGTCCTTTGACGCGGCCCATCTGCGGGGCGCAGGGAGCCTAACACCGACCGCCGGCATCGGCCACGGGCCAAAACGCGGCGGTTGGTGCAGCTTATCGGCCTATGCACGCCGGCCGAGCCCTGCAACCGGACGGCGGACGGACTGTTGTGACTGTCAGGAAACGCGACAGGAGGATGCCATGTCCGACAAGCCCGCCACACCACCGTTGGAAGAGCGCGAGGACGACCGCGACCGCGACGATGCCGCGCGGCCGGATCAGATCGGAATCATTCCGGGCAAGGTGCCGGGGCATCCCGTCGATCCCAGTGATCCGCGCTTTCCGGGGAGTCAGCCGGATTTGGCGTAGAGTCTTGGGGAGCTAGACCCCCACCTAACCTCCCCCGCCCAGCTCTCGCACGAAGCTTCGCTTTGTGCTGACGCGGCAGGCGGACCGAAGGTCCGCTGAGAGCGGGGGAGGGTTAGGGTGGGGGCAATCGAAGCCGACACCCCTCAACTCCCGCCGTCGATCGTCCGCGTCGGCGAGACGCCGTCCGGCTTGCCGACCAGCACGGTCAGCAGCTTGGCCGGGTCGAGCAGGCGCTGGGCGACGCGCTTGATGTCGGCCTGGGTCACCGCGTTGATGTAGCGGTCGCGCTGGTTCAGGTAATCGATGCCCAGATTGTCGCGCTTCACCTGCAGCAGGATGCGGGCGATCGCCTGGGTCGAGCCGAGCTGCAGCGGGAAGGAGCCGGTCAGGTAGGTCTTGGCGTCGGCCATTTCCTGGTCGGTCAACCCGTCCTTCGCCATGCGGGCCCATTCCTGCCGCATGATGTCGAGCGCCTGGCCCGCCTTGGCGTTCACCGTCGAGCCGCTGGCCATCACCAGCGCCGCATGGTCCATCGGGATCAGGTAGCTGTAGACGCCATAGCTGAGACCGCGCTTCTCCCGCACCTCTTCCATCAGGCGGGAGCCGAAACCGCCACCGCCCAGCACATAGTTCATCACCGTGGCGGCATACCAGTCGGGATCGTCGCGCTTGACCCCCGGCTGACCCATCAGCATCACCGTCTGCGCGGTCGGCCGCGGCAGCAGGATGGTCTGGCCCAGCCCGGACATCGTCACGTCGGGAATGGGCGGCACCTCGGCCTTTGCCGGCAGGCCGCCGAACACCGTGTCCAACGCCTTGCCGAGATCCTCCGGAGAGATGTCGCCGGCGGCGGCGACAACCAGCCGGTCGCGGCCGAACTGGCCCTTCACGAAGCGGCGCAGGTCGTCCGGCGTGATGGTCGGCAAACTGTCGAGCGTGCCGCGGATCTCGTCGCCATAGGGATGGTTGGGGAAGGCGGTGGCGTAGAACTGGCGCCGCGCGACATAGTTGGGGTCGGCGAGATCGCGCTTCAGGCTGGCCGTGATCGAGGCGCGCATGCGGTCCAGGGACTCGGGCGCGAAATGCGGGTCGGTCAGGGACAGGCGGGTCAGTTCCAGCGCCTCGTCGCGGTGCTCGGTCAGGGTGCGCATCGACCCGCTGAAGCCGTCGCGCCCGGCATCGAAGCCAAGCGCGATGGCATTGTCCTGCAGCCGCGCCTGGAACGCCTGTGAATCGTACGGCCCGGCACCCTCGTCCAGCATGGTGGAGGTCAGGTTCGCCAGCCCCTCCTTGCCCTTGGGGTCGGTGCCGCCGGCGCCTTCGAAGGCCCATTCCAGCGCCAGAACCGGAACCTTGTGGTCCTCGACCAACCACGCCTCGATCCCGCCGGGGCTGACCACGCGCTTGATGTCCATCGCGTGGGCGGGCAGGGCGCCAGGGAGGGCGACGGCGACAACGGCGAGGAAGAACGCGGCGATGCCCGACCGCATGGAAATGTGACGCGCGCTCATCCTCAACTGTCCTTTCCGGTCGGGGGCAGCAGCAGGCCGGTGACGTGATTGGTCTGGCTCAGCACGGCGCGGGCGGCGGCGTTGACCTGATCGGCGGTGACGGCGTCGATGCGCACCGGCCAGCTTTCCACATCGTCGATGCTCTGCCCGGTGGCGAGCGCCGCGCCCAGCGTCTGGGCCGGGCCTGTCAGGCTGTCGCGGGCATAGGCCGCGGCGGCCAGCATGCGCTTGCGCGCAGTGGCGACCTCCTCCTCCGTCACGCCGGACTTCAGCAGCTTGTCGATTTCCGACCACAGTGCCGATTCGAGCTTCTCCATCGGCACCCCGGCGGCCGGGCTGGCGCCGACACTGAGCGTCGCCATGTCCCAGGCGGTCGGGCCGTAGCCGAGCCAGGCCGAGGTGGCGAGCTTCTGGTCCACCACCAGACTGCGATAGAGGCGCGAGGTGGTGCCGCCGCTCATGATCTCGGCCAACACCTGCAGCGCATAGGCCTGATGGTCCGGGTCGAGGCGATAGGACGGTGCGGTCCAGATGCGGCGAACCGACGGCTGCCGCACCTCCTCGTCACGCAGCACCACCTGCCGGGAGGAGGTGAGCGGCGGTTCGCTCACGCGGTTGCGCTCCGGCACCGGGCGGGCGGGGATGGCGCCGTAATAGCGTTCCGCCAACGGCTTCAACTCCGCCGCCGTGACGTCGCCGGACACCACCAGGATGGCGTTGTTGGGGGCGTACCACGTCTTGTAGAAATGCTCCGCCATCTCCCGCGTCAGGGTCGACATCTCCTGCGGCCAGCCGATCACCGGGGTGCCGTAGGGGTGATGGACGAACATGGTGGCATTGATCTGCTCGCCGATCCGGTCGGCCGGCTCGTTCTCGATGCGCTGGCGCCGCTCTTCGATGATGACGTCGCGTTCGGGATAGACCACCGCGTCGGTCAGCTTCAGGTTGGCCATGCGGTCGGCCTCCATCCGCATCACCATCTCCAGCCGGTCGCGGGCGACGTTCTGGTAATAGGCGGTGTAGTCGTAGCTGGTGAAGGCGTTGTCGCGCCCGCCATTCTTGGCGACGATGCGGCTGAACTCGCCGGGCGGGATGACGTCCGTTCCCTTGAACATCAGGTGTTCCAGGAAGTGCGCGATGCCGGACTGGCCGCGCTCCTCGTCGGCGGCTCCCATCTTGTACCAGACCATGTGGGTCACGACCGGCACGCGGTGGTTGGGGATCACCACCACCTGCATGCCGTTGGACAAGGTGAAGCTTTCGGGGAAGAACACCCCCTTTTCCGCCGCGTAAGCCGGCGGGGCGGTGAGCGGCGTTGGCGCCAAGGGAGCCGCGACGGTCATCGTCAGGGCCAGGAGACCGGCCACGGCGAGGCGGCGGGCGGATAGGACGGCAGGCATGAGGGCTCCCGGATCAGGAGGTCCGAATCGAAAGGGCGCCCTTCGTTGGGAAGGGCGCCCCCGGAAACTGGTGTGATGTCGTGCCTTGGACAAGGCTGAAACGGCCGTTCGGATGGCCGTTGCTTAGAACAGGCCTTCCAGCGGCGCCTTGCGCTTGCGCTCGATCGTCGGGGTGGCGGCACCGTCCAGCGACTTGCCCTGGGCCTGGGCCTCGCGCAGGCGCTGCTGCTCCTTGGCCGGGTCGACAAGCGAGTAGGGCTGTTCCTGCTTCTGCCAGAACAGCAACGAATCGATCCAGCTCTTGTCGGCGACGATCAGCTGGGTGGTTTCCTGGTCGACCTTGGCGCGGATGTTCGGGTCGATGCCGTCGCGGGCCGAGGCCTGGGCGACCAGCGAGCGTTCGCCGGACGATTCGCCGGCCGCCTTGTCGGTGCGGCGCGCGGCGCCGCCGAACACGGCGCCGGCCGCCGTCTGCGTCGGCGTGCTGTCCTGCGGGCGGGCGGCGCCGGGGCGCGGCTTCGGCAGGTCCTGCATGCTGGGCGGCAGCGTCAGCGGAGCGCGGGAAACGACGGCGAATTCGTCGGGGCTCTGGCGGTCGAGACCGATGGACCGGCGCACATCCGAGCAGCCGGCGAGCGTCAACGCCGCAAGCGCCAGCCCGATGAGCGGAAGCCGGGCCAGGGGACGCCGATTCCGGGTGGAGGAGAGGGCGGAGGAGATGCTGGTCACGTTCGGAAGATCCCGTCGTCTGTCACGTCGTAGCGACCCGGCCCGAAGGTCGGGACCGCATGGTCAGCGCTCGCCGGCGGTTATAACGCCACCGGCGACGGAACTCTTACGACTTTTCGCGGCCCGCGAACAGTCCGTCGATCAACAGCAGCACCACACCGACGCTGATTCCGCTGTCGGCCACGTTGAAGGCCCAGAAATGCCAGCCGGCGAGATGGAAATCGAGGAAGTCGACCACCGCGCCGTGCAGCAGCCGGTCGACGACATTTCCCACCGCCCCGCCGATGATGAAGCCCAGCGCCAGCGCGATCAGCCGCCGTTCTGCCTGCCGCAGCCAGAAGATCAGGCAGACGGCGATCACCGCGGCGATGGCGCTGAGGATATAGGGCATCAGCGCCCCGCCGCCGGCGAAGGTGCCGAAGCTGACGCCGAAGTTCCACACCAGCACGAGGTTGAAGAAGGGCGTCACCTCGACGACATGCGGCACCGGCTGCATGACCTGTTCGAGGATCCACCATTTGCTGCCCTGGTCGAGCACGACCACCACCACGGCGACGATCAGCCCGAACAGCCAGTAGGAGCGGGATTGGTTGGCGACGAAGGCGTTCATGGGGCCACAGATCCTCCCTCTCCCCCCCGGGGAGAGGGCCGGGGTGACGGGGATGCGCGGCGAGAGGTGTCCGGCAAGCGGATCCCCCTCACCCTAACCCTCTCCCCGGGGGGGAGAGGGAATAGAGCCGCGGATGTGGTAACTGGCCTCATGCCACCGCGTCGGAGCAGCGGACGCACAGCGTCGGGTGATCGGCGACCGTGCCGACTTCCTCCAGGACCTTCCAGCAGCGCTCGCACTTCTCGCCTTCGGCCAGCGCCGGGGCGACGGCGATGCCGGGGACGTCGGCCAGGGTGAAGGCCCCTTCCGGCGCCGCCGCGTCCGTCACCTCGATGGCGGAGGTGATGCAGACGTCCTGGAAATCGACGTCGGCCAGCAGGGCCTTGGTCGCCGAGTCGACATGAACGGTCGGGTCGGCCTGCAGCGACGAGCCGATGGTCTTGTTGGCGCGTTCCAGCTCCAGCGCGCCGGTGACGACGCGGCGGACGTTGCGCACCGACTCCCACTTGGCGGCGAGAGCGTCGTTGCGCCACTCCGCCGGGACCTCCGGGAAGCCGCGCAGATGCACGCTTTCCTCGGTCCAGCCGAGACCCTCCGGACGCGCCAGCCAAGCTTCCTCGGCGGTGAAGCAGAGGATCGGGGCCAGCCAAGCGGTGAGGGTGGAGAACAGATGCTCCATCACCGTCCGCACCGACCGGCGGCGCACCGAATCGACCGGGTCGCAATAGAGGCTGTCCTTGCGGACGTCGAAATAGAAGGCCGACAGCTCCACCGCACAGAAGTTGTGCAGGGCCACGAACAGGGCGTGGAAGTCGTAGGCCTCGACCTTCTCGCGCACCTGCGCATCCAGCTCCGACAGGCGGTGCAGGACCCAGCGCTCCAGCTCCGGCATCTGCGCGGCGTCGATCCGCTCGGCCGGGGTGTAGTCGGCGAGCGCGCCCAGCAGGTAACGCAGCGTGTTGCGCAGGCGGCGGTACAGGTCGGCCTGGGTCTTGATGATCTCCTTGCCGATGCGCAGATCTTCCGAATAGTCGGAGTTGATGATCCACAGGCGCAGGATGTCGGCGCCGTACTGGTCGCAGACTTCCTGCGGGGCCACCACGTTGCCCAGCGACTTGGACATCTTGCGGCCCTGCTCGTCCAGCACGAAGCCGTGGGTCAGCACCGCGTTGTAGGGCGCCCGACCGCGCGTGCCGCAGCTTTCCAGCAGCGACGAGTGGAACCAGCCGCGATGCTGGTCGGAGCCTTCCAGATAGAGATCGGCCGGCCAAGCCAGCTCCTCCAGCCGCTGTTCCAGCACGAAGGCGTGCGAGGAGCCCGACTCGAACCAAACATCGACGATGTCCCGGACCTGCTCGAACTCCTCGGCGGAATAGGCGTTGCCGAGGAAGTCCTGCGGGTCGCGGGCGAACCAGGCGTCGGCACCCTCCTGCTGGAAGATGTCGGCGATGCGGGCGAACACCGCCTCGTCGCGCAGGATCTCGCCGGTCGCCTTGCGGACGAACAGGGCGATCGGCACACCCCAGGCGCGCTGGCGGCTGATGCACCAGTCCGGACGGCTCTCGATCATCGAGCGGATGCGGTTCTCGCCCTGCGTCGGGACCCAGCGGGTGTCGGAGATCGCCTGCAGCGCCACCTTGCGCAGATCGTTCGTCTCCATCGAGATGAACCACTGCGGCGTGGTGCGGAAGATCAGCGGCGCCTTGGAGCGCCAGCTGTGCGGATAGCTGTGCTTGATGCGGTTGCTGGCCAGCAGCGACCCGGCTTCGTCGAACGCTTCCAGCACCGCCTTATTGGCCGGGCCGGACTTGCCCTGGTCGGTGTAGACCGCCAAACCGGCGAACAGCGGCACATGGGCGTAATAGCGTCCGTCCTCGCCCACCGTCTGCGGCACCTCGATGCCGTTGGCCTGACCCAGGCGGAAGTCGTCCTCGCCATGGCCGGGAGCGATGTGGACGAAGCCCGAACCGGCGTCGGTGGTGACGAAGTCGCCGGCCAGCAGCGGCACCTTGAAGTCGTAGCCCTTGCCGTTCAGCGGGTGGCGGCAGTAGGTGCCGGCGAGGCGCGAACCGGGGAAGCGGTGCAGTTGCTTCCACTCGGTGATGCCTGTTTCCTTCAGCACGCTTTCCGCCAGCGCGGTGGCGAGCACGAGGCGCTCGCCGACCACCGCCTTGCTGCCCTCGGCGACCGCCGTGACCTTGAAGGTCGCATATTCGATCTCGTCGCCATAGGCGATGGCGCGGTTGCCCGGCAGGGTCCAGGGCGTGGTCGTCCAGATGACGATGCTGGCCTCGTCCACCTCCGGCGCCGACGACCCCCAGACGGGGAAGCGGGCGAAGACGGTGGTGGAGGTGTGGTCGTGGTATTCCACCTCGGCATCGGCCAGCGCGGTCTTCTCGACCACCGACCACATCACCGGCTTTGAGCCCTTGTAGAGGCCGCCGTTCATCGCGAACTTGTGGATTTCGCGGACGATCTGCGCCTCGGCCGGGAAGGTCATGGTGGCGTAGGGGTGCTTCCAGTCGCCCTCCACGCCCAGCCGGCGGAACTCGGCGGCCTGGATGCCGACCCATTCCTCGGCGAACTGGCGGCATTCGGCGCGGAACTGGATGAGCGGCACGTCATCCTTGTTCTTGCCGGCCTTGCGGTACTTCTCCTCGATCTTCCATTCGATGGGCAGGCCGTGACAGTCCCAGCCGGGGACATAGTCGGCGTCGAAGCCCTGCATCTGGCGGAAGCGGACGATCACGTCCTTCAGGATCTTGTTGACGGCGTGGCCGATGTGGATGTTGCCGTTGGCATAGGGCGGGCCGTCATGCAGCACGAACTTCTTCCGGCCCTTGGCGTCGGCGCGCAGCTTGCCGAACAGGTCCATCTCGGCCCAGCGCTTCAGCAGCTCGGGCTCCTTGGTCGGCAGGCCGCCGCGCATGGGGAAGTCGGTGCGCGGCAGGAAGACGGTCGATTTGTAATCGCGGGTCATATCGGATCCCTGGGGGAAGGCGTCACCATCGGGCGGCTGGTTCCTGCCACCCGACGCACATAAGGTCTCGATCCCGGCCCTCCTCAGAGAGCCGGGCCGGTAATTCGCGCGCGATGCGCCGGTGCGCGCATCATCATCGGGATCCGTACAGAGACGTCCATGGCGCCGGATATTAGCGGCGCAGGCCGTACGGTCAAGGACCGCTCGCATGCGTCATGTGCAACTGCGAAACCGCTTCGCCGGCCAAGTACCGCGCGATGGTTCCGAAAATAGCGCTGGCAAGCGGGCGGTGGCAAAATTACGGTGTGGCCGCCGAGCTTGTCCGAGGCAGGGGGCCGCTTGCGGCAAGCAGTGCGTGCGGGAGCGTTTTGGGCATGATCGATCAGCGGACCAGGGATTTCCTTTCGGAATTTCTGGCGTCTTCCCATCAGGATCCGGCGCGTCTCGACCGCTTTCTGCTGCATGGGCCGGACCGCGGCGGACGCGGGGCGAAGCCGCGGCTGAAGATCGCCTTCTTCGACTTCTGGCCGGAATTCGACCCGGCGGCCAATTTCTTCATGGATATCCTGTCCGCCCGCTTCGACGTATCGGTCGTCGACAACGACAGCGATCTCGCCATCGTGTCGGTGTTCGGCACCCGCCACCGCGAGGCGCGGACCGCCCGGTCGATGTTCTTCACCGGCGAGAATGTGCGGCCTCCGCTCGACGGCGTCGACATGTCGGTATCGTTCGACCGCATCGACGATCCCCGGCATTACCGCCTGCCGCTCTACGTCATGCATGCCTGGGACCACAGGCGCGAGGGGGCGACGCCGCATTTCTGCCATCCCGTCCTGCCGCCGGTGCCGCCGACGCGGGATGAGGCGGCGAAGCGGAAATTCTGCGCCTTCCTCTACAAGAATCCCAACTGCGCCCGGCGTAACGACTTCTTCCAGATGCTATGCGCCCGGCGGCATGTGGACTCGGTCGGCTGGCTGCTGAACAACACCGGCAGCGTGGTGAAGATGGGCTGGCTGCCGAAGATCCGGGTCTTTTCCCGTTACCGTTTCGCCTTCGCCTTCGAGAATGCGAGCCATCCCGGCTATCTGACGGAAAAGATCCTTGACGCCTTCCAGGCGGGCGCCGTGCCGCTTTACTGGGGCGATCCGGGGGTCCTGCGCGATGTCGCCGCCGGCAGCTTCATCGACGTGTCGCGCTATTCCTCGGACGAGGAGGCAATCGACGCCATCCTGGCCGCCGACGACGATTACGACACCTATCGCCGCTATCGCAGCACGCCGCCCTTCCTCGGCGCGGAGGATTTCTATTTCGACGCCTACCGTCTGGCCGAATGGATCGAAAGCCGCCTTTGAGCGGCAAGGAGAACGTCGCGATGAAGCGGGTGCTGCTGAACTATGCCGACGGGGCCTTCACCACGGCGCAGAAATACAACGCGAAGACCGGTCTTTCCGTGGGCGGCTTCGACGGCGTGGCCATGATGGGGCGCCGGCACATCGACGCCGCGTTCGCCGCGCGGAACCGGCATATCCTGGAGCAGCCGCGCGGGGCCGGATATTGGCTGTGGAAGCCCTATTTCATCGATCTCCTGCTGCGCGAGCATCTGCAGGATGGCGACATGCTGTTCTACAGCGACAGCGGCGCCCATTTCGTCCACAGCGCCGATCCGGTTATCGAGCTTTGCCGCCAGCGGCGCGATCTGCCGGTGCTGCTGTTCACGCTGGAGGACCACCACCGCAACAGCGTCTGGACGAAACGCGACTGTTTCCATTTCATGGGGCTGGACCAGCCGGCCTATACCCAGGCGCCGCAGATCCTCGCCAGCTTCGTCGTGTGCGAGCGCGGCCCCGAAAGCATGGCCTTCATCGCGGAATGGCTGCGGCATTGCCAGGACGCCCGGCTGGTCACCGACGCGCCCAACGAATGCGGACTGCCGAACCACCCGGATTTTCGCGACCATCGTCACGACCAGAGCATTCTCAGCCTGCTTGGCCGCCGTCATGGCGTGACCGTGGTGCCGGACATCTCGCAATGGGGGGACGACCGCCGCCCGGCCGGGATTCCCCGCATCATGGAACACACCCGCTGGCGCGATTAGGGCCGGCTATGGCAGACAGGGGCGTCACCCTTCCGCGCCAACCGCAAGCACCGGACGCCTGCGCATGACCAGCTTCGCCCGTGCCGCCGCGATGGAGAGAAGCGGCGATTTCCAGCAGGCCCGGGACCTGTATCTCAAGGTGCTGGAGGCCGAGCCGCAGAACCCGAAGGCCCTGCACCGGCTGGGCGTCGTGGAGTTGCGGCTGGGCCGGGCGCGCGAGGCGGTGATCCTGTTCCAGAAGTCGTTGGCCATCGCCAAGGATCCGGAGGTTTATCTCGATTTCGGCGCGGCGATGGCCGGCATGGCCCGCTGGGATGCCGCGGCGACGGTCTATGCGGCGGCGCTGCGGGTCGTGCCCGATTCGGTCGATGCCCATTATGGTCTGGCGCTGGCCCTGCACAGCCAGGGACGGCCGCAGGACGCGGAACCTCATTACCGCAAGGTTCTGGCGACCCATGCTCATCTGGGAGAGGTCCACAACAATCTCGGCGTCGCCCTGCAGGATCTCGGACGCTTCGCCGAGGCGGTGGCCGCGCACCGGGAGGCGGCGCGGCTCTCCCCCTCCGACGCCTCGGCACTGTCCAGGCTGGGCGTGGCGCTCCATCACCTTGGCCAGAATGCGGAGGCGGAAGCGGCTTTCCGCAAGGCCATCGGGTTGGCGCCCCTGGACGCGGGCATCCGGCACGACCTGACCTGCCTGCTCCATGCCACCGGCCGTCCCGCCGAAGCGGTCGCCGCCGGCCGTCCCGCAGTGGCGCTCGATCCGTCGAGTGCGCGGAGCTGGCTGGCTTTGGGCAATGCGGCACATGCGATGCGCCTCCGTGAGGACGCCTGGCGCGCCGCCGCCGCCGCCGCCCGGCTGGAACCGTCCAATCCGGCCGCGCACAACAATCTCGCCAACGCCCTGCGGGAACTCGGCCGCCTGCGCGAGGCCGTCGCCGGGTATCGCGCGGCGTTGGATCTGCAGCCGGATTTTCCGGTCGTGGAGATCAATCTGGCTCAGGTCCTGTCGATCCTGCGCGAGTCCAACGGCGCGCTGGCGATCCTGAGAAGCCTGCTCGTCCGGCAGCCGCTGAATGCCGAGGCATGGCGGCGGCTTGCCGGTGTTCTGGCGGAGGCATTCCGCCCCGATCTCGCGGTCGCCGCCCTGCGCAATGCCGTCGCCGTGGCTCCCGACGATACCGATGCCTGTGTCGATCTGGCGATGGCCGCCGCGATGAGCGGCTGGAGCGCGGTGTCGGCGGAGGCCTGCCGACGGGTGCTGCGGCTGGTTCCCGGCCACGGCGCGGCGCTGGGCCAGTTGGTTCACCAGCAGAGGCTGCTTTGCGATTGGCGTGACCTGGACGGTCTGGAGGCGCTGCTTCTCAGCCGGGTGAGGGAGGGGGCGGAGGGTGTATCCCCGTTCGACGTCCTGTCCTGCGCCTCGACCCTTGCCGACCAGCAATCGGCCGCTACCCGCTGGGCGGCGGCGAAGGCCCGCGGCGCGGTTCCCGTCCCCCGGCCCGTCCCCCGGCCCGCCGCGCTTCCGCGGGATGGCCGTCTGCGGATCGGCTATCTGTCGTCGGATTTCCGGGAACATGCGATGGGCCACCTGATGGTGGATGCCCTGGAAACGCATGACCGGTCCCGCTTCGCCGTCACCGCCTATTCGACCGGCACCGACGACGGCAGCCCGCTGCGCCGTCGTTTCGAGCGGGGAATCGAGCGGTTCGTCGACCTGTACCGCCATGGCGACGCCGATGCGGCGCAGGTCATCGCGGCCGACGGTATCGACATTCTGGTCGATCTGACAGGCTTCACCACCTTTTCGCGGACGTCGATCCTGGCTGCCCGTCCGGCTCCGCTGCAGGTCAACTGGTTGGGTTATCCGGGCACGCTGGGGGCCGACTATGTCGATTACATCCTCGCCGACCCCGATGTGATCGCGGAGGGCGAGGAGGCATTCTTCACCGAGCGGGTGGTGCGGCTGCCGGATTGCTACCAGCCCAACGACCGCCGCCGTGCCATCGCCGCCGCCACCCCGGCGCGCGCGGATTGCGGGCTGCCGGCCGATGGAGTCGTCTTCTGCTGCTTCAACAGCGCCTACAAGCTGACTCCCGCCCTGTTCGACGGCTGGGCTCGCATCCTCGCGGCGGTGCCGGGCAGCGTCCTGTGGCTCTATGCCGGAAATCCGCAGGTGGCGGCCAACCTGCGCCGCGAGGGCGAGGACCGTGGTCTCGATCCCGGCCGCCTCGTCTTCGCCGGCCCGATCCCCCATGCCGAGCATCTGGCGCGCCATCGGCTGGCGGACCTGTTTCTCGATACGCTCCCCTACAACGCGCACACCACGGCCAGCGACGCGCTGTGGGCGGGGTTGCCGGTGCTGACGCGGCGCGGGACGACCTTTGCCGGGCGCGTGGCGGCAAGCTTACTCCGGGCTGTGGGACTGCCGGAGCTGATCGTCGACGGGCAGGAGGCGTATGAGGCGGCGGCGGTCGACCTCGCCCGCTCGCCCCAACGGCTCCGCGGCCTGCGGGAGCGGCTGATGCGCAATCGGCAGACCTGTCCGCTGTTCGACACCCCGCGATTCACCCGGCATCTCGAGGCGGCTTATCGGGCGATGTGGGACATTCATCTTGCGGGCGGACAGCCGCGCTCGCTCGCCATCGCGGCCGAGGGCAGCAGCGGTTCGCCATCCGCCGCACAGGAAGGGAAGAACTGACATGACGACCGGCGACAACGCGGCCGCGCGGCTCCACATCGTCGTCCCTTATCGGGACCGGGAAAGCCATTTGCGGCAGTTCGTTCCGTGGGTGAGCGCCTATCTCGACCGGCTCGTGCCGAGGGTCGATTATCGCATCACCATCGTGGAGCAGGAGGCTGGGCTTCCCTTCAACCGGGGCGCGCTGAAGAATGCCGGCTTCCTTCTTGGGGAGGGGGAAAGCGACTACACCTGTCTGCACGACGTCGATTACCTGCCTGTCGATGCCGACTATTCCTGGGCCGACTGCCCCACGCCCATCCTCTGGTTCGGGGCGGAGCAGCGGCCGGTGGCGCCGGGGCGATCGGATCGGACGGTGACGACGAATCTGGAAAGTACGATGGGCGGCGCGCTGCTGATGCCGAACGGCGTCATGCGGCAGGTCGACGGCTATTCCAACCAGTTCTGGGGCTGGGGATACGAGGATTTCGACTTCGCGCTGCGCATCCGGGCGCGCCGCATTCCCACCGGCCGGCGCAAGGGCCGCTTCCAGCCGCTCGACCATGACAATGACGGCTTCACGCCGGATGCGACCCCGTCACCGATCTCGCTCGTCAACCGCCGCGTCTTTCAGGAGCTTTGGTCCACCGGGAAAATCCCGACAGGCGACGGGCTGTCGACGCTTTCCTTCGAGGTGCTGGACCGCCGCCCCTGCGATGGCGATGGCGGCGGTGTGGAGGGGCAGGGGCGGTGTGAAATCGTCCGCGTGCGATTCAACCACCGACCCCGGCCGGACCAGGAGGCGGCGATCGGAGTCAATGCGGCCCCCCATCCGTCAGGTATTTGCGAGCAGCCACCCGGCTAAGTCACCGATTTTCGAGTTTGCGAAGCTGTGTTAAGCACGTCCGGTCGGGCGCGACTTTGGAATTCCGCCTATGGCGGGCATATGGCGAACTCTGCAGAAGTGGAAGCATCATGAGCAGCGGACAGGAACTTTCCAATCCTTCCTGGAAAGTCGCAGTCACCTATCAGAATGATAAGATGACCGACGGCGTCGGTGCCCAGTTGCAACGGATTTATGGCATCTATGCTCTTTCGCGGCTCTTGAAGGTTCCCTACATCCACTCTCCCCTGGCCAAGGTCGATTACCAGGGCTTGAAGTCTCTGGAAGAGAACAGTGGGAGCCAGGATTTCGTCGACGCGTTCAATCGCCGATTCACGATCAAATCCGATGTTGCCGTTCCTCAATCCTACTACATCGTGAATGTTCACAATATTACGCCTGAGGCAATGGAGGCCATCACCGCGCAGGCCCAGTCTGTCGATCGGCCGATCATCGTCAGGATATCGCTTCCCTACGGCATCACAGACGCTCATCCGGCATGCTACGAATGCTGCAGGGAGATTTCCCCCTTCTCCCATCTGCCTCCGAACAAGGAGAAGCTGCGCGTGGCGGTCCACGTCCGTCGCGGCGAAATGATGGTGGTGGCCGCCAACCGCATGCTGCCGAACGATTATTACATCAAGGCATCGCTGCGCGTTTCGCGGCTGCTGGAGGAAATGGGCGTTCCCTGCAGCTTCGAAATTCACACCGAGATACCGACCAAGGAGGTCGAGCTAAAGCCCGGCGAGAACGGGATCGAAAAATCCATTGGGGAGCCGAAGCGGATTAGCCCCGAGGAATCGAAAATCGAAGAGTTCGCCGCCATCCCGAACGCGACGATCATGGCGAATGCCGAGGCGCTCGATTGCCTGTCCCTGTTTTCGACCGCAGACGTGCTGATAACCAGCCGGTCGTCCTTCAGCTATCTGGGTGGAATGCTGAACAGGAAGAAGTCGGTGATCCTCTACAACCCGTTCTGGCACCCGGCTCTGCCCGGTTGGATTTCAACCGCCAACGACGGCACTTTCGACGAGGCGGCTTTCCGAGACAGGATCCAGGCGCTGATGGCCTGACGGCAACCGGCGGAGCCGGGGGCGGGGACCGTTTCCCCGCCCCCATTTGGCATCACATGCTCGACTTTCCGCCATGGGCCGAGGACCAGCCGACCGGGTCGTTCAGGAACTTCTCGACTTCCGACAGGGTGTTCTCGTCGAAATAGCGGTTGTCGCGGGCGACCTTCAGCACGTCCCACCAGGTGCACAGCGCGTGCAGACGGACGCCGATGGCGTCCATGTTGACCTTCGACTGCGGGAAGATGCCGTAGTGGAAGATCACGAAGGTGTCGGTCACCTGGGCGCCGCCGTTGCGCAGCGCGGTGACGAAGTTCTCCTTGCTCTTGCCGTCGGTCGCCAGATCCTCGACCAGCAGGACGCGCTGCCCCTCGGTCAGCAGGCCCTCGATCTGGGCGTTGCGGCCGAAGCCCTTCGGCTTCTTGCGCACATACTGCATCGGCAGTTCCAGCCGGTCGGCGATCCAGGCGGCGAAGGGGATGCCGGCGGTCTCGCCGCCCGCCACCGCGTCGATGGCCTCATAGCCGATCTCGCGCTCGATGGTGGCGACGGCGAAATCCATCAGCGCCTTGCGGGCGCGCGGGAAGGAGACGATGCGGCGGCAGTCGGTGTAAACCGGGCTCGCCCAGCCCGAGGTGAAGATGAAGGGCGTCTCGGCGTTGAAGTGCAGCGCCTTGATCTCCAGCAGGATCTTGGCCGCGGTGGCGGCGATGGTGGCCTGATCGGGCAGGGTCGACATGGAAGAACGCTCCGGAAAACGGGATGGCTCGCGCGGATGCCCCCTGTGTAGCGGCGCTTCCGCCGATTCGCAACGGCGGGGGGACCGGATCGGCCGGGATCGACGCTGGATTCAGACGGGAATGTCGCCGAACACCCGGCCATCGGGTCCGGCCGGACCACCGGAAGCGGTGCCGGGCGCCATGGTACCCTTCAGCCAGCGGGCGAACTGGCGGTCGGCGGTGTTGATGTGCAGCATAAGCCACTGCGGCAGGAATTCGGCCAGACTCCGCCGCATTTCCTCGTCGGCCACCTCGCCGGACGCGAAGGCATGCACCCGGTCCCAGGCGAGCTGATGCTGGCCGATGTGATCGTCGAGGAAGGGATAGCCCGCCTCCTCCATCACCTGCTGCTCGTCGGCGAAATGCGACTCGGTATAGGCGACGGCGGCGGCCAGGGTGCTGCGCATCTCCTCGGCCGGCCGTCCTTCGGTGACGGCGCGTTCGAAGGCCTGGACCAGCGCGATCCATTCGCGATGCTGCTCGTCGATGGAGTTGACGCCCAGGACCAGATCGTCGCTCCAGACGAGGCGGCCGTAATCGACGATGTCGTTGCTCTCGCTGTCGATCATGGCGGGCTCAATGGCGGTCGAAGGGGGCGGCGGTAGAGGGGGGCGGCGGTCGAAGGATGCATCCGGCGGATGGCACGCGCGGAACCTGCAGCGGCCGGAGACTTCCTAGTCTCCCCGGCCGCAACCGGCAAGCGTGGGCTTTGCTACCTTTTGCCCCACCCCCCTGGGTGACGGGATCGGATCGTGCCGGCCTCAGACCTTGCCGCGCACGCTGCCGAGGAAGCGGTCGACCTGCGCGTGCAGCAATTCGGCCTGCTTCGACAGCTCCCCGGACGAGGAGAGCAGGCGGCTGGCGCCGCTTCCGGTTTCCGAAGCCGCCTGCAGGACGCCGCCGATCGAGGAGGAGACCTCGTTGGTGCCGGCCGCCGCCTGCTGGACGTTGCGGGCGATCTCCATCGTGGCGGCGTTCTGGCCGTCGACCGCCTGGGCGATGGTGCCGACGATGACGTTCACCTCGCCGATGGTGGCGGCGATGCTCTGGATCGCCTGGACCGCGTCGGCGGTCGCCGTCTGGATCTCGGCGATCTGCTGCGAGATGTCGCCGGTAGCCTTGGCGGTCTGGTTGGCGAGGCTCTTCACCTCGCTGGCCACCACGGCGAATCCCTTGCCCGCCTCTCCGGCCCGTGCCGCCTCGATGGTGGCGTTCAGCGCCAGCAGGTTGGTCTGCCCGGCGATGGAGCTGATGAGGTTAACCACGTCGCCGATCTGGTTCGCCTTGGACGACAGGCCGTCGACGATGCGGTTGGTGCCGTCGGCCTGATCGGCAGCCTGCTTGGCCTTGCGGCTGCTCTCGCCGATCTGCCGGCCGATCTCGGCGATTGAGGCGGCCAGTTCCTCGGCTGCGGCGGCCACGGTCTGGACATTGACCGACGCCTGTTCCGACGCGGCGGCGACGGTGGTCGCCTGCGTTTCGGTATGGTCGGCTGTCGTCGCCAGCGACTGCGCCAGGGACCGCACCTCGGTGGAGGAGGAGGCGACGCTGTCGACCACGCCCTTCACCTCGCTTTCGAACCGGTCGGCCAGCGCCGTCATCTCGGCATGCTTGCGCTCCTCGGCGGCATGTTCGGCCTCGGCCTGGCGTCGGCGGAAGGCGTCGGCCTCCACGGCGTTGGCCTTGAACACCTCGACGGCGCCGGTGATCTGCCCGATCTCGTCCTTGGCCTCGGACGGCGGCACGGTGACGCTCAGGTCGCCGCGCGCCAGCGTCAGCATCGCGTCGGTCAGGCGGCGCAGCGGGCGCAGGGCCGCCACCGTCCACAGGCCGAAAGCGCCTGACAGCAGCAGGGCTGCGGCGCACAGCGACAGCATCAGCGTCTGGAAGCCGCTGGCCACCGTGCGGGCGCGGGCGGCGATCTGCTGGTTCTTGTGCTCCTGCAGGTCGATGAACGCATTGATGCGCTTCAGCCACTCGGTGAAGGCGGGACGGGCGTCCTGCATCAGGGCCTTCTGCGCCGCGGCCATGTCACCCGCCTTGCGCGCGGCGGTGACGGCCTTGATCGCCGGCAGGGTCTTCGCCTCGATCTCCTTGATGCCGGCGAGCATGGCCCGCTCTTCCGGCTCGATGTCGGTCATGGTCGCGAACATGGCGTCGAGCGGCTTGGCGGCCTGGTCATAGAAGGCGGCCAGCCGGTCGATGTCGGCCAGGACGGCGGACAGGGTCGTCGCATCGCTGGTCAGCACCACGTCGCGGAGCGCGATCGCGCGGTCATGCACGCTGCCGCGGAAGTTGATGGCGTAGCGCTGCTTGACGCTGTTCACGTCGTTGATCCGGGTCAGATCGGCATCGATCTTCCGCACCTCGCGGACCCCGATGACGGTCAGGCTGATCAGAAGCACAAGCACCGCGCCGAAGCCGAGGAACAGCCGTGCGCGTATGGTGGCGTGCCGGGGAAGAAGCATGTCGGCGGGATCCCGTCAAAGTTGGCCCGGATGGGCAATGAAAGAACTCTAACCCGGAAGATGTTACCTTTTCGGGTTAATCAGTTTGTATCGCGCAGCGCAACCGGCAAGGCCGGCGTTGCGCCGTCGCCGGAAAAAGACATGTCCTAAAAATGGCACCGCGCCGTGGGCCGGTTGCGGATCGCGAGCGGGACCGCAATATGCGGTCGCTGGAGACCGCCCCGCAGAAACTGTCTTGGATGCCCAGATGCCGCTCCTGTCCGCGCCTTCCCGCTCCCGCAGCCTGTCACGTCTGTTGGCGATGGCCCTGCTCCCGGCCCTGCTGATGCCGCCGCTGCTCCCCGGTTCCGCCGCAGCGGCGGACCGGCCGGAAGGCGGCACGACCGAAGCGGAAAAGGCGGATGCGGCAAAGCCGGCCGACCATAATTCGGAAGGCCATAATTCGGAGGGCCGCAATTCCGAAAGCCGCAAAGCCGACAGCCTCCAGGGCTTCGACCCCCAGCGCAGCGTCACCCAGCACAGCCTGCCCCTGCCGGGCGGGGCGCTGGCCTATGGCGCGACGGCCGAGTTCCTGCCGCTTCGCGACGGCGCGAAGGAGGAGCTGGCGGGCCGCATCTTCACGGTGTCGTACACCGCCGAACCGAAGGACCCGTCCGACGGTCCGCGTCCGGTCACCTTCGTCTTCAACGGCGGACCGGGGGCGGCATCGGCCTATATGCATCTGGGCGCCGCCGGTCCGAAGGTCGTCGCCTTCGGGCCGGACGGAGCCCTGCCGCGACCGCCGGCGCCGCTGGTCGACAATCCCGACAGCTGGCTGGCCTTCACCGATCTGGTTTTCATCGATCCGGTCGGCACCGGCTTCAGCCGCGCCCTGAAGCCCGAGGAGGCGGAGAAGCGCTTCTGGTCGGTGGAGGGCGATGCGCGGTCGATGGCGGAGATCGTCCGGCTGTGGCTGACCCGCAATGGCCGCTGGTCGTCGCCGACCTTCCTGGCGGGGGAGAGCTATGGCGGCTTCCGCATCGCCAAGATGGCGGACGAGCTGATCGAGCGGGTCGGGCTTGCGGTGAACGGCCTGATCCTGGTTTCGCCGGTCGTCGATTTCGCCGCCATCGACGAGGACGGCATCCTTGGCCCGGCCCTGAAGCTGCCGTCGATGGCCGCCTCCGCCGCGGCGCTGGGGCGCACGGCCGGCACGCCGGAACAGGCGGCCGAAACGGCGGAGCGTTTCGCGCTCGGTCCTTACCTGAGCGGACTGGCCCGGCTCGATTACGGCCGGCTCGACGCGGAAAAGGACGTCTTCGCCGAGGTGGCGCGTATCACCGGCCTGCCGGTGGAAACCGTGCGGCGCCAGCGCGGGCGCGTTCCGATGGGCGTCTTCACGCGCGAGCTTCTCCGCGACCGGGAGCGGATCCTCAGCATCTATGACGGCACCTTCACCGCGCCCGACCCCGATCCGGGAGCGCCGCGCGTGCCGTTCGACCCCTTCCTGAAGGGCACGATTCCGACCTACACCACGGCCTTCGCCGCCTATGTCCACGATGCGCTCGGGGTGCGGACGGACGAGCCTTACCGGCTGCTCAGCGACCGGGTGAACCGGAACTGGGAATGGCCGCGCATGACGGTGCCGAGCGCCGTCGACGCGCTGCAGACGGCATTGACCCTGCAGCCGGCGCTGCGGGTGCTGATCGTCCATGGCCGCACCGACCTGATCACGCCCTACATGGCGTCGCGCTGGGTTGCATCCAGGCTGGAACTGCCGGAGGGGGAGCGCGGCCGGGTTTCGGTGACGGTGCATCCCGGCGGCCACATGATGTACACGCGGGCGGAAGGCCGGGCCGCGCTGGCCGCCGACGCCCGGGCGCTGATCGGGGAGGCCCTGCGGCGGCGCTGACAGGCGCCCATCGGAACTTGGATAGGGCGGGTTTGGAACGGCCCGAAACGAAGAGGGGCGCCCCGGCCGGGGCGCCCCTCTTCGCGTGCCTGATTGCCGTTCCGATCAGAACAGGCGCAGGATCGACTGCTGCGACTGGTTGGCCAGCGAGAGGGCGATGGTGCCCAGCTGCTGCCGGGTCTGCAGCATCAGCAGGCTTGCGCCTTCCTCGTTCTGGTCGGCCAGCGTCAGCTTGCTGGCGCCTTCCGTCAGCACGTCGCTGAACTCCTTGGTGAAGCTCTCGCGGGTCGTGATGATGTTCAGGTTGGTCGACAGGTTCTGCGAGGCGGAGCGGATCGTCGCCTTGGCATGATCCAGGCCGGCGACCGCCTTGTCGATGTCGGAGCGGTCCATCCAGCCGTTCTGCGCCGCATCCATCTGCAGGCCCTGGCCGCTGGTCGACAGGTTGACCGCGTTCACCGTGATCGAGTTGGTGTTGCGTTCGTTCAACTGGACGGTGATGTCGTTCGACGTGTTGGCGTCGGAGATCTGCTTGGTGACGATGTTGGCCGAGCAGTTCGCCGAGGCGGCCTGCTTGATGGTCTTGGCGTCGACGTTCAGGCGCACCGTACCGCTGTCGAAGGTGAAGGACTGTTCGCCACCTTCGAGCTTGCCGTCGCCGCGGCCGTTCATGCCGTCGCGGGTGACCTGGGCACCGTTGGAGTTGGTGACCTGGATTTGCAGGTCGACCTTCTTCTCGATGGTCGAGATGCCGTTGCCCTGGTTGTTCGCCGCTTCCAGCAGGCGGCGGTCGACCGTGAAGGACACGATGGTGCCCGACGCGAAGCTCTCAGAGATCTTCTTGGTCAGCGCGTTGGTGGCGCTGGTCGTCACCGTCATCTCGCGAACCACGCCGGCCGTGGTGTTGCCGGTCAGGGTGATGGTGCCGCTGCTGCCGACGGAGGCGGTGGCGACATCCTTACCGGCCAGACGGCCGCTACCCGCGATGGCGCCGCTGATCGAGGCCTGCAGCCTGGTCGCAACGTTGAGGGCGGCATTCTGGCCGACGGAGACGTCGCCGCTGGTGGCGGTGTAGCTGAAGGACTGGCCTTCCACCGTGATCGAGAAGATGTCGCCTTCCTCGATGGTGCCGCTGACGTTCACCGTGGAGACCTGGGCCTGCGTCGAGGTCGCCGCCGTCTGCAGTTTGGCTTCGATCGTCTGGGTGTTGTCGAAGTAGGAGATCGTGCGGCTCTCGTCGCCGTCCTTGACGATGAAGTCACGGGTGCGGCCGTTGGCGCCGCGCACTTCGATCTGGACGTCGGAGAAGCTGCCCAGCGTGCTGGACATCGTGCCCGACAGCTTCAGCCCGACCAGGCCATGCGCGTTCTCCGCGGTGGAGATGTCGGCGGTCTTGCCTTCGACCGAGCCGTCGCCCTTGATGCGGATCGCGTAGGTGTCGGCGGAGATGACGTTGGTGACGCGGGCGTTGTCGACACCGACAATGGTGTTGACGGCGGCACGGGACGAGCTGGTGCTGTCCATGCTCATGCCGTTGCCGTTGATCAGGTTCTTGCCCTGATAGCCGCTGTCGGCGGCCAGCTTGTCGATCTGGTCCTTCAGGGTGTTGAACTGCGAGGCCAGCGACTTGCGGGTGGCGATGGAGGCGGCGTCATTGCCCAGCGCCGCATAGGCGGCGGTGGTCAGGCCCTTGGCCTGGTCGACCATGGAGTCGATGGAGGTCAGGCCCTTGTCGGCGGCCTGGATCGTGCTGATCGACTGACCCATCGCGTCCTTCAGCGAGGACAGGTCGCCGGCGCGCTGGTTCAGACCCTTGGCGGCGAAGAAGGCGGTAGGACCATCCAGAGCCGAGTTGATCTTGTTGCCCGTCGACAGGATGTTCTGCTTCTTGTCGATACCGGCCTGCGTGCTCTGCAGCTGCAGCAGGTTGGTGCGCATCGAAGCGGTCAGGGTCACATTTCCGGCCATGGTCCTAGTCTCCTTCTGAGGCTGTCCCCGCCCCTGGTCATTTGACCGGCGAGGCAACGTGCGTTTTCCTGACACCACTCTTTCAAGCGCCGTGCCAACTCGCGTTTTGTGCCATAAGTCACTGATTTTGCTGTGGAATAAAAATAGGTCGGCAAAAAGGGCAGGGTTGGGCCCAGGCGTTCGGGCCCAGCGTCCGAAAAAGTTTCCCGGAATCTTTTGCCGCTGACGGACGGTTCTGCCGGGATGCCGGGCGGCAAGAATCTTCCCACCGCCCGGCAGGCACGGCTATGGTCGGGCTCCAAACCATGTTCCAAACATCGAACGCATGGCCCCGACGCGGGCCAAAGCAGGGAAGGGAGAAGCATCATGACCGGTCGGATCGACGCACGCCTGGCGGAGCTGGGCATCGAGTTGCCGCAGGCTGCCGCCCCGGTGGCCGCCTATGTGCCCTACACCCGTTCGGGCAACACCCTCTATATCTCGGGCCAGGTGACGGTCTGGAACGGCGAGCGCAAGTTCATCGGAAAAGTCGGCCAGGATTTCACGGTCGAGCAGGGCAAGGAAGCCGCACGGCTGTGCGGGCTGAACATCCTGGCCCAGGCCAAGGCCGCGCTGGGCGGCGACCTTGACCGCGTCACCCGCGTGCTGCGGCTGGGCGGCTTCGTCAATTCCGGCGCCGACTTCCACGACCACCCGCTGGTCATCAACGGCGCGTCGGAGCTGATGCGCGACGTCTTCGGCGAGGCCGGCCAGCATGCCCGCGCCGCCGTCGGCGCCCCGTCGCTGCCCGGCAACGTCGCGGTCGAGGTCGACGCGATCCTTGAGGTGGCGTGAGGGAAGTGGCCTGAGGGATTTACGGCGGTGACGGCGTCTTGCTGTAATGCGGCATGAGGCCTACCTCCTTGCCAGTGTTCAAGGAGACGCATGCATGCCCGACGGCAACGATGCCATCACCGTCAAGGTTCTGACCGGGATCGACGAGGCGGACCAGCAGGGCTGGGACGCCTGCGCCGGTCCCGGCAATCCCTTCCTCTCTCACGCCTTCCTGTCGGCACTGGAGGAATCGGGATCGGCGACCGGCAAGTCCGGCTGGCAGCCCAGCCATCTCGCCGCCTATGACGGCGCCGGCCGCATGGTGGGCGCGGTGCCCGCCTATCTGAAAAGCCATTCCTACGGCGAGTACGTCTTCGACCATGCCTGGGCCAACGCCTATGAGCGGGCGGGCGGCAGCTATTACCCGAAGCTGCAGGTGGCGGTGCCCTTCACGCCGGTACCGGGGCCGCGGCTTCTGGTGGCGCCCGGACCGCGGGCCGATGCCGTCGCCGACGCGCTGATCTCGGCGTTGGAGCAGGTGGCGGAGCGTTACGGCGTCTCCTCCGCCCACGTCACCTTCCCGGAGCGCGCGGAGTGGGACCGGCTGGGCGAGGCCGGCTGGCTGAAGCGGCTGGGTGTGCAGTATCATTGGCACAACCGCGGTTACGGCAGCTTCGACGAATTCCTGGAGGCGCTGAACTCCCGCAAGCGCAAGGCGATCCGCAAGGAACGGCGCGAGGTCGCCGAAAGCAGCGTCCGCCTGCACACGCTGACCGGCGACGAGCTGAAGCCGGAGCATTGGGACGCCTTCCACCGCTTCTACCTGGACACCGCCGACCGCAAATGGGGCGGCGGCTATCTCAATCGCCGCTTCTTCGACCTGCTGGGCCGGACCATGGCCGACCGGGTGGTTCTGGTGATGTGCGAGGATGGCGGGGAGTGGGTGGCCGGCGCGCTGAACCTGCTGGGCGACGACGCTCTGTACGGCCGCAACTGGGGTTCCGACGGAAGTTACCGCTTCCTGCATTTCGAGGCGTGCTACTACCGCGCGCTGGATTTCGCCATCGAACGCGGGCTGGCGCGGGTCGAGGCCGGCGCCCAGGGCGAGCACAAGATCCAGCGCGGCTATCTGCCGGTGCCGACCTACAGCGCCCATTGGATCGTCGACCCCGGATTCCGCCGTGCGGTGGAGCGTTATCTGCAGCAGGAACGCCCTGCCGTGGAAGCGGAGATCGAGGCGCTGGACGAGGAGCTGTCGCCCTACCGGCGGGAGGGCTGAGCCTTACGCCCAGCCGGCCAGCACCGTGGCAGCGTCGCTTTCCCGCAGAGGCGCGCGTTCCGGCGGCGGGGCGCCGTCGACGCGCAGGCCCATCAGCGTCTCCACCAGCGGCTCCGGCCCCGGCGTGACGCGGACCTGCCCACGGGCGGCGATGTGCGGGTGGTCCGACACTTCCGTCAGTTCGGGCAACGCCTCGAAACAGCAGTCGACCGGGTCGAGCAGGGCCTTCCACTCCGCCAGAGTCCGCGTTGCGAACAGGGAGTCCAGCTCCGCCGTCAGTTCGGTCTGGGGCAGGGGGTCCTCCTGCCGGGCGATCCAGTCGGGGCGGCCGACCGCCTCGCAGAAGCCCTGCCAGAACTTGGCCTCCAGCGCCGACAGGGTGACGAAACGGCCGTCGGCGGTGCGATAGATGCGGTAGCAGGCGGCCCCGCCCGACAGCAGCGCCTCCCCGCGCTTCGGCATGGTGCCGCGCGCCGCCGCGGTCAGGGTCATGCCCTGCCAGCCCAGCACCGATTCCATGATCGACAGGTCGAGGAAGCAGCCCTGTCCCGTCCGCTCGCGCCCCAGCAGAGCGCCCGCCACCGCCAGAGCCGTCTGTTGGGCCGAGGCGAAATCGGCCACCGGCAGATAGCTGATGACCGGCCGGTCCGGCAGTCCGGAGGCATCCAGCCCGCCACCGACCGCCATGTAATTCAGGTCGTGCCCGGCCCGCGTCGCATAGGGGCCGTCATAGCCCCAGCCGGACAGGCTGGCATGGACCAGCCGGGGGTTGATCTCCCGCAGCCGCTCGCGCCCCAGCCCCAGCTTGTCCATCACGCCGGGCCGGTAGCTTTCGATCAGCGCGTCGGCCTTCGCCAGCAGCCCTTCCAGTGCCGCGCGCCCGTCGGCCGACTTCAGGTCGATGCGGATGACGGTCTTGCCGGCGTTCAGCAGTTTGTAGGCGGCGGTGGTGCCGTCGCTGTCGGTGGGGCCGAGCCGGCGCAGCGGATCGCCGGCCGGCGCCTCCACCTTCACCACCGTGGCGCCCAGGTCGCCCAGAAGCTGCGCCGCATAGGGGCCGGGCAGGTATTGGCCGAGGTCGATGACGCGCAGTCCGGACAGGAAGGGCAGGGGCATGGCGGTGCTCGCTCTTGGTTGGTTGTGGGGGGGTGGGGGCTGACGTCCCCCGATCTCACCCCCCCGTAACGCTCATATGCCGACCGACGGCCGGACCCTGGTGGCGGCGGTCGATGATGAAGTCGTGGCCCTTGGGCTTGCGGGTGATCGCCTCGCGCACCGCGTCGATCAGCGGGCCGTCCTCGTCGCTCACGCGCAGCGGCGTGCGCAGGTCGGCGGCGTCCTCCTGGCCCAGGCACATGTACAGCGTGCCGGTGCAGGTCAGCCGCACGCGGTTGCAGCTCTCGCAGAAATTATGCGTCAGCGGCGTGATGAAGCCGACGCGCTGGCCGGTCTCCTCCACCCTGACATAGCGGGCCGGGCCGCCGGTGCGGTGGTCGCTCTCGGTCAGGGTCCAGCGCTTCTGCAACTCGGCCTTCAGCATGGTCAGCGGCCAGTACTGGTCGAGCCGGGCGCCCTCGCCGATGTCGCCCATCGGCATCACTTCGATGAAGGTCAGGTCGAAGCCTTCCTCGCCGCACCACGCCACCATGCGGTGGATTTCGTCGTCGTTGACGCCCTTCAGCGCCACCGTGTTGATCTTGATCTTCAGTCCGGCGTCCTTGGCCGCCTGGATGCCGCCCAGGATCTTGTCCAGCTTGCCCCAACGGGTGATGGCCTGGAACTTGTGCGGGTCGAGCGTGTCCAGCGAGACGTTGATCCGCCGCACCCCGGCCTCATACAGCCCGGCGGCATGCTTGAACAGCATGGTGCCGTTGGTGGTCAGCGTCAGCTCGTCCAGGTCGCCCGATTCGATGTGGCGGCCCAGCGAGCGGATCAGCCGCATCACGTCGCGCCGCACCAGCGGTTCGCCGCCGGTCAGCCGCAGCTTGCGCGTGCCCAGCTTCACGAAGGCGCTGCACAGCCGGTCCAGTTCCTCCAGCGTCAGCACCTCCGCCTTCGGCAGGAAGCTCATGTCCTCCGCCATGCAGTAGACGCAGCGAAGATCGCAGCGGTCGGTCACCGAGACACGCAGATACTCCACCTTGCGGCCGAACGGGTCGACAAGCGGGGCGAGGTTGGCTGGCGACCGGGCTTCGGACACGGGATCGATCATCGCTGTACTCCACGGGCGGCCCCACACGGACCACCGCATTATATGTTCGTCACACGTATGATGTGCAACGATCGCGCAAGCGTATTCCACATCACGGTATGCCGACTTTGATTGCGATCAAGAGGGGCCGGCGTCAGATCAGCTTTTGTCGTGCATCCGCCAGCCGGGCTTCCCGTTCCGCTTCCTCGCGTTCGCGCAGGTCGTCGTCGGTGGTGCGCGGCACCGGCGGGCGGCCCATGGAGAAGGGCTCGTTCCCACGCTCGAACTGGTCGCGCACGCGGCAGTCCTCGCACATCCGGATGCGGTTGGCGGCCTCCGGCGTCGCGAACATCCAGTGCTTGCCCGCGAGCGTCGTCACGATCTTCTCGATCGAGGATTTCGTGGCGAAGGGCTTGCCGCAGGACACGCAGCAGAAGGGCTCCTCCTCCTTCACCACCGTCGCGCCGCGCGCCTGATCGCGGAAGTCGATCTCCGGCACCAGCGAGATGACCTTCTCCGGGCAGGTGGTCTTGCACAGGCCGCACTGCACGCAGGCATCCTGGGCGAAGGACAGCATCGGCTTGTCGGCATTGTCGAGCAGCGCCCCGGTCGGGCAGGCGCCGACGCAGGACAGGCAGAGCGTGCAGCCCGCCACATCCACGGACACCCGGCCGAACGGCGCACCCGGCGGCAGCGGCAACACCTCCACCGGCGCAGGGGCCACCTTGTGCAGATGGCGCAGCGCCAGCATGGTCACCGTGCGCTTCGGCCCCATCGGCAGGAACATCCCGGCCTCGACGGGATCCGCCGGCAGGCTCCAAAGCTCGTCGGCGACCATGTCGGGATCGGCGTCGTCGATCACCGCCACGCGGCCGGAGCCGTAGCCAAGCCCGCTGAAGGCGGCCTCCGCCAGCCCGATCTGCGTGGCGAGGCCGGCGGTCTCCCCATCGTTCTCCGGCCCGGTCAGGATTCGGACATGGGTGCAGCCATAGGCCAGCGCCAGCGCGAACAGGTCGAAGCCGACCTGCGTCACTTCGTTCAGCGCGAAGGGCAGCACGCGGGCCGGCAGGCCGCGGCCATGCCGCGCCATCATGCCGACCAGCGCGTCGCCGTGGCGCGGATCGTGGATCAGCAGGGCGGGGGCGGCGCCGCCGGCCTTCCGGTAGGTGGTCAGCAGCGTGCGCAGCCGCTCATAGACGGTGGCGGCCGGCGGCAGGGCATAGGTCGCGGCCCCGGTCGGGCAGACCGCGGCGCAGGATCCGCAGCCGGCGCAGACATGCGGGTCGATGGCGACATGGTCGCCGTTCGGCGTGATCGCTCCGGTCGGGCAGACGTCCAGGCAGCGGGTGCAGCCGGTCTTGCGGCTGCGCGAATGGGCGCAGAGATCGGCCTTGAAATCGACGAAGCGCGGCTTCTCGAACTCGCCGACCAGATCGGCCATTTCCAGCAGCGCCTTGGCGACCTGGGCCGGGCTGTTGGGATCGGGGCGCAGATAGCCGTCGCGGCGCTTGTGATCGGGGAACAGGGGCGTGCCGCCGGTCAGGTCGAGGATCAGGTCGCAACGGGCCGACGCCCCCTGCCGCGCCGGCTCGAACCCCAGCGCCCCGCGCGAGGAGGGTAGGGCGGGGGCGTAATCGTCGACCACGATCTCGAAGGCGCCGACCCAGCCGCGGGCGACGCGGATGCGGCCGCGGAAGATCGCCACATCCATCACCGGCGGCGGCGCGATGTCCTTCGCGCTGGTCAGCAGGATCGTGACGTCCAGCCGCTTGGCCAGTTCCCGCCCGGCCTCGATGGCGCGTTCGTCATTGCCATAGACCAGGCAGGTGCCCTGCGAGGTCAGGGTCAGGGCGCCGGTCGGCGGAATCGGCAGGGCGGCCTCGGCCAGCAATGCTGCGATCTTCGGCAGCGCCAGTTCGCCCTCGTCCGACCAGCCGGCGCGTTCGCGGATGTTGGTGAAGGTCAGCGACGTATCGGGCGCCACCTCCGCTGCGATTTCGCTGAAAAGCGGTGCTTCCTGCGTGCAGGCGACCAGCAGCGGCTGTCCGTTGGCGACCGCCGCCTCGAATCGATCGAGCTGCGACCGGCACAGCTGGGTATGCAAGGTGACGGCGCTGCCGTCGCCGCACGCCTTGCCGAGCGCCGCACCGTCCAGCGCGATGCTGTGCGCGCAGTCGCAGACGAGCACCGTCCGATCGCCGATCTTCATCGTCCCCAAAACTCCTGTCGCTTGGGGCTGACGCCCCTGGCCTGAGGACACTCATATGGGGGAATGCGACGTGATGGGAACGGGAATCTTATTGGGGCCGGTCCGGATAAACGCTGACTGGACAGTTCCCGCGATCCTACCGGACAGCGGGATCGCAGGAACCCGCCGCTCCTTACGCCCCCGGCTCGTTGGCGTTGGGGAAGAACAGCTGTTCGCCGTTGATCTGGTAGTCGGCGATGGCCTTCTGGCCCTCGGCGGAGACCAGCCAGTCGACGAAGGCCTGACCGTCGGCCGCCTTGACGTGGGGGAACTTGGCCGGGCTGACCAGCATCACGCCATACTGGTTGAACAGGCGCTTGTCACCCTCCACCAGAATCGTCAGCGGGCCGCGGTTCTTGAAGTTCAGCCAGGTGCCGCGGTCGGTCAGGGTATAGCCGTTCATCGCGGCGGCGGTGTTCAGCGTCGGACCCATGCCCTGGCCGATGGAACGGTACCAGCCGCCGTCGGACTTGGCGGGATCGAGCTTGGCCGTCTTCCACAGGGCGAGTTCGGCCTTGTTCGTGCCGCTGTCGTCGCCGCGCGACACGAAGGGGGCCTTGGCCTCGGCGATCTTCGACAGCGCCGCGGCGACGTCCTTGCCGCCCTTGACGCCGGCCGGGTCGCTGGCGGGACCGACGACGACGAAATCGTTGTACATCACCGGCTTGCGCACGGTGGCGAAGCCTTCGGCGACGAACTTCTCCTCCGACGGCTTGTGGTGGACGAACAGCACGTCGGCGTCGCCGCGCTTGGCGAGGTCGATGGCCTGACCGGTGCCCTTGGCGACGACCCGCACTTCGATCCCCGTCTTGGCGGTGAATTTCGGCAGGATGGAGCCGAACAGGCCCGAATCCTCGGTCGAGGTCGTGGAGGCCACCGTGATGAAGCGGTCGGCGGCCAGTGCCGTCGACAGACCGGCGGTCTGAACCAAACCCGCCAGGGCCGCGGCGGCGGCACAGCCCAGCACGAATGAACGGCGCAGCATCACTCAATTCCTCCCATTGGCGTTATTGCCTTTCCGGCATAGCGCATCGCGGCGCCATTGCAAAGGCCTGGGCAGTTTTTTCCATTTCGTGGTCAGGCTCCCGGTTCAGGTGGCCGGATCAGGCCGGCCTGTGTCCCGCCTCCTTCAGCAGCGACGCGGCGAGGTTGACCGCCAGCGACAAGGTCATCAGCACCATGCCCAGCCCCAGAGCCATCGGCAGATCGCCCTTGCTGGTTTCCAGCGCGATGGCGGTGGTCATGACGCGGGTGACATGCTCGATGTTGCCGCCGACGATCATCACCGCCCCAACCTCCGCCGACGCACGCCCGAATCCGGCCAGCACGGTGGTGACGAGGCTCCAGCGCGCTTCGGACAGCAGGGTGGCCAGCCGGCGGATCGGCCCTGCACCGGTGACTCGCAGCAGGTCGTCATATTCGACCAGCAGATCCTCCACCGTCTGGCGGGCGAGCGAGGCGACGATCGGCACGATCATCGCGGTCTGGGCGACGATCATCGCCGCCGGTGTGAACAGCATCCCCAGCACACCGAACGGGCCGGAGCGCGACAGCAGCAGATAGACCACCAGCCCGACCACCACCGGCGGCAGCCCCATCATGGTGTTCAAGGTGATGGCGACGGCGCGCCGGCCGGGAAAGCGCAATGCCGCGACGGCGGCGCCCAGCGGCAGGCCGATCAGCGAGGCGATGGCGACGGCGGTCAGGCTGACCCGCAGCGACAGGCCGATGATCCGCATCAGCCCGTCGTCCATCGACACGATCATGGAAAAAGCGACGGCCAGGGCTTGGGAAAAATCCTGCATTCAGTCCAAATCACTTTTCGAATCATTCCGGCGGGGGCTTGTCCGATGGACGCCGCTCGCCCACACTCGCGCGCATGAGCCCGACCATGAGCCTGAAGACCTTCACCATAGCGCCGGATCCGGCGAACCCCAAGCTGACCGAGCGCGTCCGCGGCCTGGACCAGGACGGCCGCGAGATCGAGACCTCGGTCACGGTCGAACGGCCGCTGACCCTGTACCTGAATGGGCAGGAGATCGTCACCATGATGACGATCGGCGATTATCCGGACTGTCTGGCCGTCGGCTATCTGCTGAACCAGAACATGCTGCGGCGCGACGACCGCATCACCGGCATCGACGTGGACGAGGAGACGGACACCGTCGTCGTCCGCACCGAGCGCGCGACCGATTATGAATCCAAGCTGAAGAAGAAGACGCTGACCTCCGGCTGCGCCCAGGGCACCGCCTTCGGCGACGTGATGGAGACCTTCGAGTCCGTCAAACTGCCCGCCGACGTCCGGCTCCACACCTCTTGGATCTACGCGCTGTCCAAGCAGATCAACCTGCAGCCCAGCCTGTATCTGGAGGCCGGAGCCATCCACGGCAGCGTGCTGTGCCAGGGCGACCGGCCGCTGGTCTATATGGAGGATGTCGGCCGCCACAACGCGGTGGACAAGGTCGCCGGCTACATGCACCTGAACGGCATTTCCGCCGACGACAAGATTTTCTACACCACCGGCCGCCTGACATCCGAGATGGTCATCAAGACGGTGCAGATGGGCATTCCGATCCTGGTCTCGCGCTCCGGCTTCACCGCCTGGGGCGTGCAGCTGGCGCGGCAGGCCAACCTGACGCTGGTCGGACGGGCCAAGGGCAAGCGCTTCATCGCGCTGGCCGGCACCGACCGGCTGGTGTTCGATACCGATGCCGGCGGGGCCGACGACGAGGATCGTCGGCATGGACGCAAGGGAAGCCGCGATGACGACTAATTCCGTTCACCCCGACATCGGCGGCGTCCTGCTGGCCGGCGGGTTGTCGCGCCGGATGGGCGGCGGCGACAAGTGCCTGCGCCCGCTGGGCGACCGCAGCATCCTTGAGCGCATCGTCGCCACCGTCCGGCCGCAGGTCGGGCCGCTGGTGCTGAACGCCAACGGCGACCCGGCTCGCTTCGCCCATCTCCACCTGCCGGTGGCGGCGGATGTGGTGGAGGGCTATGCCGGCCCGCTCGCCGGCGTGCTAACCGGCATGGAGTGGATGCGCGGCACGGCGCCCGGCATCGGCTGGGTCGCCAGCTTCGCCACCGACGCCCCCTTCATCCCGCGCGACCTCGTCACCCGCATGGCGGCGGCTCTGGAGAATGAGGGCGCCGACCTCGCCTGTGCCCGCTCGGACGGGCAGGAACACCCGGTCTTCGGCCTGTGGCCGATCCGTCTGGCCGGGGACCTGCGCCGCGCCATGGTGGAGGAGGGCGTCCGCAAGGTCGACGCCTGGACCGCCCGCTACCGGCTGGCCGTCGCCGATTTCGCCGTCGATCCAGTCGATCCCTTCTTCAACACCAACCGGCCTGAGGATCTGGCCGAGGCGGAACGCCTGCTGGCTGCGGGACATGCGTCATGACGGAACAGCCCGTTTCCCACTCTCTTGACCGCATCGAGACCATGCCGCTGGGCATCGTGGTGGAGCGCCGCCGCGGCGTCACCGCCTGGGCCGACTGGAGTTGGCGCCCGGTGTCGGTCATCCCCGGCGCCGGTCCGGTCGAGCCGCCCGGCCGGGTGCTGATGGAGGGGGAGGGCTGGACCCACAGCCACGCCGCCACCCTGACGCTGGAACTGTTCCGCACCGACACCGAAGGTTACCGCCTGAATCTGTCGCAGGATCCGCCGCGCCTGTGGGTGGTGATGCGCCCCGGTGCCGGCCCTGGCACGGATGGTGAGGACCTGGTGCCCTTCACCGTCACCGCATCCGCCCATGAGGGGGAGGGCTATCAGGTGGGCGCCGATGTGGTGGAGACGGTGCCGATGCCGCCCGAGGTGATCGCGCTGGTCCGCGATTTCGTCGAGCAGCATCATGTCGACGTCCCCTTCCACAAGCGCGAGCGCAAGCGCCATTTCGAGAAGGAGGATCGGCGGCGGTGAGCGACGAAGCCTTCCTGTCGCGCTGGTCGCGCCTGAAACGCACGGCGGTCAAACCAGAGCCGGCGCCAGTCGATCTGCCGCCGGTCGAAGAGACGGCGGAGCTTCCCGTCGCCGTCGCCGACGATTCCCCGGTCGATTCCGCCCAGCCGGATGCGGAACCCGAAGACCCGTTGAAGGACCTCCCGCCGATCGAGGAGTTGACCGGCGAGTCCGACTTCACTCCCTTCCTGCGCGCCGAGGTGCCGGAGGATCTGCACCGTCAGGCCCTGCGCAAGCTGTGGGCCTCCGACCCGGTCTATGCCAATGACGACGGTTTGAAGGACTACGCCGACGATTACGCCAGCCTGTTCACCGGCGACGTCCCGGTGAAGACCCTCTACCGCGTCGGCAAGGGTTTCCTCGACACGCTGGACGAGGTGGCTGAGGGCGCTGAACTCTCCCCCGCCGCGTCCGCCGATGTAGATGTTGTGGTGACGGACGACACCCCCTCTCCCCAAACCCTGATCCCCTCTCCCCCCCGATGAGAGGGTTAGGGTGAGGGGGACGCATTTCCTCCTCGCAAAACGACTTTCAAATTGCGACAGATTGTCGCGCTGAATTGGCCGCCTTCAAAACAAAGGGGCGCTCTGACAGCGCGAACATAGCGCCACGATAAAGTTTCATTTGCTCTCACTTTGGGGGCTGTCCTTAGTTGACAAAAGGACAGGTTCAGTCCTTCTATTATCCATCTGCCGAACGCTAAGCCACTGTAAGGCAAAGCCTTTTCGCAGGTGCATCAAAAGGGGTGCAGGGCCTTGGGTCCAAGGACGGCGCGCGGCATGACCGTGAACGCCGCCGCACCCGTCTTGTGTCCGGGAGGAGTTTGCGGCGCGTGTCCAAGGCCGTCGATCACACCGTTTCTCCCGCGGTCGCGGAGGAGGAACTGCTTCGCGCGCAGGTCTACGGCCTGTTGGCGCGCCTGCTCGCCCGCGCGCCCGACGCGGCCTTCCTGGCGGCGCTGGGTGAGCTTGCAGGGGAGGGCGGCGACTTCGGCGCGGCTCTCGACCAGTTGGCCGCCTCGGCGCGCGACAGCGATCCCGCGGCGGTGGAGGAGGAGTTCACCACCCTCTTCATCGGCGTCGGCGGCAGCGAGCGCACGCCCTACGGCTCCTTCTACCTGACCGGATTCCTGAACGAAAAGCCGCTGGCTGAGCTGCGCGCCGAGATGGCGCGGCTGGGCATCGCCCGTGCCGACGGCGTGACGGAGCCGGAGGACCACATCGCCGCCCTGTGCGAGATGATGGCCGGTCTGATCGCCGGCGAGTTCGCGCCGGAGGATGGCGGTGCCGTCGGCCTCGTTGCGCAGCGAGCCTTTTTCGACCGCCACATCGGCTCCTGGGCCGGGCGGTTCTTCGCGGATTTGGAGACCTCGCCGTCGGCCCGCTTCTACCGGGCGGTCGGTGCGGTCGGACGAAGTTTTCTGGCGGTCGAGGCGCGCGCCTTCGACCTTGCGGCGTAAAGGTGAGGAGCGAAGCCATGACGCGGAACGCGGTCAAAGCCACTGATGAAGCAGCAAAGCGGAACACGGACATTCAGGGCACGGACAAGGGTCTCGCCCGGCGCGACCTGTTCCGCGTCGCCGGTCTCGGCGTCGGCGCGCTGGGTGCCGTCGCGGCCGGCGTGACCGCCACGAGCGGAACGGCCGAGGCCGCTCCGGCCGAGACGACCTCCACGGGCTACCGTGAGACCGACCATGTCCGGAAGGTCTACGAAGTCAGCCGCTTCTAAGAGGAAAGCACCGATGCTCATCAAGAAAAGCTCGGCCACCTCCGGCGGCCGCCATCTCGCCCGCAGCCTGACCCAGACGCTGGCCACCGCCACCGGCGTCACTGTCGACCGCCGCGCCTTCCTGCGCACCTCCGGCATCGCCGCCGGCGGCGCCACGCTGGCCTCGGCCATGCCCTTCGGCATGGTGAAGAAGGCCGACGCCGCCACGGCCGCCACCGTCGCCGGGGCGCCGGTGAAGCAGATTAAGACGGTCTGCACCCATTGCTCGGTCGGCTGCACCGTGGTCGCCGAAGTGCAGAACGGTGTCTGGATCGGTCAGGAGCCCGGCTTCGACAGCCCGATCAACCTCGGTTCGCACTGCGCCAAGGGCGCGTCGGTGCGCGAGCACGCCCACGGTGAGCGCCGCCTGCGCTATCCGATGAAGATGGTCGACGGCAAGTGGACCCGCATCAGCTGGGACCAGGCGATCGAGGAGGTCGGTTCCAAGCTGCTGGCGATCCGCGAGCAGTCCGGTCCGGATTCGGTGTTCTGGCTCGGCTCGGCCAAGCACAGCAACGAGCAGGCCTATCTGTTCCGCAAGTTCGCGGCGCTGTGGGGCACCAACAACGTCGACCATCAGGCGCGCATCTGCCACTCCACCACCGTGGCCGGCGTGGCGAACGTCTGGGGCTACGGCGCCATGACGAACAGCTACAACGACATCCAGAAGTCGCGCGCGCTGTTCTTCATCGGCTCCAACGCCGCCGAGGCGCACCCCGTCGCCATGATGCACATCTTGAAGGCGAAGGAGCAGAACAACGCGCCGCTGATCGTCGCCGATCCGCGCTTCACCCGCACCGCCGCCCACGCCAACGAATATATCCGATTCCGTCCCGGCACCGACGTGGCGCTGATCTGGGGCATCCTCTGGCACGTTCTGCAGAACGGCTGGGAGGACAAGGACTACATCGCCAAGCGCGTCTACGGCTTCGACGACATCCGCGCCGAGGTTGCGAAGTGGACGCCGGAAGAGGTGGAGCGCGTCACCGGCGTTCCGGGCTCGCAGCTGCACCGCGTCGCCCGCACGCTGGCCTCCAACCGTCCGGGCACGCTGGTCTGGTGCATGGGCGGGACCCAGCACCACATCGGCAACAACAACACCCGCGCCTATTGCGTGCTGCAGCTGGCGCTGGGCAATGTCGGCGTGTCGGGTGGCGGCACCAACATCTTCCGCGGCCACGACAACGTCCAGGGTGCGACCGATTTCGGCGTCACCTCGGACAGCCTGCCCGGCTATTACGGCTTGGCCGAGGGCGCGTGGCGCCACTGGGCGCGCGTCTGGGATCTCCCCTATGACGACATCCAGAAGCGCTTCGCCTCCAAGGCGCTGATGGAGAGCACCGGCATCCCGGTGTCGCGCTGGTTCGACGGCGTGCTGGAAGCCAAGGAGAACCTGGACCAGCCGAACCCGGTCAAGGGCATGGTCTTCTGGGGTCACGCGCCGAACAGCCAGGTCCGTCTGCCCGACATGAAGAAGGCGATGGAGAAGCTGGAACTGCTGGTCGTCGTCGATCCCTATCCGACGATGACGGCGGTGCTGCCCGACCGCAAGAACGACTTCTACCTGCTGCCGGCCGCGACCCAGTTCGAGACCTCCGGCTCCGCCACCGCGTCCAACCGCTCGGTGCAGTGGCGCGACAAGATCGTCGAGCCGCTGTTCGAGGCGAAGACCGACCACGAGATCATGTATCTGTTCGCCAAGAAGTTCGGCTTCGCGGCGGATCTGGTCAAGAACATCAAGGTCAACGGCAACGAGCCGCAGATCGAGGACATCACCCGCGAGTGGAACCGCGGCATGTGGTCGGTCGGCTATACCGGCCAGTCGCCGGAGCGGCTGAAGCTGCACATGCAGCATCAGGGCACCTTCGACAAGACGACCCTGCGCGCCGTCGGCGGCCCGTGCGATGGCGATTACTTCGGCCTGCCCTGGCCCTGCTGGGGCACGCCGGAGATGAAGCATCCCGGTTCCGCCAACCTCTACGACACCTCGCTGCCGGTGGCCGAGGGCGGCGGCGCTTTCCGCGCCCGCTTCGGCGTCGAGCGCAACGGCGTGACGCTGCTGGCCGAAGGCTCCTATCCGGAAGGGTCGGAGATCAAGGACGGCTATCCGGAAGTCACCATGGCGATGCTCCAGAAGCTGGGCTTCGACAAGGACCTGACGGCGGAGGAACTGGCGGTCATCCAGAAGATCGGCGGCGAGAAGGTCGCGGCGGTGTCCTGGACCACCGACCTGTCCGGCGGCATCCAGCGCGTCGCGATCAAGCATGGCCTGAACCCGCCCGGCAACGCCAAGGCGCGCTGCGTCGCCTGGAACTTCCCGGACCCGGTTCCGATCCATCGCGAGCCGCTCTACACCCCGCGCCGCGATCTGGTCGCCAGCTATCCGACCTACAAGGACACCAAGTCCTGGCGCGTCCCGACGCTCTACAAGTCCATCCAGGACCGCGACGTGTCGAAGGAGTATCCGATCATCCTCACCTCCGGCCGTCTGGTCGAGTATGAGGGCGGCGGTGACGAGACGCGCTCGAATCCCTGGCTGGCCGAGCTGCAGCAGGACATGTTCGTCGAGATCAACCCGTTCGACGCCAACAATGCCGGCGTCAAGGACGGCCAGTTGGTGTGGGTGGAAGGCCCGGAGAAGGGCAAGGTGAAGGTCAAGGCCATGGTCACCGAGCGTGTCGGCCGCGGCGTCGCCTTCATGCCCTTCCATTTCGGCGGCGTGTATCAGGGGCAGGACCTGCGCTCCAAATACCCGGCCGGGGCCGATCCGATCGTGCTGGGCGAGGCCGCCAACACGGCGACCACCTACGGCTATGACTCGGTGACGCAGATGCAGGAAACCAAGACCACCCTTTGCCGCATCCAGGCGGCCTGACGCGCGGGAGTTTGAACCATGGCCCGGATGAAATTCCTGTGCGACGCCGAGCGCTGCATCGAGTGCAACGCCTGCGTCACCGCCTGCAAGAACGAGAACGAGGTGCCCTGGGGCATCAACCGCCGCCGCGTCGTGACCATCAACGACGGCAAGCCGGGGGAGCGGACGATCTCGGTCGCCTGCATGCATTGCTCCGACGCGCCCTGCAAGGCGGTCTGCCCGGTCGACTGCTTCTATCAGACCGAAGAAGGCGTGGTCCTGCACAACAAGGACCTGTGCATCGGCTGCGGCTATTGCTTCTACGCCTGCCCGTTCGGCGCGCCGCAATATCCGCAGGCCGGCAACTTCGGCACCCGCGGCAAGATGGACAAGTGCACCTTCTGCTCCGGTGGTCCGGAGGCCGACAATTCGGAGGCGGAGTTCAAGAAGTACGGCCGCAACCGTCTGGCCGAAGGCAAGCTGCCGCTCTGCGCCGAGATGTGCTCGACCAAGGCGCTGCTGGCCGGTGACGCCAACGTGGTGTCGGACATCTACCGCGAGCGTGTGGCCGCCCGCGGCTTCGGCTCCGGCGCCTGGGGCTGGGGCACCGCCTACCAGACCAAGTCGGGCCAGGAGCGCGGCCAGCCCGGTGGATCGCTGTTCCAGGGCACCGGCGGTGCGGCCGGCGGTCTGCCCATGCAGAAGCAGGGGCTGTGACGGTGACGCGCCTCGTCCTGCTGGCGTTCGGCGCCGCGATCCTGCTGGCCGGTTGCCAGGAGGACGGGGCGCCGCGCCCGGTCCATCTCGACAAGGGTGTCTACCAGGGCGCGGCCGACACGCCGCTGACCGCCGAGCAGGTGCGGGCGCTGCAACAGCGCACCGCCTATCAGGCTGTGCGATAGGGAGCGTCCGATGGAAGGTCATCGCATGAAGTCGGCTCTTGCCGCTCTGCTGCTCGGGATCGGTTTCGCCGGTGGCGTCGCGCTGCCGGCTGCCGCCCAGTCCAGTGTCCGCGTCGGCGGGCCGGTGGCGGAGCAGCAGGTCGACCGCGACGGTCCACTGGTGCCGACCCAGATCCCGGGACAGAGCCGTGCCGACACGTGGCATGGCATCCGGCTGGGGGAACAGGGCACCGTCTCCATTCCCAACAAGCAGGCCGGCGTCCTGATCCAGTCGGAAGGCGAGGCGTGGCGCACCGTGCGCAACGGCCCGCTCAGCCAGTATGGGTCATGGGTGCTCGCCGGCATCCTGGCCTTGCTCGCGCTGTTCTTCCTGGTTCGCGGGCGCATCCGCATCGACGGTCAGAAGACCGGCCGCACCATCCAGCGCTTCAACGCCTTCGAACGCGGTGTTCACTGGCTGACCGCCGGCAGCTTCGTCGTGCTCGCCATCTCCGGGCTGAACCTGCTGTATGGCCGTCACACGCTGTTGCCGCTGATCGGGCCGGAGCCCTTCGCCGCCCTGTCCCATTATGGTAAGCTGGCGCACAATTTTCTCGGCTTCGCCTTCATCCTGGGCGTGGCGCTGATCTTCGTCATGTGGGTCAGGCACAACATCCCGTCGCGCCATGACCTGACATGGTTCCTGAAGGCTGGCGGCCTGTTCTCCAAGGGCGTCCACCCTCCGGCGCACAAGTTCAACGGCGGCCAGAAGGTCATCTTCTGGGCCACCGTGGTTGGTGGCGCCGCGCTCGGCTTCACCGGCGTGCAACTGGTCTTCCCCTTCAGCTTCGCCACGCTGGAGCAACTGCAGCTCCTCCAGCTGGCCCACGCCGCCATTGCCGTCATCATGATCGCCATCATCCTGGCGCACATCTACATCGGCTCCGTCGGTATGGAAGGCGCCTTCGCCGCCATGGGCGACGGTCAGGTCGAACTGCAATGGGCGCGCGAGCACCACTCGCTGTGGGTCGAGGAGGTCACCGGCGAGAAGGTGCGCCACGGCCGCCATCACGGGACGCCGGCAGAGTAGGGGGCTTCGGGGGACGCGCTCGTCGTCCCCCTTGACCCTTTCCGCACTCCATGTCCCCCTTGGCGCTCCCACTACCGCGGACGCGCCCGCCATGACGACACACATCACCCAACGTCAAGCCGTGATCGACGGCTGCCTCGCCATGAACCGGCTGGGCGTCAACCAGGGAATGTCGGGGAACCTGTCGCACCGGATCGACGGCGGCTTCCTGGTCACGCCGACCAGCATGGCCTATGACGCCATGGCTCCGGCCGACATCGTCGAGATGGGCTTCGACGGCACTTATCTTGGCAACCGCCGTCCCTCGTCGGAATGGCGCATCCACCGCGACATCCTGCGGGCGCGGCCGGACGTGACCGTCGTTCTCCACGCCCATCCGACCTTCGCCACCGCGCTGGCGGTGCATGGCCGCGGCATCCCGTCCTTCCATTACATGGTGGCGCTGGCCGGCGGCGATTCGATCCGCTGCGCGCCCTACGCCACCTTCGGCACGCAGGAGCTGTCCGATCACGCCCTGGCGGCGCTGGAGGGGCGGTTGGCCTGTCTGCTGGCCAATCACGGCATGATCGTGTTGGGCACCACCGTGCAGTCCGCTCTGTCGCTGGCGGTCGAGGTCGAGACGCTGGCCCGCCAGTATCTCCATGCCCAGCAGTTCGGCGAGCCGGTGATCCTGCCGACCGACGAGATCGCGCGGGTGGCGGAGAAGATGCGGCGGATGAAATACGGCCAGCCGATCGACGATGGGGACGCGCCGGAAGACACCGCACGCCCCCGCTATTGAGTCACGGTCCCGATTACGGCCCGATCTGCGTCATCGACGTGCTGGTGGCGAGATGCCCGGCCGGCTTCAAGGAGGCGACGCGCAGCAGCGGCTTGGCGTTGCCGACCGCTTCGACCTGCAGGGGACGCTCTTCCGCCGTCGGTTCATAGACGGCCGGCAGGGCGATGGTGATGCGGGTGCCCTGGCCGGGCTCGCTGGCCACCTCGATGTCGCCGCCCAGCATGGCCGCGTAGTGCCCGACCAGCGTCAACCCCAGCCCGGCGCCGCGCGGCTTGCCTTGGCCGCGGGTCGCCACCGTTCCATTGCCGGCGCCCTGGACGAAAGGCTGGAACAGCCGTCCGGTCTGGGCGGTGGGGAAGCCGCGGCCGGTATCGGCGACGGTAAAGCGGTACCAGCGGGCGCCGTCGCGCTCCACCTTCTCCGCCGATAGGGTGACAGTGCCGTCCTGGGTGAACTTGCAGGCATTGTCCAGCAGGTTCAGCAGGGTCTGCCGTACCTTGGTGAAGTCGGAATGCATCTGTCCCAGCCCGGCCGGCGCCGACAGGTCCAGCGCATTGCCGTAGAGGTCGGCGGCGGGCATCGAGCGCTCGCGTGCCTCGGTCAGCAACCGGTTGATGTCGAAATCCTGCAGGCAGACATCCATCGCCCCGGCTTCCACCTTGGCATAATCCAGGATGGCGTCGACAAGGGTGGTCAGCTGCTCGCCCGTCCACTGGATATGCTCGACGTCGGTCGCCAGTTCGTCGACGCCGAGCCGGTGCAGGTCGGTCATCAGCGTCTGGCTGGCATTGACGATCTCGGTCAGCGGGCCGTGCAGTTCGTGGCCCATATTGACGAGGAAGTCGCTCTTGGCCCGGCTGGCGGCCTCGGCCATCGCCTTCTCGCGCGACAGACGGGTGTGTTCGATCTCCGCCTCGCGGCGCTCGCGATCGGTGTCCTCGGCGGTGCCGCGCAGCACTTCCACTGCGCGGGCCATGGCGGCGATCTCGTCCTGACCGGTCAGCGCCGGCAGGGTGACGTCGGTGCGGCCGGCGGCCAGCGCCGTCACCGCGTTCGCCATCGTCCTCACCGGAAGGGCGACGCTGCGCTGGACCAGCCACAGCGCGACGAGCCCGGCCAGCAGGATCAGGCCGCCGATCCACAGCGCGACGTTGGTGTAGCCGGACAAACCATTGCCCAGCGTGCCGCGCAAGGCCTGGGTCCCGGCCTCCGCCCGCCGCCGGACCTCGCCCAGATTGGCGGCGATGCCGGCCGCGTTAGCCGCCATCGCCTCGGCGCGCAGATTGTCTTCCTCGACCACCGATGATTCGATCGCCGTCAGCACGTCGCCCGCTTTCGCCAGCAGGGCAGTCACCTCGTCGATGGCCTGTTTGGTGCCGGGCACCCACAGGTAGCGGTTCATCTCCGCCAGACGCTCGCGGGCGACGGCCAGTTGGGCGCGCATCGCCTCCGCATCCTGCGGATCGCGGCGGTCGATATAGCGGGTCAGGTGCTCCTGCATCAGCAGGGTGGCGATGGCCGCGTCGCTGGCGAGCGCGGTCGAATCGACGCCGCCGGCATTCTTGAGCTGGTTCAGCTTCTGGCGGGTCTGGGCGACCAGGGGCTCCAGCACGCCGGTCATCTGGCCGTTGCGGTCGCCGCGCAGGGCGATCAGCTTCTGCACAGCCGCCCAATAATCCTCCAGCGAGGCATGGGCTTTGTCCACCGCTTGCCGGTCCGCCGTCTCCACCACGCCCTTTGCCAGCGCGTCGAGCCGTTCACGCAGCGTGTCGTGCCGCCACGAGGCGTCGAGAAGGCTCTGGTCGTCGCCGTAGGTCAGATGGTCGCGCACCGCGACCTCCAGGTCGCGCAGGCTGACGTCGGCGTCGGCCGCCACCTGGGACAGGTCGGCGCGGCCGGAGAAGGCGCCGATGTCGCGCGACACCGCGTAGAACCAGCCGAGCCCGACCAGGGCCAGCAGGACCACCAGCCCAAGCGCGATGCCGAAGCCCGCGCCCACCCGCGCCGACACGGTCATGTCGCGGAATCGGGTCCGGCGGCCGCTCCGGGACAGAATGCCGTTCCGCTTCACACCGACTCCCGCTCGCGCTGTGCCTGACAATTCCCGCGTCCGACCGACCACAACCAATGAGCGGCCGGTCGCCGCGCGGCGCGGATTGTAGCTTGGCTATCCCCTCAGGCAAACAGACAAGTGTGCGACGGAGTACCGCCAAAGATCAGGCGGCGTCGGTGCCGTCACCAGCGTCGGTGAAAGCATAGGCGTGCATGCCCAGGCTGCCATGTTCGAAGCCGGCATGCAGCCGCTCGGTCCTCGGCCGAGGCCCGGCGGCGCCGAGCGCCACCGGAAGCGGCAGGAAATGCTCGTCCGTCGGGTGGGCGCGGCGGGCGTCCGGGCTGGCGTCGAGCCAGTTGCCGAGCGCTTCGGCATCGCCGGCCTCCAGCGTCCTGTCCAGCCAGCCGGCGAAGCCGGTCGCCCACGGGGCGGCGCTGGTGCCGCCGAAGCGGAACTCCCGCAGGTTGTGCACGGCGCCGCCGCTTGCGAGGATCAGCACGCCGTCCCGCCGCAGGGGTTCGAGTGCCCGGCCGAGCGCGATGTGGTCCGCGGCGCTGCGGCCGGGCATCACCGACAATTGCGCCACCGGGATGTCGGCGTCCGGATACATCAGCATCAGCGGAACCCAGGCACCGTGATCCAACCCCTGCGACGGATCAACGACGGCTCCGGTCAGGTCCGCCACCCGCTCCGCCAGCGCCGGCGCGCCCGGTGCCGGGTAACGCATGCGATAGAGCGCATCGGGGAAGCCGTAAAAGTCGTGGACGGTCTCCGGCGCCGTCGCTCCGCTGACCGCCGGCACCCGGGTGGTCCAATGGGCCGAGACCGCGAGGATCGCACTCGGCCGCCCAAGCCTGCGGCCCAGCCCGGCAAGGAAGTCACGTCCGGCGCTGGTCTCCAGGATCAGCGTGGGGGCGCCGTGGGAGACGAACACGGACGGGAGCGGGGCAGGGAGCGGGTTGATATCGGACATCGGTGAACGGAACTCCGGCCGGGCGATAGGGGAGGGCAGAGGACGAGTGGCGACCGTTCCATTCGAGCAAAGAAAAACCCCGGCGCATAGGCCGGGGTTTCTCCAAAGTCCGTTGTTCACGCCGCAACAATCATTGCCGCGGAACCCGGCTGATCGATGAGGGACCGATCAGTGCAGATGCTTCGGCAGCTCGCCGATCGCCTGTTCGATCAGCTTGTCGGCCTGGGCGGCGGGCAGGCCGCCGGACAGGACGCGCTTGCTGGCGCCGATGGCGATGTCGACCGTCAGGTTGCGGACCTCGGCCAGCGCCGCGGCTTCCGCCTGGGCGATGCGGTCCATGGCCTGGGTCTCGCGACGCTTCAGCGACGCTTCGAGATCGCTGCCGGCCTGGTTGCGCAGACGGGCGGCTTCCTCGCGGGCGTGGGCCAGAACGGCCTCCGCTTCCTTCTGGGCGTCGGCCAGACGGCTCTGGTAGCCGTTCAGCAGGGCCTGCGCGTCCTTGTGCAGACGCTCGGCCTCGTCCAGTTCGGAGCGGATGCGCTCGGCACGTCCATCCAGCATGGTGCCGATGGCGGCCGACGCCTTCTTCCAGACCAGGGCCATGAAGATGACGAAGGCGACGAAGACCCAAAATTCAGGTGCGTTCATCCCCGGCGCTCCTCAAGCACGGCCGCGACGGCGGCATCCGCCTGGGCCTGATCGACCTCGACGCCGGCCAGACGGTCGGTGATGTCGCGGACGATGCCGGTCGACTCGGCGCGGATGTTGGCCAGAGCCTGTTCCTTCGCCGCGGCGATGGAGGCTTCGGCATTGCGCAGGCGTTCGGAGATGTCGGCGTTCAGCTGGGCCTGACGGGCCTGGTTGTTCGCCTCGATCTCGGCGCTGGCCTCGGCGATGACGCCTTGGGCCTGGCTGCGGGCGCCGGCGAGGGACTTCTCGACCTGGGCCATGATGGCCTCGGCCTCTTCCTTCAGCTGGGCGGCCTTGGCGAGATCGCGCGAAATGCGCTCCTGCCGCGCCTCCAGAACCTCGGCCACGCGCGGGAGCGCCTTCTTGGACATGAGGTAGTAGAGAACGCCGAAGGTCAGAGCCAGCCAGAAGATCTGGGTCGGGAAATTGGCGGGATTGAGCTGCGGCAGGCCGCCGGAAGCGTGCTCGCCGCCGTGCGCCGCGTCCGGAGCGTGCTCCGCCGCGGCCGCCAGGACGGTGCCGGCCATCGTGGTGAGGGTGGCGAGCGAAGCGCCCGCCACTCCCGACCAGCGGGCCAGCCGGCCTTTGGCCAACAGGTTCGGCATGATCGGTCCCCCTAGGCAAAGGAGCGGCGCCGAAATTCCGATCAGGAAGCCCGGCGCCGCGTCAGAGCTGTTTTTTTTAAAAAGCCGCTCTGGCCTTAGGCGAACAGGATCAGGAAGGCGATCAGCAGGGCGAACAGCGCGACGGCTTCCGTCAGCGCGAAGCCCAGAATGCCGATCGGGAAGACCTTCGGCTGGACGGCCGGGTTGCGGGCGATCGAGCCGATCAGCGTCGAGAAGATGTTGCCGATACCCAGGCCGACACCGGCGAGGGCGATAACGGCAAGACCGGCACCGATGAACTTGGCGGCTTGAGGATCCATGGTACTCTCTTCCTCTAGGTAAGGGTGAACTTGTTGGAACTGTTGGTGGACTCGGGTCCGGCGATCGTCAGGCGCTGCTTAGTGCAGTTCCAGGGCGTCGCGGATGTACAGGCAGGTCAGGATCGAGAAGACGTAGGCTTGCAGGAAAGCCACCAGGAACTCGAAGCCGGTCAGGGCGACGTTGATCGCCAGCGGGACGAGGCCGGTGACGAAGCCCAGCGCGCCCATGCCGCTGATCATCATGACCGTGAAGCCGGCAAAGACCTTCAGCATCGTGTGACCCGCCATCATGTTGGCGAAAAGTCGGATCGAGAGGCTGACGGGGCGCATCACGTAGGAGATCACCTCGATCGGGATGAGGATCGGGGCGAGCGCGATCGGAGCGCCATGCGGCATGAAGAAGGAGAAGAAGTGCAGGCCGTGCTTCATCAGGGCCAGGATGGTCACGAACACGAACACCGTCGCCGCCAGCGCAAACGTCACGATGATGTGGCTGGTGAAGGTGAAGGTGTACGGGATCATGCCGATCATGTTGCCGATCAGCACGAACATGAAGATCGAGAACACGAACGGGAAATAGGGGCGGGCGTCGTGGCCGGCGTTGTCGCGCACCAGGTTCGCGACGAACTCGTAGAACATCTCGGCCAGCGACTGCAGGCGGCCCGGAACCATCGACTTGTTCGCCACGCCCATGACCAGCAGGGCGTAGATCGCCGCCACGGCCACGACCATGAAGAAGGCCGAGTTCGTGAAGGACACGTCGTAGCCGCCGAGCACGATCTGGAACAACGGGTTGATTTGGAACTGGTGCAGCGGATCCAAGGTCGTCCTCGCTCAGTGTGCGTCGCCGTCTTGGCGCTCGTTGTCGTCCCCAGTGGGCCGGCGGTAGCCGGCGGCGATGCCGAAGCCGGTGACGGCCCGGTAGACGTTCAGTACTCCCGCCGCGGCCCCCAGGAAGAACATGACGATCAGTCCCCAGGGCGCAGTGCCGAGCCAGCGATCGAGCAGAAGCCCGCCGCCGACGCCGACGATCATGGCCGCAACCAACTCAGTCCCGATGCGCCAGGCGGTGGCGAGAGCGCCCTGCGGCGGACGGTGGTATTTGCTACCAGGTCCGCCCGACCAGCCGCGTTGTCCCTCACGCGCCTTGCGCAACCGGGCTTCGAGGTCATCCAAGGGATCGGGGGGCGATTTGTTGTTCATTCCGCCTCTCAATCACTCTTGGCTCGCAGCCATGCGAAAGCGGCGAGACCATACGGGCGGGGCGTTACCCTGTCAAGTCGCAAAACCTGTGGTGTAAGTCTTTGAAAAATAAGGAAAAGAGGCGAAAACTCGCGGATTTTGCCGCGCTGCGGCGTGTTGTCCCGCTCCAGCAGGCGAAAAAACCCGGTGGTATGACCGCTTTTCAGGGTTTTTTCGCCGCTTTTCACCCGGTCCGGGGCCGGTCCGCCCGCTTCAGCTCCCGATGCGGGGGGCCAGATCCTGGGCGATCTTGTCGGCGGTGGTGCCGCCGGGATACACCCCGACGAACTTCCCGTCCGGCCCCATCAGGTAAATAAAGCTGGAGTGATCCATCAGGTAGTCGTCGGCTTTTCCATCCTTTTGCGGTGCCTTGGCATAATAGACGCGATAGGCGCGCGCCGCCTCGCGCACCTGCTCCGGCGTGCCGGTCAGGCCGACCAGCCGGGGGTGGAACAGGCTCACATAGTCCTTCATGTGCGCCACAGTGTCGCGGTCCGGGTCGATCGTGATGAAAATCGGCTGAACCTGCTCCGATTTCGGCCCCAACTGGTCGAGCGCCTGGGTCATCACCCCCAGTTCGGTCGGGCAGACGTCTGGGCAATAGGTATAGCCGAAATAGATCAGCATATACTTGCCGCGGAAATCGGCGTCCGTGACCGACTTGCCGGTGTGATCGGTCAGCGTGAAGGGACCGCCGATCGGTACGGCGGACTTCGTTCCGCTTTCCACCGTGGTGGCGGCGTTGCGCACCTGCCACCAGGCGATCCCGGCGGACACGGCGATGGCGAGGACGGAGGCGGCGGCGATGCGCAGGAGACGTGTCTTCATGGTCCGTCAGGAATGGGGCCGTCAGCAGCCGAGGTCAAGAGGGCGCGGCGCTATTGCCCGGCCGATGCTCCGGTCAGGCCGCCTTCGCCGTCACCGCCTTTGCCTCCATGCCGCGGCCCGTTGCCGCCAGATGCTCGCCGATCCGCTTGTCGGCGCGCTGGATATGTTCGAACAACCATTCGCGGAGCAGCGCCAGCAGTTCGTCCGCCACGGAGTCGCCGGCATCCAGACGGCGGCGCAATTCGCCGGCACGGGTGCGCAGAGCCTCGTGCTGCGCCTTGTGGGCGGTGACGTCCGGGTAGCCGCACTGGTCCATCAGCCGCTCCTCCTGCTCGAAATGCAGGACGGTGTAGGCCAGCAGCCGGCCGACCGCCTCGCCCAATGCCCGGCGATTGCCGCCCTCCCGCCCCTTCGGCGCGGCCTTGGCCTGTTGGGCGAGAGAGGCCGCCTCGTTCATCAGCGCGATCAGGATCATGTGGTCGGTGTCGATCACCTCCTCGCCGACCGCAAGGCCATCGGTCCAGCGCATGAACAGCTCCGCCCCTTCCGACGGCACATCATGCAGGGCGGTGAGCGGCGCGGAGTTGATCGCCCCGACATTGACCAGGAAGGCATCGACCATGCCGCGTAGCCCCTGTGCCTGCTGCGACAGACCGCCGGCGGCCTCCAGCAGGGCGTCGGCCGACAGTTCGGTCTCCAGTGCGGCGTTGGACACCGCATCGATGCTGGTGGAGACCTGCCGGGTGCCCTCCGCCGCCTCGCCGGCGCTGCGGGCGATCTCTCCGGTGGCTGCGCCCTGCTGCTGGACGGCGGTGGCGATCGAGGTGCCGATCTCGTCGCTGCGGGCGACGATGGCGCCGATTTCGTGGATCGCGGCGACGGCGGCGCGTGTCGCCTCCTGCACGTCGCCGATATGGCGGGCGATCTCCTCGGTGGCCTTGGCGGTCTGGTTGGCCAGCGTCTTCACCTCGCCGGCGACCACGGCGAAGCCCTTGCCCATCTCGCCGGCGCGCGCCGCCTCGATGGTGGCGTTCAGGGCCAGCAGGTTGGTCTGTCCGGCAATGCCGGCGATCAGGTCGGCCACCTCGCCGATCTTCCGGGCGGCCTGACCCAGCCCGTCGATCCGCTCGCCCGCCTTCAGCGACGCCTCCACCGCCTGGGTCGAGATGGCCGAGGAGGTCACCACCTGCTGGCCGATCACGGCGATGGAACCGGTCAGCTGCTCCGCTGCCGAAGCGACGGTCTGCACGCTGCTGGAGGCCTGCTGGGAGGCGCTGGCGACGGAGGTCGCCTCGCGCCGGTTGCGGTCGGCGGTTGCGGACAGGGCGCGGGCGGTGGTCTCCAGCGTGCCGACGGCGCTGCCGACGGTGCGGATCGTCTCGGCGATGGTGGCGTCGAAGCGGTCGGTCAGCCGTTTCAGCGCCTGTGCCCGCTGATCGGTCACGCGATGCTCGATCTTCTGCCGGTCCCAATGGCGGGCGAGGTCGATCTGCTGGACCCGGAAGATCTCCACCGTGCGGGCCATCGCGCCGATCTCGTCGCCGCGGTCCAGACCGGGGACGGCGACCGCGCTGTTGCCGCCGGCCAGATCCTGCATGACGTGGCCCAGACCGTCCAGCGGCCGGACGATGGCGCGGCTGACCAGCAGGGCAAGAAGCACGGCGGCCAACGCGATCAGCAGCCCCGTCCCGGCCAGCCGCAGCGCGGCATGGCGGAAGGCCACGTCCACGTCGTCGATGTAGATGCCCGACCCGATCAGCCAGCCCCAGGGTGCGAAGCCCTTGACGTAGGACAGCTTCGCCACCGGCTGGGCCGACCCCGGCTTTGGCCACAGATAGTCGACGAAACCGGCGCCGTCGGCCTTCACCACCCGGACGAACTCCTGGAACAGCAGCTTGCCGTTGGGATCGGCGTTGCGCGACACGTCGGTGCCGTCCAGTTCCGGCTTGATCGGATGCATGATCATGCGTGGAGCGAGGTCGGTGATGAAGAAATACTCGTCGCCGTCGTGGCGCAGGGCATTGAGGGCGATTTTCGCCTGTGCCTGCGCCGCGGCGCGGGACAGGGTGCCGGCGCGTTCCTGCGCCTCGACATGGGCGATCAGGCTGTGGGCGACCTCGACGACGTTGCGGGTCTTGTCCTGGCGGTCGGCCATCATCTCCGAGCGCAGGCCGATCAGGCTGACCACGGCCACCAGGACCAGCCCAAGGCAGGCTGCGGCCAGGATCAGTGCGATCTTGCCCTTGATGCTGATGCGTTCGAACAAGGCAACGGTCACGGCGGCAACCCCCTCCGGCAACGAGACGGCGATGTCCCTAAAATTTTGGGGACTTTTGCCGGATCGGAGCGGGTCGTCAAGCGGAATTGTTTGCGTATCTTACGTTACGTTCAACGGAATGTCAAAAATGCAACCATAATAGGGTGTGCCTCGCGAAAGGGCGGCCGACGCTCCGCGGGAAGCGCTGCGGACGCGCCTCCCGCACAACCAGGGGATGACGGAGTACCGTCAGAGCACCGTCAGCATGCTGGCGACCAGCGGGTGGCGGACGATGTCCTTCTCCGTCAGGCGGGCGATGGCGATTCCCTCCACCGCTTCCAGCCGGCGGGCGATGTCGGTCAGCCCGGACAGGTTGTCCAGCAGGTCGGTCTGGTCGGGATCGCCGGTCAGCACCATGGTGGAATGCCAGCCCAGCCGGGTCAGCAGCATCTTGATCTGGGCATAGGTGCAGTTCTGCGCCTCGTCGATCACCACGAAGGCGTTGTTCAGGGTGCGGCCGCGCATGAAGCCGACCGGGGCGATCTCGATGGTGCCGTCGGCCATCATGGTGCGCAGCCGCTTGGACCCCAGCCGGTCGGTCAGCGCGTCGTAGAGCGGGCGCAGGAAGGGTGCCATCTTTTCATGCATGTCGCCGGGCAGGTAACCGATGCTCTCGCCCGCCTCGATGGCCGGGCGGGACAGGACGATGCGGTCGACGCTGCCCGATTCCAGCGCCTCCACCGCTGACGAGATGGCGATGTAGGTCTTGCCGGTGCCCGCCGGCCCCAGCGCCACCACCAGATTGTGCGTCTTGATGGCGTCCATCAGAAGCTTCTGGTTGGGGTTCTGCGGCTTCACCTTGCGGAGATAGCTCTGGTCGCGGCGATCCTCGCTCCCACCAAGCGGGTCCCAGCCGAAAGCGGCGGGGGCGTTCATACCGGGGAAAAGCGGGTGGACGGTGGAGTCGCCCGCCGCAGCGATGCCTTTGCTCGAACGCTTGGCCATGTCGCATCTCCTCGAATGGTGGGGGTGGCGCCGGATTCAGGCACAAAAAAGCCTCCCGCAGGGGGGAGGCTCGATCGGTCGCATGGATGCGCGGTGATGAGTGCTTCGCCGGGCACTGCGGCCGGCTGCCGTGCCGGGTCCGGACATGCCGGTGCGGGCCGACGGGGGAGGTGCTCTATGGGCGAAACAAGGTGCAAGAGAACCTCGTCGTCGTTGAAAGCCACGCAACCTGACTGTACCGGTCTCAACGCGCGGCGTCAGGCGAAATTGCGGCCGACGCAAAATATTCATACCAGATGTGGTGTGGGTGCCGCAGGAAAGCCGCCAGAGCGGGCTTGGTAACCCTTTCCGCCGAGCCGGGCCGGCCGCGGGATAGCCTTCCGGCTGAGGCAACCGAAAGGCTTTGCCGCTGTCGCGGGCTTTCATTACTATGGTCGGCCACGGGGGAAATCGATAGTCATGCTTCAACCCTGGCCTGTCCATAAGCGGGATGGGCTGCGATTCCAGGTCGTCGCATCGGGCGATGGCCGGGGAGGGTGGGCGTTTGCCTGGCGTCCGCTCGCGGGCGGCGGCGCGGCTTTCGATTGTCACCCCGGCGGACGGGGAAACTCTTGAATCCGACCGGTGTGGACGGCTAGAAGGCGCTGATTGGCTGGCTCGATGCCGGTGCTGCGCGACGGCGGTTGCGGGCGCAGGGGTGAACCGGATGCACGGGGCGGCAGGAACGAACGGGAAGGCTACGGTGAACAGCGCCAGTCAGGTTGCCGAACGGGATGCGCCGTTCCAGTTGCGTGGCAACTCCTTCACCATGATGGTGCTGAAGGTTTTCGCCCCGACATCGCCGGATTTCTTCACCCAGCTGAACGTCAAGGTGCGGCAGGCTCCCAACTTCTTCCGCAACGCGCCGGTCGTGCTCGATTTCGACGACCTGCCGGAGAGCATCGTCTTCGATCTCGGCGCCTTCGTGGCCCAGGTGCAGGCGCTGCAACTTCTGCCGGTCGGCTTCCAGGGCGGGCCGCAACCGGTGCGCGAGGCGGCGATGACGGTCGGGCTGACGCCGATGCCGTCGGGCCGCGCCGCCAAGCTGGAAGAGGTGGTGAAGGCCCCCGATCCGCGGCAGCAGGATCAGCAGACCCCGATCCCGGCGCCGCAGGTGCTGATCGAGGTCGTCCACCGCCCGACCGTGGTGGTGACCGAGCCGGTACGCTCCGGCATGCGGGTCTATGCCGAGAAGACCGACCTGATCGTCACCAGTTCCGTCTCTCCCGGAGCGGAGCTGTTGGCCGACGGAAACATCCATGTCTACGGCGCGCTGCGCGGCCGGGCGCTGGCCGGTTTCTCCGGCGACAGCAATGCCCGCATCTTCTGCCACAGCCTGGAGGCCGAGGTACTATCGGTCGCAGGCAATTACCGCGTCAGCGAAGACATCGGCAGTGACTTTTACAAGAAAGCCGTGCAGGTTTTCCTGCGCGACGGCGTTCTCAGCATGGACCTGCTGAAGACTGCCTGAGAGCTGACGCGACGGAATCTTGTCCGGAGGCTGAAATCTTCGGACGGTGTTTGGTATCGGTGACGGCAACTTTGGGATTATGGGAGAGGCTCCGTTGAGCAAGATCATCGTCATGACCTCCGGCAAGGGCGGTGTCGGCAAGACGACCTCGTCCGCGGCCTTTGCGACCGGGCTGGCGCTTCGCGGCTTCAAGACGGTCGTCATCGATTTCGACGTTGGCCTGCGCAACCTGGATCTGGTGATGGGTTGCGAGCGCCGGGTGGTCTTCGACTTCATCAACGTCATCAATGGTGAGGCGAAGCTGAACCAGGCGCTGATCAAGGACAAGCGGATCGAGAACCTGTACATTCTCCCGACCTCGCAGACGCGCGACAAGGACGCGCTGACCCGCGAGGGGGTGGAGAAGGTGCTGAACGAACTGTCGAAGGACTTCGACTACATCCTGTGCGACAGCCCGGCCGGTATCGAGCGCGGCGCCCTGATGTCGCTCTATTTCGCCGACCACGCGATCATCGTCACCAACCCGGAAGTCTCGTCGGTGCGCGACAGCGACCGCATCCTGGGTGTGCTGAACTCGCGCTCCCGCCGGGCCGAGCAGGGGTTGGAGCCGGTGACGCAGCAACTGCTGCTGACCCGCTACGACCCGGAGCGCGTCGAACGGGGCGAGATGCTGAAGGTCGACGACGTGCTAGAGATCCTGGCGATCCCGCTGCTCGGCGTCATTCCGGAAAGCCAGGCGGTGCTGCGCGCCTCCAACGTCGGCATGCCGGTGATCCTGGACGAGGTCTCCAACGCCGGTCTCGCCTATTCGGACTCGGTTGGCCGCTTCCTGGGCGAGGACATCGAGCATCGCTTCGTCACCCCCCAGAAGAAGGGCCTGTTCAGCCGGCTCCTGCGGAGGAGCGCATGAGCATCTTCAACTTCTTCCGCGCGGCGCCGCGCGCGTCGGCCGTCCAGGCCAAGGAGCGTCTGCAGATCGTCATGGCGCACGAGCGCGCCGGGCGCAGCGGACCCGACTATCTGCCGATGCTCCAGCAGGAACTGCTGGCGGTCATCGCCAAATACGTCAACATCGACGAGAACAAGGTCGAGGTGAAGCTGGACCGCGGCGGCGACTGCTCGACGCTGGAGGTCAACATCGAGTTGCCGGCCCGCGAGCAGGCCAAGGCCGCGGCGGCTGCCAAGCCGGCGGAAAAGCCGGCCGGCAACGACGATGCGGCGGGCAAGCGCGCGGCGGGCAATGCCGGCGCGAAGAAGCGCAACTGAGCGAACCCAGCGTTCGAGCGTTCGAAATCCCCCCGGAGCCGCGGCGCCGGGGGGATTTTGCTTTCCGGGGAGGCGTTGGTGCGGCCCGGAATCGCGATGCGGCGTCGGGCATAGGCCGTCCCTGATCCTCCGTCCGGGTTTACGGCCGGGCGGGGACGGGGTATCAACAGGGATACACCGCTCGAAAGCCCAATGGCTCCAAAGGCCTGTTGCGGGCAGCGAGGGTGGACCGACCACGGGACAAGAGGGTGCATATGTTCCTCGATTGCTCGTCGCTGCTCGCCGAGAACCCGCCGCGGCCGTCGAATGGGATTGCGGTCACGGACATCGACGGCGACGGCGCCTTCGAGTTGGTCGTGGCCGGCTACCGCACCGCCAACCTCGTCCTGAAATGGGTCGACGGCCGTCTGGTCGACATTGCCACCCCGCTGATCGCCGATCCCTCCAGTCCCGCCATGGGGCTGGCTGCCGCCGACATCGACGGCGACGGGCGGGAGGAACTTTACGTCGTCAATTGCGACCGCTCCACCGGTGCCAAGGACATGGCCGACCGGCTGTTCGCCTGTTTCGGCAAGCATTGGCTCGACCTTTTCGCCCAGGCGGAGAATGCCGGGGCCGCCAACCACACCGCCGCCGGCGCGGTGGCGGCGCTCGACCGCTGGGGTCATGGCCGTTACGGCTTCCTGGTGGCGACCGACGGCGGGCCGCTGCGCCTCTATGAGCTGACCCGGCGCGGCCGGCTGGAGGATGGGGCGGAGGAAGCCGGTCTGGACTCCATCGGGGCGGCACGCGGCGTCACCACCCTGCCCATCGTCTCCGACCATATGGACGTGGTGACGGTCAACGACGGCGGCCCCAACCAGCTGTTCCGCAACCTGGGCGACGGCAATTTCGAGGAGATCGCCGAGGAGCGCGGCATCGCCGATTCGCGCCCGTCCGGACGCGCCGTCGCGGCGCTGGACGTCGATGGCGACGGGCTGTTCGATCTGGTGGTCGGCACCTGGGACGGGGCGCAGCGCCTGTTCCACCAGCGCATGGGCGGCGCCTTCATCGAATCGGCCGGCGCCGATCTGTCGATGCCCGGCCGCATCTTCACCGTCGTCGCCGCCGATTTCGACAATGACGGCTATGAGGAGCTGTTCTTCCACGCCCAGGGCGAGCCCAACCGCCTGTTCGGCTGGCGCAACGACCAGTGGCAGGAGTTGGAGTTGGGCGACGCGGAGGAGCCGAAGGGGCTGGGCACCGGCGCCGTCGCGGCCGACATCGACGGCGACGGCCGGCTGGAGCTGGTGCTGGCACACGGCACCACCCATGGCGGACCTGATGCCGTCGCGCAGCCGCTGTCCATCTACCGTCCCGCCGCCTCGCACAATGGCTGGTTGCGCGTGCAGCCGCTGACTCCCTACGGTGCGCCTGCCCGCGGCGCCGTGGTCAGCCTGATCGCCGGCGGGCGACGTCAGCGCCGGGTCGTCAGCGCCGGGTCCGGCTATCTCTGCCAGGGCGAGCCGGTCGCGCATTTCGGGCTGGGCGCGCTGCATGAGGTGGAGCAGGTCGAGGTGCGCTGGCCCGACGGCACGGTTGTCACGGTGGACAACCCGCCGGCCGACCGGCTGCTGACCATCCCCTATCCGCCGGAGTAGGCGGATTTCATCCGACAGGATGATGGTCACCCAAATATTTCGGCACCGCAATGGGTAGGGCCTTTCCTGACAGCTTCCGTCACATTAAAGTGCTTTTCGTTGCGGCGCCCGCGGTGCGGGGCATCGCGCGGCATGTCGATCCGGAAACTTTCCGTTCCTGCCGCCCGATTCCGGCCGCGATGTAGCGCATGCAGGGCCGCGCGGGTCTGGGCGGGTCTGGGAAGCGGGAGACCGGAAGGCACATGGCACGACGCGACGTCCCCCTGACGGGGGTGGAACGCTTCTTCGACCCGGATGAAGTCATCGTTTCCAAGACCGATCTGAAGGGGCGGATCACCTACGCCAATCGGGTGTTCCAGCGGGTCGCCGGCTATGAGGAGGCCGACCTGATGGGCGCCCCCCATTCCATCGTCCGCCATCCCGACATGCCGCGCTGCGTCTTCAAGCTGCTGTGGGATACGCTGGCGGCGGGGAAGGAGATCTTCGCCTACGTCGTGAACCGGGCCGGCAACGGCGACCATTACTGGGTCTTCGCCCATGTCACGCCGAGCTTCGACGCCGAAGGGCGGGTGATCGGCTATCACTCTTCCCGCCGGGTGCCGGAACGGTCGGCGCTGGACAAGGTGATCCCGCTCTACCGCCAGCTTCTGGACATCGAGAACAGCCATGCCGACCGCAAGAAGGGGATGGAGGCGGGGTTCGCCGCCGTCCTCGCCCTGCTGGCGGAGAAGGGGATCGGGTATGACGAATTCGTCTTCTCCCTCTAACTCATCGTCCCCCAAGGCGTCCTCCCTGACGCGGGCCGGCGGTTTGGCGGTGCTGGGCGGGGTGGCGCTGGCGGCGTTGCTGACGGTCGACCTGCTGGGCATAGGCGGGATCGCCCTGCGCGCCGGGCTGGCCGTGGCCGGGCTGGCGGCGCTCGGCGGGGCGCTGCTGTTCCTGCGCCGCGCCTGTGCGGTGGTGGACCAGTTGACCCGTGTGAACCGCGCGATCTCCGCCGGCGATTTCGAGGCGCGGGTGATCGGCATCCGCGAAGGCGGGGCGCTGGGCGAGCTGATGCACGCCACCAACGACGCCATCGATCGCACCGACGCCTTCGTGCGCGAGGCGACCGCCTCCATGCACGCGGTGTCGGAACACAAATATTTCCGCCGGATCGTTTTGCGCGGCATGCAGGGCGGCTTCCTGCACGCCAGCCGCACCATCAATGCGGCGACCGAGAGCATCTCGCGGAAGGTGGCGGGCTTCGCCGGCGTGACCCAGCGCTTCGAAGGCCAGATCCAGAGCGTGTGCAGCGAGGTGGCCGACACCGCCCACCAGTTGGAGGTCTCCGCCCGCACCATGGAGACGGACGCGACCCAGGCCACCGGCAAGGCGTCGTCGGTCGCAGCGTCGGCCGCCCAGACCGGCAACAATGTCGGCAGCGTCGCCGCCGCGACGGAGGAACTGTCGGCCTCCATCGCCGAGATCGCACGCCAGATCGGCGATGTCGCCCAGGTCGCGGAAAACGCGGCGGGCGAGGCCGAGCGTTCCAACGCGCTGGTCGGCAACCTGTCCGGCGCGGCGCGGACGGTGGGCGATGTCATCACCCTCATCAACGACATCGCCAGCCAGACCAATCTTCTGGCGCTGAACGCCACCATCGAGGCGGCCCGTGCCGGCGAGGCGGGGAAAGGCTTCGCCGTCGTGGCGCAGGAGGTCAAGCGGCTGGCCGATCAGACCGCCAAGGCCACGGGCGACATCGCCGCCCAGATCGCGGGCATCCAGTCCTCCACCGACGAGGCGGTGGGCGCCATCGTCGGCATCGGCCGCACCATCCAGTCGATCAACCAGATCGCCGCCGGCATCAGCGCCGGGATCGAACAGCAGGGCTCCGCCGTGCGCGAGATCGTCGTCAACATGGAACAGGCGGCCGCCGGCACCCGTGCGGTGTCCGACGACATCCGCGAGGTCACCGACGCGGCCGGCCGCACCAGCGGCACCGCGCACGAGGTGTTCGCCGCGTCCGAACGCATGGCCGCCGAGGCCGACCGCCTGACCCGCGAGGTCCAGCGTTTCCTGGATGAAATGCATCGCGTTGCCTGACGGCTTTCTCGTGGTGCAGTGACGCGCCCCGCATCAACTGCCCGGCGAATGTGCACAGCATGTGCATGGGATTTTGCAATGCGGAATTGATCTGGCGTGTTGCTCCTCAGTTAAGAATTTTTATTGCGAATTTGCGAAGAATTCGTGTTACGTGTCCGCAACATGGATGCCGCGCCCATGGCAAGTTCGCAACCTGTTGAGCAACCAGACGCCAGCATGCCTGCTGTTTCAGCAGCTTAACCGTACAACTCCCCCCAAATGCCGGATGGCGTCCTGTCATCTGCGGCCAAGCGCCGCGGAAACCGGGAGGGCGGGCCGTTCAGGGGGCGCCGGTGACCGTTGGCACGGCTTTTGATTTGGAGGATGCAGGGACGGTCATGACGGGGGACAAGACGATGAGCATGGCGGGCACCGATCTTTTCGAGTTGTCGCGGGGCGTGCTGGATGTTGCGTCGAAGAAGGTGTCCTTGATCGAGGACATCACCCGGCGCACCAAGATGCTGGCCATGAACGCCCTGATCGAGGCGGCGCGGGCCGGCGACGCCGGACGCGGCTTCGCCGTCGTCGCCAACGAGGTGTCGGAGATCTCGACCCAGGTCAACAGCATCACCAAGGAGCTGCGGTCGGAGATCGTCGCCCGCGTCGATCATCTGACCACCACCGGCAGCGCCATGGTGCAGGAGATGCACGGCAAGCGGCTGGCCGACCTGTCGCTCAACATGATCGAGATCATCGACCGCAACCTGTATGAGCGGTCCTGCGACGTGCGCTGGTGGGCGACCGACAGCGCGGTGGTCGATTGCGCCGCCGACCCGACGGAGGAGGCGCGCCGCCATGCCTCGCGCCGGCTGGGCGTGATCCTGGAATCCTACACCGTCTATCTCGACCTGTGGATCGCCGACCGCAACGGCACCGTCATCGCCAACGGCCGGCCGGACCGCTATCCCGGTGCGCGCGGCGCCAACGTGTCGGACGAGCCGTGGTTCCGCCAGGCGCTGGCCACCCGCAACGGCGGCGAGTTCACCGTCGGCGACGTCGCCCGCAACCGCAGCCTGGACGACCGCGTCGTCGCCACCTACGCCACCGCGATCCGTCGCGACGGCGAGGCGGACGGCGACGCCATCGGCGTGCTCGGCATCTTCTTCGACTGGGAACCCCAGGCCGCCGCGGTGGTCGAGGGCGTGCGGCTGGAGGCCGGGGAGCGCGAGAAGTCGCGCTGCCTGCTGCTCGACGCCCGCCACCGGGTGATCGCCTCGTCCGACGGCCGCGGCCTGCTGACCGAGACGGTGCCGCTGCGCCGCAGCGCCACCACCATGGGCCACTACATCGACGACAAGAACCGCATCGTCGGCTACGCCCTGACCCCTGGCTACGAGACCTACAAGGGGCTTGGCTGGTACGGCGTCATCATTCAGGACCGGTGACCCTGCCGTCTTGGCTATCGCCTTCGGGAACAGGGCCGGGATACACTCCCGGCCCTGTTCCGTTTCGGGGTTCGCGATCATGTCCGCCCAGCAGCTCACCGTCCGTCGGGAGACGTTTCCCATTCGCGGTGCCTTCCGCATTTCGCGCGGGGCCAAGACCGAAGCCGCGGTGGTGGTGGCGGAGGTGACCGACGGTCCCCACCGTGGCCGTGGCGAATGCGTGCCCTATGCCCGCTATGGCGAAAGCGTCGACGGGATCGTCGCCGCGCTGGAGGCGATGGCCGGCGCGGTGGCCGGCGGGCTCGACCGTGACGCCCTGGCCCGGCAGATGCCGCCGGGTGCCGCCCGCAATGCGCTGGACTGCGCCTTGTGGGACCTGGAGGCCAAGCGGAGCGGTATGCCGGCCTGGAAACTGGCCGGGCTGACCGAACCGCCGGGGCCGCTGGTCACCTGCTACACGCTGAGCGTCGACGAACCCGATGCGATGGCCGCCGCCGCCCGTGATCGGGCGCCGCGTCATCCGTTGCTGAAGATGAAGCTGACGGGGGAGGGCGATCTCGACCGCGTGCGTGCCGTCCGCGCCGCCGCCCCCGCCGCCCGGCTGGTGGTCGATGCCAACGAGGGCTGGACGCTGGACCAGCTCCACCAGTTCGCCCCGGTGCTCGCCGGGCTGGGCGTGGAGATGATCGAGCAGCCGCTGCCCGCCGGCCAGGACGAGGCGTTGCGCGGAGTCGACTGCCCGGTGCCGCTCGGCGCCGACGAGTCGTGCCATGGGCTGGACTCGCTCGACCGTCTGCGCGGGCTCTATCGGGTGGTCAACGTCAAGCTCGACAAGACCGGCGGCCTGACCGAGGCGCTGGCGATGACCCGCGCCGCCCAGGCCATGGGCTTCGATGTGATGGTCGGCTGCATGGTTGCGACCTCGCTCGCCATGGCGCCGGCGATGCTGGTGGGGCAGGGCGCGCGCTACGTCGACCTTGACGGCCCGTTGCTGCTCGCCCGCGACCGCGAGCCGGGGCTGGACTATGACGGTGCGGTCGTCCAGCCGCCGGTCGCGGAACTGTGGGGGTAGGAGCGGCGAACAGGACGCGCCTTACGCCCCCTGCACATAGGGCGGCGGCGGGGTGCCCACCGACGCCGGCACATAGGGCGCATCGGCCAGCCCGTTGACCTTGGCGGCCATGACGAAGTCGTTCTCGTGCAGGCCCCTGATCTTGTGGGTCCAGAAGGCGACGGCGCAATGGCCCCAGCCGTACCGGATCTCCGCATGATGGCCTTCCGCTTCGCAGAGGTCGCCGACCTGTACGGCGAAGGCCTGGGCCTGGGCGAAGTCGGGGAACTTGAAGTCACGTTCGATGCGCTCGGGGTCTTCCTTCATGACCCAGCCCGGCACCTGCACCAGATAGGAGGCGGCCATCGCCCGGTCCATCGGCGGTATCCCGCCGCGGCAGGGCTCGCAGGTCTTGCCCGCCAGTTCCTGCGTCGTCGGTGCTTGCGGTGTCATCCCGATCTCTCCCTTGTTGGTAGGCTGGACGGTCTGGGCTAGAACCTCATCGCCTACAAGCTTGGGGTCGGGCCGCCGCTTCGGCAAGCCCGGCGCCCCGACTGCCCCCATTGCCGGGAATTTGGGAAGCGATCCGATGACCGACCTGCGCACCGACATGCCCTTCGCCGACTATCAGTATCCGACCAAGCCGGTGGAGGGGCCGCGGCTCGCCATCGTCGGCGAGGCGCCGGGGGCGGAGGAGGCGCGGCAGGGCACCCCCTTCGTCGGCCGTAGCGGCAAGCTGCTGGACGAATCGCTGGCGGCCGTCGGCATCGAACGGGCGGAATGCCTGGTCGCCAACGTTTTCCGTTACCAGCCGCCCGGCAACAAGGTGGGTCACTTCTTCTCCTCGCGCGCCCGCGCGCGCAAAGAGGGTCGGGAGATCGACGAGAGCTGGGGCGCCTTCGGCACGTCGGACCGGCTGCTGGCCGAGTTCGCCGGCGAGATCGAGCATCTGCGCGCCACCCTGGCCGACTACCGCCCCTCGGTGATCGTCGCGCTGGGCCGCACCCCGACCTGGGCGCTGACCGGAGAGAACGGCATCCTGCAACTGCGCGGCAAGGTTCTGCCCTGCCGCCTGCTGGATGGGGTGGAGGTGGTGCCGACCTTCCATCCCAGCTATCTGCTGCGCGGCCAGTTGGTGGAACAGCCGACCTTTCTCGCCGATCTGCGGCTGGCCGTCTCGCGACTCAGCCGTTAGGCAGCAGGCGCCAGATCACCGTTTCACGCGCCTCCCGGTCCTCAAGCTCCAGCGAGGTCGGGACGGTGTAGGTCGCCACCTTCTCGATCCCGCCGGCGGGGGCATAGGCGCGGCCGGGGTCGCCCAGCAGCACCAGCGTGCCGGTCGCGGCGACCTCGCGCAGCCATGCCGTCACCCGCTCCGCCATCGGCTTCTCGTAACAGACGTCGCCGGCCAGAACCACGTCGATGCCCGGCAGGGGGCGCCCGACCAGATCGGCGCTAACCGGCTTGACCTCCACCCCGTTGGCTTCGGCGTTCAGCGCGATGGCGGCGAGGGAGAAGCGGTCGATGTCGCAGGACTGCATCCGCGCCGCCCCCGCCTTCATAGCGGCGATGCCGACCAGCCCGGTGCCTGCGGCAAAATCGAGCACGGACTTGCCGGCCACCAGCTCCGGCCGGTCGAGCAACAGCCGTGCCACAGCTTGTCCGCCCGGCCAAGCGAAAGCCCAGTATGGCGGTGGCAAATTCGTGGCGGCCAAGGTCTCTTCGGTCGCCTCCCAGAGTGGCGTGACCTCGGTGGCAAGATGAAGCAGGATTTCCGGCAACAGCGGAGTGGTCGTCAGCGTCGTGTTGTCGCGGACGAAATCTGGCGGGGATGCATTGTTCATACGAGGATTCCCAAGGGACTCTGCTGTTGGGGGGGAGGGCGGTCGATGGCTTTTGAATGTTACATAATTCAAACGGTGTAGACACAGCTGCGAACCCGTGTTACCCGTTTCCACCAGGGGAAAACAGAGGGATTGGGGGAGTCATGCGGCAGAGGGGAACCGCCATCGGCCTTTCGTTTGCGGCTTTGATCGCGCTCAGCCCCCTTACCGTGTCGACGGCTGCCGCACAAGACGGCGATTGCGTGCGCACGGTCCGTTCCATCTCCGATTTCACGATCCGCGGCGACGCCTGGACCTGGTGGGACCATGCCGCCGGCCAGTATGACCGCGAACACCGCCCCGCCATTGGCTCCGTCCTCGTCTTCAAGCGCACCGGCCATATGCGCCGCGGCCACGTCTCGCTGGTCAGCGCGGTGATCGACCGCCGCACCATCGAGGTCGACCACAGCTGGCTGGATGGCGATGGGCTTCGTCGCGGCATGCGGGTGGTCGATGTGTCCCGCAACAACGACTGGTCCGCCGTCCGCGTCTGGCACGAGCCGACCGACCAGCTCGGCCTGCGCGTCTATGCAGCCTACGGCTTCATCTTGCCGGAAGGCGAGGAAGCACCGCGCGGCGGCCGGATGCTGGATGCCGGCGACCGCGGCATGGACCAGGGTTTCGCCAGCAGCCCGCGTGGCCGCAGCAAGTCCACCGGCCCGCGCATGCTGGAAGCGTCGCTGCATCCGCAGAAGGGCCTCAGCGTCTCGGTTCCCGGCCGCAAGCCGCAGAGCCTGCCGGCCACGGCCGTCGCCTCGCACACGCCGCAGAAGCCGCAGCGCATGGACGTCGCCGTGCTGCCGTCCCGCAAGCCGGCCAGCGCGCATGCCGCCCCGGTGACGGTCGCCGAGGTCTCCTCGCCCGGCAGCCGCCGCACCGTCGCTCCCGGCCGCAAGCCCGGTTCCGGCAACTCCGTCGCTCAGCTGGCCGATACCGGCGGGCGCTGATCGGGGCGGATTTCAGGTTTTCAGGAAGGGCGGAGCTTGGCTCCGCTCTTTTTGTTTGTGTGGGAGAGGCGGCTTCCATGCCGCCCCCGATCCGAGTCCCAAAATCTTCTGCCTTAAATCTTCCCTGCCAGGATCGCCGCCAGCACCAGCCAGCCGAACCAGCGGTTCGACTTGAACTTGTCCAGGCAGTCGCCCTGATCGTCCGGCCGCCATGTCGCGACCTGCCAGGCCAGTTGCAGGGCGGCCAGCGACAGCACCGGCAGGAAAAGCCCGCCCAAGCCCGCCAGACGACCGGCGATGCCGATGCCGACATAGGTCAGGGTGTAGAAGCCGTAGATCCAGATCTTGCTCTGGTCGCCCAGGCGGAGCGCGGTGGACTTCACGCCGATGCGGGCGTCGTCCTCCTTGTCCTGATGGGCGTAAATGGTGTCATAGCCCAGCGTCCAGGCGATGCCCGTCACATAGAGCGCCACCGCCGGCCAGCCGACATCGTTCTGCACCGCCGCCCAGCCCATCAGCGCACCCCAGTTGAAGGTCAGCCCGAGAAAGGCCTGCGGCCACCATGTGATGCGCTTCATCAGCGGATAGGTGAAGACCAGCAGCAGCGACAGCACGCCCAGACCGATGGCGGTCGTCCCCAGTTGGACCAGAACCAGCAGCGACACCAGAAGCTGGGCCACCAGGAAGGCCAGCGCCTGACGCACCGTCACCTGTCCCGACGGGATCGGGCGGGAACGGGTGCGCTCCACCATCGCGTCGAACTTGCGGTCCAGTATGTCGTTGACGGTGCAGCCCGCGCCGCGCATCAGCACCGCGCCGATTCCGAACAGCGCCATCAGCCAGAGCAGCGACGGCCAGTCCCGGAAAGGCTGCGGCATGGCCAGCGCCACGCTCCACCAGCAGGGGAACAGCAGCAGCCATGTCCCGATCGGGCGGTCGAGACGCGCCAGCGTGACATAAGGGCGCAGGCGCGCGGGAATCCGGCGGGCGACCCAGCCGTCCCGGCGGATGTCGGTGAAACCGGAATCGGGAAGAGTCGGACCGGTGGAAGCAGTGGGCATGACGGCGGTGTTTCCGCTGTGCTATGGAGATGTCTGAACAGCAATCATGGCGAAGGTATCGGGCTGCCGCCCGTGCGGCAAGTGCGGCGCACCGCTTGGGACCGGAGTGAAATCCGGAAACGATGCGGCGAAACACCCAGGCTCAAGCTCTGAAAAATTGCAGTTCCGGGACTTGCGCGCGCCAAAATCGTGCCAATACTGTTTCATTACCAAAACCTCAGCGGCTTGCAATCGTAAATGGACATGAGCACGAAACCGGACCGTTTCGCCGTCGTCATCGATGACGAGTCGATCATCTTGGCCGGGATGGAGATCATGCTGGACACCTGGGGCTATCAGGTGCTTGCCGCGGAGGATGTGGAAACCGTCCTGGCGAAGCTGCCCGGCTGTCCGGCGCCGGACGTGATCCTGTCCGATTACCGGCTGCGCGACGGCTGGTCCGGCATCACTGCCGTGCGGGCGGTGCGCGAGGCCTGCGGCGCCGCCGTGCCCGCCATCATCCTGACCGGCGACACCGGGGCCGAACTGATGGCCGCCGCCAAGGCGGATCAGATCCGCATCCTGCACAAGCCTGTCCAGCCCAACGACCTGCGCCGCCAGATCGACGCCCTGATCTCTGCCTCCTGAGCGGCCCCCCACCCGCATGACCGGTTTCTGACCTGCTGACTTGCACGCCCGCGGCCGGCTATAGTCGGCGCCGCCCCGCGGAGACGAAAACCATGGCCGACCCGATCAAGACCCGCCTGTATGTGGACAGCCCGCTGGCCGAAGGCCAGTCGGTCGGGCTGGACCATGAGCGCGCCCATTTCCTGCGCCATGTCCTGCGGCTGGACCGCGGCGATCCTGTGGCGGTGTTCAACGGCCGCGACGGCGAATGGCGGGCGGTGATCGACGGCTTCGGCAAGGGCTGGTGCTCGCTGACCGTTGCGGAGCAGCGGCGGGAGCAGGACTCGACCCCCGACCTCTGGCTTCTCTTTGCCCCGCTGAAGAAAGGCCGCATCGACTTCGTCGCCGAGAAGGCGACCGAGATGGGCGTTTCCCGCCTGTGGCCGGTCTTCACCCGCCGCACCGACCCCAACCGCGTCAACATCGACCGGCTGCGCGCCAACGCGGTCGAGGCGGCCGAGCAGTGCGAGCGCCTTAGCGTGCCCGAAATGGGCGAGGCACTTCCGCTGGACCGCGCGCTGGCCGGCTGGCCGACAGACCGCCGGCTTTACCTGTGTGCCGAGGCCGGCTCCGCCCGCCCCATCGCCGAGGTTCTGCGCGATACCCCTGCGGGTCCCGCAGCCCTGCTGATCGGGCCGGAGGGGGGCTTCGACCAGTCGGAACTTGACGAACTCGTCAAACTTCCCTTTGTTGTTCCGGTGGGATTGGGTCCGCGCATCCTGCGGGCCGACACGGCGGTGGTGGCGGCGCTGGCTTGCTGGCAGTCCTTGGCCGGGGACTGGACTGCCGGGGGAAGCGACCGGCGTCCGCCTTTCCGCGCGCCGATCCCGTAACCGGCCGTCATCCGGCCGATCCCCCGTCCACTTCCCGCGAGAGACTTCATGTCCGCACCCCCGACCACGCGCGGCGAACCCATCACCGACCGCCGCCAGCTTGCGGCCTATCTCGAATCCGGCTGCAAGCCGGCGCCGGACTGGCGCATCGGAACCGAGCACGAGAAATTCGCCTACCGCACCTCCGACCTGCGGCCGCTGCCCTATGACGGGCCGGACGGCATCCGCGAGCTGTTGACCCGCATGACCCGCTTCGGCTGGCAGCCGGTGAAGGAGAAGGGCAATATCATCGCGTTGGTCCAGGACATGGCCAACATCACGCTGGAGCCCGGCGGGCAGGTCGAACTGTCCGGCGCCCCGCTGGAGACCCTGCACCAGACCTGTGCCGAGGTGCACCGTCACCTGCGTCAGGTGAAGGAGGTCGGGGGCGAACTGGGCATCGCCATGATGGGGCTGGGTTTCCAGCCGAAATGGACGCGCGACGACATCCCCTGGATGCCGAAGGGCCGCTACAAGATCATGCGCGACTACATGCCGAAGGTCGGCTCGCTCGGCCTCGACATGATGACGCGGACCTGCACCGTGCAGGTCAATCTGGACTTCGCGTCCGAAGCGGACATGGTGAAGAAGTTCCGCGTGTCGCTGGCCCTGCAACCGATCGCGACGGCCCTGTTCGCCATGTCTCCCTTCACGGAAGGCAAGCCGAACGGCTTCCAGAGCTTCCGCAGCCACATCTGGACCGACACCGATCCGGATCGCACCGGCGACATTCCCTTCGTGTTCGAGGACGGCTTCGGCTTCGAACGCTATGTCGACTATCTGCTCGACACGCCGATGTACTTCGTCTACCGCGACGGCGTTTACATCGACGCGGCCGGCCAGTCCTTCCGCGATTTCATGGAGGGCAGGCTGCCGGCGCTGCCGGGCGAGCTGCCGCTCATCACCGACTGGGCCGACCACACCACCACCGCCTTCCCGGAAGCGCGTCTAAAGAAGTATCTGGAGATGCGCGGCGCCGACGGCGGGCCGTGGCGCAGCCTGTGCGCCCTGCCGGCCCTGTGGGTCGGGCTGCTCTACGATCAGGTGGCGCTGGATGCCGCGTGGGATCTGGTGAAGGGCTGGACGGCGGACGAACGCTCGCACCTGCGTTCCGACGTGCCGCGCTCGGGCCTGCGCACCAGCTTCCGCAGCGGCAATGTGCGCGATGTGGCGCTGGAGATGCTGGCGATTGCCCGCGACGGTCTGGCCCGCCGCGCCCGCAACGACAATTGGGGCGACGACGAGACCCACTTCCTCGACACTCTGCAGGTCATCGCGGAGACCGGCCGCAGTCCCGCCGACGAACTTCTGGAGAAGTTCAACGGCCCCTGGGGCGGCAGCGTCGATCCGGTGTTCAAGGAGTACGCGTACTGAGGGGAATGGGGGCTGGCGCCTGTGCGTCAGCCCCCGCGTTTATGCAGCAACCGGCGCATGGGTGATGCAGCTCTTCGAGCACACCTTGGAGCAGCTTTCGCAGCCGATGCAGTTGGCGGCTTCCTTGACCGTCATGATCTTCTTCTCGGCCTCGTCGTCGAAGGCGTCGACGATATCGCCGTCCTCGGTCAGGCCGATCATGTCGAGCACGCCGCGACCGCACACCTTGAAGCAGCGACCGCAGCCGATGCACTGCTTCTGGTCGATGGATTGGACGAATTTCGGGGTCCAGCTCTGACCCCCGCGGGTGGTGCCGGTCAGGAACTCAGCCATGGGAATGCTCCTCTCGGGAAAGGGTGCGCCTAAGCTCTTCTTGGAAAATGGCGGGGTTATGCCGTCTCCAGCGCCTTCAGCGCCGCCCGCTTCTCGGTCAGGGTCTTGAAGGCATCATAGGTTTCCTGCGCCACCGCCAGGATGCTCTGCCAATTCTGCGGAAGCTCTTCCGACAGATCATGCAAATCCATCTTCTTCTGGGTGGCGCGCGCATTCAGCTTTTTGATCTCGTCCTTCAGCGCGTCGATATCGCTCATGGTCGTGCTCCCAAGGGGCAAAGGTCCGAGGCTCAGAGGTTCGCGACGTCGGGGTATTCCCGGATCAGCGCCACCGCGTCCTCGACCAGCTTGGCGCCATCGGCGGCCAGCTTTTCCAGGCTGGGGAAGCCGAAGCGATGCACGTCACGCAGCGTCTTCGACACCACCACCAGCCGGCCGGTGGTCAGGATCATGCGGCCGAAGCCCTCGTGGCTCATCTTCATCATCGGCGAGGCCATCATGCCGGTCTGCTTTTCGACCGTGACGCCGACCGCCTTGTAGAACAGCTCCAGCCGCCACAGCGTGTCCGGGTCGGGATCGCCGATGATCGGGATGGCGGCGCGGGCCTCCTTGTCCAGGATGAAGGGGGCGAGCAGAGCCTCGTCCGGCTTGCCTTCCCAGGCGCCATAGCTGTCCTCGGCACGGAACAGCAGGACCAGCGTCTTAACGAACTGGTCGGCTACGGACACTTCAGCCACATCAGCGCTCTCTGCAGCCATGCTCAGACCTCCTCCTCGTCGAAATGGAATTGCGGCGTCTCGCCCATCGCCTTGCGCAGCCAGGGCGGCGGATTGCCGTTCAGCGTCTGGACCAGCTTGTCGAGCAGGGCCGGGATGGTTTCGGTGGCCTCGACCTTCACCGGATGGATCTTCTTCGCCACCACGCGGGCGGCGGCCGAGGCGCCGATGGCTGACAGGTAGAGGATGGCGACGTCGGCCAGCGCCTCCAGCTTGGGCACCAGCTTGTCCTCGTTGCCGTCCTCGAACATCGAGCCGCCGAACTGGAAGGTCTCCAGAAAGGCGTGGCCCTGGCGGTCGACCTGATAGACGGCGATGTTCTTGGCCCAGCCGAAATGCGCATCGACGTGCTGCATGTCCTGGGTGCAGAAAGCGACCTTCATCGATCCTCCTCGTGTCGGATGGTGTGTCGGGCGGGGGTCCTGCACCACGCTCAGACGGCGTTGCATCCGCATGATCCGCCTCCGCAGCCGTGCGATTTCTCCGCTTCGTGTTGGTGGTGGTCCATCTCCCGGGCGAGGAATAGGTTGCCGATGTCGCACAGCAGCTCGCGCGTGCCGCGATAACCGACCTGGACGCGCAGTCCCGCCCCCAGCCGGTCGAACATCGGCAGGCCCATGCGGTGCAGCGGCACGCCGATCCGGGCCGCGCCCTGCCGCCCGTGCGAGTTGGAGACGATCAGGTCGGCGTCGCGGGCCAGCGTCTCCACGTCGGAATGGTCGCCGACCATGATGGTGGCGGCCTTCAGACGCTCCAGAACCGGGCTTTGCGTGGGCGACACCGCGGCGACCACCTCCGCCCCCATGTCGGTCAGGAAGCCGGTGACGGCGTAGAGCAGGTCGGGTTCCAGGGCCACGGCGATGCGCTTGCGGCTGTAGAAGAAATGCCCGTCCAGCATGGCGTCTACCAGGGCTTCGCGCTGGCGTCGCAGCCGGGCCGGCGCCGGCTTGCCCGACAGCTCCATCAGCAGACGGACCAGCTTGTCGGTCGCCTCCAGCCCGGTCAGCCGGCTGAAGAAATGGCTGGGCACGTCGGTCTTCAATTCCAGCGCGTTGCCGGCCACCCGCATATGCTCGCCGACCACGATGGTCGCGGCCGAGGCGCCCATGGCGCGAATCTGCTCCATCGTCACGCCGCCCAGCGAAGTGGCGGTGAAGTCGGTCGGCTGGCGACCGGACATCGACAGCGACAGGTCGGGCAGCATGATCGGCGACAGGCCGAAGCCCTCGACGATGTCGCGCAGTTCCTCGACATCGCCGGGCGACAGGTGGCTGCCGGCCAGCACATTGACCTGGGTCGGGATGCGCACCGGCGACGGTTCGACCAGCCGTTCCACCATTGCGGTCACGGCGGCGGCGAAGCCGTCCTCGATGCCGCCGACGAAATCGGGGGTGCTGGCGAAGACCAGGGCGGTGCCGGCCATCTCGGGGTTGCGCTGGCGGAACAGCGTGTACTGGCCGCCCATGTCCTCGCCCTTGGTCTCGGTCACGCCGGTGGTGGCGACGCCGATCATGGCGGGCTTGTTGCGCTCGACGATGGTCCGGATCGCCTGTTCCAGATTCTCGTAGCCGCCGAGGATGGTGGAGACCTGATCCATCGCCGTGGTCTGCAGCGGGATCGCCTCGCGGAAGTGGCGGACCAGCAGCACCAGCCCGAAGGCGGTGCAGCCCTGCGACCCGTGGAACAGCGGCAGGCAACGGTCGACGCCGAGATAGGCCAGCGCCGCGCCCAGCGGCTGGCTCATCTTCAGCGGGTTGGTCGAGGCGGCCTTGGCGGCGGAGGGGAAGCGCTGGATGTGCGACATCGGCCTCACTCCGCAGCCATGAGCGTGGAGGACGGGCTGGAGTCCCACGGCGCCGGCTGGCGGACTTGGCCCCAGATCGGATTCGACAGCGTCTTGTCGATCTCCTCGCAGAGATTGACGATGCCGTCATACCCGGCATAGGCGTGGTGGCGCTCCTGGTTGATGTCGAGCCAGGGAACCTTGGCCTTCAGCGAGATGAACTGCGACCGGCCGCCGGACATCATGATGTCGGCCTGATTGTCGGCCAGCATCCTGTAGATGTCGCGCGGCTTCAGATCGTCCCACTGGTGGAACTCCTCGCCCTTCATCTTCTTGATGCGCTCCTTGTCCTCCTGGGTCGATTTCTTGGTCGAGGTTCCGAGGATGGTCAGTCCGGCGCCTTCCAGCGCGCTGACCATCGACCAGCTCTTCACCCCGCCGGTGAACAGCAGGACGCGCTTGCCCTCGAAGCGTGGCTTGTAGGGTTCCAGCCGGCGCCAGACGCGGCTTTCCTCGCGCGCGATCACGCCCTCCGCCCGGTCGATCAGCGCCTTGTCGGCGCCGCGCTCCACCAGCATGCGGACCATGGTGCGCAGCGTGTCCGACATGTCGGACACGCCGTAGAAGGAGCCCTCGAAATAGGGGATGCCGTAGCGCTCCTGCATCTTGCGGCCGACATTCACCAGCGCCTGGCTGCACACCATCATGGTGACGCGGGCGCGGTGGGCCTGCGCCACCTCCTGATAGCGCCCGTCGCCGGAGATGCAGGACAGCAGGCGGATGCCGATCTCGTCGAGCAGCGGCTTGACCAGCCACAGCTCGCCGGCGAGGTTGTATTCGCCGATGATGCAGACGTCGGTCGGGGTGGTGTAGTCCGGCTCCACCGTGCCGATGACATGCTCAAGCAGGGCCTCGCCGGCCAGCTTGTTGCCGAGATTCTTCGACCCGACGAAGCCCGGCGCCTCCACCGGGATCACCGGCTTACCCAGCTTCTCTGACGCGAACTTACACACCGCGGCGATGTCGTCGCCGGTCATGGCGGGCACGCAGGTCTGATAAACGAAGACGGCCGGCGGATCGTATTGCTGAACGATCTCCTTGATGGCGCGGTAGAGCTTCTTCTCGCCGCCGCCGATGACGTCCAGTTCCGACAGATCGGTGGTGAAGCCGGTGCGGTAGAGCTGCGGGCCGGAGGATTGCGAGCCGCGGTTGTCCCAGCCGTTGCCCAGGCAGGCGATGGGGCCATGGACCAGATGGGCGGCGTCGGCGATCGGCTGCAGCACGATCATCGCGCCGTCATAGGCGCAGCCGCCAGCCGCGGCCCCCGGTTTCAGCGACTTGGTGCAGCCCTTCTTCTTCTCCTTGGCCGACTTGGCCTGGTTGGTTGCGCAGCCCGGTTCGTTGAAGACGTCCTGGATCTTGTCCTGGAGCATGCCCGCTCTCCCATCCTGGCGCCGGAAATGGCTCTGCATCGGTGTGATGCAGGGGGCGTGCCAGTGGGTAAGGCATTGACGGAAAAGAATTGTCGGATTTCTTGGCTCTGTCCGATAGATGACAATCTGGGAGGCTGCCGGGATGCTTGTCGGGTGTCGCACATCCCGCGCAGGGACGGGGCGTGGCCGGCCGTATCAGAACGCTCGCAGGAATGGGATGGGACGATGCTAAGGATCGGACGGCGCTGCCTTGGGATGATCGCCGGGTCGCTGATGGCGCTGCCGGCCATAGCGGCGCAGGATGGCGCTGTGATCCGGCTGTCGCAGGAGCCGGGGCGCGAGATCGGGGTTGCCTGCCGCTACCTTGACCTCGATCAGCGCCCGGCGCCACCGGAAGCGGCTCTGCTGTGCGAGGACGTCGCCGATCTCGTCGCGCGGAAGGTTTCCGGACAGGGCAGGTCCGTGGTGCGCCTCGGCCTGCGCACAGGGGCCCTCGACGCCGAACCGGCGGAGGATAAGCCTCCCACGGTCGACGGTCCGATCCTGCTGGTGGTTCTGGAGGGCCGCCAGGATTGGAGCGGCACCGCGCACCCCCGTCTGCTGCTGCGCGCCCGCCCGATCCGTGACGGCGTTGCCGCACCGTCGGTCGGACTCCCGCCTGCCTCGGTCGAGCTGGGCGGGGAGGGCTGGCAGGCAGCGGCCGACCGTGCGCTGGAGCGCGTGGTCGGTTTCGCTTTGCGAGATGGCTGAAGTGACCAACAAAGAAGCCCGGAGCGCGCCGTCGTCGACGCTCTCCGGGCTGGGGAAGGTGCCGCCGGGCTGGGGGATGGAGATCCCGGCCCGGCGGTTGGGATGAACCGATGCCTGCGGAACGATGCCTGATTTGCCGTCGGCGAGCCGATCAGCGGATCAGGTCGAACGAGTAGTCGGTCTGGCCGACGATGTTGGTGTTGGCGTCGATGTCCTCGAAGATCCGGTCCAGGATCCGCACCAGCACGTTCAGCGCGCCCTGGTAACCCCAGGTCGGATAGCGGTGGTGGTGGTGGCGGTCGAAGATCGGGTAGGTCAGGCGGATCAGCGGAACCTTGGTGTCGCGCTCCAGATACTTGCCGTAGCTGTTGCCGATGATGTAGTCCACCTTGTCGGTGAAGATCAGCGAGCGCAGGTGCCACAGGTCCTTGCCGCCATAGGCCGCACCGGACTTGCCGAAGGGCGAGCCGTCCAGCACCTTCTGGACCTGCTTCTCCCACTTCTTGGAGCCCGAGGTGGACAGGATGTGCACCGGCTCCGCACCCAGTTCCAGCAGGAACTTGGTCATGCCAAGGCAGAAGTCCGGGTCGCCGTAGACCGCGAAGCGCTTGCCGTGCATGTGGGTGTGGCTGTCGGCGATGGCGTCGACCAGACGGCCGCGCTCCAGCTTCAGGCTGGCCGGCACCGGCTTGCCCGACAGTTCCGCCAGTTTCAGCAACAGCTCGTCGGTGGCGGTGACGCCCATCGGGTAGTTGAACTTGGCGACTTCCTGGCCCTTCTCCTTGCAGAACTGCAGGGTCTGGGTGGTGTTGTACTCCTGCATGGAGATGGTGGCCTTGGCATGCAGGGCCGCCTTGGTCTCCTCGATGGTGGTGCCGCCGTCATACATGCGGTACTCGCCATCCATCGGCGTGTCGAAATTGTCCGACACGTCGGACAGGAGCTGCAGCTTCAGGCCGAATTCGCCGGCGATGCGCTTCAGTTCGCGGTTGTTGCCGACGGCGAAGCCGTCGAAGCCCGGGATCAGGTTGATCTGCTCGGTCTTGGGCGTGTCGAAATTCTCCGAATTGCCCCAGAAGCTGCTCAGGATCCCCTTGATCATGTTGTCGTAGCCGACGATGTGGCTGCCGACGAAGGCCGGGGTGTGGGCGAACGGCACCGGGAAGTCGGCCGGGACGCTTTCCTTGTTCTTGGCGTTGGCGATGAAGCCCTGCAGGTCGTCGCCGATGACTTCGGCCATGCAGGTGGTCATCACCGCGATCATCTTCGGCTTGTAGAGCGCATAGGCGTTCGCCAGACCGTCGATCATGTTGTTCAGGCCGCCGAACACCGCCGCGTCTTCCGTCATCGACGAGGAGACCGCGCTGTTCGGCTCCTTGAAGTGGCGGGTCAGATGGGTGCGGTAATAGGCGACGCAGCCCTGGGAGCCGTGGACGAAGGGCAGGGTGCCTTCGAAGCCCTGGGCGGCGAACATCGCGCCGATCGGCTGGCAGGCCTTGGTCGGGTTGATGACGACCGCTTCACGGGCGAAGTTCTTCGACTTGTATTCCTCGGACTTGGTCCATTCGGACACGCGGGCGACTTCCTCGTCCGAATGGCCGTATTCGAATTCTGTCTTCTTCTTCTCGAACATCGCCGCGTATTCGGGCTGCCGGAAGAGGGTGTAGTGGTCGAGGACCTTGTCGGCGCTCTGCGAAAGCTTGTCGGTCATTCTCAAATTCTCCTGTTCCAGAGGCCGATGGTCAGAACGGGGCCTTCATCACGCCCCAGACGGGGTTGTTGATGGCCAGGTCCATGTCGCGGGCGAAGATCGCGAAGCCGTCATAGCCGTGGTACGGGCCGGAATAATCCCAGCTGTGCATCTGGCGGAACGGCAGGCCCATCTTCTGGAACACGTACTTTTCCTTGATGCCCGACGCGACGAGGTCGGGACGCATCGCCTCGACGAACTTCTCCAGTTCGAACGCGGTGACGTCGTCGTAGATCAGCGTGCCTTCCTTCACATAGTGGGGCGTGCGCTGATAGTCGTCGTTGTGGGCGAACTCGTAGCCGGTGCCGATGATCTCCATGCCGAGGTCATGGTAGGCATCGACGACGTGGCGGGGACGCAGGCCGCCGACGTAGATCATGACCTTCTTGCCGTCCAGCCGCGGCTTGTACTTGGCGATGACCGCATCGACCATCGGCTGGTAGCGGGCGATGACCTTCTCGGCATTCTCCTTGATCTTGTCGTCGAACAGAGCGGCGATCTTGCGCAGGGATTCGGCGATCTGGCTCGGGCCGAAGAAGTTGTATTCCATCCACGGAATATTGAACTTCTCTTCCATGTGGCGCGCGATGTAGTTCATCGAGCGGTAGCAGTGGATCAGGTTGACCTTGGCCTTCGGCGTGTTCTCCAACTCGGCCATGGTGCCGTCGCCCGACCATTGGGCGATCACGCGCAGGCCGATCTCCTCCAGCAGGATGCGCGACGACCAGGCGTCGCCGCCGATGTTGTAGTCGCCGATGATGGTGACGTCATAGGGGGTGGAAACGAAGTCGGCCTTGGGTTCCGTCTTCTCGAACACCCAGTCGCGGATGGCGTCGTTGGCGATGTGGTGGCCCAGCGACTGGGACACCCCGCGGAAGCCTTCGCAGCGCACGGGGATGACTGGCTTGCCGATTTCCGCCGACTTGGCGCGGGCGACCGCCTCGATGTCGTCGCCGATCAGGCCGATCGGGCATTCCGACTGGATCGAGATGCCGTTCACCAGCGGGAACAGCTCGTTGATTTCCTCGATGACCTTGTGCAGCTTCTTGTCGCCGCCGAAGACGATGTCCTTCTCCTGGAAGTCGGAGGTGAAGTGCATCGTGCCCCAGCTGTCCACACCGGTGTCGCCGATGTAGTAGTTGCGGCGGCCGGACCAGGAGTAATAGCCGCAGCCCACGGGCCCGTGGGAGATGTGGATCATGTCCTTGATCGGACCCCACACCACGCCCTTCGAACCGGCATAGGCGCAGCCGCGGATCGTCATGACGCCGGGGATCGACTTGACGTTCGACTTGACGCCGCAGTCCTTGGCCTCGGCCTCCAGCACGTTCAGGTGCTTGGCGCGGCGCTTGCGGGACTTTTCGGGATAGGCTTCGAGGACTTCGTTGACGAGGTTCTTGACGTCGACCGTGGTGTTCTCGGACAGGCTCATAGCCGGCCTCCTGCTTGAATATTCCGCGCCGCTTCAGCGCGTGACCGAGCCCCTCCCTCCCACGCCGACGTCGCCCGGCCGGAACCGGTGGGCAGTCGTTGGGTCGACGTCGTGCGGGGCTGGGGAAAAGGGCCAGTGTTCAGGCGGTCCCCCCTGCGCCGATGGGGCAGGGGGGCCGGTAGGCAACCGTCGCTACGCCCGGGATCAGGCGCCGGCCTTCGCCGCTTCCTTGGCAGCCAGCTCGGCGAGCTGCTGCTCCTCGGTCTTCATGATGCCGAAGTCCATCAGCATCTCTTCCAGCTCTTCCATCGTGATCGGGGTCGGGATGCAACCCTGGCCGGAATTCGCGTGGATCTTGTTGGCCAGCGCGCGGTATTCGCCGGCCTGCTTGCTGTCAGGCGCGTATTCGATGACCGTCATGCGGCGCAGCTCGGCGTGCTGCACGATGTTGTCGCGCGGCACGAAGTGGATCAGCTTGGAACCCAGGCGCTTGGCCAGCGCGTCGGCCAGATCCCATTCCTTGTCCGTCTGACGCTCGTTGCAGATCAGGCCGCCGAGACGGACGCCGCCGCTGTGCGCGTATTTCAGGATGCCCTTGGCGATGTTGTTGGCGGCGTACAGCGCCATCATCTCGCCGGACATGACGATGTAGATTTCCTGGGCCTTGTTCTCGCGGATCGGCATGGCGAAGCCGCCGCAGACCACGTCGCCCAGCACGTCGTAGGACACATAGTCCACGTCGTCGTAGGCGCCGTTCTCTTCCAGGAAGTTGATCGAGGTGATGACGCCGCGGCCGGCGCAGCCGACGCCCGGCTCCGGACCGCCGGACTCGACGCACTTGATGTTCTTGTAGCCGATCTTGAGGACGTCCTCGAGTTCCAGATCCTCGACCGAACCGGCCTCGGCGGCCAGATGCAGGACGGTGTCCTGAGCCTTTGCATGCAGGATCAGGCGGGTCGAGTCGGCCTTCGGATCGCAACCGACGATCAGGATCTTCTGATCCAGCTCGACCAGCGCGGCCAGCGTGTTCTGAGAGGTGGTGGACTTACCGATACCGCCCTTGCCGTAAAAGGCGATCTGACGCAGAGGCGCTTTGGCCATGTGGGTCGCTCCTGTGCTTGGGTCGTGGGACTGTGCTTCGATCCGGTGCGGCCGGTTCGTGGCCGCTTCGGATTTCATGGATTGCACGACCCGTGCCAGAGCGAAGACAAACGGTAAACTATTGTTTTATAAGGAGAATTTTTCGGTACAGAGCCGCGCGTCTCTTTGTCGGGGTCCCGACACACACGACAAAGCCCGACATTTTGTCGGGTCTTTATGGCGGGAGGGACTTATGGGGAGAGGGTACCCGCGGAAGAACCCTACCGACCCTCGCCCAGCGCTTCCGCCGCGACGACGATGCGCAACGCCAGTTCCTCCACCGCCTCGTCGCGATCCATGTCGTAGAGAAGCTGCGCCAGCAGCCGGCCGCGCGCCATCAAGCGGCGGGCCAGGGCCGGATCGGCGGGCTTGGTCAGCAGCGCCTCGACCAGCCGTTCGCCGGTCAGGCGGGCCAGCGCGTCACCGCGCTCGACCAGCCGCTGCTTCAGCGTGTCCACGGCGGCGGGGCGGCCGGCATGGCTGAGGTCGGCGCAGAAATGGTGCAGGCTGCGCAGTTGCCGCAGCAGGGCCGCGAACAGCAGGTCATCCAACTCGCCGCCGGCCGCGGCCTTGCCGATCAGATCGAACAATGTGTCGGAAAGCCGCCATGCCGCCGACAGCCAGTCGTTCATCGCCTTGCGGTCGGCCGGCTCGACGAAGGGGCCGGATTCCTCCTTCGTCTCCTCCTGGTCGTCCAGGTTGCGCAGCGCGATGACGATCAGCCCGTCGGCCTGGGCCAGCGTGGCGAGGCTGGCGTGGAGCGTCTTCAGCCCGCGGTTGGCGACGAAGCCCTCGATCGCCTCGGTGGCGCGGCGCAGCGAGTAACGGGCGAGCCGCCGCGACTGATAGACGACATCCTGCAACGCGCTGCCGCTGCCCAGCGCTTCCAGCGCCATCCGCCGCACCTCGAAGCGCAGCAGGGCGCGGGCCAGCTGGTCGATGCCGCCGACGTCAATGGGGCGGGGGTCCTTGGTCAGCCTGTCGGCGGTGGTGCGGGCATCGGCCTCGATGGCGGCGATCACCGCCTGGAGATGGCCCTTGCCGCCGCCGCGCATCCGGCTGACCAGCGTCCGCATCGCCTCGGCAAGGTCGACGGCGCCCGGCAGGCTTTCCTCATGGTCGGTGCGGCCGGTCACCAGCCGGTCGATCAGATGGTCGCGCACCCCCGGCAGCAGCACGTCCGTGATGATCTGTCCGATCGGCCGCAGCAGCGCTTCCATCAGGCGGCCGGGCGGCTGCCCGACCAGTCCCGGCAGCGGGTTGATCGGCTTGGGCACCAGCCGCGGCCGGTGCGGCTCCAGCAATTCCAGTACGGCATCGCCGCGCAGGGGCGTGATCGCCCCGCGCAGGAGCTGGGCGAGTCGCAGGGTGGTGCGCGCCTCCGCCATGCCCCTGGGCGGGCGGCTGTCGGGGGCGCCGGGCGTGGGAGCGGCGGCTTCGGCGGGAAGCGAGGGCCGGACAAGCGTCTGCGCGGGCACGGGCGGGGTGCGCCGGCGCCGGCTGTCGTCGTACTTGGTCGGCCAGAAGGCCATGCGGGTGCCGCCGGATCGTAAGCGTCGCTGTACTGAGTATGGGGACGGAAAGTTCGGCTTCAAATGGACAATATTGCGACATGCGGCGACACGCCCCCGACGGTTGCGGCGGTGAAGGCTTGGCACGCGCCGCCTTATGCAATATCCATATAAGAAGTAATGATATTCCGGCGGAGCGGATTGGCGTGACGGATGGGGGCGTGATGCACGATGCGGGTGGACGAACGCCGGAGGCCGAGTCGCCGCCCGATTCTCCGCTGGCGCTGCGCGCCCACCGCACCAACCTCGTCAACGTCCCGGCCGCCGTCCTGTGCAGTGAAGCCTACAATGACGAGCCGCGGCGCCTGCGCATCGGCGCCACCCGCAGCGAACACGCCGCGTTGTTCGAGGCGTTGGACGAAAGCCCCGACGCGGTGACCGCATCGGACATCTTCCAGCGCCATATGGCCGAGGTGTTCGGGGTGAATCCCGACTTCTCGGGAACGGAGGGGCCGGACGGCAGGCGGCGTTTCCGCGCCAGCTACCTGCGCCTGCTGAAGGGCTGGATGTTCGACAGCAACCGGGCGGAGGGGGCGGTGCTGAAGGGGTGGGTGGAGAGCCGTTTCGGTCTGCTGCCGACCTTTCACGGCGAACCGATCCACCGCTTCGCCTCCGACGCCTGGGCGGCCTATGGCGAGCAGAAGCAGTCGACCCGCTTCCACAACAACAACATCCATCTGCAGCTCGACCTTCTGTACGAGTTCTGCCAGTGGACGATCCGCCGCGGCTGGACCGACGCGCCGATGCCCAACTGGGCCTCGCACATCCGGCTGTACCGCGGCGTCAACGATTTCGAGGAACACCACATCGTCGCCCGGCCGGACAAGCGTACGGCGGTGCTGCGGCTGAACAACCTGTGTTCCTTTTCCATCAACCGCGACATCGCCGGCCAGTTCGGCGACTACATCCTCGATGCCTGGGTGCCGCTGTCCAAGGTGCTCTTCTTCCGCGACATCCTGCCGCGTTACCCGTTCCAGGGCGAAGGAGAATATCTGGTGATCGGCGGGGACTATCGGGTGGGTGTGTCGCTTCTCTGACAACCTCAAGGCCCGGCGTCGGCCTGTCGGCCGGCTTGCTGGGCGCACCAGGAAGGGGCGGGCGCTTTGCCCGATGGCATGACCGATCCGACGATTCTGACGCCCGATATCCAGTCCCCCGAGATCCGATCAAGGGCGCTCGGTGCCTATCTCGGCCTTGCCTGCGGCGATGCGCTGGGGGCGACGGTGGAGTTCCTGACCAAGGGGGAGATCGCTCACCAATACGGCGTCCACAAGCACATCAAGGGCGGCGGCTGGCTGAAGCTGCCGGCCGGGCAGGTGACCGACGACACCGAGATGTCGCTGCATCTCGGCCGCGCCATCCTGTCGGGTCCGGAGTGGGAGCCCCGCCGCGCCGCCGAGGAGTTCGCGATCTGGCTGAAGTCGGTGCCGGTCGATGTCGGCGACACGACACGGCGCGGCATCCGCCGCTTCATCATGAACGGTACGTTGGAAGAGCCGGAGTCGGAATACCACGCCGGTAATGGCGCGGCGATGCGCAACCTGCCGGTGGCGCTGGCGACGCTGGGCGACGACACGGCGTTCGAACGCTGGTCGGTGGAGCAGTCGCACATCACCCATTGCAACCAGCTGTCCGATTCCGCGGTGGTCGCGCTGGGCCTGATGGTGCGGCGGCTGGTGCTGGGCGGCGGCATCGTCGCCGCGCGGGAGGAGGCGAACGCCCTGATCGCCAAACACCGCCAGTTCAAGTTCGAGCCCTATCGCGGCCTGTCCACCGCCTTCATCGTCGACACGGTGCAGACCGTCTTCCACTATTACTTCCAGACCGATTCGGTCGAATCCTGCGTGGTGGAGACGGTGAACCAGGGCGGCGACGCCGACACCACCGGGGCCATCGCGGGCATGCTGGCCGGCGCCACCTACGGCGTCGAGTCGATCCCGCCGCGCTGGCTGCGCAAGCTGGACCGTGAAGTCTACGACGAGATTTGTCAGCAAACCGACGCGCTGCTGGCCCGCGCGCCGCTGTTCCGGGGGAAATGACGATGGCTGACGTGATTTTCTTCGAAAAGCCCGGCTGCGGCGGCAACGCCCGGCAAAAGGCACTTCTGGAGCAGGCCGGCCACCGCGTGATCGCCCGCGACCTGCTGAGCGAGCCCTGGACGGCGGAGACGCTCCGTCCCTTCTTCGGCGACCGTCCCGTGGCGGACTGGTTCAACCGCGCCGCCCCGGCGGTGAAGACCGGCGAGGTGGTGCCGGAAGCGATGGACGAAACCGCGGCGCTGGCGGCGATGGTCGAGCGCCCGCTGCTGATCCGGCGCCCGCTGATGCAGGTCGGCGACCGCCGCGACTGCGGGTTCGAGACCGACCGGGTGGACGCCTGGATCGGCCTGGGTGGCGCTGCGCCGGCGGAAGGGAAGATGGAGGGGTGCCTGCGGCCGGACATGCCGCCTTGTCCGAAACCATGAGGGCCAGAGCCCTGAAGCCCATAGCCATGAACGTCAGCGCGTGACCTCGCGCACCACCTGTCGTAGCTTGTCGCTCCCAAGGGCGACGACCAGCGGCAGACGAGGACACCATGTGCGAACTCCTGGGCATGAGCGCCAACGTGCCCACGGACATCTGTTTCAGCTTCGCCGGCCTGATGCGCCGCGGCGGGCAGACCGGTCCGCACCGCGACGGCTGGGGCATCGCCTTTTACGAAGGCAAGGGCTGCCGCACCTTCCACGACCCGGCACCGAGTGCCGAGTCGGAGATCGCCCGGCTGGTCAGCCGATATTCGATCAAGTCCTGCACGGTGATCTCGCACATCCGCCGCGCCAACCGTGGCCGGGTGTCGCTGGAGAACACCCATCCCTTCACCCGCGAGCTGTGGGGCCGGGTGTGGACCTTCGCCCATAACGGCCAGTTGAAGGGCATTAAGGACCGCATCCTGACCTTCTACGAACCGGTCGGCAGCACCGACAGCGAGCATGCCTTCTGCTGGCTGCTCGACCAGATCCGCATGCAGTATCCGGAGCCGCCGAAGACCACCTCCGGACTGATGAAGCTGATCCGCCATCTGGCCGCCGATCTGGGAACGCTGGGCGTCTTCAACATGCTGCTCAGCGACGGGCGGTATCTGTGGTGCCATTGCGCCACCAACCTCGCCTGGCTGACCCGCAGGGCGCCGTTCGGTGCCGCCACCCTGGTCGATGCCGACATGAGCATCGATTTCTCCAAGGAGACGACGCCCAACGACATCGTCACCGTCATCGCCACCCGCCCGCTGACCAGGGACGAGGCATGGACGGTGATGCAGCCGGGTCAGATGGCGGTCTTCCGCGGCGGGACTCTGGTGACGCGCTGATCCGGTCGGGCCGATGGTCGCTTGGTCGCCGATTGTTGCCTCTCCAGAGACGATCTTTCGCGCACAGCCCGGCTTAACCGCCGGAAATCTAAAGAGCATCTTGGGTGTCAGAAACCGGCCGCACATGACGGCCGCAACAACCAAGAGGCTCCTTCCGCCATGACCACGATCCTGCATGTCGACTCCAGCCCGCTCGGCGCCGCCTCCGTCACCCGCCAGATGACCGCCTCCATCGTCGAGGCCCTGGTGAAGGCCGAACCGTCGGCCACCGTCGTCACCCGCGACGTCGCCGCCAACCCGCCGGACCACCTGAACGGCGAGTTGATGCAGGTCGTGAAGTTCCGCAACCTGGAAGGCCTCAGCGAGCGTCAGCGCGAAGAGCTGGCGCTGACCGACGCCCTGGTCGACGAGTTCCTGGCCGCCGACGTCGTCGTGATCGGCGCGCCGATGTACAACTTCTCCATCCCGACCCAGCTGAAGGCCTGGATCGACCGCCTCGCCCAGGCCGGCCGCACCTTCCGCTACACCGAGAAGGGCCCCGAGGGTCTGGCCGGGGGCAAGCGCGTGATCGTGGCGTCGGGCCGCGGCGGCGTCTATTCGACCAACCCGGCGCTGGCCGGCCTGGATCACCAGGAAGCCTATCTGCGCACGGTGCTTGGCTTCTTCGGCATCACCGACGTGACCTTCATCCGCGCCGAGGGCATCGGCATGGGTCCGGAGGCGAAGGACAAGGCGCTTGCCGGTGCGGCGAAGGAGATCGAAGGGCTGCTGGTGGCCGCTTAAGGCTGACGGGGCGGGTGCTGTGCCCGCCCCCTTTACTCTATTGAAACGCCACCTCCGCCAGGCTGCGCAGCTTGCGGGAATGGAGCGTCTCCATCCCATGCTCGCGCAGCAGCTCCATCGCCAGCACGCCGATCTTCAGATGCTGGTCGACCCGCTCGCGATAGAAGCGGTCGGCCATGCCCGGCAGCTTCAGCTGACCATGCATCGGCTTGTCCGATACGCATAGCAACGTCCCGTACGGCACGCGGAAGCGGAAGCCGTTGGCGGCGATCGTCGCGCTTTCCATGTCCAGCGCGATGGCGCGGCTTTGGCTGAAGCGCATCAGCGGCTCGCGGTGGTCGCGCAGTTCCCAGTTGCGGTTGTCGATGGTCGCCACCGTGCCGGTGCGCATGATGCTTTTCAGGGCGAAACCCGACAGTCCGGTCACCCGCTCCACCGCCGTTTCCAGCGCGCGCTGAACCTCGGCCAGCGCCGGCACCGGCACCCACAGCGGCAGGTCGGCGTCCAGCACATGGTCCTCGCGGACATAGCCGTGGGCCAGCACATAGTCGCCCAGCCGCTGCGTATGCCGCAGCCCGGCGCAATGCCCCAGCATCAGCCACGCATGCGGGCGCAGCACCGCGATATGGTCGGTGATCGTCTTGGCGTTGGATGGGCCGACGCCGATGTTCACCAGCGTGATGCCGTTGCCGTCCGGCCGTTTCAGGTGATAGGCCGGCATCTGCGGCATGCGTGTCAGCCTGGCCGAAGCGACATCCGCGGATCCGCCGAGATTCTGGTTGGTGGTGACGATGTCGCCCGGCTCGACGAAGCTGTCATATTGGCAGCGGTAGGCCGCCAGCTCGGCATCGCCGGTCGGCTCCATGATCTCGCGCGACAGCCGGATGAACTCGTCGACATAGAACTGGTAGTTGGTGAACAGGACGAAGTTCTGGAAATGCTCCGGCGCCGTCGCGGTGTAGTGGCGCAGCCGGTGCAGAGAGAAATCCACGCGAGGGGCCGTGAACAGGGCCAGCGGCTTCACCGCGTCCGGCCCGCCATCGCAGGTGCCGTTGACGATGGTGTCGTCCATCCGCGCCAGATCGGGCAGATCGAACAGGTCCGGCAGCTTTGTCAGCCGGTCGGGCGGCAGATCGCCTTCCACATACATGCCGTTGGGAAAGGCGAAATGGATCGGGATCGCCTCCTCGCTGACGCCGACCTCCAGCGGGACGCCGTGGTTGCGCAGCAGAAGCGTGAACTGTTCCAGAAGATAGCGTTCGAACAGGTCGGGCCGCGTCACCGTGGTGGACTGGACGCCGACCCCCTCGACGAAACCGTAGGACAGCCGGGTGTCGACCGCGGCCCCCGACACGGCGGTCAGCCGCACATAGGGGTAATAGGCCCGGTTTCGTCCACCTTCCTCCTCGCCCTGGGTGTAGGCGGCGAAGCGGTCGCGCAAATACGCGGTGTTGCGGTCATAAATGTCCCGCACGCAGGCCAGTGCGGCTTTGGCATCGGTGAAGCGCCCGGCCGACCCGGGCTGGAGCGGGGCTTTGTCGTTCATGTCATCAAAGATGGGGTACGAACGACCGGCTGGGAAGGCCGAATTTCGGCCAACCTCCGGTGCTTACCCATTCGGCGATGACGACCCGGCCCCACCGCTCAGTCGGCGTTCAGCCCCATCAGCGACTTGGCGAAGGCATCCGCATCGAACGGGCGCAGGTCATAGACGCCCTCGCCGACGCCGATGGCGTGGACCGGGATCTTGAACTTCTCCGCCAGCGAGACCAGCACGCCGCCGCGGGCGGAGCCGTCCAGCTTGGTCAGGATCAGGCCGTTGACGTTGACCATGTCGCGGAAGATCTCAACCTGGCTGTGCGCGTTCTGGCCGGTGGTGGCGTCCAGCGTCAGCAGGGTGGTGTGCGGCGCCGTCTCGTCCAGCTTCTTGATGACGCGGACGATCTTGCGCAGTTCTTCCATCAGGCCGGTCTTGTTCTGCAGCCGGCCGGCGGTGTCGATCAGCAGCACGTCGACCTTCTCGGCCCGCGCCCGTTCCAGCGCGTCATAGGCAAGACCGGCGGCGTCCGCCCCGGTGTCGCGGGCGACGACCGGGCAGCCGGTGCGCTCACCCCAGATCTTCAACTGGCTGACCGCGGCGGCGCGGAAGGTGTCGCCGGCAGCCAGCATCACGCTCTTGCCCTCCGCCTTGAACTGGCGGGCGAGCTTGCCGATGGTGGTGGTCTTGCCGGTGCCGTTGACGCCGACGACCAGGATGACATGCGGCTTCAGCGCCGGGTCGAGCACCAGCGGCTTGGCGACGGGGGTGACGATCTTCGACACCTCGGCGGCCAGCGTCGACTTGACCTCTTCCGGCGAGACCTCCTTGCCGAAGCGGGTGCGCGCCAGTTCCGCCGTCACCTTCGCCGCGGTGGCGGGGCCGAGGTCGGCGGTGATCAGCAGCTCTTCCAGCTCCTCCAGCGCCTCATCGTCCAGCTTGCGCTTGGTGAAGATGCTGGTGATGCCGTCGGTCAGCTTGGACGAGGACTTGGAAAGCCCTTCCTTCAGCTTGGAAAACCAGCCCTTCTTGGTCGGAGGCAATTCTTCGGCAGCAGCAGGGGCAGCCGCGACCGGGGCCGGAGTGGGGGCGGGTGCCGGCGGCAACTCTGGAACGGGTACGGGCTCAGCGACCGGAGCGGCAGCAACCGGGGCAGGGGCGGGCGGCGGCTCGACCGGCGGAGTCACCACGGGCGGCGCGACCGGTGCCGGTGCGGCAGGAGGCTGGGCGGCCGGAGCCGGCGGCGCTGGCGGACTCTCGGGGCTCGGCGGGGCAGGCGCCATTTCCGGCACCGGTTCGACCTCCGGCATCGGCGGCGGCGGAGCGGTGGGCGGCTCCGGCGTCTTTTCCGCTTCGAGTTCCGGCGCGGGCGTGGCGGTGTCCAGATTCACCGATTCGTTCTTCGCCGCCTCGTCCTTGGGAGCGGTCTCTTCGGGCTTCTTGCGGCCGAACCAGCGGAAAATCATCGAGTGTCCACTATAAGAGAGGTCAGAGCGGGGTGCCGGTCAGCACGCCGTCCTTGATGCCGGTAATGGCGGCGGGCACCAGCGAGCCGGGCGCGAAGGTCCGGCCCAGGCGGATCGCGGCGAAATGCTCGGTGCGGCCGAGATCGTCCTTTTCCACCAGCACCGTGGCGGTGCGGCCGACGAGGCTCGCCAGGGTGCGGGCCTCCGCCGCCTCGCCGACGGCGCGCAGACGGGCGGCCCGTTCCTTGCGGACGGCGCCGTCGACCTGCGGCATGCGGGCGGCCGGCGTGCCGGGACGCGGGCTGTAGGGGAAGACATGCAGCCAGGTCAGGCCGCATTCCTCCACCAGCCGCATGGTGTTCTGGAACATCTCCTCGGTCTCCGTCGGGAAACCGGCGATGAAGTCGGCGCCGAACACCACGTCGGGACGAATCGAGCGCACCCGTTCGCAGAAGGCGATGGAATCGGCGCGGCCATGGCGGCGCTTCATCCGCTTCAGCACCATGTCGTCGCCGGCCTGCAGCGACAGGTGCAGGTGCGGCATCAGGCGCGGCTCGTTTTCGATCAGGCGCCAGAGGTCGTCGTCCATCTCGATGCAGTCGATGGAGGACAGGCGCAGCCGCGGCAACTCCGGAACCAGCGCCAGCAACCGGCGCACCATCTGCCCCAGCGACGGCGACCCCGGCAGGTCGGGGCCGTAGCTGGTGATGTCGACGCCCGACAGCACCACCTCGTTGTAGCCGGCCTTCACCAGCGCCTGGACCTGTTCGACGATGCCGCCGATGGGGACGGAGCGCGAGGGGCCGCGGCCATAGGGGATGATGCAGAAGGTGCAGCGGTGGTCGCAGCCCTGCTGGACCTGGACGAAGGCGCGGGCACGGTCCTCGAACCCGCCGATCAGGTGACCGGCGGTCTCCTTCACCGACATGATGTCGTTGACCAGCACCTTTTCGGCCGGGGGGAGGCCCCAGCTTTCAGGTTGCAGCTTCTCCTGGTTGCCCAGGACCTGATCGACCTCCGGCATCGCTGCGAAGCGCTGCGGATCGATCTGGGCGGCGCAGCCAGTGACGACGATGCGGGCATCCGGCCGCTCGCGCCGCAGCTTGCGGATGGTCTGCCGCGCCTGGCGTTCGGCTTCCGACGTGACGGCGCAGGTGTTGACGATCACCACGTCGTCCAACCCGGCGCTGCGCGCATGGTTGCGCATCACCTCGGACTCGTAGGTGTTCAGCCGGCAGCCGAAGGTGACAATCTCGGGGCCGGTCTGCGTCGTGCTGTCGGTGCTGTCGCTCATTCCGAAACCAGTTCAGCGGAAAGCCGGCCACTGAAGGCCAGCGCCACCGGGCCGGTCATCAGGACCCGGTCGTCCTCCGTCCACTCGATGGTCAGGGTGCCGCCGTCCAGCAGGATGTCGGCCTTGCGCCCGGTCAGGCCGCGACGGGCGGCGGCCACCAGCGTGGCGCAGGCGCCGGTGCCGCAGGCCTGGGTGATGCCGGCGCCGCGCTCCCACACCCGCATGCGGATGGCGGTGGGCGACAGGACCTGGGCGAATTCGACGTTGGAGCGCTCGGGGAAGGTCGGGTGGTTTTCGAACACCGGGCCGACCTCGGCCAGCGGCACCGCTTCGGCATCGTCGACGAAGAAGACGGCATGGGGATTGCCCATGTTGACCGCGACCGGGGCCGCGAAGCCGCCATGCTCCACCGATTCGACCCGCAGCGTGTCGGTCGGGGCGGCCAGCGGGATGGCGCTCCAGTCCAACCGGGGTGGACCCATGTCGACCGTGATGCGGCCGTTGTCGGCGCGGGAGGCATGCAGCAGGCCGGCGGCGGTCTGGAAGCTGGCGCGGTCGCGCCCGCTCTCCTCCATCAGCAGCCAGCCGACGCAGCGCGACGCGTTGCCGCAGGCCGCCGCCTCGCTGCCGTCGGCATTGTGGATGCGCATGAAGGCGTCGGCCCCCGGCGCATCCGTGCTTTCCAGAATGATGAACTGGTCGCAGCCCACGCCGGTCTTGCGGTCGGCGATGGCACGCACCTCCGCGCCTGAGGGGCGGTAGGGTTCGGAACGGGCGTCGATCACGACGAAGTCGTTGCCGAGGCCGTGCATCTTCAGGAATTCGCGGGTCATGGCCGCCGTTATATGGCGAGCCGTGGGGATAAGTCCATAAGGCGCCGCGTTGACCGGTCAGGCATGCGCGCGTAGAAGGGTCGAACCGCTCTATCGAAAGGGGTAGGCGACTCCGCCATGCTTCATATCGCGCTCCTCAACAAAATGGACCGTGCCATGTGCGCGCAGGTCCTCTCCTACGGTGGTAGGGATGGCTGCGAGCATCTCAGGGCGTATGATCTGCGAAGCAATTGGGATTGCTACAGCGGCGGTCAATCGCCTGTAACCGTTGCAATCCCGGCCGATCTGCAGAACCGGCTCCGCGACCCGCTGGCCGAACTCTATATTCATCATAACCACCCTGCGAGCGTGAGCTTCAGTCCGGTCGATCTTGCGATGGCGCTGGACGTCAACAACCGCGCACGCGGCAAGCTTTATGCCCATGGGCACGATGGCTCCACCTATGGGGTTACGTTGGCGAATCGCGAGACGATAGCCTCCCTGTACAAAAAGGCGGAGGCAGGCGCAGCGCAGCATCTCCGCTTTCTGATATCGATGAGCCATGTACCGTTCCAGGTGGCCAAGGTCCATTTCTCACACATCGTCTGCCAGGCTTTGGACATGGCGGGCGTCATGCACTACGAGTTTGCCATGTCTCAAACACGGATTGACGATTGGCAGGGTTGGGCCAACTATCTGAACGATGTCGTCGCCACCGCCACCGACGCAGTTGGAAGGTGACCCATGCCTCGGTATTTGATCGAAGAGCCGAATCCCTTCGCCGACGCGCAGGAATGGCTGTATTTTCGCGAAGCGCTCGCCCGCCTTCCTGCGGATGATCCGGACGTGGCGGCTGCGCTGAGGCATGCCGACGAGGCTCTCGCCGCGCTGGGATTTGACCGGACTGCGGATCCGAACCGGCATAGGGACCTGTCGGCGTTTGTCCAAATGGCCGGTTAGGACCGGCGCCTGACGGCATCCGGTTGGCGCCCCCGTCAGGCCCGCCGCACCGTTACGCCCCCTTGAACACCAGATGCTTCGACGCCGCGAAGTTGAAGAACATGCCGGCGATCGACCCGGCCGCCACGGCCAGGAACGGGTGTTCGGCGACCATCTGCACGCTGGATTCCAGCCCCACCGAAACGCCGTAATTCACCACGCCGCCGATGGCGTTGGCGGCGATGAACTTCGCCCACTGGCGATGCAGAGGCTCGCTCGCGGCGCCACGGAAGGTGAAGGCGCGGTTCAGCGCCCAGGTGGCGGTCGCCGCCGCGAAGAAGGACGGGACGCGTGCGGCGAAGAACTGCAGCCCCAACGCCAGGCCGGCGTAGAGCACGATCGTGTCCACCACCAGCCCGATGACGCCGACGACGCCGAACTTGGCGAACTGCACGCCCAGCCGGCCGAGCCGACTGTCCAGAAGGCTTGCGACCGATGCCATCACCGGCGCTCGTCACCGCGCGCGCCGGCCAGCGACGGGTGGTTGCCCGGCGCGCGCAGCGACAGGTAGCTCATGCGCTTGGCCTCGCGGCGGCCATGGGTGACGGTGTCCAGGATCAGGCCGCAGGTCAGGCTGAGGAAGGCCAGCAGCATCAGCCCTGTGGCGAGCAGGGCGGTGGGGAAGCGCGGCACCAGCCCAGTCTGGAAATAGGTGGCGATCACCGGCAGGCCCAGGATCACCGACAGCAGGGCCAGCAGGCCGAAGGCGGCGGAGAAGAAGGGCAGCGGCCGCTCCTCCTTCACCAGGATGACGATGGTGCGCAGGATGCGGATGCCGTCACGAATGGTGTTCAGCTTGCTGTGCGATCCGGGCGGACGGTCCTTGTAGGGGGTCTTCACCTCGGCGATCGGCATGCGCAGTTCCAGCGCATGGACGGTCAGCTCCGTTTCGGTTTCGAAACCGCTGGCCAGCGCCGGGAAGGACTTAACGAAGCGGCGGGAGAACACCCGGTAGCCCGACAGCATGTCGCCGATGCGGCTGCCGAAGATCTTGGCGACCATGCCGGTCAGCACGAGGTTGCCGAAGCGATGGCCGGGGCGGTAGGCGGCGACGATCTCCGTCACCCGCGCGCCATTGACCATGTCCAGCTGCTCGTCCCACAAGCGCTTGACCAGTTCCGGGGCGCTCGGAGCGTGATAGGTGTCGTCGCCGTCGACCAGCACATACACGTCCGCCTCGATGTCGGCGAACATGCGGCGCATGACGTTGCCCTTGCCCTGCAGCGGCTCGCTGCGGACGACGGCGCCCGCGGCGCGCGCGACCTCCACCGTCCGGTCCTTCGAGTTGTTGTCGTAGACATAGACGGTGGCGTCGGGCAGGGCAGCGCGGAAGTCCTGCACCACCTTGCCGATCGCCGCCTCCTCGTTGTAGCAGGGGATCAGCACCGCGACGGTGGGGGCCGGGCCGGCCTGCACAGCCGCCGTCGGCGTTCCGGAAGCGTCGGCGGCCGGGGTGAGGGCGGGGTGGTCGGCAGGGCGGTCGAGGGTCGATACGGTCATGGCGCTGGCTTCTGGCTGGGGACGGGACAGGCACGGCTGTCAGCGGCGATAAACAGCACAAACCCGCCGATTATTCCACTGTCTCCCGATTCCCGCCCACCCGGTCAACGGCGCAGAGGTTGAGCGTCTCACCCAGATTGTTGGGAATCGGCCGGCAGCGCTGCGGGTCGAGCCGCAGGCCGAGCAGTTCCGCCGCCTTCGCCGCGCCGGCCGTGTCGGGGATGGTGCTCAGCATCAGGAAGGGGCCGCGGTGGGACGCCACCTTGTCCTTCAGGATGGCGAGATAGCCGTTGCCGACCGAATCCGGCTGCAGGAAGTTCGATTGGATACGCACGAAGGTGACGCGCGGCGGGAAGGACGGAATGACGTGGGAGATGGCCCAATAGCCGGCCATCAGCACTATGGTGTCGTCCGCATCCTCGATGGGCGGCACCTCCGCCGTCACCCATTTGTCCGCCCATGCGACCCGCCCCCAATCGGCCGGCTGAACCGTCACCTGCACCAGCGCCAGCAGCGCCACCGCCAGCCCGATGCGCAGCCGGCGCGCCAACGGCAGCAGCCCGACCGCCATCACCAGCCCCAGCGGCGCCAGCATCTCCAGCGGCACCAGATAGCGGTAGATGCAGAACATCACCACCCACAGCGCGTAGGTGACGCTCAGCGCCGTCAGCAGGAATCGCGTCGCCGGTCCCTCGGTCAGCCAATCGTTCCGCTTCCCCATCGACCGGCCGACAACCGCGAAGACGAACCCGACCGGCACCAGAACGAACAGCGCCAGCACACGCAGGTCGAACCACGGCACCTCGCCCACCGTCAGGGGGTGGACGGTGAAGACGAAGGGGAAGAACAGCCGCTGCCACAGTCCGGGTGGGAAGAAGCTGACATTGACGTAGTCGGAGAGGGCGGCGAAGGGCGACCGGAAGATGTGGTTCATGTGCGGGAAGACCGGGTTCCCGTAATCGTGCCACAGATGCGCCATCCACACGCCGCCGCCCAGCGCCAGCCCGACCAGCACGCCGATGCCGAAGAAGAAGGCCAGCCACAGCCGCCGCCACGGCCGCGCCGGCAGGGCCAGGAAGCCCAGGCACAGCCCTACCGCGTAGATCACCGTCGGGTTCTTCAGTCCCATCGCCGCCCCGGCCAGCAGGCCGGCCGCCGCGACCCGCGCGAAGCTGGGAAGCGGCCGTCCGTCCAGGATGCCGGGCAGGCTGGCGGCGACGACAGTCGCGGCCCCCAGAACGCCCAGGCTGACCACATTGTCCTGAAAGGTGGTGCCGATCAGCCCCAGCGTGCCGCCGCCCAGCCCGCCCATCACGGCCAGAGCCACGGCAATCAACGTCCGTTTCATGGCCGGAACGTTCCGCAGGCAAAATGATGCCAGCAGATACAGCAGCGACAGGTTGATCCCCTGCAGCGTCCCCCACAGGAAGCCCGCCGCCCGCGCCGGCAGATGGGTGGCCAGCCAATAGAAGGGCACGTCGAGGAAGGGGCTGTAGAAGCTCGGCATCTGCGCCACGAGCAGATCGCGTCCGATCCGCCCGGTCAGCATCGCATAGCCGTTGTACCAATGGTAATTGCGCAGGTCCCAATTCGCGTCCATGCCGAAGGCCAGCGTCAGCAGCCCATAGGCCGGCGGGGCCAGCAGCAGGAATGCGATGCCGATCAGGCGGGCGCGGCGGCTATCCGACGGGCGGTCTGACGGTCGGACTTCGCGGGAGGCGGCTATCGGCATCGGAACGGGACAACCTTGCTGTTGCGCGATAGTGTCCTAGGTGGCGGACACGCTCTCCGCAAGGGGAATGCCGGTTCCGGCGCTGCGTTTGGGTGCCGGCAATCGGGCCGGACCGGGACGATCCCCGGTCGTTTGCGCAACAAAGATGCGTGACGGTGCATTCGCGCATGCCTGTTCGCTCGCTGCGTGCCGGGAAAAGGGCAAGCTTCCTCTGGCAATGGCTTGTTCGGTCTGCTATTCACCACGCTCTGCATGCGCACGCTTGCGCCTTCTTGCGCGACAGGATTTCTGGCGATGGAAAAGTTCACGGTTCTCACCGGCGTTGCGGCGCCGCTGCCGATGATCAATGTCGATACCGATATGATCATCCCGAAGCAGTTCCTGAAGACCATCAAGCGGACGGGGCTTGGCAAGCATCTGTTCGACGAGATGCGTTACACCCCCGACGGGCAGGAGATCCCGGACTTCGTCCTGAACAAGCCGGCTTACCGCAAGGCCAGCATCCTGGTTTCCGGCGACAATTTCGGCTGCGGCTCCTCGCGTGAGCATGCGCCGTGGGCGCTGGCCGACTTCGGCATCCGCTGCATCATCGCCCCCAGCTTCGCCGACATCTTCTACAACAACTGTTTCAAGAACGGCATCCTGCCGATCAAGTTGCCGAAGGAGCAGGTGGACCTGCTGCTCGACGACGCGTCGCGCGGGTCGAACGCCGTCATCACGGTCGACCTTGAGAAGCAGACCATCACCGGCCCGGACGGCGGCACCATCTCCTTCGAGCTGGACCCGTTCCGCAAGCATTGCCTGCTGAACGGCCTGGACGATATCGGCCTGACGCTGCAGCAGGTGGCCCATATCGACGGGTACGAGGGCAAGCAGCGCGCCGGCCAGCCGTGGATGTGGGGCTGACCGCCCCCCATTCTCCCCCCGATCTCCTCAACTTCTGTCTTCTTGACGTCTGATATTTGGGAGTGCGCCCGCCATGGCCGCCAATAAGAAGCTTCTGTTCCTTCCCGGTGACGGTATCGGCCCGGAGGTGATGCGCCAGGTTCGCCGGGTCATCGACTGGATGGACCGCAAGCGCAAGATCACCTTCGACGTGTCCGAAGGCCTGGTCGGCGGCGCGGCCATCGAGGCCCACGGCGTTCCGCTGTCCGACGCCACGCTGGCCGAGGCGCTGGCGGTGGACGCGGTGATGCTGGGCGCCGTCGGCGGCCCGAAGTGGGACAACCCCAGCGACTACACCAAGCGTCCGGAAGCCGGCCTGCTGACCTTGCGCAAGGAACTGGGCCTTTTCGCCAACCTGCGCCCGGCCGTGGTGTTCGACGCGCTGGTCGACGCCTCGACCCTGAAGGCCGACGTCATCCGCGGCCTGGACATCCTGATCGTCCGCGAGCTGACCGGCGGCGTCTATTTCGGTGAGCCGCGCGGCATCACCGACATCGGCAACGGCGAGCGCCGCGGCGTCAACACCCAGGTCTACACCACGTCGGAAATCCGCCGCGTCGCCCGCGTCGCGTTCGAGCTGGCCCGCAAGCGCGGCAACAAGCTCTGCTCGATGGAAAAGGCGAACGTCATGGAATCCGGCCTGCTGTGGCGGCAGGAAGTGACCAAGCTGCACCAGGAAGAGTTCCAGGACGTCGAGCTGAGCCACATGTACGCCGACAACGGCGCCATGCAGCTGCTGAAGAACCCGAAGCAGTTCGACGTGATCGTCACCGACAACCTGTTCGGCGACATCCTGTCGGACGAGGCGGCGATGATGACCGGCTCGCTCGGCATGCTGCCGTCGGCCTCGCTGGGCGCCCCGGATGCCAACGGCAACCGCAAGGCCCTGTACGAGCCGGTGCACGGTTCCGCCCCGGACATCGCCGGCCGCGATCTCGCCAACCCCTGCGCGACGCTGCTGTCCTTCGCGATGTGCCTGCGCTACTCGTTCAATCTGGACGAGGACGCCAAGCTGATCGAAAAGGCCATCCAGAACGTGCTGGGCGGCGGCATGCGCACGGCCGACATCATGGCCCCGGGCATGGCGCGCTGCTCCACCACGGTGATGGGCGACTCGATCCTGCGCGAACTGGACAAGGTCGCGTCCTGATCGGTCATCCGATAGTGCCGAAAGAAAAAGCCCCCGTCCGCAAGGACGGGGGCTTTTTCGTCTGCACGATTCATAGCGTTTCAATCACCCCTGTCAGTCGCCGCCTGCCGGCCGGTCGCCCGACCGTCCGCCATGGCTCGCCTGTCCACCCTTGCGGCCGGCTTCCGCCGCCAGCGAGGGGTTCTTGGAGAAGCTGCGCGAGGAGGCGGGGACACTGCGCCCGCCCTTGCGCCCGGCTTCCGCCGCGAGTTCCGGGTTCTTTGAAAAGCTGCGTTTGTCGGCCGGTACGCTTTCGCCGCCCTTGCTGGCAATTTGGCGTTGCCGATCAGGGTCCATCGACGCGAAGCCGCGGCCCGACGTACGATTGCTCTCTTTCGAGGCCATAACCAACCTCCGACTGTGCCTTGTTGAATCGACAACCGGACAGCCGGGGGGTTGGTTCCAGATCACCGATAAATTCTGCAACCGGAATTGTCGGTGCGGCAATCATTTCGTTTCGGAAACGGTCGCGCCGCGGCCATTGCTTACCCAGCGGCTTGCAGCTTGGTGATCGCTTCTGCAAGGGTCACCAGCCGGCGGGCGTTCTCGACATGCAGGTTCTCCACCAACTTGCCGTCGACCAGCACCACGCCCTTGCCGGCGGCGGCTGCCTCCGCATGGGCGGCGATGATTCGGTGCGCCTGGGCGATCTCCCCGTCATCCGGGGCGAAGGCGGCGTTGCAGGCGGCAATCGTCTTGGGATGGATCAGCGTCTTGCCGTCGAAGCCCAACTCCCGCCCCTGCCGGCAGGAGGCGGCGAAGCCCTCCTCGTCGTTCAGGTCCAGATGCACGCCGTCCAGCACCGCCAGCCCATAGGCCCGCGCCGCCAGCAGACACAGTCCCAGGCTGGTGATCATCGGCAGCCGCTGCGCCGTATGAGCGGCGTGCAGGTCCTTGGAGAGGTCCGAGGTCCCGAGCACCAGCGCGCCGACGGCGGGGGAGGCGCCGGCGATCTCCTTGGCGTTCAGGATGCCCAGCGGCGTCTCCATCATGCACCAGATCGTCTGGCAGGCCGGGGCGCCGGCGGCGCGCAGCACCGCCTCGGCCTGCCGCACCGCGTCGGCGCTCTCCACCTTCGGCAGCAGCACGGCATCGGCGCCGCTTGCCGCCGCCATGCGCAGATCCTCATAGCCCCAGGGGGTGTTCAGCCCGTTGACGCGGACGATCAGTTCCCGCCCGCCATAGCCGCCGGCTGAAAGCGCGGTCGCGATGGTGTCGCGCGCCATCGCCTTGGCGTCGGGAGCGACCGCATCCTCGAGGTCGAGGATCAGTCCATCGGCGGGCAGGCTGCGCCCCTTCTCCAGGGCGCGGGCGTTCGAACCCGGCATGTAGAGCACGCTGCGGCGGGGGCGGACGGTCGTGGCCATGGCGGTTTCCCGGAAAAGCGGATGGTTGGAGACGGCAGCTTTAGCCGCGGGGCGCGGCCCTGTCCATGGGCCAGGCCGTCACAGTGGCGCGTCCGAGCGAACCGGCGCACGGGCAGGCGCATGGCAGCCATGCCGCAAGCCCCGGCCGCCGTCCCGGAGTCGGCGGCTTTACGCCCGGCGGACGGTCGCTTACGCTTGCCCACATGAAGAGCGTCCTTACCATCCAATCGCACGTCGCCTATGGCTATGTCGGCAACCGGGCCGCGGTGTTTCCGCTGCAGCGGCTGGGGATCGACGCCACGGCGGTGAACACCGTCCAGTTCTCCAACCACACCGGCTATGGCGCCTGGACCGGACAGGTCTTCACGGCGGAGCATATTGCCGACATCGTCGACGGCATCGCCGCCCGCGGCGTGCTGCCGGCTCAGGACGCGGTGCTGTCCGGCTATATGGGCGCCGTCGAACTGGGGCAGGTGATCGTGGAAACCGCGGCGCGGGTGAAGGGCGCCAATCCGGATGCGATCTATTGCTGCGATCCGGTGATGGGCGATGTCGGGCGCGGCTTCTTCGTGCGGCCCGGCCTGCCGGAATTCATCCGCGACCATGCAGTGCCCGCCGCCGACCTGATGACGCCGAACCAATTCGAACTGGAGTATCTGACCGACCGCAAGGTCGAGACGCTGGACGACGCGCTGGCCGCCACCGCGGCATTGCGGGCGCGCGGGCCGCGGCTGGTCCTGGTCACAAGCCTGACCCGCAGCGACGCCGATCCCGACAGCATCGAGATGCTGGCGGACGGCGCCGACGGCTCCTGGCTGGTGTCCACGCCGCGCCTGACCTTCGACCCGCCGCCCAACGGGTCGGGCGACGCGGTGGCGGCGCTGTTCCTCGCCCATTACCTGACCGCTTTCGATCCGGCCGACGCGCTGGAAAAGGCGGCGGCGGCGATCTTCGCCATCTTCGAGGCGACCAAGCGCATCGGCACGCGGGAGCTTCAGCTGATCGCCGCCCAGGACGATTTCGTCAATCCGCCCCGCCGTTTCACCGCGACGCGCATTCGCTGAGCCGTCTCAGGCCGCAGGCGCGGCGTGGCTGTCCATCTTGATCGAGCGATCGATCACCCGTTCCGCCGGCAGCCATACCCTCATCGCGGTCCCGGCCCCCGGCGTGCTGCGGCAGGTCAGCGTTCCGCCATGCAGGTCGATGAAGTTCTTCGAGATCGACAGGCCCAGCCCGGTGCCCTCGTATCTGCGGTTCGCGGCATTCTCCGCCTGACGGAAGGGCTGGAACAGGTCGGCCATGAAGTCGGGCGGGATTCCGATCCCGGTGTCGGCCATCGTCAACGCGAAGCCGCCATCCTGGTCCAGACCGGCGGTGATGGTGATGCGTCCGCCGCCGGGCGTGAACTTCACGGCGTTGGACAGCAGGTTCAGAATCACCTGCTTGAAGGCCCGGCGGTCGACCCACAGGGTGGCCACGGCGGCCGTCACATCGTTGTGGATGGCGACCCCGCCGGCGGCGGCGCGGTCGCGCACCATCATCAGGCATTGCCCGACCGCTTCATGCGCCTCGACCGCCTCTTCGCACAGCTCGAACTGGCCGGATTCCAGCTTCGACATGTCAAGCACGGCGTTGACGATGTCCAGCAGATGCCGGCCGCTGTCGTGGATGTCGGCGATGCAGGATTTCTGCCGTTCGTTGACGGCGCCGAAGAATTCACTGTCCAGCACCTCGGCGAAGCCGATGATGGCGTTCAGCGGAGTGCGCAGCTCGTGGCTCATGTTGGCGAGGAATTCGCTCTTCGCCCGGTTCCCCAGTTCCGCCTGCGTTTTCGAGGCGATCAGTTCCGCCTCCTGCTGCTTGCGGCGGGTCATGTCGCGGATGACGCCGACATAGATGCGCGGTTCGTCCGGACGCAGCGCGCCGACGGAGGCCGGGTAGGAGGCCGTGGCGCCGGGGCCGCCGCCCAGCCGCAAATCGCTGACGGTGAAGCCGACCGGAAAGGCCCGGCCGTCGTGGCGCAGGGCGGTCAGGTCGCGGTCGTTGGCGCCGCCGCGGGCATCGGGGATCAGCGCCTCGATCGGCTGGCCGATCATCTCCCGCTCCGGAATGCCGAACATCATCTCGGCCGCCCGATTGAAGGTTACGATGCGACCGGCGCTATCGAAGGTCACCACCGCATCCAGCATGGAATCGAGGATGCCGCGGATCCGGCGCGAGGCGCGGGCCAGCCGGGCCTGATCCTCCTCCCGACGGGCGTGCTGGCGAACGACGAAGGCGGTCAGCAGGGCGATGGCGATGGTCATGACCGTGCCGATGGCGGTCCAGGCCGCCGTGTCGCGCCGCCATTCGGCCAGCGCCGCCGCCACCGGCAGGTTCGCCACGATGATGAAGGGATAGCCCTGCACCCGCCGCACGCTGACCAGACTGTCGATTCCTGCCCCCGGACCGGGTGCCATGCCACGGATGGTGGTCTCGTCATGCGCGGCAAGTGCAGTCCACACCGCCGGCCAATCGGTCAGCCGGTCTGTCCCATTGCGGCCCGGCGGCCGGTCCAGCAGGACGGTGCCGTCCTCCAGCGCTAGGATCACGCTGCCCTTGCGGTCGATGCCCCGCGATTCCAGCGTCGCCGCCAGCCGCGTCGGATCGACCATGGCGACCATCACGCCACGGAAGCCGCCGTCCCGGTCCAGCCAGCGCCGGCTGAAGGGGATGACCTGGGTGCCGGGCCTCACCCGGCTGTTGATGGCGGCACCGACATACAGCCCTTCTCCGGCACCCTCGCGCGGTCCGGTGAAATAGGCGCGGTCGGACAGCGGAAGCATCGGGAGAGGCACGTCGGCCGAATGATGCAGGGCGAAGCCGTCGCTGCCGACCACCACCAGATCTGCCAGTTCGGCAAAGGAATCGCGCCGCTGGCGCAAATGGTCGTGGATGGCCGGGCTGCCGCGGCGCGTGCCCTCGGGAAGCGTGTCGAGTGCGAAGGACAGGTCGCGCAGAAGCTGGTCCACCGCGAAGGCCGTGCGCAGCGTCTGCGATTCCAACATGCGGGCAAGATCGCGGGTGGCGCGTTCCCCCGCATCCAACGCCTCGCGCCGGCCCTGCAGAATGCCGTAGCCGATCAGCGCGTTGACCACGAGGATGAAGGCGAGGCCGGAGGCGGTCATCAAGAAGCGCACCGACCCCAATCGGCCATGCAATGCCTGCGCCAGACCGGCGGTGGAGCGGGGCAGCGGCGGAGAGGCGGACCCGGGAACGGGCATCGGCGTTGCGGCTTCCAGTGGGACTTGCGGCCGGACGGCCCATGTTGACTAGATGAACCGCTACCCTAAAGAAAGTGTAACTGGACTGAAATATGGGGATTGCCGATGCGCGCAGATGCCGCGCTGCCGCGATTCCGTTCCAGGAGCCGTCATGGCTCCCCGCGCCACCCTGCCATTCCCCACCCGCCATCCTGTCGGCGGTTGCCGGGAACGGCTCCATCCGCTAGGTAAGGGACCATCTTGGCAGCCGGATCGCCCATATTCCCATGACCGACGGACCGCTTTCGCTCTACCGCGCCCGCCGCGGCAGCGGCACGCTTCGCCCCGATCCCGACCAGGAACTGGCGGCGGAGAAGTTCCAAAGCCTGTATCAGGCGCTGAAGGGCTATCAGCCGCAACCCGCCGGCGACGACAAGCCGGCCGGGGGAGGGTGGCTGGAACGGTTCGGGCTGGGCCGCCGCCGCGCCGCGCCGCCGCCGCCGGACATCGCCTCCACCGCGCCGCAGGGGCTGTACATCTACGGCAGCGTCGGCCGCGGCAAGTCGATGCTGATGGACCTGTTCTATGAGACCGCCCCGGTTGACAAGAAGCGGCGCGTCCATTTCCATGAATTCATGCTGGAGATCCACCAGCGCATCCACGACCACCGCCAATCCGGCAAGGGCAAGGGAGACGGCCCGGACGAGGCGCTGCCCGAACTGGCCCGCGCGCTGGCCGACGAGGCGTGGCTGCTGTGTTTCGACGAGTTCCACGTCACCAACATCGTCGACGCGATGATCCTGGGCCGGCTGTTCACCAACCTGTTCGATTTGGGCGTGGTGGTGGTCGCGACCTCCAACTGGCCGCCCGACATGCTGTACAAGGACGGGCTCCAGCGCGAACTGTTCCTGCCCTTCATCGCGCTTCTGAAGGAGAAGTTGGACATCCTGTCGCTGGACGGCCCGACCGATTACCGGCTGGACCGCCTGAAGGGTGTGCCGATCTACCACCACCCGCTGGGCGCCGCATCCGATGCCGCCCTGGCCAAGGCCTTCTCCGACCTGACCGGCGGCGCGACGGGCGAGCCCTGCAGCCTGACGGTGCAGGGCCGCCGCGTCGAGATCGACCGTGCCGCCAAATGCGTGGCCCGGGTCGATTTCTGGGACCTATGCGGCAAGCCGCTGGGGGCGGCCGATTATCTGGCCATCGCCACCCATTTCCACACCGTCCTGATCGACCATGTGCCGACGATGAAGGATGAGCTGCGCAACGAGGCCAAGCGCTTCATGACGCTGATCGACGCGCTGTACGAGCACAAGGTCAACGTCGTCATCGCTGCCGAAGGCCCGCCCGAACGCCTCTACCCTGAAGGCACCCACGCTTTCGAGTTCGAACGCACGGTCAGCCGGTTGATGGAGATGCAGAGCGAGGACTACCTGCAAAGGCAGCATTTGACCTGACTGGTCCCCCAGTTCACCCCATCGCCGCAGCCTTTTGCCCCGCCCGCCGCCGCAACTCCTCGAAGTCGCGGCCGGCGTGGTGGGAGGAGCGGGTCAGCGGGGTCGCCGACACCATCAGGAAGCCCTTCGCCCGCGCCACCGTGCCGTAACGCTCGAACTCCTCCGGCGTGACGTGGCGGGCGACCGGGTGGTGGTTGGGGGTGGGGCGGAGATACTGGCCGATGGTCAGGAAATCGACGCCCGCCGCCCGCAGGTCGTCCATCACCTGCAACACCTCCGCCGGCTCCTCGCCCAGCCCGACCATGATGCCGGACTTGGTGAAGATCGTCGGGTCGCGCTCCTTCACCCGTTCCAGCAGGCGTAGCGAGCCATAATAGCGCGCCCCCGGCCGCACATCGGCGTAGAGCCGCGGCACGGTTTCCAGATTGTGGTTGTAGACGTCGGGCCGGGCATCCGCCACCGCCTCCACCGCTCCCGGCTTGTTGCGGAAGTCCGGGGTCAGCACCTCCACCGTCGTGCTGGGGGCGGTCTCGCGCAGGCGGCGGATGCAGCGGGCGAAATGAGCGGCACCGCCGTCGGCCAAGTCGTCGCGGTCGACCGAGGTGATGACGACATGGGCGAGGCCCAGGTCGCCGACCGCCTCGGCCAGCCGGTCCGGCTCGTGGGGATCGAGCGCGTCCGGCCGGCCGGTGGCGACGTTGCAGAAGGCGCAGGCCCGCGTGCACACGCTGCCCAGGATCATCACCGTGGCGTGCCGCTTGCTCCAGCACTCGCCGATGTTGGGGCAGGCGGCCTCCTCGCAGACCGTGTTCAGGCCGTGGCGGCGGACGAGCGACTGCGTGTCCTCGAACGCCGCCCCTCCGGGCGCGCGGGCGCGGAGCCAGGCCGGCTTTTCGGCCCGGTGCTCCGGGCGGGCGGGTTTCATGTGCATCGCGGGCAGGGCCATCAGTGGACAAGCTCCGGCTGTTCGGCCGCAGCAAGCGCCATCTGCGGCTGCACGATGATCTTCACGTTGCGGTCCTTGTGGGCGACCAGCTCCTCGAAGCCACCGCTGACGATGTCGGTCAGGGTGATGCGGCCGGTGATGAGGGGCTGCACGTCGATGCGGCCGTCGGCGATGAAGCGGATGACGTCGGCGAACTCGCCATTGTAGGCCAGCGAGCCGATGATCTGCTTCTCGGTGGCGACGATCTCGAAGAAGTTGAAGGAGCTGGGCTCCTCGAAGATGCCGACCAGCACCGCCTTGCCGGCCTTGCGGATCACGTCGATGGCGAGCTTGGCGGTGTCGCGGTGGCCGATGCACTCGAACGACACGTCGGCGCCGTAGCCGCCGGTCAGCGCCTTCACTTCCGCCACCGCGTCGCATTCCTTGGGGTCGAGCACGACGGTGGCGCCCACCTCCAGCGCCTTGGCCTTGCGGGCGGCGGACATCTCAAGGACGATGATCCGCCCGGCGCCGGCCGCCTTCGCGCACATGATGGTGCAGAGCCCGATGGTGCCGGCGCCGACCACCACCACGGTCTCGCCGACGATGCTGCCGGCCTTCTTCACCGCATGCATGCCGACCGCCAGCGGTTCGATCAGGGCGCCGGCCTCGGTCGGGAAGCCGTCGGGCAGTTTGTAGAGCAGTTCGGCCGGAACATTGACCAAGCTGGCGAAGGCGCCGTTGTTCATCAGGCCGGTGAAGGCCAGCTTTTCGCAGATGTTGTACATGCCGTGCTTGCAGTAATAGCACTCTCCGCAATGCTGGCAGGCGTCGGCCGCCACACGGTCGCCGACAGCGAAGCCGGTAACGCCCTCGCCCAGAGTCGCGATCTCGCCGCTGAACTCGTGGCCCAGGATGCATTGGCCCTTCAGGCCGGTCAGCGGGTGGGGGGTGTCGACGGGGATGAAGACCGGGCCGGCGACATACTCATGCAGGTCGGACCCGCAGATGCCGCACCAATGCACCTTGATCTGCACCCAGCCGGCGGGCGGCGCGCCTGGCAGGGGCACATCCTCGACCCGGATGTCCTTGCGGCCATGCCAGACGGCGGCCTTCATGGTGGTCATCGCATTCATGGTGTTGTCCTCCGGATTTATCGTTATTGGCGGGGCGGGTGGTCAGGCGAACACCATCCCGCCATCGACCAGCAGCGACTGGCCGGTCATGAAATCGCTGTCGGACGAGGCGAGGAAACGGGCGACGCCGACCAGATCCTCCGCCCGCGACGGCCGGCCCAGCACGGCGCCCGCGGCGAACATGTCGAAGGCTTCATTCTCGGACGTGGTGATGCCGGTGTCGCGGAAGCCCTGGTCGATGATCTTCCACATCTCCGTCGCCACCACGCCGGGGCAGATGGCGTTGGCGGTGATGCCGTCCTTGCCGAAGCCGCGTGCGGCGGCCTGGGTCAGCGCCACGACGGCGAATTTGCTGGCGGAGTAATGGGCCAGCGGCTCGTAGCCCTGCTTGCCGGCGATGGAGGCGGTGTTGACGATCTTGCCGCCGCCGCCCTGCTTCTTGAACGTCTTGATCGCCTCCTGCATGCCGATCAGCACGCCCAGCGCGTTGACGTCGTTGACCGTGTGCCAATCGTCCTCGGTGATGTCGAGGAAGGGCTTGGTCTGGGCGATGCCGGCATTGTTGAAGATGACGTCGAGCCGGCCATGGGCCTTCACAGCTTCATCGATCATGCGGCGGACGGCTGTGCGGTCGCGGACATCGACGGTGACGGCTATTGCGCTGCCGCCGGCTGCGCGGATGGCCTCGGCCACCTGCTGGGCGTCGGCTTCGGTGCGGTCGGCGATGGTGAGCTTTGCGCCGTCGGCGGCGAGTGCCTTGGCGATGGTGGCGCCGATGCCGCGGCCGGCACCGGTGACGATGATGCTCTTGTCCTTGAGATCAGGCATGAGCGGTCTCCTGCCGGCGCGCCGGCGGATAGCCTGCGCGCCGGTGGCGAGGGGTTCAGGAACCAGAAAACGGGGTGGAAAGGGGAGGCCGGCCTCGTTCTTTAAGTTTGGCCGCCTCAGCCCGCTTTCGCGATGTGGTCCTTCAGCAGCGCGTTCACTTTGCCGGCCGCTTCCATCTGCACCATGTGGCCGGCGCCGGGGATGACGGCGACCTGTGCCGTGTTGGCCAGCGCCTGGGCGTGGTCGGCGGGGATGACGCGATCCTCCTCGCCCCACACGACAAGGGTGGGCGTCCCGGCATCGGCGATCCCGGCGGCGAGCACGCTGGCCTGCCGGCCTTCGGTGAACAGCGACGCCGACAACGCCCGCAGCGCCTCGTCCACGCCGTCCAGCCGCTTGTACTTCAGGAGGTCGTCAACCAGATTGCGGCTGACAAGGCCACGGTCGGCGAACAGCGTCTCCAGCACCGGTTTCAGGTCGCGGCGCGATGTCGCACCGATGAAGCCCTGGATGTAGCCGGTGTCGATCTGCTCGCCCAGGCCGGCCGACGCGATCAGCGACAGCGACGCCACCCGGCCCGGCGCGTCGAGCGCCGTGCGCATCGACACCGCCCCGCCCATCGAATGGCCGACGAAATGGGCGCGCTCCACCCCGACGGTATCGAGGAAGCCCAGCACCGCCTGAGACAGGCCGGACAGGCTGGCATCGGCGATCTGCTTGGTCGATTGGCCGTGGCCGGGCAGGTCGAGCGCGTAGACGGTGGCGTTCTCCGCCAGCGCGTCGATGGTGAACAGCCAGTTGTCGAGATCGCCGCCGAAGCCGTGGACCAGCAGCACGGTCGGCCCGGTTTCACCACGCTTGGCATAGCGGATGGTGCCGGCGGGGGTCTCGGCGCTGTGGTACTGCGGACCGGCCTCGGCCTCGCCGTCGTCTTCGCTGGCAGGGACGGCATAGGCGCTGATGAAGGCGTCGATGTCGTCGTCCGGCACGTCGGGCTCGGCCAGCACGGCGATCAGCGCCTTGACCGGATAGACGGTGCCGGCTTCGCCCAGCACGCGGCGCAGCACGCCGGTCTCTCCCGCCTCGACCACGTTGGTGATCTTGTCGGTCTCGACCTCCAGCAGCTCATCGCCGATGGAGACGGTGGACCCCGGCCGCTTCAGCCAGCCGGTGACCTTGCCCTCCGACATGGACAGGCCCCATTTCGGCATGACGATGGGCTTGATGCGCTCGTTCAACATGTGGTTCAGGCTCCTGGGAATGCTTTTTTGATTGGGGCGTGGTGCCCCCTCCCTAACCCTCCCCCGCTTACGGCGGTGGAGGGGACTGCCGCCGCTTCGCAAAAGGCCCCCTCTCCCGCGAAGCTCTCGCACAAAGCTTCGCTTTGTGCTGACGCGACAGGCGGACCGTAGGTCCGCTGAGAGCGGGGGAGGGTCGGGGAGGGGGCAATCAGGCCGGCGCCTACCTCACGCCGCGATGCTGCGCGCCCCCTTGGGCGACAGGGTGCGGCGTACAGCACTGGCAATGCTGTCGGCGCTCGGGACGTACAGATCCTCCAGCGACGGCGCGAAGGGCACCGGCGTGTGGGGCGCGGTCACCATCTGAATGCCGGCCTTCAGCGCCCCGAAGGCGTTCTGGCCGACGAAGGCCGCGATGTCGGTGGCGAGGTTGCAGCGCGGATGCGCCTCGTCGACCACCACCAGCCGGCCGGTGCGCTCGACGCTCTCGACGATGGTGTCCCAGTCGA
>CBIHQY010000008.1:0-146304 GCA_966212305.1 uncultured Azospirillum sp.
ACGGGTCGATGGGCGGATAGAAGTCGCTGCGGGGCATGGCCATGCATCCAGTGGTCCGGGCCACAAGTGTAGAGGAGCCACCGGGGCTTGCGCCAGCCCGACGAAGTCGCGAAACGACAAAGGCCGCCCGGAGGCGGCCTTGCGTGTCGGTCATGTCTTTCTGGAGAAGATGGCGCGCCCGAAGAGATTCGAACTCCTGACCCTCAGATTCGTAGTCTGATGCTCTATCCAGCTGAGCTACGGGCGCGCTGTGTCTTCTTTCCTGTCGGCACCGGCGGCGGGCCGTCGGCGTCGAGGCGCGCAACCTACTCAAAAGCTTCACCGGGCGCAAGCGCTTTTCTTCAGAAAATTTCCGGCGCGTCGCCCGGCCCGTTTCCGCCTACAGCCGGTCGGCCAGGCCGGCACAATCCAGCACCACGCCACGCCGCGCGAAGGCGGCGAACAGGCCGCGCACCGCCTCGCGATGGGCCGGCGGAATGCGCAAGGGGCGGGGTCTGGTGAAGAAATTGCAGAAGGACTCGCCGGCGGTGAACTGGGTGCGACCGCCGGAGCTGCGCCACTCCGTGTCGGCCCCCAGGTCGAGCAGCGCCGCCGCGCTCGCCCAGCTCATGCTCTCCACCGCCGCGAGGAGCGGCGTCGCGTTGCCCCATACGACGTTGAGATCGACTCCGGCGCGGGCCAGCAGCCGCAGATGCTCCGGCTGGTCGGAGCGCACGGCCTCGTGGATCACCGGCTTGTCGTTGCTCCCACGGGCATTGGAATCGGCCCGCCCGGCCAGCAGGACGCGGGTGAAGGCGGGGTCCTCCAGGCGCACCGCATACATCAGCGGCGGCTCGCCCCCCACCGTCTTAACATTGGCGTCGGCCCCGGCGGCCAGCAGCGCCTTGGCCGTCTCGTTGGTCGGAGCAGGAAAGATGAAGAAGATCGGGCGGAAACCGTCGCGGCCGACGCCATTGGGGTCGACGCCGCCGCGCAGAGCCTCGACCACCTTCGACACGCGGCCTTCCTGCACGTCGTCGGCCAGAGCCGCCAGCTTCGGATCGTCGAAATAGCGGCTGGTGTCCAGTCTGCGGGCGGTGGCGCCCATGGCGTTGCTCTCCTGACTCATTGCACATCCGGCGGCAAGGACGACCGCCAGCATCACACGGTAGACCAACCGGAGCCTCATCCGGACGCCCCCTGCCCCGGTGTATCCTGCAGAGTGGCGACATCCTCGCTCTTCTCGCGCTCGATACCGTTGATGGCGCTGATGATGGAATGCTGCCCGCCCGGGCTGGTCATCGGCACCGGCTTGCCGGCATCGTCGAGCGCCGGAACGGTGACGACCGAACCGATGGCCGGCGGCAGCAGGTTGCCCTGATTGACGAGATTCCTCAACGCGCGGGGGAAAGCGGTGGTTCCGCCTTCCACCAGTTGGCGCGTGTCGGGCGAGAGGAACGGAAAGCCCAGCTTGTCGGCGATGAAGTTGCCGGCGGCCACCGGCATGCCGATCCCGGACCCCAGACCGCCGGCCAGCAGCCCTACCCCTGATTGCAGTGCGGCGGAATTCTGGACGCCGGTCAGGGGATCGCCCGGTGTCCGGAACTGCAGGAAGTCGGAGGGATCGCCGATGTCGCCGCCGATCGTCTTGGGATTGAGACCGGCCGCGTTGAACATCATGCCGGTCAGGCCGCCGGACACGCCCGCCGCCTGCGCCTTGCCGCCGCCGAGCGAATGGCCGGTGACCAGGACGTCGGGGCCGAGCTTGTTGGCGACGTTGGCGCCGAGTTGGGCGGCAGCCTTGTACTGGATCGTCTCGCCCCCCAGCGCCTGATCCATGTTGGTCTGCAGATCCTCCATCTCGCTCGGCACCGTGCCGCGGAAGGCGAGGACCGTCTGCTGTCCGCCCGGCCAGTCCGCCGGCGTGCGGTAGATCGTGGCCTTGGCGTCGCGCAGCAGCGCCGGATCGATGCCCGCCTTGTCCAGTTCCGAGTCGCTCATGGCCGTCCAGCCGAGCGGCGGATCGTTCTTGGGCGGCTTGCCGTACTGGTCGTAGGTGTCGCCCGACAGGCGGGCCAGTTCGACCGCCCGGTTGTCGCGGGCCAGCCGTTCGGCCGCCGCCTTCTGCGCCGGAGTGCTGCCGGCGCCGCGCCCCTTGTCGATCAGGGACTGGCGCTGGTTCAGCCGGTCGATCTTGGCCTCGACCGAGTTGGGACAGGCTTCGACCACCCGCTGGCGCGGTGCGCGAGCCGGGGACAGTTGCTCTTTCGCCGCCTTGTAGAAGCGGCCGACCACCGGATGCGACTCCATCGCCTTGTCGGCGAGATAAGCGGTGCCTTGGACCGCCGCCTTTCCGGTCTCGGCGGCGGCGCGCATGCCGAAGCCGGCAACGCGGCCGGTGGCCTTGGCGGTCTCGACCACCGCATCGCCCGCGGCACTGGCCGTCGATTTGGCCATATCGGCAGCCGCCGAAGCGGCGGCCTGCGCGGAGGAGGCGGCCCGCACCGCGGCCTGCCGCGCGGCGTCGGAGGCCGCCACGTAGGCCTCGGCCAGAGCATCCCCCCAGCTCATGCCGCGCCGTCCTTCCGGCCTTCCGCCAACAGCGCGAAGAGGGTCAGGGCGGCGCGCTCGACCGCATCGGCCTTGTCCGTCGGCGTCAGCGCCGGATCGTTCAGGATTTGGGACATGGCCGGAAAGCGGCGATCGAAGTCGATCCCCATCGTCCAGGCGGTGACGATGTAGCGGCCGAGGTCGCGCTCCGTCTCGAGCCCATATCCCCGCGCCCGCTCATATTGCTGGCGCAGGGTCTGCCGTCCCTCGGCAGAGTCGAGGACCGGGCCGGCCTTGGGATCCGACTGTGTCAAGATACGGATCATCTTCCGCAGGAACCCGTCCACCGCCAGCGTTTCGACCTGCAGGTCCGAAAGCGTGAGACCGGTTGCCATGCCCCTCTCTTCCGCTCGCCAGAAAACCGGATCGGAGATCGAGAGTAAGGGAGCAACCGAAGACGCAACAGTAAATTCGCAGGCCAAAGGCCGGGCGGGCGGGAACCGGCGGTGCAAGTCCGGCGCAAGATGGGCCGGAAAAAAATCGGGCCGTGACGCGGGAGCGACGAAGCCTGAAAACAGAAAAAGCGGCCTAAGGGCCGCCCGCTGTCAAGTCATCGAATTTTCAGGATATGTATTCGAAGCAGAATGGCGCGCCCGAAGAGATTCGAACTCCTGACCCTCAGATTCGTAGTCTGATGCTCTATCCAGCTGAGCTACGGGCGCGCTGTGTATTCTGCGACAGTCGGCGGTTTAGCCTTCCATCCATCCCGGCGTCGGCGGCAGGCCGTCGGCGTCGAGGCGCGCAACATACTCAAAGCCCCCCTGCCCCGCAAGCGCTTTTTTCACGAATTTTCGTCGGCCCTGCGGCGGCGGAGCATGGGCATACAAATGGGCATGCAAATAGCCCCCGATTGCCGGGCGGCGGCGGCTGGGTTATACAGTGCGCTTGCTGTTTTTGGAGAGTCAGTACCGTGGCCGAAGCCCCCTTCAACAAGCATTTCCCGGTGTCCTGGGAAGAGCTCCACCGTAATGCCAAGGCGCTGGCCTGGCGCCTGATCGACCGTGGCCCGTGGAAGGGCATCATCGCGATCACGCGCGGCGGCATGGTTCCCGCGGCGATCATCGCGCGCGAGCTTGAGATCCGCATGATCGACACCGTCTGCGTCTCCAGCTACGACCACCAGCAGCAGCGCAACGCGACGGTGCTGAAGGGTGTCGAGGGCGCCAACGCCGGCGACGGCGACGGCTGGCTGATCATCGACGACCTGGTGGACACCGGCAAGACGGCGGAAGTCGTGCGCAAGATGCTGCCCAAGGCACATTTCGCCACCGTCTACGCCAAGCCGGCCGGCCGGCCGCTGGTCGACACCTTCATCACCGAAGTCAGCCAGGACACCTGGATCCACTTCCCCTGGGACATCGAGCTGCAGTTCTCGCAGCCGATCGCCAAGCTGCGCAACGGCTGAGCGGTTCCGTCCACGGCGCGGCCGCCCGCATCCGGCGGGGGCCGCGCCTGGAGCCCGTCTATTCTCCGGGTCATTACATAAAAATTTACCGTTTGCGTCCTAAATGACGCGCGGCGGCGCCTCTGCGCCCGCCATCGCCTTCCAACATCGCGTGGCGGCCCGCGCATGACCGACGAAATACGACTGGAAGAGCTGCACCAGGACGAGCTGCGGCACAAGATCGACGCCCTGGTGGCGCGGCTGCCGGCCAGCCTCGTCTACAGCCTGCTGAGCGAGATTGAGGGCATGGACAGCGAGCCGACCGACCGCGTCCAGCTCGTCCGCCAATATGTCATCGAGTATCTGAACCGCCAGCGCACCAACCGCGCCCGGCGCCTGTTCACCAACCTGTTCGAAGCCTTCCTGATCGACGACGACGTGCTCTATCACGGCGGCGTCGCCGTGCCCGGCATGCTGCAGCGGGTCGATGTCGGCGCCCTGTGGGAGGCGCTGAGCCGCGACGCCTTCCCGCTGCTGGCGGTGGAGGCGCAGGAGACGCTGGACGAGATGGCGCGCGGCGAGGTGATCGACCGCATCCTGCGCTCCCCCGTCGCCATGGTGATGAAGGAGCGGATGCGCGTCGCCGCGGTGAAGCATCTGGACGCCGTCCTGGCCAACAAGAAGGCTACGGAGGAGCTGCTGGCCGGCATGTCGCGCAACCGGCCGCGCCGCACCCGGCTGATGTCGGGATTCCTGGAAAAGACGCCGGCCATCGACGTCAACACGCTGCGGCTCATGCATCTGGTGCTGACCCACGCCGAGGGGGCGGGCAAGCCGGTCGCCGAGCGGCTGGAGGAGTTCCCCGCCAGTTGCAGCGGCGAGGCGGAGGCGAACCGGCTGGCCGACCGGCTGCTGGACGCGACGGACCAGCTGCGCGACCGCTGCGGCGACGATCTGGCGAATTTGCTGCCGTTGTCGGTGCTGACGGTGAAGCGCAACTATCCGGTGGCGGCGCTGTATATCCGGCAGAGCGGCGTCGATCCCGGCCGCGGCGACGCCATGACCGCGGCGCTGACCGGCCATTTCATCGGCGTCACCCGCGCGCTGACCGCGGCGCTGACCGTCATCCTGAAGCTGAACGACCGGGTGCCCGGCTCCGCCATCCGGCCCAGCGCCAAGGAGAAGGCGCGGCTGGAGGCGCTGGTGCAGCGTCTGGACCAGCTGGTCCACGCCGCGACCTCGGCGGGATTGATGGAGGATCGCCGCAGCGAGCCGGCCTTCCGCAACGCCTGGACCCAGGCGGCGAAGATCATCGGGTCGCGCGTCGCCGCGGTGGCGATGGAACGTTCCGCCCAGGCGGCAGCCGCCCGGCGCCAGCCGGTGATCGACCATGCCGACATCGTCTGGCTCGACCGGCTGCTGTGGCGCTGGCAGGGGATGTCGCGCGATTTCGGCTTCGAGACTTACGATCTGGTGAAGTGGCGCGAAAGCCTGCTGGAGGAGCTGCGCGCCAATGTCGAGAAGGCGATGAAGTTCGAGGAGACCGACCCGCTGGACGAGCGGATGGAGCATCTCCTGCGCATCGACGGCATCGCCGGCGTGTTCGGCCAGCGCATCAGCGCCTGGATTCCCACCTTCAGCCACAACATGACCCGCCTGCTGTCGCACCGGCTGGAGCGCGGCGGCGCGTTGGGCGCCGAGGAGCAGGCGATCATCGACGACCTCGTCGCCACCGCGCGCACGGAGGTCGGCAAGTCGCGCTATTGGAAGAGCAACGAGCTGATGGACCTGATCGAACTGTCGGAGCGGACGCGGTCGGTGGGGTGAGCGCGCTCATCGTCCGATTTCACATCACCCCTGACGACCGGTGCCGCGGGTCGAGCCAATCCCGCAGCCCATCCCCCAGCATCGTCAGCCCCATGACGCTCAGCGCAATCGCCACCCCCGGAAACACCGCCTGCAGCGGCGCGGTGAACAGGTAGGTCTGGGCGTCGCCCAGCATCCGGCCCCAGCTGGGGCTGGGCGGCTGGATGCCGAGGCCGAGGTAGCTCAGCGCCGCCTCGTTGACGATGGCGACGGCGAACAGCACGGTGGCCTGGACCACGACGATGCCGGCGATGTTGGGCAGCACATGCACCAGCGTCGCAGACGCCGGACCCCGCCCCAGCGCCAGCGCCGCGCCGACGAAGGGCCGCCGCCACACCGCCAGCGCCGCGCCGCGGGTGACGCGGGCGAGCACCGCGGCGTTGAACAGCGCCAGGGCCAGCACGACGTTGACCGCCCCGGCGCCCAGCACCGCGGTCAGCAGGATCGCCGTCAGCACGGCGGGAAAGGCGAAGACCAGATCGCCCAGCCGCGCCACCACCTCGTCGCCCCAGCGTCCCAGCCCGGCGGCGAGCAGCCCGAGCGGCACCCCGCCCAGCAGCCCCAGCCCGACCGCCGCGGCACCGACGGCCAGCGAGTTGCGGGCGCCGACCATGATCATCGACAGTACGTCGCGCCCGAAATGATCGGTGCCGAGCCAATGGGCGGCGCTGGGCGGCTTCAGCCGGGCGACCACCCGCACCTGCTCCGCCGGGTAGGGCGTCCACAGCAGCGACAGCAGCGCCATGGCGACCAGCAACAGGGTCAGCGCGGCGCCGAGATGGAGGGAAAGCGGAAGGCGCCGTCTCACGACGACAGTCCTTTAGGCCGCGGGTCGGCCAGCGCGCAGGCGATGTCGACCAGGGCGTTCACCACCACGACGAACAGCGCCAGCAGCACGACCACCCCCTGCACCACGATCAGGTCGCGCTGGCCGATGGCCTGATAGAGCAGCCGGCCCAGCCCCGGCAGGGTGAAGACATTTTCCACCACCACCGCCCCGGCCACCAGGAAGGAGATCTGCAGCCCCAGCACCGTCGCCACCGGAATCAGGGCGTTGGGCAGGGCGTGGCGCAGAAGGACCGCGCTGCGACTGACGCCCTTGGCGCGGGCGGTGCGGATGTGGTCCTCGGCCAGCGTGTCGAGGACGGCGGTGCGGGTGACGCGGGCGAGGATGGCGGCCTCCGGCAGCGCCAGCGCCAGGGCGGGCAGCAGCAGCGCATGCAGCGCCGGGCCGATGCCGCCCTCCCAGCCGGGAAAGCCGCCGGCCGGGAACCAGTGCAGGGTCAGCGAGAACAGCAGGATCAGCAGGATCGCGATCCAGAAGCTGGGCATCGACACGCCGAGCTGCGAGAAGCCCAGCACCGCCCAATCCCCGCCCCTGCCCCGCCGCGCCGCCGCCAGCAGGCCGAGCGGCAAGGCGAGAGCCGTGCTGATGACCAGCGACAGCAGGGCCAGCGGCAGCGTCACCGCCAGCCGTTCCGCCACCAGTTCCGCCACTGGGCGGGCGTAGGTCAGGCTGACGCCGAGATCGCCGCGGGCGAGAGCGCCGGCCCAATGCAGGTAGCGGGTAAGGATGGGCTGGTCGAGCCCCATCTGGCCGCGCAGGGCCGCCAGCGTGTCGGGCTGCGCGTTGACGCCCAGCATCAGCAGCGCCGGGTCGCCGGGAACCAGCTGCAGCACCGCGAAGACCACGATGCTGGCCAGCCAGACGGTCACGATCAGGCTGACCAGCCGTCGCAGCAGGAACGCAAGCACGCGGGGCTATCCTTACTTGGCTTACGTTACTTCCAGGAGACGCCGGTGACGTCGTTGGCCTGGATCGGGCGGTTCACCCACATGCCGGTCAGGCCGGCCTTCTGCACCGTGACCGACGGCAGCATGAAGAGGAAGCCGTTGACCGCGTCCTCCGCCAGCACCTTCTGCTCCTCGCCGTAGAGGGCGTTGCGCTTGGCGGGATCCTGGGTGCGGTTCAACTCGTCGTTCAGGGCGTTGAAGCGCTCGCTCTTGTAATTGAAGTAGTAGTCGGGCCGGGCGTAGATGTCGATGTCCAGCGGTTCGGTATGGGCGATCATTGTCAGGTCGTAGTCCTTGCCCTTGAACGTCTTTTCCAGCCATGCCGCCCATTCCACCGGCTCGATCTTCGCGCGGATGCCGACCTCCGCCAGCATGGCGGCGACCAGTTCGCCGCCGCGCCGCGCATAGGGCGGCGGCGGCAGGCGCAGGGTGGTGTCGAAGCCGTTCGGGTAACCGGCCTCGGCCAGCAGGGCCTTCGCTTTGGCCGGGTCGTAGGGATACATGCCGGTCAGGTCGACATAGCCCTCGCGGTGCGGCGGGAAATGGCTGCCGATGGCGACGCCGTTGCCATAGAGCACGCCGTCGATCAGCGTCTTGCGGTCGATGGCATAGGCCATGGCGCGGCGGACGCGGACATCGTCGAACGGCTTACGGGCGTTGTTGGTCGACAGGATCGTCTCGCCTTCCGTCGAGCCGACCGTCACCACGAATTTCGGATCGTTGCGGAACTCCGGCAGCGCCTCATAGGTGCTGAACAGGGTGAAGGCGTCGATGTCGCCGGCCTTCAGCGCCGCCACCTGGGCGGCGGGGTCGCTGATGAAGCGGAAGGTTACGCGGTCGAGCTTCGGCTTCATGCCGTCATAGTCGGGGTTGCGGACCAGCACGACGCGGTCGCCGGAGACCCAGCGGTCGAATTTGAAGGGGCCGGTGCCGACCGGCTTCTGCTTGTTGGTCGACGCCGATTCCGGGGCGACGATGGCGGCGTCGCCGCTCGCCATATGGAACAGGAACAGGCCGTCGGGACGCGACAGGGTGACGACCACCATCTGCGGATCGGGCGTTTCGACCGACGCGATGGGGGCGAAATAGGCCTTCTGGGCGTTGACGGAGTCGGCGGCGCGGGCGCGGTCCAGCGTGAACTTCACGTCAGCGGAATCGGCGGCGGTGCCGTCATGGAACTTCGCGTTCGGACGCAGGGTGAAGCGGTAGGTCAGCCCGTCGTCCGACACCGTCCAGCGTTCCGCCAGACCGGGAACCAGCTTGCCGTCGGCATCGACGCGCAGCAGCGGTTCGAACAGGTTGGCGTAAGTGACCTCCTTGATGGCGCCGGCCGCACCGGCGGTCGGGTCCAGATGCGGCGGTTCCAGCGCCATGCCGACGACGAGGTCGGTGCGCGGCTGGGCCGTTGCCGTCAAGGATGTGGCGGCCAGCGCCAGCGCTGCTGCGGCAGCCAGGGTGAAACGCTGCTTGGCGGTCGACATGTTTGGCAAACTCCCCCGTCTCGTCGTTATCGACGTTCTCTTTGCCGCGATGATGCGGTGCGGCGCGGGAGAGCGCAAGCGAAGCCGCCACGCTATTCCACCCACCAGCTTTCCAGCATCGGACCGTAGAGTGGGGTGACGGCGGGACGGTGCAGGGTCGACCAGCGGGCGATGCGGTCCACCGGGCTGTGGAACAGCGGGACCATGTAATACCCCCACAGCAGAACCCGGTCCAACGCCCGCACCCGGCCGACCAGGGCGCTCCGCGTCGTGGCGGCGGCGATGGAGCGGGCGAGCGCATCGACCACCGGGTCGCGGATGCCGGCAAGGTTGCGGCTGCCCTCCTGCCCGGCCGCATCGGATCCGTAATAATAGAGCTGCTCGTTGCCCGGCGACAGGCTGGACGCCCACCAGCGCATGGTCATATCGAAATCGAAACCGTCCAGCCGGGCCTGGAACTGGGCGCTGTCCACCGTGCGGACGCGCGCCTCGATCCCCAGCGGCTCCAGCGAGCGGGCGAACTCCAGCGCCACCCGCTCCTCCGACGGATCGGACAGGAGGATTTCGAAGGCGAAACGATTGCCCGCCGCATCGGTCAGCCGGCCGTCACGCACCCGCCAACCGGCCTGTTCCAGCAGCCGCAGCGCCTCGCGCCGGTTGGCACGCAGGCCGGCGGGGCCGTTGCCGGTTCCGGGCAGGGTGAAGGGTCTGGTGAAGAGGTCGGGCGGCAGGCTATCGCGGAGGGGCTCCAGCGCCTGCAACTCCTCGCCCTCCGGCAGGCCGCGGGCGGCGAGTTCGGAATTGGGGTAGTAGCTGGCGGTGCGGGTCAGCAGGCCGTGGAACAGGTTGCGGCCGATCCAGTCGAAATCGGTCGCCATCCCCAGCGCCCGGCGCACCCGGACATCGGCGAAGAGCGACCGGCGGGTGTTGAAGATCAGGCCGCGCGCCGGTTCGGGGCGGTGGTTCGGCAACTCCTCGCGAATGATGCGGCCGTCGCTGAGCGCGGGACCGTCGTAGCCGGTCGCCCATTTGGCCGGATCGCTTTCGTAACGAACGTCGCCCTGCCCGGCCTTGAAGGCCTCCAGCGCCACGGAATCGTCGCGGTAATAGTCGAACTCCAGCCTGTCGGCGTTGAACTGGCCGACGCGGGTGGGCAGGTCGCGGCCCCAATAGTCGCGCACCCGCTCATAGACGATGCGGCGGCCGGGATCGACCGAGGCGACGCGGTAGGGACCGCTGCCCAGGATCGGCTCCAGCGTCGTGCGGCTGAAGTCGCGGCCCGCCCAGAAGGCCTTGGAATGGATCGGCATCAGCCCCATCAGCAGCGGCATCTCGCGGTCGATGGTGCCGTCTGGATTGGGTGCGAAGGTGAAGCGGACGGTCTGCGGGTCGGGCGCCCCGGTCGTCGTGACCTTGGCGTAGAACAGGCGGCGGTTGGGGGTGCCGTGCTGCCGCTGCGCCTCCAGCGAGAACAGCACGTCGGCGGCGGTCACCGGCGTTCCGTCATGCCAGCGCGCCTTAGGGTTGATGTGGAAGGTGACGGTGGAGCGGTCGTCGGCCACCTCCACCCGGTCGGCCAGCAGGCCGTAGAGCGAGAAGGGCTCGTCCCACGACCGCGTCAGCAGCGTTTCGAAGACATAGCCCATCCCCAGCGCCGGTACGCCCTTGACGATGTGCGGATGCAGGCTGTCGAAGCTGCCGGTCACCGCCTGCCGGAGGGTGCCGCCCTTGGGCGCCGCCGGGTTGACGTAGGGGAAGGCTGTGAAGTCCGGCGGCAATGCCAAGTCGCCATGCATGGCGATGCCATGATGGGCGATGCCGTGATCGGAGGACTTAGCCAGCGTCGGATGGGGCGCCAGCAGTACCAGAAGGGTGAGGAGAAGAAGGATCGGGCGGGCCATGGCCGTCAGGGTTGCCGCTTTGCCGCACCTGCGCAAGAGGCAGCGCAAGTTCCTTGGACTCAGGGTGCGTTCCGCCTAAACTCCCGCCCCGCGTGGCGCCGGACCGGGCATCGGCGCCAAAACAAGAACGTGCCCTGAATACGCCAGTCGAAGGAACGCGATACATGGATCTGAGCAAGCTCGCCGCGGGCAAGAACGTGCCCTGGGACGTGAACGTCGTCATCGAGATTCCGATCGGCGGCCAGCCGGTGAAGTACGAGGTCGACAAGGACTCGGGCGCGGTGTTCGTCGACCGCTTCCTGCACACCGCCATGTTCTATCCCTGCAACTACGGCTTCATCCCGCACACCCTGTCGGGTGACGGCGATCCGGTGGACGTCTGCGTCGTCGGCCAGCACGGCGTCGTCCCGGGTGCGGTCCTGCGCTCGCGTCCCATCGGCGTCCTGTACATGGAGGACGAGGCCGGCGAGGACGAGAAGCTGCTGGCCGTTCCGGTCGACAAGCTGCACCCGTTCTACACCGACGTGAAGAACTACACCGACCTGCCGGCCATCGTGACCGAGCAGATCGCCCACTTCTTCGAGCACTACAAGGATCTCGAAAAGAACAAGTGGGTGAAGGTCCGCGGCTGGGGCAACGCCGAAGAGGCCGCCAAGAAGATCGAGGAAGGCCTGGCCCGCGCCCTGGAAGCCAACAAGGGCACCCCGGGTCCGGTGGTCTGAGGGTAGTGGTTTGAACCGCGTGGCCTCAGCCCGGACGGCTTGAGGCTACGCGGTTGGGTATGCATCTCCCCGCCTCCGACATGTCCGCCGGCTGTGCGGGGAGATACCCCATTCCAACAAGCGTACGGCGCACGGCGAGGTCCAGCGGCGTGTGCAGTTCGTCACCCAGGAATGCCAGCAGGCGGCGGTTGTCCAGCCGCACCGGGCGTTGCCAGAGATAGCGCATCTCGCTGAGTTCGCGGAACAGCGGCACCGCCACACCGGCCAGCCGCAGCACCCACCAGGGCATCCGCCGTACCGGCAGGTCGGGCTCGCCGAGCGCGCGGGCGACGGCCGTGACCATTTGCTCGCCGTCGGCGTCCCAATGGCCGTCCATGTGGAACATCGCGTCGTCATCCAGCCCGGCCTCGCGGTCGAGCAGGCGCATCGCCGTTTCCGCCACGTCGGGCAGATAGGCCCACTGGTGGCCGGTCCCCGGCCGACCGGGCTGGTTGATGCGGGTCGGCGGCTTGCCGGGCGTCAGCAATCCCTGGCTGAACCAGCTGTTGCCGGCCTTGGGACCGAAGAAGTCGCCGCAGCGCAGGATCAGCAGCCTCGCTCCCTGCCCCACCGCGCGGAGAAGGCGGCGTTCCATCTCCGCCCGGATGGCGCCCTTGCGGGTGAGCGGGTTCTGCGCCGCCGTCTCAGGGATCAGTGGGAAGACGTCCGGGCCGTAGTTGTAGACGGTGCCGGGCAGCAGGATGCGGGCGCGGTTGGCGCAGGCGGCGGCGATGCTGTTGTCGAGCATGGGTAGAACCAACCGGTCCCAGTGCCGGTAGGCCGGCGGGTTGACCGCATGGACGATCAGCGCGGCGCCCTCCGCCGCCGTCCTCACATCGGCGGCGTTCATCGCGTCGCCGACCACCCAGTCGATGCCGTCCGGCCGCGGCGCCTCCGCCGGCTTGCGGCTCAGGCCGCGCACCGTCCAGCCGCGCGCTGCCAGCGCCCGCGCCATCTCGCCGCCAATCCCGCCGGTCGCCCCCAGAACCAGTGCGGTCCTGCCCGTGCCGGTCGCCTGTTGTGCCATCGCCGCCTCCATCGCTCTTACGCTTAGTGATGGGGACAGGATGGGCCAGGGGGGTAGCTCAACGGAATTGTCGAACTGCGGCGAGTTGCTATACTGAAATCGATGAACATGCCTCCACCCAGCTGGGACCTCTACCGCAGCTTCCTGGCGGTGATCCGTGAAGGATCGCTGTCGGCGGCGGCGCGCGCCCTGGGGTTGACGCAACCGACGCTGGCCCGCCATGTCGCGGCGCTGGAGGAGGCGGTCGGCGGCTCCCTGTTCGTGCGCTCGCCGCGCGGGCTTGACCCGACCGACGCCGCCCTGGCCCTGAAGCCGCAGGCGGAAGCACTGGACGCGGCGGCAGCCAGCCTGTGGCGCTCCGCGTCGGGCTGGGGAGCGGAGGTGCGCGGCAGCGTGCGGGTCACCGCCAGCGAGGTGGTCGGCGCCCGCATCCTGCCGGCGATCCTGGCCGGCCTGCGGGAACGCCATCCGGCGCTGGAAGTCGAGCTGGTGCTGTCCAACGGCATCGACAATCTGCTGCAACGCGATGCCGACGTGGCCGTCCGCATGGTGGAGCCGGACCAGCAGGCGCTGCTGGTGCGGCGGGTGGGCCGAATCGCGCTGGGGCTGCACGCCCATCGGCGCTATCTCGACCGCCACGGCATGCCGCGGTCGCCGGAAGAGTTGGATGGTCACAGCCTGATCGGCTTCGACCGCGAAACGCCGGACATCCGCGCCCTGATGCAGCGGGCGCCGGACCTGTCATTGCCCCGCTTCGCACTGCGCACCGACAGCCATCTGGCGCAGCTGTCGGCCATCGAGGCCGGGTTCGGCATCGGCATCTGCCAGGTCCCGCTGGCGCGGCGGAACCCCGATCTGGTCCGGCTGCTGGCTGACCGCTTCGAGCTGCCGATGGGGGTGTGGGTCGCCATGCACGAGGATCTGCGTTCCACCCCCCGCTGCCGCGCCGTCTTCGACGGGTTGGCGGCGGGGCTGAGGGATCACGTGTCAGCGGATCACACGACGTAGCGTCAACTGGTCCAGCCCATCCGGCGCTCGACGCCGTCGGCGGCCTCCTTCAGGATCTCGGCGCTGCGGCGCAGGGCCGTTTCCTCCTCCGCCGACAGGTTGGGCAGGACGGTGTCCACCACGCCGCCGGCACCGATGACGCGCGGTAGTGACAACACCACCTGCGGCACCCCGCAGACATCGTCGGTCAGCATGGCGCAGGTCGCCACCAGCCGTTCGTCGGCTCCGATGGCCGACACCAGCCGGGCCAGCCCGCCGGCGATGCCGAAGGCGGTGTGGCCCTTGCCGTTGATGATGCGGTAGGCGGCGCGGCGCACCCCCTCGTCGATGGCGGCGCGGTCCTCCGGCGTCAGGCTGCGGCGCAGTTGCCCGGCCGCCTGCTCGACCGGCAGACCGGCGACGGTGGCGCTCGACCACAGCAGAACCTCCGAGTCGCCATGCTCGCCCACCACATGGGCGTGGACGGAACGCGGCGTCACCGCCAGCTTCTCAGCCAGCAGGGCGCGGAAGCGCGCGGTGTCCAGCACGGTGCCGGAGCCGATGACCCGGTTGCGCGGCAACCTGCTGATCCGGGTGGCGATCTGCGTCATCACGTCCACCGGGTTGCTGGCGACCAGCAGAACGGCGTCGGGTGCCGCCTTCAGCACCTCCGGAATGATGGCGCCGAACACCTTGGCGTTGCGCTCGAGCAGTTCCAGCCGTGTCTCGCCCGGCTTCTGGGCGACGCCGGCCGACAGCACGACCACCCCCGCCCCCTCCAGCGCGGCGTATGAGCCGGCACGGACGGTGACGGCATGGGTGAAGGGCACGGCATGGGCGATGTCCTGCGCCTGGGCCTGGGCCAGCGCCTCGTTCATGTCGACCAGCACGACCTCGCTCGCCGCACCGGTGGTCACCATGGCGAAGGCGGCGGTGCTGCCGACGAATCCGGCCCCGACGATTCCGACCTTCATGAACAGGCTCCTTTGCGCAAGTTGGCGTCCGGTGGGCCGACAGCTTGGCGACGGTCGGCGTCCCGCCGCAAGTGCGCATCGCGTCGGTTGGGCGGATTTGCATAGGCGCGACGAAACGCCCCTTGCCCAATGGTCATACCAGCCCGTAATGTTGCGGCGCAGCAAATGGCGGGGATGAAAGTCCGGGCCATCGCTGTTCGTCATCAAAACCGTCGGCATCCCGTGGCAGACTGGGGCCGGCGCCTTTTCCCAGCACCGGATCCGGTCATGACCGTTCGCAATCTCGACAAGCTGTTCAAGCCCGCCTCGATCGCCCTGATCGGCGCCAGCCGCAAGCCCGGAACGGTGGGGGCCGTGGTGGCCCGCAACCTGTTCCAGGCCGGATTCGACGGGCCGGTGATGCCGGTCAACGCGACCGAACGCGCGGTCGAAGGGGTGCTGACCTACAAGACGGTGGACAGCCTGCCGATCACGCCGGACCTGGGCGTCATCTGCACCGCCCCGGACACGGTGGCGGCGACTATCGACGCGCTGGGCAAGCGCGGGACCAAGGCCGCCATCGTCATGACCAACGGCATGTCGGCCGAGCAGACGCAGGCGATGCTGGACGCGGCGAAGCCCTATCTGATGCGGGTGCTGGGGCCGAACAGCCTGGGCGCGATGGTGCCGGGCCGCGGCATGAACGCCAGCTTCGCGCCGGTGGCGCCGCGCAAGGGCGACGTGGCGCTGGTGGCGCAAAGCTCCATGGTGCTGACCTCGGTTGCCGACTGGGCGACGTCGCGCGGGATCGGCTTCTCGCATCTGGTGTCGCTGGGCGACCGCGGCGACGTGGATTTCGGCGACCTGCTGGACTATCTCGCCTCCGACGTCACGGTGCGCGCCATCCTTCTCTATATCGAGAGCATCACGCAGGCCCGCAAATTCATGTCGGCCGCCCGCTCCGCCTCGCGCCAGAAGCCGGTGATCGTCATCAAGGCCGGCCGCTCGGACGAGGCGCAGGAGGCCGCGGCGTCGCACACCGGGGCATTGGCGGTGTCGGACGCCGTCTATGACGCGGTATTCCGCCGCGCCGGCGTGCTGCGGGTGAACGATCTGGCCGAGCTGTTCGACGCCGCCGGCACGCTGGGCACCGGGGTGCCGATCACCGGCGACCGGCTGGCGATCCTGACCAACGGCGGCGGCATGGGCGTGATGGCCACCGACAAGCTGATCCAGGCCGGCGGCCAATTGGCCGCCCTGGCGCCGGAAACGCAGGACGCGCTGGCCAAGGCGCTGGGACAGCCGCCGGCGGGCGCGCCCTTCCGCAATCCGCTGCGCATCGGCGCCGACGCCACGCCCAAACGCTATGCCGAGGCGCTGAACGCGCTGATGCAGGACACCGGCAACGACGCCGTGCTGGTCCTGCACTGCCCGTCCGCCCTGACCGACAGCGAGGCCATTGCCCAGGCGGTGGCGGAAACGGTGCAGGCCAACAAGGCGCGCCGCCACCCGGTGCTGACCAGCTGGATCGGCGACCAGTCGGCGATGGAAGCGCGTAAGCTGTTCGCCGACAGCCGCATCCCGACCTACAACGGCCCGTCCGACGCGGTGCGCGCCTTCATGCATCTGGTACGCTACCGCCGCAGCCAGCAACTGTTGATGGAGACCCCGCCGTCGGTGGCGGAGGATTTCCAGCCCGACGAGATCACCGTGAAGAAGGTGGTCTCCCGCGTCATGGCCGAGAAGCGCGAGTGGCTGAGCGAGTATGAGGCCAAGCGTGTGCTGGCCGCCTATGGCATCCCGGTGGTCGACACCCGCGTCGCCGAGACGCCGGAGGAGGCGGCCAACGCCGCCCGCGTCATCGGCGGCCCGATCGCCCTGAAGATCCTGTCTCACGACATCACCCACAAGTCCGACGTCGGCGGCGTCGCGCTTGGCCTGACAAGCCCGGAGGACGTGAAGGCGGAGGCGGAGGCGATGCTGGGCCGCGTCGCCGAACTGGCGCCGGACGCGCGGATCGAGGGCTTCACCGTGCAGGAGATGGCCGTCCGCCCCGACGCCTATGAGCTGATCGTCGGCATGACCGAGAACGAGATGTTCGGCCCGGTCCTGCTGTTCGGCGAGGGCGGCATCGGCGTGGAGGTGGTGGAGGATTACGCGCTCGCCCTGCCGCCGCTGAACATGAAGCTGGCAGCCGAGCAGATGAGCCGGACCCGCATCCACCGACAGCTGCAGGGCTACCGCTCGCGCGCGGCGGTCGATCTGGACGCGGTGGCGCTGACGCTGAACAAGGTCAGCCAGTTGGTGGTCGATTTCCCCGAGATCGCGGAGATGGACATCAACCCGCTGCTTGCCGACGCCGACGGCGTGCTGGCGCTCGACGCCCGCATCAAGGTCGGCGCGCCGGTGCTGGCGGGCGCGGCGCGGCTGGCGATCCGCCCATACCCGAAGTCGTTGGAAGACCGCATCACCATCAAGGACGGCCGCCAGTTCTTCGTCCGCCCGATCCTGCCGGAGGACGAGCCGCTGGTGCATCATCTGGTGGAGAACCAGACGGCGGAAGACCTGCGCCTGCGCTTCTTCGCGCCGCTGAAGCGGCTGTCGCATCAGGCGGCGGCGCGGCTGACCCAGATCGACTACGACCGCGAGATGGGGCTGATCGCCGTCGGTCCCGACCCGCAGACCGGCGAGACCATCATGTATGGCGTGGTGCGCATCACCGCCGACCCCGACAACCGCCGCGCCGAATATGCGGTGATGGTGCGGTCCGACATGAAAGGCCAGGGGCTGGGCTATATCCTGATGAACAAGATCCTGGATTACGCCCGCTCGCGCGGTATCCGGGAGGTCTATGGCGAGGTTCTGCGCGAGAACACCAACATGCTGAACATGTGCCGCGCCCTGGGTTTCGTCCGCAAGGAGAACCTGGACGAGCCCGGCGTGGTCGAGGTCCGCATCGAGCTGGGCGGCGGGCTGGCCGGCTGAGGGTTCCTATACCGGCGGTTGACTAAAGCCATGGATAGGGCAATATCAGGCTTGGCGGGCAGAGGCTGCAATCCCCTGCCCGCCGGCCCGATCCTTACCGGAAGAGGTCAAGCAACCGCTTGACGATCTCCAGTACGAGGATCAGGAGCTTGAGGATATGCATCATCCTCTTCACTCCTCGTAAGCGGCGGGGATGGCGGCCAGTCCGCCATCCCGTCCGCGCCGCCACTGTGGCGCACGCATAGGTATTGCGGAAGCGCTTTCGCTCGCAAAATCAGGAATTTTAGGGGCTGCGGCACGCCGTCGCGGCGGCGGCCTACCCGTCCCTTACAGCCAGCCGCGCCGGCGGAAGTACCAGAGCGGAACCACCGCCGACAGCACCATCAGCAGGATGGCCATGGGATAACCGAAGTCCCAGTCCAACTCGGGCATGTGCTTGAAGTTCATGCCATAGGCCGACGCGATCAGCGTCGGCGGCATCAGCGCCACCGAGACGACCGAGAAGATCTTGATGATGGCGTTCTGTTCGATGTTGATCAGGCCCAGCGTGGCGTCGAGCAGGAAGTTCGCCTCGTGCGCCAGGAAGCCGGCATGCTCGGTCAGAGAGCGCAAGTCGCGCGTCATCGTCTTCAGCGCGGTCTTCTGGTCCTTGTTCAGCCGGCCGCCGCTGACCGAGGTCATGAACACCACCAGCCGGTCGAGCCCGGCCAGGCTGTCGCGCACCTTGTGGGTCAGGTCGCCGGCCCGGCCGATGCCGCGCAGCACGTCCTGCAGTTCGTCCGGCTTCTTGGCCGCCTTGCCGAAGCCGCCGCCGTCCAGGGAATCGTCGAAGACGCGGGCCGACAGCTCGTCGATGCGGCCGCCGACCAGTTCTAGCACGTCGGCGACCCGGTCGATCACCGCGTCCAGCAGGCCGAACAGCGCGCTCTCCCCCGTCGCCAGCAGTTCCGGCTGGCGGACGCAGCGGGCGGCGAAGGTGATGACCGGCAGCGGTTCGGTGTAGCGCAGCGTGATCAGATGGTGCGCGGTCAGCACGAAGGTCAGCTCGCCCTGCTCCGGATGAGGCGAGGTGGCGCGCGAGATGATGGGAGAGGTCATGTAGATCCCCTCCCCCTCGACATAGAGCTGGCTGGAGGCCTCGATCTCCTTCATCTCCTCGCGCGTCGGCAGGTCGCAGCCGGTCAGCGCGCCGACATGGGCGCGCTCCGCTTCTGTCGGACGCAGGAGGTCGATCCAGACCGCGCCGCCCGGCAAATCCTCGCCGAGGTCCAGCGGCTGACGCACCACCCGCCCGTCTTCGGCACGGGCGTGGACGGTGATCACAGGGCAGCCTCTGCCGGTACCGGCGCGCCGGCGGCGCGGCAGGCGGCGGCCAACGTGTTCAGCATCAGGCAGGCGATGGTCATCGGGCCGACGCCGCCGGGGACGGGCGTGATGGCGCCGGCGACCTTCACCGCCTCGTCGAAGGCGACGTCGCCGACCAGACGGGTCTTGCCCGGCTCCGCGGCCGCGACGCGGTTGATACCGACATCGATCACCGTGGCGCCCGGCTTGATCCAGTCGCCGCGCACCATCTCCGGCCGGCCGACCGCCGCCACCAGGATGTCGGCGCGGCGGCATTCCCCCGGCAGATCCACGGTGCGGGAATGGGCCATCGTCACCGTGCAGTCGGCCTGCAGCAGCAACTGGGCCATCGGCTTGCCGACGATGTTCGAACGGCCGAGCACCAGGGCGCGCTTGCCCTTCAGGTCGCGGCCCAGCGTGTCGCGGATCAGCAGCAGGCTGCCCAGCGGGGTGCAGGGCACGATGGCGCCCGGCTGGCCGGTGGCGAGCAGGCCGGCATTGACGACGTGGAAGCCGTCGGCGTCCTTTTCCGGGACGATGCGGGCCAGCACCTTCTGGCTGTCGATGTGCTTGGGCAACGGCAGCTGGACCAGGATTCCGTGCACGGCCGGATCGGCGTTCAGCCGGTCGATCAGGGCCAGCAGGTCGGATTCCGCCATGTCGGCCGGCTCGTGATGGTCGAAGCTGTTCATGCCGAGTTCGACCAGTGCCCGCTCCTTGGAGCGGACATAGACCTGGCTGGCCGGATCCTCGCCGACCAGCACGACGGCCAGCCCGGGGGTGACGCCATGGCTGGCCTTCAGCGCCGCCACACCGTCCGCCACCCGCGTACGCAGGCCGGCCGCGAAGGCCTTGCCGTCGATGATCTTCGCGTCCGCCATGCTACTCTCCACCCTCGCTACCCACATCGTCGATCAGGGGCGACAGCCGGGCCAGCAATGCCGCCGGGTCGCCCGCCACATGCAGAATCTTGTTCCGGTCGGTGGCGCCAGCCACCACCGTCAGGCTGGTCTTGGGCAGTTTCCACGCCTTCGACAACAGTTTTATGACGGCCTCGTTGGCTTTGCCGTTTTCCGGCACCGCCGTGACCGCCAGTTTCAGAACCTGCCGCCCTTCTCCCTTGGCCCCGGCCATCTCGGCCGTACCGGTCACCGCGTTGCGCGACGCCTTGGGTGTCACCCGGAGCGCGACGCGCAGGCCATCGGCCACCGCCTCGAAGGGAGAGGATGCCGCCACGGTCAGAAACGCGGCCAGTATTGCGCCAGCAGGTTCTGGATGAAGGAGATCGCCAGCAGCACGACGATCGGCGACAGGTCCAGCCCGCCCATGTTGGGCAGGACGCGGCGGATCGGGCGCAGCACCGGTTCGGTGATGCGGTACAGGAAGTCGCCGATCAGATAGACCGCGCGGTTGCGCGTGTTCACCACGTTGAAGGCCACCAGCCAGCTGAGGATCGCCGACAGGATCAGGATCCAGAAGAACAGGTCCAGGATGGTGTTGATGAGCAAATACAGCGCGATCATGCCGGGCCAGCTCCAATGCGGTTTTTGCGACGGCCGCGCGCAGCGCACTGCGCGGCGGGCGCCAGCCTTTTCCGGGCACCCTAAGCATAAGCGCGGAGGCCTGTCCAGTACGGCGGCCCGCCGATCGCCCGAGCGGCCTGCGGCGGATCGGCCGTCCTATGCCCCATCCCGGGCCATTGCAGGCCCCCTTCATTTTTTCTGAATCAAGCGCTTGACAGCACCCCCCGTGATGGACAATATCCGCGCCACGCCGGGGCGACGTAGACGCCACGGTGTGAGTGTGGGGCCGTAGCTCAGCTGGGAGAGCGACGCGTTCGCAATGCGTAGGTCGGGAGTTCGATCCTCCTCGGCTCCACCATTTCCCCCTTCTCCGGAAGGGTAAGACAAGTCGATGGATCGTCAGCGGGCGTTGCCGGGAACGGCATCTGGCCCGCTTTTTTGTGTTCGCGCTTCAGGCCAGCAGCAGGTTGCGCCGGCGACCCCTGTGACCCGCCGGCGACCCAAGCGCCTCCCTGCTACTCGAAGAAGTCCTCATCCACACGCTTGATGTGCAGGGTCTCCTCGATCCGGCAGCCGACCTCGTGGCGGATCATCAGCTTGGCCAGTTGAATGCCGTCGATCAGCACAATGCGGGTGCCAAGTCGGTCGGCGGTCTCCCGAGCCGACGCGGTGAAGGCCGAGGTGGTGACGAACAGTCCCTTGGTCGCCTTGAACAGGTTCAGGCTGCCGAAAAAGTCGCGGATCGCACCTGCCCCAACGGTGTTGCCGTCGGCATACCGCTTGGCCTGAACATAGACCCGATCCAGCCCAAGCGGGTCCTGGTCGATGACACCATCCACGCCGTCGTCACCCGACTTGCCGACCAGAGCCTTGTCGAGTTCGGTGACCGAACCGCCATAGCCCATGGTGATCAGCAGGTGGACCACGGTCTTCTCGAAGAAGGCAGGGGTGCCGGATCGCACCCGCTGGAGGATCTCCTCCGCCAACGACACCTCTATTCGGGCGTGGGCCTGCCGCATCACCTCATCGGGCGTCAGGGGACTCTCGGTGACCGGCAGCACCGCCTCGACAGCGCCCGAAGCATCAGCTGTCTCGGTTTCACCGTCGCGGAAGCCTTTGAAGCTTGGAAATTGCTCAAGAAAACGAATGGTGATCCGCTCAGGAGGCGCTCTCAGTACATCGCGCCCTGCCGGGGTAATGCGGAAATGCGCCCGCCTCGTCAACTCCACTAACCCGGCCTTGCTGAGATAGCTCTTCGCCCAGTGGAGCCGGTTCGCAAAGGTCGTTTGCCGACCTGAGGGCAAGAGGTGGGCTCGATCCTCGTCAGTCAAACTGAACGTGTCGGCAAGCAGGTCCACCACATCGCTGATGCGGACCTCGCCGCCATCGGCTGCGGCTTTCAGCACAGGCAGCATCAGAGTCTGGAAATCAGGAATAGTCATCACCGGTCCGGAATCGCTTTGGAGGCGCATAATGATCGGGCCACTTTACCAGATCGTGTACACTCTACGAGAAGCAATCCCAGACATGGGGGATGATCAGCCGTTCTCCGCCAGCACCGAGCCTGCGAGGTAGAGCGAGCCGCAGATCAGCACGCGCGCCGGGGTCTGCCGGCCGGCCACCAGATCGGCCAGGGCGGCGCCCACGCCGTCGGCGGCGCCGTGGTCGCGGATGCCGCAGAGCTTGGCGGTCTCGCAGGATTCCTCGGCGGTGAAGCTGGCTTCCTCGCCCGGGATCGCCACCGCGCGCAGGGCATGGGTGAAGGGGGCCAGCGGACCCAGGAACTCGAACGGGTCCTTGCTGGACAGCATGCCGTAGATCAGCAGAAGCGGCAGGGCGGGGCTGCCGCCCGAACCCTCATTGGACTGCTCGCCGCGCGACCAGTCGACCGCCTGACGGGCGAGAACCTCGCCGGCCGAATCGTTGTGACCACCGTCCAGCCACAGCTCCCAACCCGGCGGCAGGCTTCCGGCCAGCGGGCCGCGGGTCAGGCGCTGCAGACGCCCCGGCCATTCGACGGTGGCGAGGCCGCGGCGCACCGCGTCGTCGTCCACCGCCAGCGGCAGATGGTCGAGACAGGCGATGGCGACGCCGGCATTGGTGATCTGGTGGACGCCGGCCAGCCCCGGCATCGGCAGGTCGAGTTTGCGCTTCGCGCTCTCGAAGCGGAAGCCATCCGGACGCTCTTCCACCGACCAGCTCTGGATGGGCGCGGCGATGGCATTGGCGCGCAGCTTCAGCACCTTCAGCGCGTCGGCTTCCGGCTGCGGCGCCAGCACCACCGGGACGCCGGGCTTGAAGATGCCGGCCTTCTCGCTGCCGATCTCCATCAGCGATTCGCCCAGGAACTGGCGGTGGTCGTAGGAGATGCGGGTGACCGCCGTCACCGCCGGCTTGTCCACCACGTTGGTGGCGTCCAGCCGCCCGCCCAGCCCGGTCTCCAACAGGACCACGTCGGCCGGCACGCGGGAGAAGGCGAGGAAGGCGGCGACCGTCGTCACCTCGAAGAAGGTGATCGGATTGCCGGCGTTGGCAACCTCGCACTCCTCCAGCAGGGCGGCCAGATGATCGTCGTCGATCAGCCGCCCACCCTGATGCCCGCCCAGGCGGATGCGCTCGTGGAAGCGGACGAGGTGCGGCGAGGTGTAGACATGAACGCGGTGGCCGGCCGCCTCCAGCATCGCGCGCAGGAAGGCGATGGTCGATCCCTTGCCGTTGGTGCCGGCGACATGGACCACCGGCGGCAGCTTCCGCTCCGGATGGTCCAGTGCCGCCAGCAGACGGCGCACCCGGTCCAGAGACAGGTCGATGACCTTGGGATGAAGCCCCTTCAGCCGGTCCAGCACCGGGTCGGAACGGGTCGCGGCCGGCCCGTCAGACGGATTGGCGAGCGGAAGGGCGGCATCGGTCATGATCGTCTCTGGTCGGATGGGCGGGGGGTGCCGGTCAGTCGTCGCCGGCCTGGACGGGAGCCGCTGGCTGAGGAGACGCCTGCTGCGTCGCCGCCGGCTGGGCCGCGGTCGCCTGGGTGGCCGGCTGCGTGACCGGCTGCGTCGTCGACTGGGGCATCTGGGCCGGCTCGCCGTCGGCCGCCTGGGCGGCGGACAGGTCGATGTCCTCCACCACCGTGTCGAGGCGCGGGGTCATCAGCAGGCCGATGGTGCGGACCAGCGTCGGGCGCAGGTCGCGGCGGTGGACAACCATGTCGACCATGCCGTGTTCCATCAGATATTCGGAGCGCTGGAAGCCTTCCGGCAGAGTCTCGCGGATCGTGCTCTCGATCACGCGGGCGCCGGCGAAGCCGATCTGCGCGCCCTTCTCGGCGATGTGGATGTCGCCCAGCATGGCGAAGCTGGCGGTGACGCCGCCGGTGGTCGGGTCGGTCAGCACGACGATGTAGGGCAGGCCGGCTTCCTTGACCATCTCCACCGCGATGGTGGTGCGCGGCATCTGCATCAGCGACAGGATGCCTTCCTGCATGCGCGCCCCGCCCGAAGCGGGCACGACGATCAGCGGCGCGTTCTTCGCCACCGCCAACCGGGCGGCGGTCAGCAGCCCTTCGCCGACGGCGATGCCCATCGACCCGCCCATGAAGCCGAAGTCGAAGGCGGCGATCACGGCGGCATGACCGCCGATGCGGCCTTCACCCACCACGATGGCGTCGGTGCGGCCGGTCTTGGTCTGGGCTTCCTTGAGGCGGTCGGTGTAGCGCTTCTGATCGCGGAACTTCAGCGGGTCGGCAACCGACTTCGGCAGCTCGACGCCCTCATAGGCGCCGTCGTCGAACATCGACTCCAGCCGCTTGACCGGGTCGAGCCGCATGTGGAAGCCGCAATGCTGGCAGACGTGCAGGTTCTCTTCCAGCTCGCGGTGGAACAGCATCGACTCGCAGCTCGGGCACTTGTGCCAGAGGTTGTCGGGCACTTCCTTGCGGGCGTAGAGCGCGCGGATCTTGGGACGGACGTAGTTGGTAAGCCAGTTCATGGAACGCCTTTCAACGACATGGCGGTATGCCGAAGCCCGGCGCCGGCTGGACTTTGGGTCCGTGCCGCACCGGGCTCTTCAGCCGTTCGTCGCCATGAGCGATCGTGTTGCAGGTGTCGTAAAGCGGTTTGCGGCCGTTGTAAACCGTCCGTCCCTCACCCCCGCGCCGCGCGTACCCCGGCGGCCAACTCGCCGACGAAGCCCAGGACGTCCTCGACCGCGGCCGCTCCGTCGACACCGGCGGCCAGCCCGTCGGCAAGACGGGTGACGATGGCGGAGCCGACCACGGCGGCGTCGGCGACGCGGGCGACCTCGGCGGCCTGATCCGGCGTCTTGATGCCGAAGCCGACGGCGACCGGCAGATCGGTGTGGCGCTTCAGCCGGGCGACCGCCGCGTCGATGGCGGTGTTCGACGCGCTGGCGGTGCCGGTGATGCCGGCGATCGACACGTAATAGACGAAGCCCGACGTGTTGCGCATCACCATGGGCATGCGGGCCTCGTCGGTGGTCGGCGTCGTCAGGCGGACGAAGCTGACGCCGGCCTTCAAGGCCGGGATGCACAGCTCCTCATCCTCTTCCGGCGGCAGGTCGACGACGATCAGGCCGTCCACCCCGGCCTCCCGCGCGTCGGCCAGGAAGGGCTCCACCCCATAGGCGTGGATCGGGTTGAAATAGCCCATCAGGATGATCGGCGTGTCGGCGTCCTGCTTGCGGAAGCCGCGGACCATCTCCAGCGTCTTGCGCACCGTCATCCCCGCCTTCAGCGCGCGCAGCGAGGAGGCCTGGATCGCCGGGCCGTCGGCCATCGGGTCGGTGAAGGGCATGCCCAGCTCGATCAGGTCGGCGCCGGCGGCCGGCAGGCCGTTCAGCACCGCCTGCGAGACGGCGGGATCGGGGTCGCCGGCGGTGATGAAGGTGACCAGACCGGCGCGTCCCTCCGCCTTCAACGCTTTGAACCGGCGGGCGATGCGGCCGTCGGCCAGGACGTCCACGCTCTTCATGACGGCACTCACAGTTCCACTCCCAGATGCTTGGCGACGGAGAAGATGTCCTTGTCGCCGCGGCCCGACAGGCACAGCACCATCAGGTGGTCCTTGGGCAGTTTCGGTGCGCGCTTGATCACCTCGGCCAGGCCGTGGGCGGATTCCAGCGCCGGAATGATGCCCTCGGTGCGGGCGCAGAGCTGGAAGGCGTCCAGCGCCTCCTGGTCGGTGGCATAGGCGTATTCGACGCGGCCCACGTCATGCAGCCAGCTGTGCTCCGGCCCGATGCCGGGATAGTCGAGACCGGCGGAGATCGAGTGGCCTTCCAGGATCTGGCCGTCCTCGTCCTGCAGCAGGTAGGTGCGGTTGCCGTGCAGCACGCCCGGACGCCCGCCGTTGATCGAGGCGGCATGGTCGAGCGGTCCCTTCTCGATGCCGCGGCCGGCGGCCTCGACGCCGATCATCTGCACCGTCGGCTCGTCGAGGAAGGGATGGAACAGGCCGATGGCGTTCGACCCGCCGCCGACGCAGGCGACCAGACTGTCGGGCAGGCGGCCTTCCTGCTCCTGCATCTGGGTGCGCACCTCGTCGCCGATCACCGACTGGAAGTCGCGGACCATGGCGGGATAGGGGTGCGGGCCGGCGGCGGTGCCGATGATATAGAAGGTGTCGGCGACGTTGGTGACCCAGTCGCGCAGCGCCTCGTTCATCGCGTCCTTCAGCGTGCCGCTGCCCGACGTCACGGGGCGGACCTCGGCCCCCAGCAGCTTCATGCGGAAGACGTTGGGCTGCTGGCGGGCGATGTCGGTCTCGCCCATGTAGATGACGCAGGGCATGTCGTAGAGCGCGCAGACCGTCGCGGTCGCCACGCCATGCTGGCCGGCGCCGGTCTCGGCGATGATGCGGGTCTTGCCCATGCGCCGGGCCAGCAGGATCTGGCCGATGCAGTTGTTGATCTTGTGCGCGCCGGTGTGGTTCAGCTCCTCGCGCTTGAAGTAGATCTTGGCGCCGCCCAGCTGTTCGGTCAGCCGCTCGGCGTAATAGAGCGGGTTGGGCCGGCCGACATACTGCTTCAACTGCTGGCGCATCTCGCCTTCGAAGGCGGGATCGGCCCGCGCCTCGCGATAGGCCTTCTCGACCTCCAGGATCAGGGGCATCAGCGTCTCGGCGACGAAGCGGCCGCCAAAGATTCCGAAATGCCCGCGCTCGTCGGGACCGGAGCGGTAGGTGTTCAGTTTGGTCATCGTCTGCGGCACTGCCTGAAGTCGAAGGGAAGCTGCTGTCGGGCGGGCGGCACATCCGGTCCGGACGCCGGCCAAGCGCGACACCATACCGGTGGCACGCGCCGATTTGAAGCGCCGGGCCACGGAGAACCGCGAAATCCGCCCGTCCGCATACATGGAGCGAGGCTTTGCAGCGGCAAGGCCGCGCCCTTACACTGGCGCCTCCTTTATTGCGGAGCCTCCTTCCAATGACGCAGCGGATGCCGCCGTCGCTTCTCCCCACGGGTGTCCAGCCCATGGCCCCCCAGCCGGCCCGCCGGATCCTGGTGGTGGAGGACAGCCCGCTGAACCAGATGCTGGTCACCGCCATCCTGGCCCAGGCCGGCCACCGCGCCGACACCGCCAACAACGGGCTGGAGGCGGTGATGGCGGCGCAGGCCGGCGGCTATGACCTGATCCTGATGGATCTGTCGATGCCGGAAATGGACGGGCTGACCGCCACCCGGCTGCTGCGCGACCTGCCGGGGCCGGCCGGCCGGGTGCCGGTGGTCGCCATGACCGCCGACACCGACGAGGCCGACCGCGTCCGCTGCCAGGATGCCGGCATGAACGACCATGTCGCCAAGCCGGTGGACCGGGTGCTGCTGCTGGAAACGGTGGAGAAATGGCTGCGGGCCTCGACATCACAGGAGGCGTCGGCCGGCTTCGGCCCCTGCGCCCCGGCGGCGGCGGCGGCGGCGGGCGAGGTGCTGGACCGCGAGGTGCTGGCGCAGCTGGCCCAGGATCTGGATGCGGAGCTGCTGGCCGACGTGCTGCGGCAGTTCGTGGAGGAGACGCGGGAACGGGTGGCGCGCATCGCCGGGGAGACCGATTGCGCCGTTCTGACGCGCGAGGCGCACACGCTGAAAAGCACCGCCGGGACCTTCGGCGCCCGCGCCCTGTGCAGCGCCGCCCGCGCGCTGGAGATGGCGTGCCGGGCATCCGTTGCGGAACCGAAGGGGCCAGAGGGAGATGGGGTGGGAGATGGAGCGGGAGACGGGACGGCGGACACGGTGGAGAGGCTGCGCGGCGAGATTCCCCAACTGGCCGGGGACGCCATCGCGGCCTACCGCGCCGCCGGATATCCGGTCTGACTCAGCGCGGGCTCGTCACTCGACGACGCTGATGTTCACCGCCGAGTCCTTGCCGTTGTTGCCCCGCTCCACCTCGAACTGGACACGCTGGCCTTCCGACAGGGCATGCAGGCCGGAGCGCTGGACCGCGGTGATGTGAACGAACACGTCCTTCAAACCGGCCTCCGGCGCGATGAAGCCGTATCCCTTGGTGGTGTTGAACCATTTGACGGTGCCGTTTGTCATGGGCCTCCCCCTAGTCACTGCGAAGCGGGTCTTTGCAAAACAAATTGGTCCGGGATCGCCGGCATCGGCCGCGCCGTGAGGTCTGCCGGGCAAGCGGAACCAAGACATTGTGCGGGGAGGCTAGCCGCATGCTGTGGTTGCGGGCAATTCCATCTCACGGCATAGGTCTAACGACGGCCGACTTCGGAGTGGAATTACGACCAAGGCGACGGTGCTTTGTCGAAGGGTATTAGCCCATTTCTTGTAGGGCCGGGCGAGCTGGCAACAAATCCGTGCCGAAATAAAGGCTTAGATTTTCCCTTCGGCCTGCCAGGCCAGACGTTTGCGGTAGATCGTCGAGGCGCTGATCTGCAGCAGGGCGGCGGCGCGCGGGATGTTGCCGTCGCAGGCGGCGATGGCGTCCTCGATGGCGTCCTTCTCCACCTCCCACAGCGGCTTGATGGAGTCCGGGGAGGGCGGGACATGCGGGCGCGGTACGGGAAGGGCGCCGGCCGGCGCGATGGCGGCGGCGGCATGGACGGGAAGCGGCTGCGGCGTGCCGAGCGGCGGCGGCAGCATCTCCGGCGTCACCGTGTCGCCGTCATACAGCACGGCGACGATGCGCACGACGTTCTGCAACTGGCGAACATTGCCCGGCCAGTGGTAATGGCGCAGCGCCTGTTCCACCTCCGGCGAGAAGCGGGTGAATCCCTTCTTCTCCTCCTTCGCGAACTCCGCCAGATAGTGACGGGCGATCTCCAGCACGTCGTCCTCGCGCTCGCGCAGCGGCGGCAGGTGGATGGGGATGACGTGCAGGCGGTAATAGAGGTCCTCGCGGAACCGCCCCTCCTCCACCTCGCGCAGGGGATCGCGGTTGGTGGCGCAGACGATGCGCAGGTCGACCTTCTCCAGCTTCGACCCGCCGACGGGGGTGAAGGTGCCGGTCTGGATGAAGCGCAGCAGCTTGGTCTGCAGGTCGGGCGCCAGTTCGCAGATCTCGTCCAGGAACAGGGTGCCGCCATCGGCGCGCGCCGCCGCACCCTCGCGGTCGGACACCGCCCCGGTGAAGCTGCCCTTCACATGGCCGAAGATCTCGCTTTCCATGAGATCCTTCGGGATGGCGCCGCAGTTGATGGCGATGAAGGGGCGCGCGGCGCGCTGGCTCTGGCGGTGAATCGCCTCGGCGCAGACCTCCTTGCCGGTGCCGGATTCGCCGGTGATGAAGACGGTGGCGCGCGAGGAGGCGGCGCTGTCGACGATGCGGTAGACCGCCTGCATCGCCAGCGACGAGCCGATGAAGCCGTGATAGCGGGCGCGGTTGAGGTCCTTCTCGAAGGTGTCGACCAGCTGGGCCAGCCGCAGCCGCTCCATCGCGTTGCGGACCGTCACCACCAGCCGGTCGGCCGAGAAGGGCTTCACCAGGAAATCATAGGCGCCGTAGCGCATCGCCTCCACCGCCGCCTTCACCGAGCCGTGGGCGGTGATGACGATGACGGCGCAGGGCAGCGCCTGGGTGTCGATGCGTTTCAGCACCTCCATCCCGTTCATGTCCGGCAGCTGCAGATCCAGCAGCACGACCATCGGCGCGCCGTCGTTGAGCTGCGCCAGCGCGTCGGCCCCGGTCTCCACCGAGATGACGGTATGGGATTCCTTTTTCAGGTATTCCGCATAGACACGGGCCAGCGAGGGCGTGTCTTCGATCAGCAGGACGGGAATGGAACCTGGCGGCATGCTGTGGGTGACACGCGAACGGTGGGGACGGAACAGCTCCCATTGTCTAACAGATAATTCTGAAAATCCCACCCTTACGCGCATGGCCGGCAGCGCGAACACATCGATATCGCCGTCGGACAGAGTCTGTCGCGGCGGCGCCGCTTGCCGGGGGCGGCGCGATGAACTATCAGCAGCGGGCAGGAGACGTCGGGAAACGGACGTCGGGAAGAGGGGGTTCGCCATGGCCGATCACGCCATCCTGGCCGGCAAGCGGGTTCTGCTGGTCATCGCCGGCGGCATCGCCGCCTACAAGAGCCTGGAGCTGATCCGCCGCCTGCGCGAACGCGGCGTGACGGTGCGCGCGGTGCTGACCGAGGCCGGCGCCCGCTTCGTCACCCCGTTGTCGGTACAGGCGCTGATCGAGGATACCGTCTACCGCGACCTGTGGTCGCTGACCGACGAGTCGGAGATGGGCCACATCCGCCTGTCGCGCGAGGCCGACCTGCTGGTGGTGGCGCCGGCCACCGCCAACCTGCTGGCGCGCATGGCCGCCGGCATGGCCGACGATCTGGCCGCCACCGTGCTGCTGGCCACCGACAAGCCGGTGCTGGTCGCCCCGGCGATGAATGTGCGCATGTGGCAGCATGCCGCGACCCAGGCCAACATGGCGCTGCTGGAAAGCCGCGGCGTGCGGCGCATCGGCCCCAACGACGGGGTGATGGCCTGCAACGAATTCGGCCCCGGCCGCATGGCCGAGCCGATGGAGATCGTCGACGCCATCGCCGGCTTCTTCGCGGCGGAGACTTATCGTCCGCTGGCCGGCCGCCGCGCCATCGTCACCAGCGGCCCGACGCACGAGCCGATCGACCCGGTGCGCTACATCGCCAACCGCTCGTCGGGCAAGCAGGGGCACGCCATCGCCGCGGCACTGGCGACGCTGGGGGCCGAGGTGACGCTGGTCAGCGGCCCGACCCGGCTGCCCGACCCCGCCGGCTGCCGCGTCGTCCATATCGAGACGGCGCGCGAGATGCTGGCGGCCTGCGAGGCGGCGCTGCCGGCCGACATCGCGGTCTGCGCCGCCGCGGTGGCGGACTGGCGCGTCGATGGTGCCGGCGACCGCAAGCTGAAGAAGGACGGCGGCGGCCCGCCGGCCCTGGCCCTGACCGAGAACCCGGACATCCTCGCCACCCTGTCGCGGCCGGGCGAGCACCGTCCGGCGCTGGTGGTCGGCTTCGCGGCGGAGACCGGCGACGTGCTGGCCTATGCCACCGCCAAGCGCGCCCGCAAGGGCTGCGACTGGATCGTCGCCAACGACGTCTCCCCCGGCACCGGCACCTTCGGCGGTAGTGACAACACCGTCCACCTGATCCGCGCCGAGGGGGTGGAGTCCTGGCCGACCATGCCCAAGGACGCCGTCGCCACCCGGCTGGCCGAGTCGGTGGCGGAGCATTTCAAGGGGAAGTAGTTTCTACCCGGCGCCCCCACCCGACCGTCATTTTCAGGAAATCGCCATGTCCCCCATCGTCGCCTTCCTCCGCCTGCCCGGCAACGACGACCTGCCGCTGCCCTCCTACGCCACCGGGGGAGCCGCCGGGTTCGACCTGCGCGCCGCGGTGCCGGCCGATGCTCCCGTCGTGCTGGATCCCGGCAAGCGGGTGCTGGTGCCGACCGGCTTCGCCGTCGGGCTGCCGGCGGGGTGGGAGATGCAGATCCGGCCGCGCTCCGGGCTGGCGGTGAAGAACGGCGTCACGGTGCTGAACACGCCGGGCACCGTAGATTGCGATTACCGCGGGCCGGTCGGCGTCTGCCTGATCAATCTGGGCGAGGAACCCTTCACCATCGCCCGCGGCGACCGCATCGCCCAGGCGGTGATCGCCCAGGCGCCGCAGGCGGCGCTGGTCGAGGTCGCCTCGCTGGACGAGACCGCGCGCGGCGCGGGCGGCTTCGGCTCCACCGGCGTCGCCTGACTTCCCCCTCCCCCGCCCCGCGTTATATGGCATGATCGCCTAGCCGATCGGGGCATGATCGCCTAGCCGATTGGAGTAGGAACGGCAGCGGGCGAGGGGGTGGGCATGCGGAGTCCCCGGCGGTTCCTGGGGCGGAGCGTGGCGTTCCGCATCCTGGCGGGGTTGACGGTCATCGGCGGATTGGCCGCGGCGACCAGCGTCGTCGCCGTCTCGCTGTTCTCGCGCTTCCACCAGGGATACGAGCAGATCGCCACCGCTAAGGTGCCGGGGCTGGTCGCCGCCGCCCAGCTGGTGCAGCAGAGCGGCGCCGTCGCCGCCATCGCCCCGGCCCTGGTCGCCGCCCCCGACCAGGGCGCGCGCGATGCCGTGATGGCGCGGATGGACGAACAGCTGGCGCGGCTGGAGGAACTGACGGCCCGGCTGATCGCCCTTGGCGGCACCGTGCGCCATGCCGACCGGGCCGGGAACGGCCACGCCGAGAGCAGCAGGGCCGATCTGGGCGAGCTGGACCGCCGCAAGAACGAGCTGGTCGGCACGCTGCTGACCCTGAACGCCCAGGTCCGGCAGCAGCTGTCCCTGAGCGCCGAGACCCGCGCCCGCACCCAGGCTCTGGCCGCCCTGACCGCCCGGCTGGCGGCGGCCGGCACGCGGGAGGCCGACGCCTCCTGGCCGATGGAGCTGCGGGCCGGCTTGCCGGATGCGGAGGCGGCGGACCGCAGCCGCGAGGCGCTGGAGCGCTGGCGCCGCGAGCTGACCGGGGCGGCGACCACGCTGCTGGCGGCGCTGCGGGCAGAGCAAGACAGCGGCCGCGACGGCCAGCTCGACCGCCTCCGGGCCGACACCCGCGCCGCGCTGGACAATGCCGCCGAGGCGCTGGCCCTGCTGCCGGCCGAGCGGGCGGCGCGGCTGGAACCGCTGCAGCGCGAGGTGGCGGAGCAGGCATTCGGCCCATCCCCCCTGTTCGCGCTGCGCGAGGCGGAGCTGTCGCTGCAACGGGCGATCAAGCGGTCGGCCGCGCGCAACCAGGCGGTTTCCGACCAGCTGGTCGGCATCGTGTCCGACTATTTCCTGGCGGTGGAGCAGGATGTCGCCCGCCGTTCCGACGAGTTCGAGCGGGTGATCCGCGACGGCAAGCGGGCGGTGATCGCCATGGCGGTGCTGTCGATCCTGGGGGCCGCCGCCATCTTCGCCTACATCCACCGCAACGTGGTGGCGCGGCTGCGCCGGCTGCGCAGCGCCATGCAGGCGGTGGAGACGGCCGAGCCGGCAGGGATGTCGGATTCGTTGCCCGATCTGGACCTGCCCGCCGCCGCCCCGGCCGGCAGCCGGGCCGAAAGCGGCGACGAGATCGGCGAGATGGCCCGCGCGCTGGCCTATTTCGTCACCGCCATCCGCGCCCGCGAAAGCGCGCTGGCCGAGGGCGAGGGCCGGCTGCGCACCATCCTGGAGCAGAGCCCGGTCGGCGTCTCCATCCGCCGGGCCGACGGCACCGTCGCCTTCGCCAACGCCCGCGCCGCCGAACTGGCCGGCCGGCCGCTGGAGGAGTTCGTCGGCAGCCGCCATGCGCCGGCCCTGCCCGCCGGGGCCGACGGCCGGGAGCCGGAGGCGGAGAGCGGCGGCGTGCTGGTGCGCGATGCCGAGGCGGCGGTGCTCCGTCCCGACGGCAGCCGGGTCTGGGCGCTGAAGACGCTCCAGCGCACCAGCTTCGAGGGCGAACCGGCGGTGCTGGCCTGGAGCTACGACATCACCGCGCGCAAGCAGGCGGAGGAGGCGTTGCGCGCCGCCAAGGAGCAGGCGGAGATCGCCGCCCGGTCGAAGTCGGAATTCCTGGCGACGATGAGCCACGAGATCCGGACGCCGATGAACGGCGTGCTGGGCATGCTGGAGCTGATGGCGCTGACCCCGCTGGACGAGGAGCAGCGCATGCTGGTCTCCACCATGCGGGACAGCGGGGCGGCGCTGCTGCGGATCATCGACGACATCCTGGACCTGTCGAAGATCGAGGCGGGGAAGCTGGAGCTGGAGGATCTCGACCTGCGCCCGGCGGAGCTGGTGGAGGGGGTCGCCGACCTGCTGGCGCCCCAGGCCCACCAGAAGGGGCTGGCGATGATCTGCGACATCGACCGCACGGTGCCGGAGCGGCTGCGCGGCGACTCCGGCCGGCTGCGCCAGATCCTGTTCAACCTGACCGGCAACGCCATCAAGTTCACCGACCGCGGCCGGGTGGTGCTGCGCGTCCATGCCGCCGACCCCACCCTGTCCGATCCGACCCGATCCGATCCAGCCGGTCCGGACCATGTCCGCCTGCATGTGGCGGTGGAGGACAGCGGCATCGGCATCGGGCCGGAGGGGCAGGCCCGGCTGTTCCAGCCCTTCAGCCAGGCCGACAGCTCCACCACGCGGCGCTTCGGCGGCACCGGGCTGGGTCTGGCGATCTGCACCCGGCTGGTCGAACGGATGGGCGGGCGGATCGGCGTCGAGTCGGTGCCCGGCCGCGGGTCGACCTTCTGGTTCACGGTGGACCTGCCGCGCGCGGCGGAGCCGGCGCCCCGGCCCACCTCCTCAGCCGCCTCTTCCCCCGCTCCGGCGCCGCTGGACGGCCTGTCCGTTCTGATCGTCGACGAGGACGAGGTGCAGCGCACGGTGCTGGCCCGCTATCTGGAGCAGGGCGGCGCGACCGTGACGACCGCAGCCATGATGGCCGATGCCGCATCGAAGCTGGGGCGCGGCGGTTATGGGCTGCTGGTCACCACCACGGCGCTGGCCGGACGGCTGGAGCCGCTGGCCGGCGCCCGCTGTCCCGGCCTGCCGCGGCTTCTGCTGGGCGATGGCAGGACAGGTGGGCCGGCGGGCGGCGGCATGGCGGTCGCCTCTCCCCACACGGTTTCGGGCCAGATGGCATCAGGCCAGACGGCCGGGCTGGTGCAGCCGGTCCACCGCACCGCCCTGATCCGGACCGCCGCGATCCTGACCGGCCGCGGCGCGCCCGACGCCGCCGGCCCCGCCCCGGAGGCGGCCGGCCTGCCGCCGCCGGTTCCGGCCGGCCCGGATGCGGTTGACTGGCCGGATCCCTCCGCTCACCCAACCGGATCGGGCCCGATCCTGGTGGCGGAAGACCACCCGACCAACCAGCAGGTCGTGCTGCGCCAGCTGCGCCGGCTGGGTTATGCGGCGGAGCTGACGGCCGATGGCGAGCAGGCGCTGGCGGCATGGCGGCGTGGACAGCACCGGCTGGTCATCACCGACTGCCACATGCCGGCGATGGACGGCTATGAACTGGCCCGCCGCATCCGGGCGGAAGAGGACGGCGGGCAGGGGGACGGCGGGCAGCAGCACACCCCCATCGTCGCCATGACCGCCAACGCCCTGTCCGGCGAGATGGAGCGCTGCCTTGCCGCCGGCATGGACGATTACCTCGCCAAGCCGGTGACGCTGGCCCAGCTCTCGCGCGTGCTCGCCCGCTGGCTCGACCCCCGCACGGTCCCGGAGCTGCGGACGCCGCAGCCGCAGCCGCAGCCGGCGCCAACGGAGGAGGAGGCGCTGCCGGTGCTCGACCTCTCCCATGTGCGCGAGACCTTTGGATGCACGGGGGACGGCGGCATGGAGGGCGGCGGCCTGGATGCCGGCACGCTCGACATGATGGATTTCTTCATCGAGACGACGCGGCCCACGCTGGAGCGGGTGCGGCAGGCCCTGGACTCCGGGGAGATGGAGGAGGCGCGGGCCGCGGCCCATTCGGCCGCCGGGGCGGCGCGGACCGCGGGGGCGCGGGCGCTGGCCGCCGCCTGCACCGGGTTGGAACGCGCCATCGTCGAGGGGCGCGCATCGGATGTGGAGCGGCACGTCCGCGCAATGGCCGCCGCCTTCCCGAATGTCGAAAAGGCGATTCATGACCTGCGTCACACGAAAGAGACGGTGACCAGCCCGGAAGAGACCATGGCATAACCGAACGTGCCGGAGCGAAAACCACCTGGGCGGGAAGGAAATCTCGAAAAGGCGCAAAGCGGACGGGTGTTCGCTTGTCGGTGGGAGAGGGCTGAACTACTCTGCGCATCTTGATTCATTTCGACAGATTCGACCGGGCCAGCGACAAGCCCGGCGGTCCCGGGGGTGAAAAGCGTGGTCGGTCTCGCTGGCTTCTTTTGGAACAAGGAATCCCGGCGCCAAGCCGATCACGCCGCCGCAGACCGTGACCGATGGCGGGCCATGCTGGCTGCGGTCCCGCATCCCTGGTGCGTCTGGACGGACCAGGGCGAAAGCGCGTTATCGGACGACGCGGCGGCCCTTCTGGGAATTTCCAGCGCCGACGAGCTGAGCGGTTGCCTGGCGGTGCCGGACCTCGCCCCCGCCCTTTCCCGCCTGCGCCGGAACGGCGAGCCCTTCCGCTGCGAGGCGGCGGCGCCCGACGGGCGGCGGCTGGTGCTGACCGGCCGGCGCGGACAGGCCGGCGATACCCATTGCGACGTGGTGTGGATCGAGGATGTGACCGTCGCCCGCGACGCCGCCAGCGATGCCACGCGGCGTCAGGAGCAGGTGGCGGGGGCCGCGCGCTCCCGCCTTGGCGAGCTGCAGGCGATGGCCGATGCGCTGCCGGTGCCGGTGTGGATGCGCGACCGCTCGCTGCGTCTGTCCTGGTGCAACCGCGCCTATGCCCGTGCCGTCGACGGCGATCCCGACACGGTGGTGACGGAGGGGCGGGAGTTGACCGCCGCCGGCCGCGCGCTTGCCGAACGGGCGCGTAGCGGCGGCTTCGCCCAGTCCGACCGCGCCCCCGTGGTGATCGGCACCGAACGCCGCATGCTGGAGGTGACGGAGGCGCCGCTGCCGCTGACCGACGGCGGCGGCACGCTGGTGGTCGGCTATGCCCTCGACCTGACCCCGCTGGAGGAACTGCGCGGCGAGCTGGACCGCCACCTGACCGCCCATGCGGAGGTGCTGGAACGGCTGGGCACCGCCATCGCCATCTTCGGCCCCGACACCCGCCTGACCTTCTTCAACCAGGCCTATGCCCGGCTGTGGGAGTTGGACGAGGCGTGGCTGCGCACCGAACCGACCAACGCCGAACTGCTGGAGGAGCTGCGCGCCCGCCGCCGCCTGCCGGAATATGCCGACTACCAGACCTTCAAGCGCGAGCGGCTGACCCGCTACACCCATCTGGTGGAACCGCTGGAGGAGATGCTGCATCTGCCGGACGGCACCACGCTGCGCCATCTGGCCGCGCCGCACCCGCAGGGCGGGCTGATCACCATCCTGGAGGATGTGACCAACACGCTGGCGCTGGAATCCTCCTACAACACGCTGATGGCGGTGCAGCAGGAGACGCTGGACAATCTGGCGGAGGGCATCGCCGTGTTCGGCGGCGACGGCCGGCTGAAGCTGTCCAACCCGGCCTTCGCCCGCATCTGGGATCTGGCCGACGGCGACCTGCACGGCGAACCGCACATCGCCGACGTCATCGAACGCATGCGCCCGCTGCTGGAGATGCAGCCGGCGGACAAGGGGACGGACAAGGTCGCCGACAGGCCGGGCGAGGCCGCCACCTGGGAGGCGGTGAAAGAGGAGCTGATCGGCGCCACGCTGGAGCGCAGCGTCCGCTCCGGCCGGGTGGAGCGCAGCGACGGGTCGGTGGTGGAGTTCTCCACCCTGCCGCTGCCCGATGGGGCCGTGCTGAACAGCTATCTCGACGTCACCGACGGCGCCCGGCTGGAGACGGCGCTGCGTGCCTCCAACGCGGCGCTGGAGGCCGCCGACCAGCTGAAGAGCGAGTTCATCGCCAACGTCTCCCACCATCTGCGCACGCCGCTGAACGGCATCATCGGCTTCGCCGAGATGCTGGCGAACCAGTATTTCGGCGAACTGAACGACCGCCAGATGGAGTATGTGCGCAGCATGCTGACGGCCGGCCAGCGCCTGCTGGAACTGATCGACGACGTGGTCGACCTGACCAGCCTGGGGGCCGGCGTCACCACGCTGGAGCGCGGCGCGGTCAACCTGCCCGACCTGCTCGAGTCGGTGGCCGGCCTGACCCGCGACTGGGCGCGGCGCGAGGGGCTGCGGCTGGAGGTGGTGGCGCCGGAGGCGCTGGGCGAGATGGAGGGCGACGGCAAGCGGCTGAAGCAGGCGCTGTTCACCCTGGTGGTCGGCGCCATCCGCCACCCGCCGCCCGACCGCCGCATCCGCCTGGCCGGCGAGCGGCTGAACGGCAGCATCACCCTGTCGGTCAGCGGCGCCGCGGCGCCCGACGCCGACCCGCAGGGTGCGGCGGCGCTGGGCGTGTCGCTGGCCCGCAACGTGGTGGAACTGCATGGCGGCCGGCTGGAGCTGGACGAGAGCGGCGGCGCCGGGGTCTACCGCAGCGCCCATGTCCGCTGCATCATGCCGGTGCGCGCGCCGGTGAACGGCGTGAAGGCGGAGTAAAATACCGCCCTCTCCCGGGACGGGAGAGGGCATTTTACTCACGCCGCGCCGGGGACGCCCTTCGAGGTGGAATATTCGAAGTGCAGCGCCTCGCCGGGATAGACCAGCGGGCGGATGGTGTGGGCGGCTTGCGCTGCTTCGGCGAAGCCGCAGAGGATCAGCTTCAGCTTGCCGGGATACGTCGCGATGTCGCCGATGGCGAAGACGCCCGGAACGTTGGTGGCGCAGCCGGGCTGGGCCACCGCGATGTGGCTGCGCTCCAGATCCAGGCCCCAGTCGGCGATCGGCCCGAGATTCATCGACAGGCCGAAGAAGGCGAGCAGCGCGTCGGCCGGCAGCGCCTTTTCCTCGCCGTCCAGCGTAGCGACGCGCACGGCGGTCAGCTGGCCGTTCTCGCCGTCCAGGCCGGAGAGCTGATAGGGCACCACCATCTCGACCCGCCCCTCGCGCACCAACGCTTCCATGCGGGCGACGCTTTCAGGCGCGGCGCGGAACTTCGGCCGGCGGTGGACGACATAGACGCGCTCCGCCACGTCGGCCAGCGAGATGGCCCAGTCGACCGCGCTGTCGCCGCCGCCGGCGATCACCACCTTCTTGCCGGCGAAGTCCTGGCGGCGGCGCACCATGTAGAAGACCGACTTGCCCTCATACGCCTCCAGCCCGTCGAGCGGCGGGCGGTTGGGGCCGAAGGCGCCGCTGCCGGCGGCGATGATGACCGCCCGGGTGTCGATCTTCGTGCCGATGCTGGTCTCCACCAGCCAGCGCCCGCTGTCCTGGCGGGTCAGCTTCTCCACCTGCTGGCCCAGGTGATAGGTGGGCGAGAAGGGGGCGGCCTGCTCCGCCAGCCGGTCGATCAGGTCGGCCGCCTCGATGGAGGGATGGGCCGGAATGTCGTAGATCGGCTTTTCCGGGTAGAGCGCGGTGCACTGGCCGCCGACCATGTCCAGCGCGTCCACCACATGGCAGCGCATCTTCAGCATGCCGCATTCGAACACGGCGAACAGCCCGACGGGGCCGGCGCCGACGATGACGACATCGGTGGTGAGGACATCGTGGCTGGAGGCGGTGTGCGACATGAAAGCCAATTCCTTGAGACGGGGTGCCGGGTGGAGGATGATGCGGAAGGGGCGGCGAACGGTCCTTCCATTGTCCGCATTTCCCGGCCGGGTCAACCCCCCGCAAGGGGAAAGCGGTCCTGTGTCGCGTGCGAGGCGGGATGGCGGGGCGCTCGGGCCGGCCGATCCGGGAAACAATTTCGCATAAATTCGCTTAAATTTGTCGATTGCACGTGGCGGTGGCGAAGCGGAAAGTGAAGGTCGGCGGCGGATGGCCAGGCATTCTTTGCCTGAAGGCCGGTCGGGTGGAGGTCCGAATGAAGGAACTTCGGTGTCTGGTCTTCACCGACCAGGAGGTGGTGCGGGCCGTGCTGGACCGGCGGCGGCGGGTGAAGGACACATTGCCGGTCGGCACCGTGTCGAAGATCGTCTACCACCGCAACGAGGGGCCGGAGCAGGAGGGCATCGAAACCCGCCTGAGCATCACCGACGACGACGGCGCGGTGACCGAGCTGGTGCTGGCCGACACCGAGGTGACGGCGGCGCTGGTCGGCTATTGCATGGGCCGGCGCATCCCCCTGCCGGTGGCGTCCGACAAGATGCTGCACCTGATCAACGGCGCGCTGACGCTGATGATCACCATGAACTTCAACAAGGCGCCGCGGCTGGTGGTGGCCGGCACGGCGGAGGGAGCCGGATCGGGCACGGGCGCGGGCGACCGGCTGTCGCCCAAGCGGCGGATCGGCCGGTAAGCCTGCCGCCGACCCACCCTTCTTTCCGGCTTGCGGGCGGGCGGCGGCTTCGCACAGTATCCGCGCCATGTCGGACACTCCCCTTCACACCATCGCAATCCAGTTGCCGGACGAGGCCGCCACCGCGGCGCTAGGCCGCCGGCTGGGAGCCATGCTGCGGCCGGGCGACCTCGTCGCTCTGCGCGGCGATCTCGGCGCCGGCAAGTCGGCGCTGTCGCGGGCCTTGATCCGCAGCGTCACCCATGAAGACGCCGAGGTGCCGTCCCCCACCTTCACCCTGGTCCAGACCTACGACACCGCCATCGGCCCGGTCTGGCATTTCGACCTCTACCGTTTGTCGGGACCGGACGAGGTGTATGAGTTGGGCTGGGACGACGCGCGGGCCGAGGCGGTGGCGCTGGTGGAATGGCCGGACCGGCTTGGTCAGCTGCTGCCGCCCGACCGGGTCGAGGTGACGATGGAGCATGACGGCCCCGATGCCCGCCGCGCCACGCTGACCGGCCATGGCGCGCTGGCGGCGCGGGTGGCCGCCGCCGACTGGACGCTGTGATGGCCGCTGCTTCTTCAGCGCGGGAAGCGGAGATCGCCGCCTTCCTCGCCGCCAACGGCCTGTCCGGCGCGGCGCGGGAGCCGCTGGCCGGCGATGCCTCCGCCCGGCGGTACGAGCGGCTGCGCAAGGCGGATGGCGGCACGCTGATCCTGGTGGACACGCCCGCCCCCGCCGACGACCTCGTGCCCTTCATCGCCATCGGCGCCGAACTGGCGGCCATCGGGCTGTCGGTTCCCACCGTGATCGCATCGGACATGGAACGTGGGCTGGCGATCCAGGATGATTTCGGAAGCGAAACATTTTCTCGCCTGCTCGCCGACGGTGCCGATCCGCAATCGCTCTATGAGATGGCGACCGACGCACTGGTCACCATTCACGGCGGCTGGCCCGAGGGGGCGGCGCAGCGGTTGGCCCTGCCCGTCTACGATCCGGCGTTGTTCATCGCCCAAACCCGGCTGTTCATCGACGCCTACGTGCCGGTGGCTTTGGGACAGCCCTTGAACGATGAGGACCGTTCCGCTTTCGATACGGCTTGGCGAGCGGTGCTGGAGCCGGTTTGCGCCGTCGCGCCGTCGCTTCTGCTGCGCGACTATCACGTCGACAATTTGATGCGGCTGGATCGACCGGGGGTGAAGGCCGCCGGGCTGATCGACTTCCAGAGCGCCGGCTGGGGGCCGCGGGCCTACGACCTCGTTTCCCTGCTGGAGGATGCGCGGCGCGACGTCGCGCCCGATCTGGCCGAGGCGATGGTCGCGCGCTATCTCACCGCTTTCCCCGAGACCGATGCCGCCGCCTTCCGTCGTGCCATGGCGGTGCTGGGGGCGGCACGCCACACGCGGATCGTCGCCATCTTCGTCCGTCTGGCGCTGAGCCAGGGGCGGCGGTCCTACCTTGTCCATCTGCCGCGGGTCTGGCGCCTGCTGGAGGCCCAGTTGGCGAAGCCGGAGCTGGCGCCGGTCGCCGCCTGGTTCGACCGCCATCTGCCGTCCGAGACCCGTGCCGCCTTCGTCGTACCGGAGACGATCTGAGATGACCGTGACCATTCCCAAAACAGCCATGGTGCTGGCCGCCGGCCAGGGCCTGCGCATGCGCCCGCTGACCAACCACATGCCGAAGCCGTTGATCCCGGTGCTGGGCAAGCCGATGCTGGACCATGCGCTGGACCGGCTGGCCGCGGCCGGCGTCGGCCGGGCGGTGGTCAACAGCCACTATCTCGGCGCTATGATCGGCGAGCATCTGAAGGACCGCACCACCCCCGCCATCACTCTGTCGCCGGAAGACACGCTGCTGGAGACCGGCGGCGGGGTGAAGAAGGCGCTGCCCCATCTCGGCACCGCGCCGGTCTACACGGTGAATGCCGACATCTTCTGGCTGGACGGGCCGATCCCGGCTCTGCGCCGCCTGGCATCGCACTGGAACCCGGCGGAGATGGACGCGCTGCTCCTGCTGATGGCAACGACCAAGTCGGTCGGCTATGACGGACTCGGCGACTATCACATGGACCCGCTGGGCGGCCTGACCCGCCGTGGCGAGCGCGAGCTGGCGCCCTTCGTCTATGCCGGGGTGCAGATCGTCAAGCCGGAGCTGTTCGGGGCGGACACGCCGGACGGCGCCTTCTCGACCAACCTGATCTGGGACCGCGCTCAGGCGGCGGGCCGGCTGTTCGGCCTTGCCCATGACGGGCTGTGGTTCCACATCGGCACCCCCGCCGGGCTGAAGGAGGCCGAGGATCTGCTGGCCATCGGCGGCGTGCGGGCGGTGGCGCATTGAGGGCCGGGCCGAGCTATACTCAACGGGAAGTAGCCCGCTCTTGGAAATGATCGCAGGACCATGACCCACCCCAAAGTCTACAGCATCCCCGCGGGCGCGCCCTTCGTCGACATGCTGGCGGCGGGGATCATGGAGCGGGTGGGCGGCGACCCGATGGCGCTGGCCGGGGTCACCGTGCTGCTGCCGACGCGGCGCGCCTGCCGGGCGCTGCAGGCGGCCTTCCTGCGGCGGTCGGGCGGGCAGCCGACGCTGCTGCCACGGATGGCGCCGCTGGGCGAACTCGACGCCGGCGACCTCAGCCTGACCGAGGAGGAGTTGCCCGACGTCCCGCTCGACCTGCCGGAAGCGATTTCGCCGCTGAACCGGCAGATGACGTTGGCCCGGCTGATCCTGGCAAGCCCGCTGCCGGCAACCACGGCGCAGGCGGTGCGGCTTGGCGCCGATCTGGGCCGGCTGATCGACGCGGTGTGGACAGAACGTATTGATTTCAAGCGGCTCCATAACCTCGTTCCCGATGATTACGCAGAGCACTGGCAGAAGACCTTAGAATTTCTCAACATCATCATTACTAACTGGCCTGCCATCCTTGAGTCGACTGGAGAAGCCGACCCGGCCAAGCGCCGGAACCTGACGCTGGAGACGCAGGCCGCTCTCTGGCAGGCAGCCCCGCCGCCAGGCATGGTGATCGCCGCCGGTTCCACCGGCTCCATCGTCGCCGCGTCCGACCTGCTATCTGTCATCGCCCGGCTGCCGCACGGGGCGGTGGTGCTGCCCGGCCTCGACACTGGGGCCGAGGAAGAGATCTGGAAGGCGATTGAGCAGGATGAATCTCATCCACAACACGGGCTGTCGCAACTGATCCGTCATCTCGGCGTGGAACGACAAGAGGTTCAGTCCTGGACCGACGCGACCGAGCCGCGCGGCGCCCGCGCCCGCCTGATCGCCGAGGCGATGCGCCCGGCGGCGACCACCGAGGGATGGCGCGAGCTGTCCGGGGTGGATGCCTCCGCGCTGGACGGCCTCACCCGCATCGACGCTGCCACGTCGGAGGAAGAGGCGCAGGTCATCGCGCTGCTGATGCGCCATGCCCTGGAAACGCCGACCAAGACCGCCGCCCTCATCACCCCCGACCGCAACCTGGGCCGCCGGGTCGCCATGGCGCTGGCGCGCTGGGGCATTCTGGTCAACGACTCGGGCGGTCAGCCGCTCGCCCACACCGCGGTCGGCACCTATCTGCGGCTGACGGCGGAGTTGGTGGCGAGCCGCGTCCATCCGCTGGCCCTGCTGGCCCTGGCCAAGCATCCGATGGCGGCGGGCGGCCGCGACTCAGGAGATTTCCGCGCCGCCGCCCGCGCGCTGGAACGCATCGTGCTGCGCGGCCCGCGCCCGGCGGAGGGGTTCGACGGCGTGCTGGCGGCGCTGGAGCAGGCCGACCGCTTCGACCATGAGGAACAGCAGGAGTTCCTGCGCGGCTGGCTGGTCGACATCGGCCAGCGCGCCGCCCCCTTCCTGGAGGCGCTGACCACCGAAACTCCGTTGGCCGACCTCGTGCGCGCCCATGTCGCCTTCTGCGAATCGCTGGCCGCCGACGACGAGTTGACCGGGGCGGAGCGGCTGTGGCGCCAGGACGACGGCGAGGAGGCGGCGCGCTTCGTCCACGACCTGCTGGATGCGGCCGATGGCTTCCCGGCGATCCCGGCCAAGGATTACCCGGCGCTGCTCGACGCGCTGATGAGCGCGCGGGCGGTGCGTCCCCGCTATGGCCTGCACCCGCGCCTGTTCATCCTGGGTCCGATGGAGGCGCGTCTCCAGCATCTCGACCTGACCATCCTGGGCGGGCTGAACGAGGGCACCTGGCCGCCGGCCGCCTCCGCCGATCCCTGGATGTCGCGACCGATGCGGCGCGATTTCGGCCTGCCCAGCCCGGAACGGCTGGTCGGCATGTCGGCCCACGACTTCGCTCACGCCTGCGGCGCGCCCGAAGTGGTGCTGACCCGCGCCGCGCGGGTGGAGGGAACGCCGACCGTGCCGTCGCGCTGGCTGCTGCGGTTGGAAACCGTGCTGAAGGCGCTGGATCTGGACGGCGTGATCGAAGAGCGCGGCGCCTGCTGGCTCGGTTGGGCGCGCGGGCTGGACGAGCCGGACCGGGTTCAGCCGGTGGCGGCGCCGGAGCCGCGACCGCCGCTGACCGCCCGTCCGCGCAAGCTGTCGGTGACGGAGATCGAGACCTGGATGCGCGATCCCTACGCCATCTATGCCCGCCATGCTTTGCGGCTGCGCGCACTCGACCCCATCGCCGCCGATCCGGGGGCGTCGGACCGTGGCCAGATCATCCACGACACGCTCGACGCCTTCGTCCGCGAGTATCCCGGCCCGCCGCCGCATGACGCGCTCGACCGGCTGATCGCGTTGGGGCGCGAGCGCTTCGGCCCGCTGCTGCGCAGCCATCCCGACGTCTGGGCCTTCTGGTGGCCGCGCTTCGAGCGGGTGGCCGGCTGGTTCGTCGATCTGGAGCGCGAGCGCCGCCCCCGCCTGCGCCCGCTGGCGACCGAGGTGCCGGGCCGGCTGGAGTTGACCGGCCCCGGCGGCCCCTTCACCCTGACCGCCAAGGCCGACCGCATCGACCGCGGCCCCGACGGGCTGGTGGTGATCGACTACAAGACCGGCACCCCGCCGAGCGCGCGGGAGATCGAGCTTGGCTTCGCCCCGCAGCTGCCGCTGGAGGCCGCCATCGCGGCGGCGGGCGGGTTCAGCGGGGTGGACAAGGGCGACGTGGCCGAACTGACCTTCTGGCGACTGTCCGGCGGCGACCCGGCCGGCGAGGAAAAGCCGGTGAAGGGCGACCCGGCTGTATTGGGTGAAGAGGCGCGGGCCGGGCTGGAAGCGCTGATCGCACAGTTCGACGACCCCAACACCCCCTACCGCTCCCGCCCACGCCCGGCGATGGCGCCGCGCTACACCGACTATGCCCATCTCGCCCGCGTCCAGGAATGGTCGTCGGGCGGCGGAGAGGGGGAATGATGGGGTTCGCTCGATCCGGGGACCATCTCCCTCTCCCCCCCGGGGAGAGGGTCGGGGTGAGGGGGAAGCGTGGCGTGCCTGCCCCAAAGGTCCTGCCGCGCATCCCCCTCACCCTAACCCTCTCCCCGGGGGGAGAGGGGATCTGTGGAAGCATCGCCCATGACCATGACCGACCTGTCCCCCCGTACTCTGCCGCTCGATCCCAACGTGGCGCAGCGGCGGGCGTCCGATCCGACGGCGTCGGTGTGGGTCGGCGCGTCGGCCGGGTCGGGGAAGACCAAGGTGCTGACCGACCGGGTTCTGCGGCTGATGCTGTCCGGCACGCCGCCGGCGCGCATCCTGTGCCTGACCTTCACCAAGGCCGCGGCGGCGGAAATGGCGATCCGCATCAACCGGACGCTCGGCCTGTGGGCCACGCTGCCCGACGAGTCGCTGGAGGACCGGCTGGCCGACCTCTGCGGCGAGCGGCCGAGCATGGAGGCGCGGCTGAACGCGCGGCGGCTGTTCGCCCAGGTGGTGGACTGCCCCGGCGGCATGAAGATCCAGACTATCCACGCCTTCTGCCAGTCGCTGCTGCGCCGCTTCCCGCTTGAGGCCGAACTGGCGCCGCATTTCGACGTGATGGACGACCGCACCGCCGACGGTCTGCTGACCGAAGCGCGCGACGCCGTGCTGCATGCCGGCCGCACCGAGCCGGACAGCCCGCTGGGCCGCGCCATGGGCCGGCTGACCGGCGACCTGAACGCGGAGGATTTCGCCGGGCTGCTGGCGGAGCTGGCGAGCCAGCGCGGGCAGGTGGAAAGGCTGCTGAAGGACTTCCACGGGCTGGACGGGCTGATCGACGCCATCCACGACACGCTCAAGGTTCCGGCGGGCGTGACCGAGGAATCGATCCTGACCCACGCCTGCCACGACGACCAATGCGACCCGCCGGCCCTGCGCGAGGCCTGCCGGGCGCTGTCGGGCGGCAGCGCCGGCGACCAGGAGCGCGGCATCGCCATCCAGCACTGGCTGGACGCCGCCGACCGCCGGGTGCGCGCCTTCGAGGCCTACAAGCGCCTGTTCCTGACCGCCGAGGGCAGCCCGCGCAAGACGCTGATCACCAAGAAGCCGGCCACCGCCTGTCCGCAGGCGCTGCTGTCCCTGCAGAAGGAGGCGGAGCGGCTGGTGGAGATTTCGGAGCGGGTGAAGACCGCCGGGGTCGCCGCCTCGACCACCGCGCTGCTGACGCTGGCGCAGGCGATGCTGGACGCCTACCGCGAGCGCAAGGCGGCGCGCGCCCTGCTGGATTACGACGACCTGATCCTGGCGGCCAACCGGCTGCTGAGCGGCGACGGCAAGGCGCCGCGGGTGCCGTGGGTGCTGTACAAGCTCGACGGCGGCCTGGACCATATCCTGATCGACGAGGCGCAGGACACCAACCCCGACCAGTGGGCCATCGTCGCCGCGCTCGCCGGAGAGTTCTTCGCCGAGCTGGAGGCCGCCGCACCCGACGGCAAGATCCGCACCGTCTTCGCGGTGGGCGACGAGAAGCAGTCGATCTTCAGCTTCCAGCGTGCCGATCCCGCCGAATTCGCCCGCATGCGCCGCCATTTCCAGGACAAGGCGGAGTCGGCCGAGCGGCTGTGGGCCGGGGTCGATCTCGACATCTCCTTCCGCTCGACCTCCGCGGTGCTGGAGACGGTGGACGCCGTCTTCGCCATCGACCGCGCCCGCGACGGCGTGGCGTCCGACGCCAGCCCGGTCATCCGCCACCGCGCCTTCCGCCGCGGCCAGGCCGGTCTGGTCGAACTATGGCCGCCGGTGAAGCCGGCCGAGGCCATCGAGACGCCGGCCTGGGCGCCGCCGGTGGCGCGCGAGTCCGCCGATTCGCCGTCGGCCCGCCTCGCCTCGGTCATCGCGTCGACGGTGCATCGCTGGATCGACAGCGGCGAGACGCTGGAGGCCAAGGGCCGGCCGGTGCAGCCGGGCGACGTCATGGTTCTGGTCCGCCGCCGCACCGCCTTCGTCACCGAACTGGTCCGCGCGCTGAAGGACCGCGGCGTGCCGGTGGCCGGTGTCGACCGCATGGTGCTGACCGAACAGCTGGCGGTGATGGATCTGGTGGCGCTGGCCGATTTCCTGCTGCTGCCCGACGACGATCTGACGCTCGCCACCGTGCTGAAGGGGCCGCTGATCGGGCTGACCGAGGAGGAGCTGTTCCGCGTCGCCCATGGCCGGCGCGGCACGCTGTGGCGCTCGCTGGTGGCGCTGGCGGAGACCGAGCCGGATTTCCGCCCGGCCCGGCGCTATCTGGGCGATCTGCTGGCACGCACCGACTTCTCCGCCCCCTACGAGCTGTTCGCCGGGCTGCTGAACCGGCCCTGCCCGGCCGACGGGCGGTCGGGGCGGCGCGCGATCCTGAAGCGGCTCGGCCCCGACGCCCAGGACCCGCTGGAGGAGTTCCTGGCCGCCTGCCTCGCCTTCGAGAAGACCGAACCGCCGTCGCTGCAGAATTTTCTCGCCTGGCTGGCGGCCAGCGACGCGGAGATCAAGCGCGAGCTTGAGCAGGGCGGCGGCACCGTGCGGATCATGACCGTCCACGGCTCCAAGGGCTTGCAGGCGCCCATCGTCTTCCTGCCCGACACGCTGGGCAGCCCGACCCAGAGCCCGCCGATCCTGTGGCCGGACGAGTCCTGCCCGGTGCCGCTGTTCGCCGCCCGGCGGTCCCAGGAGGACGCGCTGTGCGCCGAGGCGCGGGCGCGGGCCAACCGGCGGCGCGACCAGGAATACCGCCGGCTGCTCTATGTCGCGCTGACGCGGGCGGAGGACCGGCTCTACATCTGCGGCCATCAGGGCAAGCGCGAGCCGTCCGACGAGTGCTGGTACCGGCTGGTCGAGGAGGCGATGCGCGAGAACGGCGTGCCGCACGATTTCGACTTCACCGGCCTGTGCCCCGACGGCTGGGCCGGCGACGGCTGGCGGCTGGTCGGCGCCCAGACCGCCGTGGTGCCGCGCCATGTCGAGACGGAGGAAAGCGCATCGGCCGAACCGCCGCCGCCCTGGATCGGCGAGCCGGCGCCGGGCGAGCCAGAACCGTCGCGGCCCCTCACCCCGTCGCGCCCCGATGGCGAGGAGCCGGCGGTGCGCTCCCCGCTCGGCAACGATGACGGCCAGCGCTTCCGCCGTGGCCTGCTGGTCCATCGGCTGTTGCAGACCCTGCCCAATCTGGCCGAGGAGGCTCGGGAGGCCGCCTGCCGCCGCTTCCTCGCCCGGCCGGCGCACAAGCTGACGCCGGAGCAGCAGGACGCCATCGCGCGCGAGACGCTGGCGGTGCTGAGCCATGCGGAGTTCGCGCATCTGTTCGGCCCGGACTCGCGGGCGGAGGTGCCACTGGTCGGCGTGGTGGCGCTGGGCGACGGCAGCCGGGCGCTGGCCGGGCGCATCGACCGGCTGGCGCTGGCCGGGGATACGGTGTGGATCGTCGACTATAAGACCAACCGGCCACCGCCACGGGATCTGGAAGACGTGCCAATGGTTTACCGGCGGCAGATGGCGGCCTACCGCGAGGCGTTGCGGGCGGTCTATCCGGGGCGGCGGGTGCGCTGCGTGCTGCTGTGGACCGATGGTCCCTACACCATGGAACTGCCGCCTTCGGTGATGGACGCGGCAGCGGCCGGGCTGGGCCCAAGGGCAGGGTGAGGGAGGGCCGGCGGGTCACCCGAAAGATGGGGTGACTTGACCGGCCGGGCGCCTCCGCCCTACATTTTGCTCAATTCCACTGACGGGGCGATGGCCGCCGGCCTTCCACAACCGGTCCGCGGCGCTTCCGACTCAAAGCACGAGGTCACATGAGCACCACCATCAAGGTTACCGACGACAGCTTCGAGCAGGACGTCCTGAAGGCCACCGGCCCGGTCCTGGTCGATTTCTGGGCGGAATGGTGCGGCCCCTGCAAGATGATCGCCCCGGCACTCGACGAGCTGGCCGGCGAGTATGACGGCAAGGTCACCGTCGCCAAGCTGAACATCGACGAGAACCCGGACACCCCGACCAAGTACGGCGTGCGCGGCATCCCGACGCTGATGCTGTTCAAGGGCGGCAGCGTCGCCGCCACCAAGATCGGCGCCCTGCCCAAGGGTGCGCTGTTCCAGTGGGTCGACTCGGCGCTGTAAGCGGTCCGACAGGTCCAGGTAAGGAAAAGCCCCGCCCGCGGTCACCGCGGCGGGGCTTTTTCGTTTGCCCGGTCAGGTGCCGAGGAATTCCTGAAGCTCCCACGCCAGTTCTTCGGGCGCCTCCTCCGCCATGTGGTGACCGCAATCCAGGCCGCGCCCGCGCAGATCCGGCGCCCAAGGCCGCCAGACCGCCAGGACGTCGCCGTAAAGTTCCTCCAGATCGTCCCGCAACGACCATAAGGCCAACACCGGACAGCTCAGCCGCCGGCCGGCCGTGCGATCGGCCGCATCATGGTCGCGGTCGATGCCCAGCCCGGCGCGGTAATCCTCCAGCATGCCATGCACGGTGGCCGGATCGTGGATGGCCGCGCGGAAATCACTGTAGGCCTCCTCCCCCATCGCCTCCGCCGAGCCGCCGTACCAGGCGTCTGGATCGGCCAGGATGGCGCGCTCCGGCTTGTCCGGCTGGGCGAAGAAGAACCAGTGCCACCATGCCCGGGCGAAGCGGGCATCGCACCGCTCCAGGGCTTCCAGGATCGGCACGCCATCGAGCAGGGCGAGACGGGTGACGGCGGCGGGATGGTCCATTGCCAGACGGAAGGCGGTGTAGGAGCCGCGGTCGTGGCCGACCACGGCGAAGCGCTCGAAACCGAGATGCCGCATCAGGGCGAGGCAATCCAGCGCCTTGGCCCGTTTGGAGGAGTTGGCATGGTCGGGCCGGTCCGCCGGCTTCGACGACTGGCCGAACCCCCGCAGGTCTGGACAGACCACGCTGTGGGAGGCCGCCAGCAGCGGCGCTACCCGATGCCAAGTCGCATGGGTCCGCGGATGGCCGTGGAGCAACAGGACCGGGTTGCCCTGCCCGCCATGACGGACCCGCAGGGTCGCGTCCGGCAGTTCGACGGTCTCCAGCGTGAATCCTTCGAACATCGCGCCCTCCCCGGCTTTGCCTGGAAGAACCGCGGCATGGGGGGCGGGGTTCCTCCCGCGGCGCCAGTCAGGACAGCGGTAAAGCCAGACGGAGAAACGGGCCGCCGGAGAGACTCCTGCAGCCCGTGCCAGGATCGGAAAAGCCTTGAGGCCATCCGTTTTCCGCAGATGCTCCCTTATCAGGGGGACTTCATATCAGGGAGACTTTGGCTTCGCCGTATCCTTACCTGCGTCCTTGCCTTTGCCCCCGGCAAGCTCCGCCGTCCGGGCGAGGTTGTCGGCGGCGGCGCGGCCCCATTCGCTGTCGGGGGAGACGCGGCGGGCCAGCGACCAGTCGTCGCGCGCGGCGGGCAGGTTGCCGCCCAGCGCCTTGACGTTGCCGCGCAGCAGGATCGCCTCCGGATCGCCGGGCTTCAGTTCCAGCGCATGGTCGATGTCGGCGAGCGCCTGCCGGTAGTTGGACAGCGCCTTTTGGGCGGTGGCGCGGTAGAGATAGGCGTCCGCCCGCCGGGGATCGCGGGCCAGCGCCGCGTCGAGGTCGGCGATGGCGTCCCAGAAGCGTTCACCCTCGGCGCGGGCGAAGGCGCGGTCGATCAGCAGGTCGACGTCGCCGGGGGTCTTGTCGAGTGCGGCGCCGTAGAGCCGTTCCGCCCGCCCCTGGTCCCCGGCGCGCAGCCACGCCCAGCCGGCCCGGCCGAGCAGCGAGGCGGCGGCCCTGGGGTCGTCCTTGCCCAGCGTCGGCACCAGTGCCTCCATCTGGGTTCCGGCCGCCTTGAACTCGCCGGCATGGAACTGCGCCAGCGCGTAGCAGAGCTTGGCGAAGTCGCCGCCGCCCTGCTCCTGCCAGCGCTTGGCGTCGGCCTTGGCGCCGTCGGGGTTTGCCTCCGCCTTGGCGGCGCAGGCCTGAAGCTCGCGGTTGCGGTCGAGGCCGGAGGACGGCCCGGAGGACGCCGCCTGCGCGGCCGGCGAGGGCGCCGGCAAGACGGCGAGAAGCCCCAGCGCGAGGGCGGCGGAAAGGTAAAGATTGCGTCGGGTCATGGTGCCTTTACACTCCGCCATCGCCGGGCAGGGTGCAAGCCCCCCACACCAATCCGGTGGCCGAGCCCGGCGTTACACCGTTTCCCGCCCCAACCGGAACGCCCGCGATGACCGATCCCCGCCTGTTCGTCTTCGGCCCCGGCTATACCGCCCGTGTCTTCGCCGACCGGCTGCGCGCCGAGGGATGGCGCGTCGCCGCCACCTGCCGCAGCGAGGAGAAGAAGGCGGAGCTGGAGGCCCAGGGCATCGAGGCCTTCCTGTTCGACCGCGGCCGGCCGCTGGCCGATGCCAAGGCGGCGCTGGCCGGCACCACCCATCTGCTGGTCAGCATCCCGCCCGACGGCAAGGGCGACCCGGTGCTGGACCAGCACGCCCGCGATCTGGCCGACCTGCGCACGCTGGACTGGGCCGGCTACCTGTCCACCACCGGCGTCTATGGCGACACCGGCGGCGAATGGGTCAGCGAGGCGTCCTGGCTGAGGCCGACCGGCGAGCGGCAGAAGCGGCGGGTGGAAGCGGAGCGTGGCTGGCTGAACCTGTACCGCCAGTATGGCGTGCCGATGCATCTGTTCCGGCTGGCCGGAATCTACGGCCCCGGCCGCAGCGCCATCGATTCGGTGCGCGACGGCATCGCCAAGCGGGTGGACAAGCCGGGTCAGGTCTTCTGCCGCATTCATGTCGACGACATCGCCAACACGCTGCGCGCGTCGATGGCACGGCCAACGCTGGGCGCCATCTACAACGTCGCCGACGACCTGCCGAGCCCGTCGCATGAGGTGGTGGAGTATGCCTGCCGCCTGCTGGGGGTGGAGCCGCCGCCGCTGGTGCCCTTCGATCAGGCGGAAATGTCGCCGATGGCCGCCAGCTTCTACGCCGACTGCCGCCGGGTGAAGAACGACCGCATCAAGCGCCAGCTTGGCGTCACCCTGACCTATCCCGACTATCGCGCCGGCCTGGAGGCGCAGTTGGCGGCCGGGCTGTAGCCGAAGACTCGGGCAAAAGGTAAACCTAAGATTACAAAGCAATTGTCAGTCATATTCCGATAATCATAAAACCCAGCTGAAGACACGCATGGAAATAGCAAAGGTTATTTAATAATCTCCCGGGATCATGGGCGTCCAGGCGACGACGATCCTGCGAGGTGTTGGGCGCATGAGCAGCACGCCGACGGTCACGACCTCCCTCCCCTCCGCCGGTCTTCCGGCGGCCAAGGACATGGCGGCCAGGGACATGATGGATGCCACTGCATTCCGCCGCCAGATGGACGAGGTCGTCGCCCGCATCCCCATGCACGCCATCCGGTCGGTGCTGGACGCGGTTGAAGGGGCGCCCAGCCCGAACGGCGAGCGGGCACGGCATCTGCGCGACGCGCTGGTCGATCATTTCAACCGGCTGCGGCCGATGAAGGCGCGGCGGCTGTTCACCAGCCTGTTCGAACCCTTCCTGGTCGACGACCCGATCCTCTACCGCTCGCCTGAGTCGGTGCCGGCGCTGATCCAGCGGGTGGACATGGGCGGCATCTGGGCGGCGCTGACCCGTTATGCCTTTCCGGGCCTTGCGGCGGAGGTGCAGAGCCGGCTGGACGCGATGGCGCGCGAGGCGATGCTGGACGCCGTGCTGGCCAGCCCCGACGCCATGGTGATGCGCGAGCTGATGCGCCGGGAAGCGCTGGACTTCCTCTACACCATGGCCGGCGACCGCAAGCTGACCGACCGTTTCCTGGCGCTGGCGAACGAGGAGGCGCACCACGACGCCCGGCTGCGCACCCAGTATCTCGGCCGCAAGGCGCCGATCGACGGCGACCTGCTGGGCTTCGTCCGCGCCCTGCTGGAGCACAACGAGGTGCTGGTGCCGCTGACCGAACGGATGCGCCGCGATATTGAAGAGATGCAGGGCGCCGGCGATCCCCGGTCGGCCGAGGTGGACTGCCAGTCGGCGCTGATGGTCGGCTTCGTGCGCCGGGTGCGCGATCTCGGCCTGCCCTTCCGCGACCAGTCGCAGCTGCTGGCCTGGTTCGCCCCGCTCTATGGGCTGAACGTCAAGCGCCGCTACGACGTGTTCCTGCGCCATGTGCGCGAGCATGGCGGCCCGGCGGTGCGCGAGTCGCACCCGCTGCTGCGCGCCCTGCTCTGCCACTTCAACGCCGCCTGCACAACGATCCGCGAGGTGGTGGACGGCATGTTCGGCGACATGGAAATCCGGAATGGGGAGATTCAGGACGGCGGCGTGCTATCGGCCCCCGCCCCGACCCGCGCCCTGCTGCACGAGGCGGTGGAGCGTTTCGACCGGGCGCTGACGGCGCTGTCCGGCACCGGCTTCCTCGCCAGCCGCTCCACCGGCCCGGCGTTGCGGGCGGAACTGGTGGCGGTCAGCCGCGAATTGACCGGCACGGTGATGCCAGCGCTGGCCGCCCGGCTGCAAGCGGCGATGAACGCCCGCCATGCCCCGGTGCCCGACCATGAGGACATCGTCTGGCTGCTGGAGTTGGTTTGGCGCTGGGGCCGGTATCTCGGCAATGCCGGCTATGCCAACCCGGAGCTGAAATCGCTGCGCCTCTATGCGGTGGAGACCGGCCGCCTCGCCTTCATCCAGGCGATGAAGGCCGAACCGCAGGAGAAGCCGGCCCACCGCATGGCGCACATGCTGCGCATCCGCCGGCTGATGGCGGCGATGGGCGAGACGGTAGACGGCTGGATCAGCCCGGTCAGCCAGGGCCTGCACCGGGTCGTCTTCCGCTATCTGGAGGATGTCGATGAGATCGCCGACGACGAATGGGCGGTGATCGACGCCTTCGTCGCCAGCGTCCGCAGCGAGCTGAGCCGGTCGCGCAACTGGCAGAGCGCGGATTTCGTCGACATTCTGCGGCTGCACGAGGGCAGGCGGCGGGGGGAGGGGTAAGCCCTCTCGACCGATGGCCCTGGCCGCAACAATTTGGTTCGACGCAACCATCGATGTGGTATGATGCGCGCCCGCTCGGGGCGGGACGGCCGGACAACGGCCCGCAACCCCGGTGGTTCCGCTTTTCAGTCACTCCTCCCGCCGAGACGACGCCAGCATGAACATCACCATCGAACGCGCCGCCCTTCTCCGTTCCCTGGGTCACGTGCAGAGTGTGGTCGAGCGGCGGAACACCATTCCGATTCTGTCCAACGTCCTGCTGCGCGCGGGCGACGGCGAACTGTCGCTGGCCGCCACCGACATGGACCTGGAGATCGTGGAAACCGTCCCGGCGACGGTCGGCCGTCCCGGCGGCACCACGGCCCCCGCCCACACCCTGTTCGACATCGTCCGCAAGCTGCCCGACGGCAGCCAGGTGGAGCTGGACATCGGCGGCGACGGCACCATCCTGACGCTGCGCGCCGGCCGCTCGCAGTTCAAGCTGTCCTGCCTGCCGGTGGAGGATTTCCCGCAGCTGTCCAGCGGCGAGCTGAAGCACAATTTCTCGGTCGCCGCCGCCGACCTGCGCGGGCTGATCGACCGCACCCGCTTCGCGATCTCCACCGAGGAGACGCGCTATTACCTGAACGGCATCTACCTGCACGCCGCCAAGAGCAAGATGGGCAGCCTGGAGACGCCGGTGCTGCGCGCCGTCGCCACCGACGGCCACCGGCTGGCGCGGGTCGAGATGCCGCTGCCGGACGGGGCCGAGGGCATCCCCGGCGTCATCATCCCGCGCAAGACCGTCACCGAGATCCGCAAGCTGGTGGATGAGGCCGCCGACCGCATCGAGCTGTCGATGTCCGACAACAAGATCCGCTTCGGCTTCGATAGCGTCGTCGTCACCTCCAAGCTGATCGACGGCACCTTCCCCGACTATGAGCGGGTGATCCCGGTCGGCAACGACAAGGTGATGGAGGTGGACGCCAAGCTGTTCGCCGCCGCCGTCGACCGCGTCGCCACCATCTCCACCGAAAAGAGCCGGGCGGTGAAGCTGTCGCTGGTCCGAGGCGCCCTGACCCTGTCGGCCACCAGCCCGGAATCGGGCAGCGCGACCGAGGAGCTGGAGGTCAATTACGCCGAGTCCCCGCTGGAAATCGGCTTCAACTCTCGCTATCTGCTGGACATCACGCAGCAGATCGAGGGCGAGGGCGCCCAGTTCACGCTGGCCGACGCCGCGTCGCCGACCATCATCCGCGACGTCGCCGACTCCACCGCGCTCTATGTCCTGATGCCGATGCGTGTGTGATGGGGCTGCGGGGATCGTCCCCGCCCCAGGCGGAACGGACCAGTTGCAGCACACGGCAGTTTCGATGAGCGGCGGCACCCCGGTGTCCGCCACCAATTCGGCTTTGGCCCCCGCTCTCGCCGTGCGGCGGATGACGCTGACGCGCTTCCGTGGCTATGACTCCGCGCGGCTGGAACCCGACCGCCGGCCCGTCGCGCTGATCGGCCCGAATGGGGCCGGCAAGACCAACCTGCTGGAAGCCGTCAGCTTCCTTGCCCCCGGCCGCGGCATCCGCGGCGCCCGGCTGGCCGACGTGGAGCGGCTGGGTTCGTCCCCCGGCGCCGGCTGGGCGGTGGCGGCCCTGCTCGACACCCCGATGGGTCCGGTGGAGATCGGCACCGGCCGCGAACCCCATGACGGCAATCGCGCATCCGACCGCGACCGCCGGCTGGTCCGCATCGACGGCCATCCGGCCAAGGGCCAGACGGCGCTGGCCGACCATGTCGCCATGGTCTGGCTGACCCCGCAGATGGACCGCCTGTTCCTCGAAGGGTCGAGCGGACGGCGCCGCTTCCTCGACCGGCTGGTCTTCGGCTTCGACCCCGCCCATGCCGGGCGGCTGTCCCGTTATGAACATGCGCTGCGCGAACGCGCCCGGCTGCTGCGCGACGGCCGCTTCGACGAGGGCTGGCTCGGCGCGCTGGAGGACCAGATGGCGACCACCGGCATCGCCGTCGCCGCGGCGCGACGCGAGGTGGTGCAACGGCTGCGCGCCGCCTGCGCCCGCTCGGTCGGTCCCTTCCCCGGCGCCGATCTTGCAGTCGCCGGCACGGTGGAGCGCTGGCTGGACGAAGGTCCGGCACTGGCGGCGGAGGATGCGCTGCGCGACAGCTTGCGCATCGGCCGCCGCGCCGATGCCGACGGCGGCGGCGCGTTGGCGGGACCGCACAAGAGCGACCTCGCCGTCCGCCATGCGCCCAAGGACATGCCGGCGGCGCTCTGTTCCACCGGCGAGCAGAAGGCACTGCTGATCGCCATCGTACTGGCCAACGCCCGGCTGCTGGCAGCCGAACGCGGCGCCGCGCCCATCCTTCTGCTGGACGAGGTGGCCGCCCATCTCGACCCCGACCGGCGCGCCGCGCTGTTCGGCGAAATCCTGGCATTGGGCGCCCAGGCCTGGATGACCGGCACCGACGAGGGAGTTTTCGACCCGCTTGGGGAGGATGCCCGCCGGTTCCGCATCGAAGACGCCCACATCCGCCCCGGGTAGGGGTGGAAATTCGGGCCAAGACCCAAAAAAAAGCCGTGTTCACGCACGCTAAACCGCCGGATCCACAACCGAATCTGTTATAGTCGACCCATGGCACAGGAAGCACTGAAGAACGACCTCCCGCAGTCGGAGCCCCAACAGGCGGACTATGGGGCGGAGTCGATCACCGTTCTGCGCGGGCTCGATGCCGTGCGCAAACGCCCCGGCATGTACATCGGCGACACCGACGACGGGTCCGGCCTGCACCACATGGTGTACGAGGTGGTCGACAACGCCATCGACGAGGCGTTGGCCGGCTATTGCGACAAGGTCGAGGTTCTGCTGAACGCCGACGGATCGGTCACGGTGCGCGACAACGGACGCGGCATCCCGACCGACATCCATTCGGAGGAAGGCGTCTCGGCGGCCGAGGTCGTGATGACCCAGCTCCATGCCGGCGGCAAGTTCAACCAGAACAGCTACAAGGTCTCCGGCGGCCTGCACGGCGTCGGCGTGTCGGTGGTGAACGCGCTGTCCGAAACGCTGGATCTCCGCATCTGGCGCGGCGGCCGCACCTGGACCATGCGCTTCCGCCACGGCGTCGCCGAGGCGCCGCTGGCCGATGTCGGCGAGGCGCCGATGGTGCCGGAGAAGGGCAAGCAGCTGTCGGGCACCGAAGTCACCTTCATGCCCTCGACCGAGACCTTCACCAACATCGAGTTCGACTACGCCACGCTGGAACACCGGCTGCGCGAACTGGCCTTCCTCAACTCCGGCGTCCGCCTGCTGCTGACCGACGCGCGCGGGGTGGAGCCGAAGGTGCAGGACCTGCATTACGAAGGCGGCCTTGAGGCCTTCGTGGGCTGGCTCGACCGCTCCAAGACGGCGCTGCACAAGCCGGCGATCACGCTGAAGAGCGAGCGCCCGACCGAGCATGGCGGCGTGGTGACGGTGGAATGCGCGTTGCAGTGGAACGACAGCTACCACGAGACGACGCTCTGCTTCACCAACAACATCCCGCAGAAGGACGGAGGCACCCACCTTGCCGGCTTCCGCGCGGCGCTGACCCGTGCCATCAACAATTACGCGGCCGAGTCCGGCATCGCCAAGAAGGAGAAGGTCAGCCTGTCGGGCGACGACGCCCGTGAAGGCCTGACCTGTGTCCTGTCGGTGAAGGTGCCGGATCCGAAATTCTCCAGCCAGACCAAGGACAAGCTGGTCTCGTCGGAAGTCCGCCCTGTCGTCGAGGCGGTGGTGGGCGAGGCGCTGGCCCAGTATTTCGAAGAGCATCCGGCCGACGCCAAGCGCGTCGTCCAGAAGGTGGTGGAAGCCGCCGCCGCCCGCGAGGCCGCCCGCAAGGCGCGCGAGATGACGCGCAAGAGCTCGCTCAGCATGTCGTCGCTGCCGGGCAAGCTGGCCGACTGCCAGGAGCGCGATCCGGCGCTGTCGGAGCTGTTCATCGTCGAGGGCGATTCGGCCGGCGGCTCGGCCAAGCAGGGCCGCTCGCGCCAGTCCCAGGCCATCCTGCCCTTGCGCGGCAAGATCCTGAACGTGGAGCGGGCGCGGCTGGACAAGATGCTGGGCTCGGCGGAGATCGGCACGCTGATCGCGGCGCTGGGCACCGGCATCAGCGACGAATTCAACGCCGACAAGGCGCGTTACCACAAGATCATCATCATGACCGACGCGGACGTGGACGGCAGCCACATCCGCACCCTGCTGCTGACCTTCTTCTTCCGACAGATGCCCGACCTGATCGAGCGCGGCTATCTCTACATCGCCCAGCCGCCGCTCTACCGCATCAAGCGCGGCAACGCCAAGGAACGCTACCTGAAGGACGACCGGGCGCTGGAAGAGTATCTGGTCGAGGCGGCGTTGAGCGACCTGTCGGTCCGGTTGTCGGACGGCACGCTGCTGATCGGCGAGCAGTTGTCCGGTCTGGTCGAACAGGCCCGCACCGCGCGTCCGGCGATCGACACGCTGTCGCGCAAGGTCGGCAACGCCATGGTGGTGGAGCAGGCCTCGGTCGCCGGCACCTTGTCCGCCGCGCTGGCCGACGACAAGGCGGCGGCAGAGGCCGCGGCCAAGGCGGTGGCCGAGCGGATGAACGCGCTGGACACCGATGGCGGCTGGCGTGGCGAGGCCCTGCCCCAGGGCGGCTATGCCGTGATCCGCGCGCGGCGCGGCGTCACCCACCGCCACCTGTTCGACGCCGACCTGCTGAAGAGCGGCGAGGCCCGTCGCCTGGATGCGCTGGCCGCCGACCTGAAGCGGGTGTTCGGCACCGCCGGCCAAGCCTTCGAGAAGCAGAAGGAAACCCGCGCCCTGACCGGTCCCGTCGCCCTGTTCGACACGGTGATGGAGCTGGGCCGCCGCGGTGTCACCATCCAGCGCTACAAGGGCCTGGGCGAGATGAACCCGGACCAGCTGTGGGAAACCACGCTGGACCCGACCAAGCGTTCGCTGCTGCAGGTCCGCGTCAGCCACGCCGATCAGGCGGAGGAGGTCTTCTCCACCCTGATGGGCGACGTCGTCGAGCCGCGCCGCGAGTTCATCCAGGACAACGCGCTGAAGGTGTCGAACCTGGACGTGTGATGCGTGTGGTCAGTTAAGCAAAGAATGAGAAAAGAGGGCGGAGCTGCAAAGGCTCCGCCCTTTCTGTTTGCCCCCGTGGGTTCGTCCCCCTTCGGAGGAAGCCCGAGTGTTCCTAAAGGCTCGTCATGCGCAAACGCAGCGCATTGCCGATGACCGACACCGAACTCAGCGCCATGGCGGCGGCCGCGATGATCGGGCTCAGCGTCCAGCCGAACAGGGGATAGAAGACGCCGGCCGCCACCGGCACCCCGAGCGCGTTGTAGACGAAGGCGAGGAACAGATTCTGGCGGATGTTGCCCATGGTGGCCCGGCTCAGCACCCGGGCGCGGGCGATGCCGGCGAGGTCGCCCTTCACCAGCGTCACGCCGGCGCTCTGGATCGCCACCTCCGTCCCGGTGCCCATGGCGACTCCGACATCGGCTTCGGCCAGCGCGGGGGCATCGTTGACGCCGTCGCCGGCCATGGCGACCACACGGCCCTCCGACTTCAGCTTTCGCACGACCTGATGCTTCTGGTCGGGCAGGACCTCGGCCTTGATCTCGTCGATGCCCAGACGGCGCGCCACCGCCTCCGCGGTGGTCCGGTTGTCGCCGGTCAGCATGACGATGCGCACGCCATCGGCGCGTAGCGTTTCCAGGGCATGCGGCGTGCTCGCCTTGATCGGATCGGCCACCGCGATGACGCCGCCGGGACGGCCATCCACCGCGGCGAACAGCGCCGTCGCCCCCTCCCGGCGCAGGTCGTCGGCGCGGGCATCCAACTCGTCCAGGGCCACGCCGCGGTCCCGCATCATCGCCGCATTGCCGAGCAGGACCTCGCGGCCGCCAACCGTCCCGGCCACGCCCTTGCCGGTGACGGAGCCGAAGCCGGCGACCTCCTGCAAAGGCAATCCCCGCTCCTTGGCCGAGGCGACGATGGCGGCGGCCAGGGGGTGTTCGCTCGACCGCTCCAGACTGGCCGCCAGGGACAGAAGCTCCGCCTCGTCGATGCCGATGGCCGGGATGACCGCGGTCACCCGCGGCTTGCCCTCGGTCAGCGTGCCGGTCTTGTCCACCACCAGCGTATCGACCTTCTCGAACCGCTCCAGGCTCGCCGCGTCCTTGATGAGCACGCCGGCCGTCGCCCCCTTTCCGACCCCGACCATGATCGACATCGGCGTCGCCAGCCCCAGCGCGCAAGGGCAGGCGATGATGAGCACCGACACCGCTGCGATCAGCGCGTGGGCGAAGGCGGGGTCCGGTCCCCAGATCATCCAGCCGGCAAAGGCGAGGACGGCGGCCAGGATCACCGCCGGAACGAAATAGCCGGACACCACATCGGCCATCCGCTGGATGGGTGCCCGCGAGCGCTGCGCCTCGGCCACCATGGTCACGATGCGCGACAGCATGGTGTCCGAGCCGACCTTCTCGGCCCGCATCACCAAGGCGCCCGTCTGGTTCACGGTACCGCCGATCACCTTGGCGCCGGGTTCCTTCTCCACCGGCATGCTCTCGCCGGTGACCATGGACTCGTCCACGGCGCTGCGACCCTCGATCACCTCGCCGTCGACTGGCACCCCGTCGCCGGGACGGACGCGCAGCCGGTCGCCGCCCCTGACCTGATCGAGCGGGACCTCCTCGTCCTCGCCGGTCTCCTCGATGCGGCGGGCCGTCTTCGGCGTTAGGTTCAGCAGCGCGCGGATGGCGCCGCCGGTCTGCTCGCGGGCGCGCAGTTCCAGCACCTGACCGAGCAGCACCAGCACGGTGATGACGGCGGAGGCCTCGTAGTAGACCGCCACCACCCCGTCCATGCCGCGGAAGCTCGCCGGGAACAGGCCGGGCAGGAAGGTCGCGGCAAGGCTGAAGAGGTAAGCGACGCCGACCCCCAGCGCGATCAGGCTGAACATGTTCAGCCGGCGCCGCCGGAACGATTGCCAGCCGCGCTCCAGCAACGTCGAGCCGGCCCATAGCACCACCGGTGTCGCCAGAAACAGCTGGATCCAGATGGAGATTCGCGGCGGCACCAGATCATGGATGCCGAGAGCCGGAATATGGCTACCCATTTCCAGCACCAGCAGCGGGACGCTGAGCGCGAGGCCGATCCAGAACCGCCGGGTCATGTCGACGAGTTCCGGGTTCGGCCCCTCTTCGATGCTGGCACCCACCGGTTCCAGAGCCATGCCGCAGATCGGGCAGTTGCCCGGTCCCTCCTGACGGATCTCCGGGTGCATCGGGCAGGTGTAGATGACACCCCTCTGGGGCGAGGCCTGCCCGGCCCGCTGCGGCGCCGCGGGTTTGGCATCCGGCTTCAGATAATGCTCCGGGGCGGCGACGAACCTGTCGTGGCAGCGCGCCGAGCAGAAGTGGAAGCTGTGCCCGTCATGCTCGGCGTGATGCGCCGTCCGCTCCGGGTCGATCATCATGCCGCAGACAGGGTCCTTGACCATCGTGTCGTGGCCGTCGGGTCCTGAGTGGTGATGGTGATGCCCATGGCCGTGGTGCAGGTCGTTCATGTTCGCTTCTCCCGTCGCAGGCCCGGCGTCGGTATCCCGGTGTTGCGCGGATACTCCCCCGGATTCGAGGTCTGGCGGCGACTGTAGACCCCATGCTCCACCTTCCAATGACTGGAAGGTCAATTCCGATGTGCAGGCTAGGTCTTCCTTTCCTCAGTTCTTCGATCGCTCGCTCATGGCGGCGTGGCGGCGGCGGATGTCTTCCGGCCAGGAGCTTTTGATGAAGGCGAGAACCGCCCAGATGTCGGCGTCGCTCAACTTGCCGCCGAACGCAGGCATGTCGCTGCTGTAGCCGGGCGGGGCGAAGGCCGCGATGCCCTGCTTGGTGATTTTGAAGAGATCCTCGTCCGGGTGGTGCCACGTATGGCCGGTGGCATCGTGAGGCGGCGCGGGCAGACGGCCGTCGGCCTTGCGGCTCTGCCAGTTCGGCTGGCCTTCGAGCCGGGTCCCGTGGCACGACGCGCACTGCCCGGCGTACAGCACCTTCCCACGGGCGACCTGTGCGGCATCCGTCGGGTCGGCGCCCGCCTCGGGACCGACCAGCATGACCGCGCCGGCCGCCACGACGGCAGCGGCCAAGGCCAAGCCGATGCCGGCTTTCAACGCCTTTTTCACGACCATTTTCCCCGCTGCGTCATGACTGGTACGACTTCCAGGTGTAGAGCCGGGATCGGCCAAGCCGCCGCCGGTGTTGCGGGTTTCTTCCTGGCGCTCATCGCGCGTCTCCTCGTTCGGGGCGGCATGGGGCGGTGATCCTCATGCCGCCCATACGGTCTCAGTGGCCGGCGTGGCCCAGTTCGAAACGGGCCTGCACCGGCTTCTGGCCGGGCATGGTCAGGGCGGTGACGACCTTCACGCTGTCGTGGGACTCGCCCAGCTTCGCCTTTCCCTTGAGCGCATTGGCGCCCGCGGGTTCCAGCGCGACCTTCTGGGTCTGCCTGTTGGCCAGGATGGTGGCCTCGGCCTTGGCGCCGGTCACGTCGACCGGCTTGTCCGCGCCGTCGGTCACGTAGAGGACGACATCGTTGCCCTGGAGCACGAGCTCGGCATGATACGGGCCGGCGTCGGTGCGGGGACCGCCATGGCTGCCGGTCTTGGCACCGTCGGCGAAGGCCGTCGCCGGGATGGCGGCCGGGACGGCGAACAGGGTGGCGGCAACGAGGAGGGTCGAAACCTTCACGATAGGCTTTCCTTCTGAGTTGGACAGGATGAACGGGTGGATCAGTAGGCTTCGGCCGGACGAAGCGAGCCGGCTTGGGCGTCGACCAGATGCCTGAGCGGCTTCTCGCCAAGCCTGAGGAAAAGGACGGGGGTCAGGAGCGTGTCGAGCAAAGTGGCGCTGACCAAGCCGCCGAAGATGGTGACGGCGACCGGGTGCAGGATCTCCTTGCCGGGCGCGTCGGCGCCGATCATCAGCGGCACCAGGGCGACGCCGGCCGACAATGCCGTCATCAGCACCGGGGTCAGCCGCTCCTGGCTGCCGCGGATCACCATGGCCCGGCCGAAGCTCTCGCCCTCATGCAGGACGAGGTTGATGTAATGGCTGACCTTCAGGATGCCGTTGCGCGTGCTGATGCCGGTCAGGGTGATGAAGCCGATCATCGAGGCGACCGACAGCGGCTGTCCGGCGATCCACAGCGCCGCAACGCTGCCGATCAGGGCCAGCGGCACGTTGCCCATGATGATCAGCGTCAGCACCGCGGAGCGGTAGCGGCTGTAGAGCACCAAGAAGATCATCGCCAGCGACACCATCGACAGCGCGGCGATGGTCTTGGATGCCTCCTCCTGCGCCTGGAAGGTGCCCTCCAGGCTGGTGAAGTAGCCGGGCGGCAGCGACGAGCGGCCGACCACGTCGCGGATGCCAGCGACGATCCGCGCCATGTCGGTGTTGCCGTCGCTGTTGCCGAGGATGACGATGCGACGCTTGCCGTTTTCCCGCAGGATCTGGTTCGGGCCGTCGGTCTCCTCGACACTGGCGAACAGGCTGAGCGGCACCCGCCCCGCCGGGGTCTCGACCAGCAGGTTCGCCAGGCCGCTGGTGGTGCGGTCCTCGTCGGACAGCCGCAGCACGACGTCGAAGCGCCGGGTGCCGTCGACGATCTCCGATACCACCCGGCCGTTGGACAGGCTCTCCAGCGCGTCCGTCGCCATCGCCGGGGTGACGCCGTAGAGGGACGCCCGTTCATAGTCGATCACGACCTGCACCTGGGGAATGCGGACCTGCTTCTCGATCTGCAGGTCGACCAGTCCGGGAATCGCCGTCAGCCTCTGCTGCAGCTGCCCGGCAAGGCTGCGCAGGGTGTCCAGATCCTCGCCATAGATCTTCAGGGCGATCTGGGCGCGGACGCCGGACAGCATGTGATCGAGCCGGTGCGAGATCGGCTGGCCGATGTTCACCGATACCGGCAAGGCGGCCAGCCGCGCCCGCACGTCGGCCAGAACCTCGGAGCGGCTGCGGGCGGAGGGCTTCAGGTCGACGTCGATCTCGCTGGAATGCACGCCCTCGGCATGCTCGTCGAGTTCGGCACGGCCGGTGCGGCGGCCGACCGACGTCACCTCCGGCACCTGCATGATCAGCCTCTCGGCGGCGAGACCGACGCGGTTGGACTCGGCCAGGGAGATGCCGGGGTTGAGGGCCATGGAGATCGTCAGCGTGCCCTCGTTGAAGGGCGGCAGGAAGGCGCGCGGCAGGCTCGGCACCGTGGCCGCGGCGACCACCACGGCGGCCCCCACGGCGGCGAACAGGGTGCCGGGGTTGGCGAAGGCCCAACCGAGCAGCCGCGCGTTGCCGGCCTTCAGCCGCCGAACCAGCCAGCTGTCATGCTCGTCGAGCCGCTTCAGCCTGGGCAGCAGGTAGTAGGACAGCACCGGCGTGACGGTGATGGCGGTGAGCAGGCTGGCGAGGATGGAGACGATGTAGGCGACGCCCAGCGGCGCGAACAGCCGCCCCTCGATGCCGGACAGGGCGAACAGCGGCACGAACACCAGGATGATGATGATCGTGGCGTAGACGATGCCGGATCGCACCTCCTGCGAGGCCGCCGCCACCACCTCCAGAACCGGGCGCGGGTTTTCCGCCCGCCGGTTCTCGCCCAGCCGCCGGTAGATGTTCTCCACATCCACCACGGCATCGTCGACCAGTTCGCCGATGGCGATGGCGAGGCCGCCCAGCGTCATGGTGTTGATCGACATGCCGAACGCCTTGAACACCAGCACGGTGATCAGGATCGAGATCGGAATGGCGGTCAGCGAGATCAGCGTCGTGCGGACGTTGAGCAGGAACAGGAACAGGATGACGGCGACCACCACCACCGCTTCCTGCAGCACCGTCATGACGTTGTGGATCGAGGTGTCGATGAAGTTGGCCTGCTTGAACAGGATCTCGTTCGCCTTCACCCCCTTCGGCAGGAACTGCGCCAGATCGGCCAGGGCCTTCTCGACATCGGCGGTCAGCCTCGTCGTATCGCTGCCCGGTTGTTTCTGCACCGACAGGATGACGGCCGGCTTGCCGTCGACGCCGGCGTCGCCACGCTTCACGCGGGCGGCGAAATCCACATCGGCCACCTGGCGCAGATGGATGGGCTGGCCGGCCTTGTAGGCGACGACGAGGGTGCGCAGGTCCTCCAGCCGGGTCGTCCGCCCGATGTTCCGGATCAAATACTCTTCGCTGTGCTGGTCGATGAACCCGCCGCCGGTATTCGCCGAGAACTGCCGGAGCGCCTTCACCAGCTGGTCGGTGGTGATCTCCAAATCGTGCAGGCGTGCCGGGTCGGGGGCGATGCGGTACTGGCGGATTTCCCCGCCGATGGGAATGACCTGGCTGACGCCGGGAATGGCGAGCAGGCGGGGCCGGACCACCCAGTCCGCCAGTTCGCGGACATCCATCGGCCCGACGCCGGTTCCCGGCTCGGCGGACATGGCGAGCAGCATGATCTCGCCCATGATGGAGGAGATCGGCCCCATCTGCGGCCGGACGTTCGGCGGCAGCTGGCCCTGGACGATGGCCAGACGCTCGGCCACCTGCTGGCGGTTGCGGTAGATGTCGGTGCCCCAGTCGAACTCGACGAAGACGATGGACAGGCCGACACCGGAGACCGAGCGCACACGGGTGATGCCCGGCATGCCGTTCATCGACGTCTCGAGCGGGAAGGTGACCAGCTGCTCGACCTCCTCGGGCGCCAGACCCTCGGCCTCGGTCATCAGCGTGACGGTAGGCTTGTTGAGGTCGGGGAAGACGTCGACCGGCAGTCCCTTGAGGACGAAGGAGCCGTAGACGACCAGCAGAACGGCGGCGGCCAGCACGAAGAGGCGGTTGCGCAGGCTGGTGTTGACGAGGACGTTGAACATGGCCGCCTCACCGGACCTGATTCAACAGGCCGGCACCGTCGGTGACGATGCGCGCCTCCGGCTCGACGCCGGCCAGGACCAGCACCGTGTTGCCATCGACCGGCTGCGTGCGCACCGGCCGGGCGACGAAACGCTGCGGGGATTCATGCTGCCAGACGATCGGCTGGCCGCCGGCGCCGCGCACCACGCTGTGGCGCGGCAGCACGATGCCCGACGCGGTACCCCGCACCTGGGCGACGAGCCGGATCGGCTGGCCGACGCCCAGTCCCGACGGCGGATTGCCGATGCGGAAGAGCAGAGGGATCGCCTGCTGGCGCAGCGCAAGGCTGGAGCCGAGCAGTTCCAGGGTCAGGCTGGTGCCGTCGGCGGTCGTCGCCGTGGCCGCCTTGATGGCGTTCGCCACCCGGGGATCGAAGGCCACCGCTTCGACCATCAGCCGCGACGGATCGACGATCTCGAACAGCACCTGATCGCGGGCCTCGATGACCTGCCCGGCCTTGACGTTGTTGGCGGTGACGACCCCGGCGATGGGGGCGCGCAGGGCCTCCTTGGTGGTCAGGGTGGGCGACAGCGCCGCCCGGCGCTTGAGCAGGCCGTTGAGGTTGGCCTCCGCCTCCTCGATGTCGCGCTGCGGAACGCTGCCTTCCAGCTTGCGGAGACGCTGGAGGCGGGACTCGGCGATGACGAGCTCCTGCTCGACCATGGCGATCTGCTGCTGGATGCCGCTGCGGTCCACGACATTCACGGCGGGCGTGATGGTGGCCAGGATCTGCCCCGCCTCGACCCGCTGGCCGACATAGGGCAGCCCCTGCTCGCCCGGCTCGATGCGGCCGCTCTGGGTCGCCTGGACGTGGCCGCCGCCGTTCGGATCGGCCACGATTTGGCCGATCAGCTGGACCGTCTGCGCCGCCTGCTGCGTCCTGGCGACCGTGGTTCGCACCGACAGCAGGCGCTGCGACGTCTTGGGCACGTACAGGCTGCCGTCCGGCAGCCTGCGCGGGCTTTCCGCCACGCCGGTCACAGCCGTCGGCATGGCCGCCGCTCCCGGAGTCCTGTCCTTCGCCTCATCGCCATGGCTGTGGTCCTCGCCGCCATGGGCGAAGGCGGCGCCGCCGGCCAGCAGCAGGCCGAGACCGATCAGGGCCGCCCCGGCAACCGTGCGCGCCCGGCCCCGCCGGGTCAGCGCCACCGTGGTCAGCACGCCGAGCAGGAAGACCATGACGGCCCCCAGCATCAGGCCGGGGTCATGCCGCACCTGCCCGAGGATGGCGGACACGCCGCTCCCATCCTCCGGCTCGGCGGGCTGGGCGGTCGCCGGGATCTCCAGCGTGCCGATCAGCAGGTCGGCGGCATCGGCCGCCGTCACCGAAACGGTCATCTCGTGCGATCCCGGCTTCGACACCCACGGGGCGTCGAGGCGGTAGACGCCCTCCTCCCCGGAAACGGGGGAAGCGGTCACGGCTTCCCCGTCGGCATCGACCTCGACGGTCGCACCGGTCACCGGTTCGTTGGTGGCGAAGCGGTCCAGGTAGACGACCAGGCTTTTCCCCTGGGCGACCGCCACCAGTTCGAAATCCGGCGAGGACGTCTCCATGGTCGGCGCCGCGGTGGCGACCACCGGCTTGGGAGCGTCGCCGTGCCCGTGCCCCTCATGGGCCAGCGCCGGCAGGGCGACCGGCACGGCGAGGCTCGCGGCGATCGAGGCCGCGGCGAGAAGGCGTCGGTGGATTGGTCCTCTCCTCACATCATCCCCATCGGGCTTGCCAACAGTTGGTCGGCGGTCTTCTTCTGCTCGTCGCTCAGCACGGCGTAGAGCGGCTTGGCGGCGGCCTCGAGGGCCTTGATGGCGTCGAGCCGGGTGGACAGGACCTTCTGCTGGGCGGCCAGCCGATCCGGCCATGCGGACGGCATGCCGCCCTTGGTCATCTGCTCGTGCATGGCCTGATGGGCCTTGGCGTTCGACCGCAGGGTGTCGGCAAAGGCGTTCCACTGCGGCGCCTGGGCGTCGGTGATCCCGAGTTCCGCCTTCAGGAAGGCGATGCGGCCCTCGACATGCTCGAACGGCAGGCCCATGGCGCCCATGCCGCCCTGCTGGCCCATCATCATCTGGCGCATCATGGGCATCATCTGGCCCATCATGCCCGACCCCATCATGCCGCCCATCATGCCGGATTGGCCGCTCTGCTGGCCCATCATGCCGCCCATCATTGGGCGCATCTGGTCCATGTTCATCATCATGCCGCCCATGCCTTGCCCCATCATGGGCGCATTGCCGGGCGTCGCGGGCTGGGCGCCCTGGGACGGCTGGGCAGGCGTCGGGGCCGGAGTGGGCTGGACCTGGGTGGTCGTGCCGCCGCCGGGGTGGTGGGCCTGATGGTCCTGGCCTTGGTCCGGGGTGGCGGGGGTCTGGGCCTGGGCAGCCGACATCCTGGCGACGAGCGCGAAGGCCGGGAGAATTTTGCGGGTGAGAGACGACATGGCGTCCTCCTGATCATCTGGTTCGAGCCATCCCGGACGGACTCCACGCGGGAGCGCCGGGAACAAAAAGGCCGAGCGCACGAAATCCGACGACGCCCTTCGCTGAGCCAAAGCTCAAGCTGGGCGCGGACAGACTCGTGGCGTCAGAGGATCAGAGAGGGGGACGCAGTGCGGGGTCGCTGCCGATGCCGTCGGGCGTCGCCAGGGCGGGCAAATGGTCTGCCCGGTCGACGGACGGAATGAAGGCCGCGACGGCATCGACGGGGAGGCCGCCATGCATGGTCGCGCATTGGGCGACGCTGCAACAGGCATCGTCGCCGAGCACACCAAGCTCCCCGCAGGGATCCTGACTGTGCTCATGGTCCGCCACGGCAGAGACGGCATCGTCCTGCGGAGCGACCGGGGAATGCTGGTGAGGCAGCAGGCTGGCGTGGCTCGGCACGGCATAGACGAGCAGCGTGGCCAGCATCAGCAGGCTCACCACCACCCTCCTCACCGTCGACCAAGCCCCACGCCACATGGCGATTGCCTTCCTTGTTCGAGGCCGGACGGCACCTGCGTGCCTATCGGCCTCTCTCATGAACCTAGGACCATTCCCTGGCCCCTGCAACAGCACGATCGTGTCGATATTGGCGTCTCGACAGCCGGCCGCGTCAGGGGAGCATCGACCCTCCAGCAATGGGAAGGTCAATACGGAAAGCGCCCGAAGGCGATCCCGGTTGACGGACATCAATGGCCGCGCCCATCGGGGGGACTATGGTTGTGCCGGCCCGTACAGACCCGGGTCGTTCAAAGCAACGGCTGGCATGAAGCGGTTGAGCCATATCTTCGCCATTCTGGCGTTCGCCTTCGCGCTCCTGATGGGCGCGGCGGGCGGAGCCGTGGCGAATGTGGACATGCCGGCCGGCTCGATGGGCCATCACGGATCCCATCACGCCCCGCCGCGCCCATCCCGGACCGACCACCACAAGGCCGCCCTCGCCGTCGCGGCGACCTGCTGCCCGGCGGCCGAGGCTCCGGCCCGGCACAGCGTCGCCATCCCGGTGACCATGGTCGAAGCGTCCTGGCACCCGCGGGCCGGCTTCGTCCCGAACGCCCGGGACATCACACCGGACACACCCCCTCCGAAGACCAGCCTCTGATCGGCCGCGCGCTCCGACGCCTGCGTCGGACGCCCGGCCACGCGCCGCCTGACCGGCGGCGTGCGCGAGCGATTCCGACCACGCGATCAGAGGACTCTCATCATGCCCGAGAGGCATTTCACGACCCGGCGCGGCTTCATCGCCGCGCTGGGCTTCGGCGCCGTCTCGCTGTACGGCGCATGGGCCGCCTATGGCGCCGCCCCGCTTCCCTTCGGCGGACACAACGGACACAACAAGGACGCCGCTCCGGAAGCCGGCGCGCACGGCCATGGCGGCCACGGCGCGGCCGAGGGCATGGCGCCCGAGGAGTTCCGCTTCGAGCACGACTTCTTCGTCCAGAAATACGCGCAACAGGACGGCAGCGTGAACCCGCACGCCGATGCGGACGCCCACGCCCATGGCGGCGACGCGCACGGCGGCCATGGTCATGCCGATGCCGGACACGACCATGCTGCGGAGGTGGCATCCGCCGAGCCGGTGGATCTCTACCTGATGGCGCAGAAGTTCGCCTACAGCCCCGACGTCCTTCGGCTGAAGGCCGGCCAAGCCTACCGGTTCCGCATGATGGCGGACGACATCACGCATGGCGCGTCGATCCAACTGGGGTCCGCCGCCCGCATCATCCGCCTGCGGCCGAACGTCGTGACCGAGCAGACGATCACCTTCACCAAGCCGGGCGAGTACCTCGTGTACTGCACCGTCTATTGCGGCCAGGCGCATGACGCCATGCACGGCCGCATCATCGTCGGCTGAGCCGGGGAGGACTCACAGCATGGATACCATCTCGACCTCCTTCGCCCCGGCCGGCGCGACCTCACGTCTGACCGCGCGCGTCGCCTCCCTACCGGGAGCCGACAAGGCCCTTCTCACGCTGCTGTTCGGCGCCGCACTGCTGGCGCTCGTGCTGGGGCTGGTTGGCGGCTTCGTGACCGCGCTCGCCCGAGCCGGGGCGCTCACCTTTTTTCCGGATGACGCCTACCGCATCCTGACCCTGCACGGCGTGTCCGTGTTCTTCTACTGGCTCTACCTGATCCAGGCGGCCCTGTTGCTGGTGCTGGCGGCGGCCGAGAACGGTCGGGGCCTCGCCCTGCGCCCCCTCGCCTGGACCGGTGCCGCCCTGATGCTGGCGGGCTTCGGCGTCAGCGAGTGGATCTCCGCCACCGGCACGCCGCTGCTCTACGACGGCAGCCCCGAACTGGCCGCGGACGACCCGCGCTCCGTCGGGGTCTTCGCGCTCGGTTACCTGCTGCTTTCGGCAGGGCTGGTGGCGTCCGCCGTCAGCGGCATCGCGACCGTGCTCCAGCCCCGGTTGCGCGGCGAGGCGGACGCCTTCACCTCCATCGGCTTCGCCCTGTTCGCCTGGGCCGGCTTCCTGGTCGTCAGCGCGATTGCCGCGACCAACGCCTTCCTGCCCGGCCTGCTGTGGGCACTCGGCGCCGGTCCGTTCCCGGCCCACCACGGCACCGAATGGCACATCCTGTTCCACAACCTGCACTATCTGCCGCTGATGGCGACCGTGCTGGTGTGGTACGTGCTGAGCGAACACCTGACCGGGGTGAAATCCATCCACGGCGCGCGCCTGTCGAAGATCGTCTTCGCCGCCTATCTGGTCTTCGTTCCGCCGACCAGCCTCTACCACATGTTCCTGGAGCCGAACCTGTCGGAGAGCGTGCGCGTCGTCGGCTCGCTGCTGTCGCTGTTCGTCTCGGTGCCGACCCTGGCGGCCTTCGCGATCATCGTCTCCTCGCTGGAAGCCAGCGCCCGGGCGCGCGGTGCCACCGGCTTCTTCGGCTGGATGCGGGGGCTGCCCTGGCGTAACCCGGCGATGGCAAACATGGGCTGGGCGGTCGTGAACATGATGCTGGGCATCACCTTCGCCTTCGTCCTGATCCAGGAGAAGCTGGCGCCGATGTTGTCGGACACCTTCTTCGTGCCCGGCTATTTCCACTTCTTCGCGGTCGGCGTGCTGACCCAGACCTTCCTGGCCGCGCTGATGGTGATCCTGCCGGCGCTTGGCGGAGGCAGTCTGTGGCGCCCGGACCTGCTGCGGCGCATGCCTGTGGTCGTGACCGTCGGCCTGCTGATCTTCGGCGCGGCCGGCATCACCGCCGGGTTCATGGGGGTGCCGCGCCGGGTCTTCGACGTCAGCTATGGCGGTATGGCTCCGACGGCGTGGCCGGTGCTGATGGCCCTGGTCGGCGTCGGCGCCACGATCTTCGCCATCGCCATTTCGGTCAGCGTCTACGGCATCGTCCGCACGCTGCTGTCGCGGCATCCGTCGGACGAGCCGGCGCCGGTGGTCGACTGGCGGACCGGGTCGCGCGGCGTCGGCACAGCCCCGGCCTGGACCGGGCCGCTGTCGGTCGCGGCGCTGGTCGCCGCCATGTACGTCTTCACCATCGTCGCGTTCCAACTGATCCAATCGCTGCCGATCATCGCCATCGGCAGCGGACATGGCCATTGAGCGTAGGAGAACCGCCATGAGAATGAACGAAGAGCTTTGGCTCGTCGTCGCCATCGCCGCCGTGTGGGCGGCGCTCGCCGCAGTCTACGCCCTGGTGCCGAGCCTCGGGATGCCCGGCTACGTCCGGGTCTGGGGCGGCGGCGCCGTGCTGTTCCTGGTGCTTGCCGGAATACTGGTCGCCGTCGGGCGGAAGTCGCCCGGAGGCTGAACCGCTGCACGACCGCGCTACAAGCGCGGTGCCACGGGGGCGCGAGCATCGCTCCGCCCCCATGGCACCCTATGTCACTTCTTGATGCCGAGGATGGTTTCGGCCTGGGCGAGCGTCGCCTCCGACTCGGCATGCTTGCCCTGTTTATGGAACGCCTCGCCATCGGCGCGGAGTTTCTTCACCTGCGTCATCTGATCGGCGCTCAACTTCGGATTGGCCGCCAGGGCCTGGTCGATGGCGGCCATGTGTTTGGGACAACTGTTGGCGAGCGCCGGACCGGTCAGAGCGACGGCGAAGACGGCTGCCAAAGCGACGTTCCTGAGCATGGTGTTCCTCCCGTTTTGCAGCCCGCGAGAGCGTGGGCTGCTCGATGGACGCCGGGACGGCGCCCAGTATTCCAACATGGGCGGTCCCGGTTGACGACTGGGCAAACGGTACGGCGGTATGCGCTCGGTTCGTCATCAATCCTTTCGGGCGGCACCCTCAACCGTTCCTGAACCGGCGGAGAGCGTCACCATCCCGTTCTCCCGGACAAGCCGCCCCGTGCGCTCCAGGACGGCCAAGGCCCGGTAGATGGCTTCGTGCGTCAGTCCGATCTCGGCGGCGATCTCCGTCCAAGGCCGGTCGAGCCGCAGCATCGGCGGATCGCCCGACACCTGGAGCCGAAGCCACGCCATAATCCGCTCCGACGCAGACCGGATGTTCCGCAATTCCAGACGGCTGCGCAGGTCGCGGACATGAGCGGCAAGCCCACGCGCCAGGGCAAGCGCGGCTTGGGGGTTGTCCTCCAGGGCGGCGAGCAGGTCCGGCTTCGGGATCACCGTGACCTGGGAGGGCGTTTCGGCGACGCCATCGCAGTGGTAGGCCTCCGCCCACAGAGCGGCCTCGGCAAAACTCTCACCGGCGCGGGCAATGTGCAGCGTCACCGACGATCCGTCCTCGAGGTGCCGCACGAGGCGCACCCGGCCTCGGTCGACATGAAAGACCGCCACGGTCGCATCGCCCTGCCGGAACAACGCCTCGCCCAGCTTCAGGCATCGGCGATGGAGCCGTTGCGGTTCGAGGAGCCCGACCCATGCGCTTGCCCCCAGCTTTCCCAAAACCGCCTCACCCGGAATTCTCGGCCGTATGATTGCAATCATATGGCATTGCAGGGCGCCCGGCTACCGTCCGGCGAGGCCACCGACCAGGAGGAGTCCCATGCCGATCCGCACCGCCGTCACCCTTGCCCTCGTCACCGCTGTTGGACTTGGCATCGGATTTGGGAGTGCCGCGGCTCAGACCGCGATGCCGATGGACCACGCCGCCCACCATGCCGCCCGGCATGCCGACGCACCCGCATCGCCATCCGGCGCGGTCCCGACCATGCCCGGCCAGGATGCCTTCGGCACCATTCAGGAGATCGTCGGCATCCTGGAGGCCGATCCGGCCACCGACTGGTCCCGGGTGAACATCGAGGCGTTGCGCCGGCACCTCGTCGACATGAACGAAGTCACGCTCAACGCGACGGCTGTTGCGACGCCGGTGGACGGAGGAGCCAATTATGCCGTCACCGGTGACGGGCGGACACTGGAGGCGATCCGCCGGATGGTGCCGGCGCACGCTCACGAGATCGATGGCACGAACGGCTGGACAGTCAAGGCCGAGCCCCTACCGAACGGCGTCTCGCTGACCGTCACCGCCGCCGACCCGAAGCAGACGGCCCATATCCGGGGACTTGGGTTCATCGGCCTCATGGCCCAGGGAAGCCACCACCAGATGCACCACCTCGCCATGGCGAGAGGTGAGTTCAGTCATTGACGTCAGAACCGCGACCCGTTCAGACCAGCGTCCGGGCCGGAAGGCGGCGGCATCGGCGGCGGCGCGGCGTTGCAGCAGAGGCAGGCGTCGCACCGCCGGCGGAAGGCGCGCTGGTTGTCCGGACTCTCGCAGATGTCCGGATGCGCGGATTGGGCTTCCAGAGGAAATTATAATGAAACCAGAGAATGAACCTATAAAATCCCCGGCAAAAATACCATTGTTTTCAGTTCGTCAGGCCAGGAGACTCGCAATCCATTTAAAACATTCATTGTAAATTTTCCAACGGATCACCATTTAAAATTTAACGAAGCCACTCCAGGCTTGCTTCCTCTTTGCCGAGGATGGTGCATCCGAAGCGTTTTCCTGGCGTGACTCTATCCGGACGGCATGGCCACCGATCTTGCCGATCATCCGGCCATCGTCGGAGAACAGTGTCGGAGAGCACCCATGGACGCTGGGACAAGCCTTGCCTTCTTCATTCTGACATTCCGGCCGGGGGAACGGTCATGACATCCCCGCTCCACTCCATCGAGGGGCAATGCCCCCATGGCGCCGATCTGCTGCGCGAGCAGCTGCGCTGGACCAATGCCGAGCGCCGCTGGCACCCGACGCTCCACGCCACGCCGGAAGCCGGCCTCCTTCCGCCAACCTTTCCGCCGCCGGGCCATGCCGGCCTGCTGCGGGGCGCCGTGCTGACCCGTCTCACCATGGCCCGTGCCGCCGGCGCGACCGCCTTCAAGGAGCAGTGACCTCATGAGCCTTTCAGCCCATTACATCGTGTCGTGCCGAACGGACGGCTGGTTCATCCGGTTTGAGGGGGAGCGCTATGGCCCCTTCCCCAATGGACAGGCCGGCGCGCTGATCGCCGCGGTACAGGCCGCCAACCAGGCCGGAAAGGACGGCCACGACGCCCGCGTGCTGCTGCGCAAACCGGGTGGCGCCGTCGATGCCGTCTGGGTCTTCGGCACCGACAGCTACCCGTCGCCCTGGGTGACGGATTTGCACCGGATCGCACAGTTGCCGCGCCGCGAACGGGCCCGCGTGCCTGTCCCGTTGTCCGCCGCGGCACTGTCCGCCACGGCAGGCCAAGTGGTGGCGGGCCAGGCATAAACGGAGGCCCTGACGCGGATCAGGCGGTCACCTCGTCGGTCCAGACCTGGAATTCCGTCAGGGTGTTGGGGCCGAAGGTGTGGGTGAGCGGCACGTCGGCCGCGTCGCGTCCCTGCGCGATCAGAATGCGCCCGATCCGGGGAGCGTTGTTCCGCGGGTCGAAGACATGCCAGCGACCGCCCAGATACACCTCCATCCAGGCGGCGAAATCCATCGGCGCATAGGGCGGCGGCTGGCCGATGTCGCTGATGTAGCCGGTGCAGTAGCGCGCGGGAATGTTCATGGCGCGGCAGAAGGCAATGGCGAGATGGGCGTAGTCGCGGCAGACCCCGCGTTTCTCGGCATAGGTCTGGGCGGCGGTCCGCGTCGGGCGCGAATGCTCGTAGCCGAACGTCACATGGCCGTGGACGAAGTCGCAGATCGCCTGCACCCGCGCCCAACCCGGCGGGGTGCCCGCGAACAGCCGCCAAGCCTCGTCCGACAGGACGTCGGTTTCGCAATAGCGGCTTCCCAGAAGGAACAGCAGCGTGTCGGCCGGCAACTCGTCCACGCGGTGCTGCACGGCGCCATGGTCCGCCGGATCGTGCGCGCCGCTGTCGCGGATGATGCTGTCGGCACTGATGGTGACGGGGCCGGCGGGCGCGACCAGCCGGCTGCACCAGTTGCCGAAGCTGTCGCGATAGCCCTGGATCGGCGCCGGCACGCTGGTGACGATGTGGTCGGGCCGCTCCAGATCGCCGACGCGCGTGTAATGCACGTTCAGCATCACGATCATCGGTGTGGGGGCGGGAAAGCTGAAATTCAGCCGGTAACCCAGGCGAATGCGCATGAAGGCCCTCCGATGAAAAAGCATGCCGGTGACGGCGCGTGCCGATGTCGACCCGCGGCAGCAAGGGATCGGGGGAAAAGAATGGATGCCCGGCGCATGGACTGCGCTGTAAATCCTCTGAAAATCCTAACAGACTTTGCGCGGACTCATACAGGTTTTCGCGGTTTCGCTTTCCATCGGATCGCGACGCGAATGGATTACGCCGGCAACCCTCTGACCGCTCCTTCTATTTCTCAGCCTGTTTTTTCGGCAAGTACGGCCCATGAAAAAGGCGGCGCCATAGTGGCGCCGCCTTTTTACTTTGCGACATGGCCGAGGCGACGGCCCCGTCAGATGATCACGCCATGGTCCTTGGCGAAGGTCTTCAGCTTGTCGCGCAGGCTGTGGTCGGCCCCGGTGTAGAGCCCGCCCATGTAATCCCGCAGCGCCGCGACCTCGAGCGAGCGCAGCATCGTCTTCACCGGACCGACCGACGGCGGCGACATCGACAAAGTGCGGAAGCCGACGCCGATCAGCGCCATGGCGTCGAGCGGCCGGCCGGCCATCTCGCCGCAGATGCTGAGCGACACCTTGTGCCGGGTGCATTCGTCGACCAGCCGGCGCAGCACGCACAGCATCGACGGCGACAGCGGGTCGTAGCGGGTCGAGGTGCGTGGGTTGCCGCGATCGGCGGCGAACAGATACTGGGTCAGGTCGTTGGAGCCGACCGACAGGAAATCCAGCTTGGGCAGCAGCGCCGGAAGTTGCCATAACAGCGACGGCACCTCCAGCATCGTGCCGACGCGCAGGCTGCTGGGCGGTTCGATACCCTGGGCGGCGAGCCGCTTCAGCTCCAGTTCCAGCAGGCGGCGGGCGCCGTCGAACTCCGCGACCTCGGCGATCATCGGGAACATCACCGACAGCGGCCGGCCGCCGGCGGCCTGCAACAGGGCGCGCAACTGCTGGCGCAGCAGCGACGGGTGGTCGAGCCCGATGCGCACGGCGCGCCAGCCCAGCGCCGGGTTCTCCTCCTCGCCGCCGGTCATGTAGGGCAGCATCTTGTCGCCGCCGACATCCAGCGTGCGGAAGACGATCGGCTTTTCGCCGACCTCGTCCATGATGCGGGAATAGAGGTCGGTCTGCGCCTTCACGTCGGGGTAGGAGGCGCGGACCATGAAGGGGATTTCGGTGCGGTAGAGACCGACGCCCTCCGCCCCGCTGGCGGTCAGGTGCGGCAGGTCGATCAGCAGGCCGCAGTTCAGATGCATGGAGATCGGCACCCCGTCGCGCGTCACCGACGGGAATTTGCGGATCTCCGCATACATCTGTTCCTTGCGGTGCTGCAACGCCACCGCTTCGCCGAAGGCCATCTGGATGTCTTCGGCCGGGCGGATGAAGACCTGCCCATGGTCGCCGTCGACGATCAGTTGGTCCAGCGGCTCGATCCGGTTCAGCGCGTCGGCCGCCTGCACCACCGGGATGTTCAGCGCGCGGGCGACGATGCAGACATGGCTGGCCGGCGAGCCTTCCTCCAGCAGCAGACCGCGCAGGCGCGAGCGGTCGTAGTCCAGCAGTTCCGCCGGCCCCATGGAGCGGGCGACCAGGATCATCTCGTCCGGCAGGGTGGCGCCGTCGGTGCCGGTGGTCTTGCCGGCCAGATGTTGCAGCAACCGGTTGGTCAGATCCTCCAGATCCATCAACCGTTCCCGGATATAGGGATCGGTCAGATGGCTCATGCGGGCGCGGGTGTCGTTCTGCACCTGCTGCACCGCCGCTTCCGCCGTCAGGCCGACGCGGATCGCCTCGCGGATGCGCGACAGCCAGCCGCGGTCCTCGGCGAACATCCGGTAGGTCTCCAGAATGTCGCGCGGTTCGCTGAGGCCCGCCAGCGACGCCGCTTCCAGCAGGTCGTCGATGGCGCTGTGCATGGTCTGCAGCGCGGTGTTGAAGCGTTCCAGCTCGGCATCGGCATCCTCCGCCACCATCTGGCGAACGGTCAGCTGCGGCCGGTGGATGACGGCGAGGCCGATGGCCAGCCCGGCGCTCATCGCCGTGCCCGACAGGCGGGCCGGCAGCAGCACGGGATCGCCGGTGGTGGTGACCTCCACCGGACTGACCAGCTCGCTCTGGGCCACCAGCTCGGCGACGACCATGGCGATGGTCTGGAGGGTTTCCACCTCCTCCTCGACATAGCGGCGGCGGTCCTTGTGCTGGATCACCAGAACGCCGCGCACCTTGCTGCCGCGCAGGATCGGCACGCCGGCCAACGACTGGAACGGGTCCTCGCCCGTCTCCGGACGGTAGGCGAAGCTGGGGTGGGAGGGCGCGTTGTCCATCGCCACCGGGCGGGCGTGGCCGGCGATGTAGCCGACGATGCCCTCGCCCACCCGCAGGCGGGTGTTGTGGACGGCGGTCTTGTTCAGGCCCTCGGTTGAGAACAGCTCCAGCACCTCGCCGGCGCGCATGACGTAGCAGGAGCAGACGTCCGCCTTCATCTCCGCCGCGATCAGCGTGACGATCTTGTCCAGCCGGTCCTGCCCCGACCCCGACCCGGCCATGATGTCGCGGAGCCGGGCGAGCAGCCGGCGCGACGAGGTTCCGTCGAAGCGGGGCTGCATCCCCCCGCCCATACCGCCGTCACCGGTTGCCGTGTCGAGGGTGTCGGTCATGTCGCTACAGCGCTCCCACGGGCGGCTCCGCCATCAGGCTCCCCAATCCTGCCAACGATGCCTCATCCATCGCCCGCCGAGCCAGCGCCGATTCGGCCTGGGCGATCAATTCGGCCAGGATGTCGGCCACCGGCTGTTCGCGGGTGACCAGCCCGACGCTCTGCCCGGCCATCAGGGAGCCGTTCTCCACGTCGCCCTCGATCACCGCGCGGCGCAGCGCCCCGGCCCAGAAATGCTCGATCTCCAGCATGCCCTCGTCGCGGCTCATGACGCCGGAATCGACCCTGGCGATGACGTCGCGCTGGAACTCCATGAAGCGCTTGGACGCCTCGTTCATCAGCGCGCGCACCGGGATGACGGGAAAGCGCGGGTCGATCTGCACCGACGGCTGGGCGTCGCGGGCCGACGCGCGGATGAAGGCCTGCTTGAAATTGGGATGGGCCACGCATTCGGTGGCACAGACGAAGCGGGTACCGACCTGCACGCCGGCCGCCCCCAGTTCCAGATAGGAGAGGATCGTCTCGCCCCGGCCGACGCCGCCGGCGACGAACACCGGCACCTCGCGCAGCTCGGGCAGGACTTCCTGGGCCAGCACGGTGGTGGAGACCGGGCCGATATGGCCGCCGGCCTCGGTTCCCTCGATCACCAGCGCGTCGGCGCCGTGCTTCGCCAGCCGCCGGCCGGCGGTCAGCGTCGGCGCGAAGGCCATAGCCTTGGCCCCGCCGTCCTTGATCCGGCGCAGGGTGGCGCTGGACGGCAGGCCGCCGGCGACGACCACATGGCCGACGCGCTGCTCGCGGCAGACGTCGATCAGCTGGTCCAGCGCCGGGTGCATGTTGATGAGGTTGACGCCGAACGGCTTGTCGGTCAGCGCCCGGGTGCCGGCGATCTCCACCGCCAGCTGGTCCGGGGCTATGGAGCCGCAGGCCAGCACGCCGAAGCCGCCGGCGTTGGAGATGGCCGAGACCAGGTGCCGTTCGGACACCCAGCTCATGGCTCCGCCCATCACGGCGGTGCGGGTGCCGAGGAACTCCCGGCCCCGTCTCCAGAGCCGGTCGAGCCGGGCCGATGCTGCCGCCGCGTACGATGTGGCGTCGGTCATGGCCGGCCCTCCCCTGCTGTTGCGGTCCCCGGCAACCGGGTCGCCACCTGCGATCAGGCGGCGTCCAGGCCGTAGGCGGTGTGCAGGGCGCGCAGCGCCAGCTCCGCATACTCTTCGGCGATCAGGACCGAAATCTTGATCTCCGAGGTCGAGATGACCTGGATGTTGATGCCCTTGTCGGCCAGCGCCTTGAACATGCGCTGGGCGACGCCGGCATGGCTGCGCATGCCGACACCGATGACCGACACCTTGACCACGTTGGCATCCGAGACGATGCGCTTGTAGTTCAGGGTGGACTGCGCATCCTCCAGCACCTTCACGGCGCGGGCGATGTCCGCCTTGCCGACGGTGAAGGTCATGTCGGTGGACTTGCCGTCTTCCGACACGTTCTGGACGATCATGTCGACGTTGACGGCGTTGTCGGTCAGCGGACCGAAGATGGCGGCGGCGACGCCCGGCTGGTCGGCGACGCCCACCAGGGTGATCTTCGCCTCGTCGCGGCTGTAGGCGATGCCGCTAACAACTTCCTTTTCCACGATCTCGTCCTCGTCAACAACCAGGGTTCCGGGAAGCGAACTGCCCGCAGCGGCTTCGAAGCTCGACAGCACCTGCACGCGCACGCGGTGGTTCATCGCCATCTCGACCGAGCGGGTCTGAAGCACCTTGGCCCCCTGCGAGGCCATCTCCAGCATTTCCTCGTAGGTGATCTTGTCGAGCTTGCGCGCCTTGGCGACGATGCGCGGGTCGGTGGTGTAGACGCCGTCGACGTCGGTGTAGATGTCGCAGCGGTCGGCCTTCACCGCCGCCGCCAGCGCCACCGCCGAGGTGTCCGAACCGCCGCGGCCCAGCGTGGCGATGCGGCCCTGTTCCGACACGCCCTGGAAGCCCGCGACCACGGCGACTTCGCCGGTCTGCAGGGACTTTTCCATCTCGGTGGTGTCGATGGCGACGATGCGCGCCTTGCCATGCGTGTCGTCGGTGCGGATCGGCACCTGCCAGCCGGCCCAGGAGCGGGCGGGGATGCCGAGCGACTGCAGGGCGATGGCCAGGAGACCGGAGGTCACCTGCTCGCCCGATGCGACGACCGCGTCATATTCGCGCGCGTCATGCAGCTTGTCGATGTCGTTGCAGTATTTGACGAGCTGGTTGGTCACGCCGGACATCGCCGACACGACGACGGCGACCTGATGCCCCGCCTTCACCTCTTGCTCGACCTTCCGGGCCACGTTCTTGATGCGGTCGATGTCGCCGACCGACGTGCCTCCGAACTTCAGGACGATCCGCGCCATACCTCACACCATGTCTGGCCGCCCGGTCATGACATATGGATCATGCGGGTCGGCTGAGCGCACCCCCGCTCCACCGTTGCCGGCGCGGGGCGGCGTATCCATACTCCGTCGGTGGAAGCGAGGCAAGTTGCCCGCACCCGTCCCGCCTCACAGTTTACGGATTTTCACCATGACCGCCTCATCCTCCGCCTTCCCGCACGCGTCCGCAACCGCCCCGGCCAGTGGGATCGGTGGTGGAACCGTGGATCCGGAGGATGTCGCCCGCTTCTCCGCCATCGCCGCCGAGTGGTGGGATCCGACCGGAAAGTTCAAGCCGCTGCACCGGCTGAACCCGCTGCGCCTTACCTACATCCGCGATGAGGTGTGCAAGCGGCTGGGCCGCGACCCGCTGGCCCCCAACGCGCTGGCGGGCCTGCGGGTGGTCGACATCGGCTGCGGCGGCGGCCTGCTGGCCGAGCCGATCGCGCGGATGGGCGCCGAGGTGGTCGGCGTCGATGCGTCGGAAAAGAACATCAAGACAGCCGCCACCCATGCCGCCGAGACCGGCACGACCGTCGACTACCGCGCCACCACCGCCGAGGCTCTGGCGGCCAGCGGCGAAAAGTTCGACGTGGTGCTGGCGATGGAGGTGATCGAGCATGTCGCCGACGTGGACCTGTTCGTAAAGTCGCTGTCCGACCTGCTGGCCCCCGGCGGCGTGCTGTTCCTGGCAACGCTGAACCGCACGCCGAAGTCCTTCGCGCTGGCCATCGTCGGGGCGGAGTACATCCTGCGCTGGCTGCCGCGCGGCACCCACAACTGGCGCCAGTTCCTGCGGCCGTCCGAACTGAACGCCGCCGTACGCACGTACGGGCTGAGCGTACGCGACCTGACCGGCATCACGTACAACCCGCTGAGCGCCGAGTTCCGGCTGAACGCGCGGGACCTGGACGTGAACTACATGGGCTGGGCGGAGCGGGGGTGAGGGGCAAGGTTCGATAAGGTATTGGAATAAAATCACTTCTTCGACCGTCATTCCCGCGAAGGCGGGGATGACGGTCGAGTGAGAGAGGAATTTAGAAAGCGCGGACCGCCGCTCAGTCCTCGTACACAGCGTCCAGCGGCAGAGAGAGGTCCAGCGCGGCCAGCATGACTAGGCCATCGCGCACCATATCGACGGTCCAGCCGCTGCCGTCACGGCGGTACACCTCGACCAGATGCTCCGACTGCGAGACGAGGACGATTTCGCGCAGGGACGGAATCTTCTGGTAGTTGGTCCGCTTCTCGCGGCGGTCGATGGCCTCGGTGCTGTCGGACAGCACCTCCACGACCAGGACCGGGTCCTTGACGACATAGGGGTCGTTGTCGCCACCGGCGCAGGTCGCGACGAGGTCGGGATAGTAGAAGGCGTTCGCCGCCTCGACCCGAACCTTCACATCATTCGCATAGGCATGACATCCGCGGGCGCGGGCGGCCTGCCGCAGGGCGACGAACAGGTTGCCGACGATGGTCGCGTGACGGCGGCTCGCCCTGACCATGGCGAAGATCTCTCCGTCGACATATTCGTGGCGGACCTCCGCGCCCCTCTCGGCGGCAAGATAGTCCTGCGGCGAAATCCAGGGTCTGCGCTGTGCGCTTCCCATGGTCTTGGCCTCCCGTCGGTGGTGTAGCCCAGTGTACCAGCCCATCCGGCCCCACACCAATTGGTGTATCCACCGCCAAAGAAAAAGGGCCGCGCACGGTCCCGTGCGGCGGCCCTTTCGGCATGCTGTGCCCTTCACCGGCGACCCGTCAGTTGGACGTGCTCGGCTCGTGCTGGGTCAGGAGCGCGTACATCGCGTCGCCGGATTCGGCTCCGCGCAGCTTCTCGCACATGGACTGGTCGCGCAGAAGGCGTGACACGCGGGCGAGCGCCTTCAGATGGTCGGCTCCCGCCTGTTCCGGGGCGAGGAGGAGGAAGATCAGATCGACCGGCTGCTCATCGATCGCGTCGAAATCGATGGGCCGCTCCAGGCGGGCGAAGACGCCATGGACGCGGTCCAGGCTGGACAGCTTGCCGTGCGGGATGGCGATGCCATGGCCCACGCCGGTCGTGCCCAGCCTTTCGCGCTCCAGAAGCACATCGAAGATCGCGCGCTCGTGCTGACCGGTCAGCTCGGACGCTTTGCGCGCCATCTCCTGCAGGGCCTGCTTCTTGTTGCCGGCCTTCAGGTTCGGGAGGATGGCGTGCGGAGAGATGAGGTCGAGCATGACGCTTCTTGACCAGGGAGACGGGTCGGCGCCGTCAGGCGCCGGCCTTCTCCGCCGGGTCGACCCAGCCGATGTTTCCGTCGGCGCGGCGATAGACCATGTTCAGGCGGCCATGCGCACCATTGTGGAACATCAGGGCGGGGGCCTGCGCCAACTCCAGGCGCATCACCGCCTCGCTGACCGACAGGGTGGCGATGCTCGTCTCCATCTCGGCGACGACCATCGGGTTGGCAACGCCGTCGGCGGCAGCCTCGACCTCGTCGTGATGCTCCTCGGCCTCGGCCTCCAGCACGCGGTAGCTGGCCGGGAGGGCGGCGCCGTTCTCGGCGGCGTGGTGGTCGCGCAGGCGGCGCTTGTAGCGGCGCAGGCGCTTGGCCAGCTTTTCGCAGGCGATGTCGAAGGCCGGGTAGGGTTCGGTGGCGTCGCCGGCACTCTGCAGGACGATGCCGCGGCCCACATGGACCTGGATGTCGGCCTTGTAGAGATGCGCGTCCTTGGTCAGGACGACATTCGCCTCGATCGGCTTGTCGAAGTACTTGCCGACGACGGCGTTCAGGCTATCGGCCACATGGGTGCGCAGAGCGTCGCCCACATCGAGCTGCTTGCCTTTGACGGAGAGTTGCATGGTGGAACGTTTCCAAAAATTGGTCCGCTGGGGACGGTGTAGACACGACGTTCGAAGATGCACGCATTCTAAAGATGCTGATCCGCCGCTTGCGGGCCGGGACGATAGGCAAGGGTCACCGGACTGTCAATCAAGCCCTCCCCCGTCCGTCCCACCTACATGCGTGACATCTTGGCACGTCGTCGCTGCACCGATGACGGTATTTTCATCGCCTCACGATACTTCGCGACCGTCCGCCGCGCAATGTCGATCCCTTCCGCACGGAGAATCTCCACCAGTTTGTCGTCCGAAAGCACGTCTTCCGGCTTTTCCGCATCGATCATGGTCTTGATGCGGTGCCGAACCGCCTCCGCGGAATGGGAAGCCTGGCCGTCGGCACCCTGGATGGCGGAGGTGAAGAAGTATTTCAGCTCGAAGACGCCGCGCTGGGTCGCCATGAACTTGTTGGTGGTGACGCGGCTGACGGTGCTCTCATGCATGCCGATGGCCTCGGCGATGTCGCGCAGGATCAGCGGCCGAAGATGCGAGACGCCGTGGATGAAGAAGGCGTCCTGCTGGCGGATGATCTCGCTGGCCACCTTCAGGATGGTGGTGGCCCGCTGGTGCAGCGACTTCACCAGCCAGTTCGCCGACTGGAACCGTTCGGAGATGTATTCCTTGTCGGCCTTGTTGCGGGCGCTGTCGGAGATGCGGGCGAAATAGCGGTGGTTGACCAGCACGCGCGGCAGCGTGTCCGGGTTCAGGTCGATCAGCCAGCCGCCGCCGGGATTGGCGCGCATCAGGATGTCGGGGGTGACCAGCTGGGCCGGCGTGTGGTCGAAGGCCAGCGCCGGCTTGGGGTTCAGCTTGCGGATGTCGACGACCATGTCGGCAACGTCCTCGGCATCGACGCCGCAGACCTTCATGATGGCCGGCAGGTTGCGCGCGGCCAGAAGCTCCAGGTTGTCGAGCAGCGCCGCCATCGCCGGGTCGAGCCGGTTCTTCTCGCGCAGCTGGATCGCCAGGCATTCCTTCAGCGAACGGGCGAAGATGCCGGGCGGGTCGAAGCGCTGGCAGGCGGCCAGCACACGCTCCACCCGCTCGACGTCGCAGCCCAGCTGTTCGGCCATCGCCTGGGCGTCGAAACCGACCAGCCAGCCGGCCTCGTCCAGCATGTCGATCAGGGCCAGCCCGATCAGCTGGTCGCCGAGATCGGGCAGGTCGATCTTCAGCTGTTCGGTCAGATGGTCGCGCAGGTTCTTTTCGCTGGTCAGCGTCGCTTCGAGGTTGCTGTCGTCGTCGTCGAAGCCGCTGCGGCCGCCGCGGTCGCCATAGGAGCCGTAGACCTCGCTGCCGCCGTCCGAGCCGTCGGAAAAGCGGTCGTCGCCATAGACATTCTCGAAATCGGTGTCGAGCGGTGATTCCGACGAGGAGGCCATCGTGTCCGACGAGGTCATCTCCACGGTGTCGCGGGTGCGTCCGTCGGTCGGCGCCAGCGCCGGCCCGTCGTCGCGGCCGTTCAGCCCGTCGATGCTGAGGCCGTTCGCCTCCATTCCGCCGGGGCCGTCCAGCCCGCCCGGCGCCTCGCCGCCGGCACCGTCGCCGACGGGGTCGCTGCCGCCGTCGCTCGGGCCGCTGTCGCGCTCAAGCAGCGGGTTCTGCTCGATCTCGCGATCCACGAAGTCCGACAGTTCGATGTTCGACAGCTGCAGCAGCTTGATTGCCTGCTGCAGCTGCGGCGTCATCACCAGTGTCTGGGCTTGTCGAAGGTCGAGACGTTGAGCAAGCGCCATGGCTGTGGAACCGGGACCAGTGGGAACGGAGGGCTACAGACTGAACCGGTCGCCGAGATAGACCCGGCGCACGCCCTCGTGCGCCACGATCTCGTCCGGCCGTCCCTCCATTAGTACCACACCGTCGTGCAAAATGTATGCCCGATCGACGAGATCGAGCGTTTCACGCACATTGTGGTCGGTGATCAGCACGCCGATGCCGCGGTCTCGCAGGTGGCCGACCAGCTCGCGGATGTCGTTCACCGCGATGGGATCGATGCCGGCCAGCGGTTCGTCCAGAAGGATGAAGTGCGGCTGGCCGGCAAGCGCGCGGGCGATCTCCACGCGCCGCCGCTCGCCGCCCGACAGCGCCAGGGCGGGCGAGCGGCGCAGATGCGTGACCGAGAATTCGGCCAGCAGCTCGTCCAGCATCGCCTCGCGCGCGTCGCGGTCGCTCTCCACCACCTCCAGCACGGAGCGGATGTTGTTCTCCACCGTCATGCCGCGGAAGATCGAGGCCTCCTGCGGCAGATAGCCGATGCCGAGCCGGGCGCGGCGATACATCGGCAGGGCGGTGATGTCCTGGCCGTCCAGCGTGATCGTTCCGGAATCGGCGGCGATCAGCCCGGTGATCATATAGAAGCAGGTGGTCTTGCCGGCGCCGTTGGGGCCGAGCAGCCCGACCGCCTCGCCGCGCTGGACGCTGATGGAGACGTCGCGCACCACCGGCCGCTTCTTGAACGACTTGCCGAGATGCTGCGCCACCAGCCCTTCGGTCGGGGCGGATGCCGTGGGGCTGCTGCCGGCGGGCGCGGCGCCGGGTCCGTTCGCGGTCAGCACGGTCACGGCTTCTTGCCTGCGGGCGCGCCGGATTTCCCGCCCTCATTCTTTTCGCCGGGAATCAGCAGGCCGCTGACCCGGCCGCCGGCGTCGCGGCCGGCGATGACGCGGTTGATCTTGGTGTTCATGTTCATCTCGGCGGCTTCGCCGTTCAGCTGGTTGTCGCCGCGGGTGATCTTGACGTTGCCCATCAGCACCGCGACGTTGTCGGCGACGGAATAGACCAGCTTGTCGGCCAGCGCCACGTCGGTGGGCGTGGTGACGACGACGTTGCCGGACCCGTCGATCCGCTCCATCTGGGTGGTGCCGTCCGGCATCTTCTTCAGCCGGCCGATCAGCACGTCGGCGCGCAGCCGGTCGTTGCCGCGCACCGCCACCGCGTCGCCGCGCGCCACGGTCAGGTCCTGCGCCTCGTAATATTCCAGGCTGTCGCGGGCGGTGATGACATCCTTGGTGGTGACCAGCTTCAGGTCCTTGCCGGTGACGACGGCCAACTGCTTGTCGACGTCATAGACGCCATGGTCGCCGAACACCTGCTGGGTCGGGCTGACGATACGGACGTTGCCGTCGGCCACCAGCTGGAACACCTCGTTCCCCTTGCCGGGCACCTCGCGGTAATAGGCGGTCAGCACGTCGGCGAAGACGGTCGAGTCGTTGCGCTTGGCCGACGCGTTGCCGCGCGCCACATAGGCGCGGACGTCCTGGTGCCATTCGATCGCCTGATCGGCGTTGATCTCCACCGGCTGCTTGCCGCCCATGCCGGGCAGCCCCTGGGCGAATGCCTGCCCCGGAACCAGAGGTGCGAAAGAGAAAAACCCGCCGGCCAGGATGGCCGACAGGGTCAGGGCAATACGGAGTGTGGGTGGACGGAATGGCGACCGTTTGGACGTCACGGCTTCTTGCTCCCGGGGCGCTCGGCGGCCTGGACCTCGGCCTTCGACTGGTTGAGGAAGACGACGTTCTTGCCGCGGTCCGTCATGCGGAAGCCGATGGCGTTGATCTCGCCCTGCGGACCCTGGCCGGTCACCGCCTGCTCGCCCCAGGCGTTGCCCTTGCGGATGTCGGCCTCTGCCTCGCTGGTGGTGAACTCGTTGCCGTCGTCGCGCAGGACATGGACGTTGCCGCGCATCAGCAGGATGCCGGTGACCTGATTGTACCAGCCCTTGTCGGAACGCATGGTCACCCAGGTGCCGGTGCTTTCGGTCATCTCCGCCTGCGGTTCGTCCAGCAGGACGATGTCGGGCTGGTCGGCCGACTTGTCGGCCTTGGCCGCCACCAGCGAGAAGGGCTGGTTGTGTTCGTCCAGGCTGAAATAGCGCGGCTTCAGCATCTCGCTCTGCCCGGCATCGGCGGAGATGCGCGGCGTCGGCGGACTGTTCAGCGACGGCCATGCGGCCAGCAGCGCCACCATCGCCAGCGCCGCCGCCGGCAGCACGAACTTCATGGCCGAGACAAAGCGGCTGTAGACCCGGCTGACCGGACGGGTGTCGCGCCGCCGGTGCGCCCGCAGAACCGCCGGCGACTCCGCCGGGGCATGGACCGGGGTTGGCTTGGCTCCGCCCTGTCCGCCGGGGGTGGGCGCGGGTTCGGTGCGGCCGGCTGCCGTACGGTCGGTGCTGCGCAGGTCGTCCAGGCTCAACTCTTCGTCCCTCCGGCTCGGCGCTTGGCTTCCATGATGGGTGGGAACGGCGTCAGGCGGCGCCGGCGCGCAGGACATCGTGGATGTGCACGATGCCGAGCGGCCGGTCTGCCTCGATCACGAACAGGGTGGTGATCTTCTTGTCGTTCATCTCGCGCAACGCCTCGACGATCAACGCCTTCGGGCGGATGGTCTTGGGCCGCGGCGACATGATGCTGTCCGCGCGTTCCGCCAGAAGCTCCGGCGTCAGATGACGGCGCACGTCGCCGTCGGTGATGATCCCGACCAGCGCCCCGGCTTCGTCGGTCACCCCGACGCAGCCCAGCCGCTTGGCCGTCATCTCGAAGATGACCTCGGACAGCGGCGAGTCAAGACGGCACAGGGGCAAATCATCGCCCTTGTGCATGATGTCGGTGACCTTCAGCAATGCGCGGCCGAGCTGGCCGCCGGGATGGAACTCGCGGAAATCGGCGGCGGAGAAGCCGCGCCGCTCCAGCAGCGCCACCGCCAGCGCGTCGCCCAGCGCCAGCATCATGGTGGTGGAGGTGGTGGGCGCCAGCCCCAGCGGGCAGGCTTCCGGCTCCGGCGGCACCACCAGCGCCACGTCCGACTGTTCGGCCAGCGAGGAGGCGGCGCGCCGCGTCATGCCGATCAGCGGGATGCCGAAGCGGCGGGTGTAGGCGATGATGTCCGCCAGTTCGTGCGTCTCGCCGGAGTTGGAGAGCGCCACCACCGCGTCGATCCTGGCGATCATGCCGAGGTCGCCGTGGCTCGCCTCGCCCGGATGGACGAAGAGGGCCGGCGTGCCGGTGGAGGCCATGGTCGCGGCGATCTTGCGGGCGACATGTCCCGACTTGCCCATGCCGGTGACGACGACGCGGCCTTCGATGCCCTGGAGGATGTCGAGCGCCCGCAGGAACTCCCCGTCGAGGCTGCCGGCCAGCGCGACCAGCGCATCGGCCTCGGTCCGCAGGACGCGGGTGGCGCAGGCGAGATCGCGGTTCTCCACTTCCGTCGAAGCGGTGGAGTTGTCGGTCAGGCTGGACGTGATAACGCTGGTCAAGGCTGTCATGCCTTCCATTCAAAAGGCCCGTCCGCGGGCCGTTCACAAACACGGCGCCTGCCCGGAGGACTCCAGGCAGGCGCGTCGCGCAGTATGCCCCCCGGCGGACGCCGGGTCAAATCCACGGCCGGTCAGGGGGTGAGGTGTCGCAGGTGGCTCCCTCTCCCGTCCCGGGAGAGGGCTTTATCGGCGTCAGTGCGCCAGGATGTCCGGAGTTTCCCAGCCGCCGAGGTCCAGCTCGCCGCGGGCGGGCAGGAAGTCGAAGCAGGCCTGGGCCAGATGGGTGCGGCCCTCGCGCGCCAGCATGACGTCCAGCTTCGCCTTCAGGTCATGCAGGTGCAGCACGTCGGATGCCGCATACTTCATCTGGTCGGTGGTCAGCTCGGGCGCGCCCCAGTCGGAGGACTGCTGCTGCTTGGAGATCTCGACGCCCAGCAGGTCCTTGCACAGATCCTTCAGGCCATGGCGGTCGGTGAAGGTGCGGACCAGCTTGGAGGCCACCTTGGTGCAATAGACCGGCTGGCAGCCGACGCCGAGATAGGCTTTCATCACCGCCACGTCGAAGCGGGCGAAGTGGAACAGCTTGGTCACGTCGGGGCGGGTCAGCAGGCGCTTCAGGTTCGGCGCCTCGTACTGGCCGGGGCGGAACTGGACGAGATGGACGGCGCCGTCGCCGGCCGACAGCTGCACGAGGCAGAGGCGGTCGCGGTGGGGGTTCAGCCCCATGGTCTCGGTGTCGATAGCCACGCAATTGTCGCGGGCGCCGACGGCGAGGTCGAGGCCGTCGGGGAGGTCGCCGTCATGAAGGTCGATGGGCATGGTCGCGTCCCGGGGTGGTCAGGCCCCCGGCCATGGACCCTAGAAACGACGAACGCCGCTCTGCACTTTCTCCTTCTCGATCGAAGGAGCTGTGCATGCGGCGCAGCCGGGTAGAAAGAAATGGTGCCCAGGAGAAGACTCGAACTTCCACGACATTTCTGCCACAGGTACCTGAAACCTGCGCGTCTACCAATTCCGCCACCTGGGCTCGGTGCTCGGTGTGTGGGCGGTTGTTTAATGATCCGGCCGAGGGGCGTCAACAGCTTTTTTTCGACCCCATCATTTTTTTGTCGCGCGGCACGGGGCGCGGCGATGCAGTCCCTAGCTTGGCGGCGGTCCATTCGCTATAAGCATGCCCGCAGTTCCAGCAGTCATCCAGGCGACACACAGTCGGACGACGCGCGGGGGCGCGAGGCGGGCCATGGAAAGGCCGCAGCGCGGAAACCCCGGTTCCGGCGCGCAACGACACGGGAGACGGTCGATGTCCTATCGCACTCAGGTTATCACGGTGTTCGGCGGTTCGGGCTTCATCGGCCGCCACCTGATCCGGCGCCTCGCCAAGTCGGGCGCCCTCATCCGCATCGCCACCCGCAATCCGGGCAAGGCCACCTTCCTGAAGACGGCCGGCGCCGTCGGCCAGATCGTGCCCTTCGCCACCGACTGCGCCGACGACGTGTCGGTAGCCCGCGCCCTGCAGGGGGCGGACGTCGCCATCAACCTGCTGGGCGTGCTGTACGAGCGCGGGAGCCAGAGCTTCCAGGGCGTGCATGTCGACGCCGCCTCGCGCATCGCCCGGCTGGCGGCCGCGGCCGGCGTCAGCCGCCTGGTCCATGTCTCCGCCATCGGTGCCGACGCCGCCTCGCCGTCGGTCTATGCCCGCTCCAAGGCGGCCGGCGAGCAGGCGGTGCTGTCCGCCTTCCCGGCGGCGACGATCCTGCGCCCCAGCATCGTCTTCGGGCCGGAGGACAACTTTTTCAACAAGTTCGCCGCGATGGCGCAGAAGGCTCCCGTCCTGCCGCTGATCGGCGGCGGCAAGACCCTGTTCCAGCCGGTCTATGTCGGCGATCTGGCCGACGCGGTCGTTGCCGCGCTGGCGACCGACGGTGCCCGCGGCAAGACCTATGAGCTGGGCGGCCCGCGCGTCTACACCTTCCGCGAGCTGCTGGAGCTGACCCAGAAGGACATCCAGCGCCACCGTCCGCTGGTGACCATCCCCTGGAACTTCGCCGACTCGCTGGCCGGCATCCTGGAGAAGGTGCCGGTGCTGGCCCCGGCGCTGACCCGCGATCAGGTCGCGCTGCTGAAGCGGGACAACGTCGTCTCCCCGACCGCGCTGGGCTTCAAGGATCTCGGCATCACCGAGCTGGCAGCCTGCGAGGTGATCCTGCCGACCTACCTGTCGCGCTTCATCGTCGGCGGCAAGTACGGCAGCCCGACCAACAACGCCCACTCCGACAACGCCCACTAAGGGCGGGTCCGGTTCCGTGACTCCCGAAAGCCCCGGCCCCCGCGCCGGGGCTTTTGCGTTCTCCAGTCTGCGCGCGCTGGCCGCCTTCGCCTGCGGCGCGGTCATCGGCACGCTGGGCGGCCTGATCGGGCTGGGCGGGGCCGAGTTCCGCCTGCCTCTGCTGATCGGCGCCTTCCGCCTCAAAGCGCTCGACGCCATCATCCTGAACAAGGCGATGAGCCTCGTCGTCGTCGCCGCCGCCCTGCCGTTGCGCGCCGGGACGGTGCCGCTCGGCCTCGTCCTGGCCAACGGGACGGTTGTCGCCAACCTGTTGGCCGGCAGCCTGCTGGGCGCCTGGATCGGCGCGGGATGGGCGATGCGGATGGAGGCGGCCCGGCTGCAGCGGGTGATCGCCGTGCTGCTGGCGCTGATCGCCGCGGTGCTGCTGTTCGGGCATGGCCTGTCGGGTGGGGCGGGTCCGCTGCTGGAAGGGCCGGCGCTGACCGTTGCCGGGACAATGGCCGGCTTCGCCATCGGGGTGGTCGCCTCGCTGCTGGGCGTGGCCGGCGGCGAACTGCTGATCCCGACTCTGGTTCTGCTGTTCGGGGTGGATGTGAAGCTGGCGGGCAGCCTGTCGCTGGCGATCAGCCTGCCGACCATGATCGTCGGCTTCTCCCGCTACGCCCGCGACCGCAGCCTGACGCTGCTGGTCCGGCAGCGTGGTTTCGTCCTGCTGATGGCGGCGGGATCGCTGGCCGGCGCCTTCCTTGGCGGGCTGCTGCTGGGCGTCGTGCCGGAGTGGCTGCTGCTGCCGGTGCTGGCGGCGATCCTGCTGCTGTCGGCCGTCCGGATGTGGCGGCACTGAAGAGTTCCCACCGATTCCGGGCATGGCACGCCTGCCCGGTCGCCGCTTGAATTCCCGGCATGGCGCCGTCATGTCGGCGGTTCAACTGTGGCGGGAACGGCAATGACGGGTGCAGAGGATATGCGGGGCGTGTCGGGGCGGATGGTGGAACAGGCGTCCGCCGCGCGCTGGGCCACCATCGCCGCCTTTTTCCTGAACGGCACCGTCTTTGGCGTCTGGGCGACGCAGATCCCGCTGCTCAAGAACCGGCTGGACCTCAGCCCGGCGGTGCTGGGGGCGGCGCTGCTGTGCCTTGCCGTCGGCGCCCTGACGGCGATGATCGCCAGTGGCCCGCTGCTGGGGCGGATCGGCAGCGCGCCGGTGACGCGGGTGACCGCCCTGCTGTTCGCCGGGCTCCTGCCGCTGCCGGCGCTGGTGCCGGACGTGGTGACTCTGTGCATCGTGCTGGCGCTGTTCGGCGCGTCGGGCGGCACCATGGACGTCGCTATGAACGCGCAGGGCGCCTTGGTGGAGCGGCGGCTCGGCCGGCCGATCATGTCGTCGCTGCACGGGATGTGGAGCCTGGGCGGGTTGGCCGGTGCCGGCCTCGGCGGTCTGCTGCTGCCGCTGATGCCGGCGGCGGCGCAGGCCGCGCTGGTGTCGGCCGGGCTGCTCGTGCCCTTCCTGCTGCTTCAGGGGCGTTTCCTGCCCGACCGCAATGCCGGCGGCGGCGCGCTGGTGCTGCCCGACCGCAAGACCCTGCTGCTCGGGTTGCTGGCCGCCCTGTCCTTCATGAGCGAGGGCGCCATCCTGGATTGGAGCGCCATCCACCTGCGCGACGACCTTGGCGCGCCGTCCTCGATCGCCGGCATGGGGTTCGGCGTGTTCTGCGCCGCCATGGCGGTGGGACGGTTCAGCGGCGACCGGCTGCGCCACCGGTTCGGCGGGGCGACGCTGATGCGCGGCGGCGGGCTGCTGGCCGCGGCCGGGCTGGGGCTGGTGCTGGCAGGGGGAGCGGTCGGAGACGGGCTGCCGCTGCTGGCGATAACCGGATTCGGGCTGACCGGGATCGGCCTGTCGAACATCGTGCCGGTGCTGTTCAGCACGGCCGGCGCGGCGGAGACCGGCCATGCCGACCATGCGGTCGCCGCGGTGACCACCATGGGCTATACCGGCGTGCTGACCGGCCCGCCGCTGGTCGGCTTCATCGCCGAAGCGACCAGCCTCGCCACCGCCTTCGCGATGATCGCGCTGCTGGCGCTGGGGATGGCCGCCGCCGCGGCCCGTGCGGTGCCGCGGCAGGCGGTTTAGCTTTTTGCCCTCAATCGGCGGGCGCGGCCATCCGGCCGCTTGCCTTCGCAGGCATGGGCCTGCGGGGCCGCAGTCGCGGCCCTCAACCCTTGGAGCGTGGCTCCAAAGGCCTTACAGATACAGGAACGCCAGCATGCCGGTGCCGACGGCGATGCGGTACCAGCCGAAGGGGGTGAAGCCGTAGCGGCCGACGAAGTCGACCAGCGTCTTCACCACCAATGCCGCGGCGATGAAGGCGGTGACGAAGCCGACCAGGATCAGCAGGCCGCTGTCCATGCTCATCACCGACCAGTTCTTGTACAGGTCGTAGACGGTGGCGCCGGCCATGGTCGGCACCGCCAGGAAGAAGGAGAATTCGGCCGCCGCCTTGCGGTCGACGCCCATCAGCAGCGCGCCCAGGATGCTGGCGCCCGACCGCGACACCCCCGGCACCAGCGCCAGGCACTGGCAGAATCCGATCTTCAGCGCCAGCGGGGCGGAGAAATTCTCGATCTGGTGATAGCGGGCGACCGGGATCAGGCGCTCCGCCATCAGGATGGCGATGCCGCCCAGGATCAGCGCGATGCTGACCACGGTGGGGTTGAACAGCACCGACTTGATGATGCCGTGCAGGCCGGCGCCCAGCACCATCGCCGGCAGGAAGGCGATCAGCACCGCCATGACGAAGCGCCGCGCGCCCGGATCGTCCTTCAGCCCTGTGGCAACACGCCACAGCCGGTGGAAATAGACGACGCAGATCGCCAGAATGGCGCCAAGCTGGATCACAACCTCGAACACCTTGCCGGGCGGTCCCTGGAAGCCCAGCAGCTCGTCCAGCATGATGAGGTGGCCGGTCGAGGAGACGGGCAGGAACTCGGTCAGCCCCTCCACCAACCCCATGAGTGTGGCGTCCAGATATTGATCGATCATCATCGCGGCACGCAGCCTTCGGCAGGGTGGATGTTGCGGCGCTTATAGCAGGGCACGGCCACGCTTGGCGATGGCGTGGGTTCGGTACTCCTATTCGAGTGATGGTCCCGTTTCGAGACTAATTTTCTGTCTCGATTTTGTGACACCCTACCGCCACGTCCACGCATTCCAGCCTTGCGATGGAAAAGGTCAACAAACCGGACCTATCGGCGCTTTTGTGCTTTCGCGGGCTGATCGCATGCGTTATATGACGAGCGTCCGCCACTTTGCGGACGTTCGATTTCAACCCAGCCGGTCGGTGTAGGCCAACGCCGCAGCCCCCGGTCAGGCCCGTGTAGGGCACCCTCCCCGCGACAGCGGGCGGGGCCGCGAAGCGAAGGAGCAGACGTCATGGCGAACCAGAAAATGTTGGGCTTCGTGCACACCGCGCAGAAGATGCCCGACAAGCGGTCTGCCGCCGACCGCCGCCAGGACTTCGCCGAGATCTACGCCCGCTTCAGCGACGAGCGCGCCGGCGAGCAGGCCAACCGCTGCTCGCAGTGCGGCGTTCCCTTCTGCCAGGTGCATTGCCCGGTCTCCAACAACATCCCGGATTGGCTGAAGCTGACCGCCGAGGGACGCCTGGAGGAGGCTTACGAGGTCTCCCAGGCCACCAACAACTTTCCCGAAATCTGCGGCCGCATCTGCCCGCAGGACCGGCTGTGCGAGGGCAACTGCGTCATCGAGCAGTCGACCCACGGCGCCGTCACCATCGGCTCGGTCGAGAAGTACATCAACGACACCGCCTGGGAAAACGGCTGGGTCAAGCCGCGCAAGCCGGCCCGCGAGCTGGGCCTGTCGGTCGGCGTGATCGGCGCCGGCCCGGCCGGCCTCGCCGCCGCCGAGGAGCTGCGCGCCAAGGGTTACGAGGTCCATGTCTACGACCGCTACGACCGCATGGGCGGCCTGCTGGTCTACGGCATCCCCGGCTTCAAGCTGGAGAAGGACGTCGTCGCCCGCCGCGTCCAGCGTCTGGCCGATGCCGGCGTGATCTTCCATTCGAATTTCGAGGTCGGCCGCGACGCCTCGCTGGCCGAGCTGCGCGAGCGCCATGTGACGATCCTGGTCGCCACCGGCGTCTACAAGGCCCGCGACATCAAGGCCCCCGGTTCGGGGCTGAAGAACATTGTCCCGGCGCTGGAATACCTGACCACCTCCAACCGCGTCGGCCTGGGCGACTCCGTCGAGGCTTACGAGGACGGCTCGCTGAACGCCGCCGGCAAGAAGGTGGTGGTGCTCGGCGGCGGCGACACCGCGATGGACTGCGTGCGCACGGCGATCCGCCAGGGCGCGACCTCCGTCAAGTGCCTGTACCGCCGCGACCGCAAGAACATGCCGGGCTCGCAGCGCGAAGTGGCGCATGCCGAGGAAGAGGGCGTCGAGTTCGTCTGGCAGGCCGCGCCAGAGGCCTTCACCGGCGACGACGTGGTGACCGGCGTCCGCGCCGTGCGCATCCATCTGGGTGTCGCCGACGCCACCGGCCGCCAGACGCCGCAGGTGATCGAGGGCTCCGAGTTCACCGAGCCGGCCGACCTCGTCATAAAGGCTCTCGGCTTCGAGCCGGAGGATCTGCCGGGCATGTTCGGTTCGCCGGACCTGACCGTCACCCGCTGGGGCACGCTGCTGGTCGACCACCGCACCAAGATGACCAGCCTGGACGGCGTCTTCGCCGCCGGCGACATCGTCCGCGGCGCCTCGCTGGTGGTGTGGGCCATCCGCGACGGCCGCGATGCCGCCGACGCGATGGACGCCTACGCCCAGACCGTCGGCGCGCCCAAGCTGGCCGTCGCGGCGGAGTAAGGCGCTCCTTCTTTCCACTATCAGAACACCGTCTACCCCAGGGGGCCTTCCCTTCGGCCCCCCAGGTCAACGTCCAGACTGTGAAAGGGTCGTTCCATGACCACCGAGTTGAACCAGGGTGAGCAGTTCGTCGCCGATTTCCGCGCCAACGCCGCGGCGCTGACCACTGCCCACGCCTACAATCCGGCCGACGAACACGACGCCTGCGGCGTCGGCTTCATCGCCGCGATCGACGGCAAGCCCCGCCGTTCGGTGGTCGAGAAAGGCATCGAGGCCCTGAAGGCGGTCTGGCACCGTGGCGCGGTGGACGCCGACGGCAAGACCGGCGACGGCGCCGGCATCCATGTCCAGGTGCCGCAGAAGTTCTTCAAGGACCACGTCAAGGTCATCGGCCACACCCCGCCGGAGAACAACCTGGCGGTCGGTCAGGTCTTCCTGCCGCGCATCAGCCTGGACGCCCAGGAAGCCTGCCGCTGCATCGTCGAGACCGAGATCCTGGCCTTCGGCTACTACATCTATGGCTGGCGCCAGGTGCCGATCAACGTCGACATCATCGGCGAGAAGGCCAACGCGACCCGGCCCGAGATCGAGCAGATCATCATCGGCAATTCGAAGGGCGTGTCGGACGAGCAGTTCGAACTCGACCTCTACATCATCCGCCGCCGGATCGAGAAGGCGGTGCATGGCGAGCAGATCAACGACTTCTACATCTGCTCGCTGTCGGCGCGTTCGATCATCTACAAGGGCATGTTCCTGGCCGAACAGCTGTCCACCTTCTATCCGGACCTGACCGACGACCGCTTCGAGTCGTCCTTCGCCATCTATCACCAGCGCTATTCGACCAACACCTTCCCGACCTGGCCGCTGGCCCAGCCCTTCCGCATGCTCGCCCACAACGGCGAGATCAACACGCTGAAGGGCAACGTCAACTGGATGAAGGCGCACGAGACCCGGATGGAGCATCCGGTGTTCGGCGCCAACATGGGCGACCTGAAGCCGGTGATCGGCGTCGGCCTGTCCGACTCCGGCGCGCTCGACACGGTGTTCGAGGTGATGGTCCGCGCCGGCCGCAGCGCGCCGATGGTCAAGATGATGCTGGTGCCGCAGGCGCTGACCAGCTCGCAGACCACGCCGGAAAACCACAAGGCGCTGATCGCCTACTGCAACTCGGTGATGGAGCCGTGGGACGGCCCGGCCGCGCTCGCCATGACCGACGGCCGCTGGGTCGTCGGCGGCATGGACCGCAACGGCCTGCGCCCGATGCGCTACACCATCACCACCGACGGCCTGATCATCGGCGGCTCCGAGACCGGCATGGTCAAGATCGAGGAGAACCAGGTGGTCGAGAAGGGCCGCCTCGGCCCGGGCGAGATGATCGCCGTCGATCTGCAGGCCGGCAAGCTGTTCAACGACCGTGAGCTGAAGGACCATCTGGCCGCCCAGAAGCCCTGGGGCCAGTGGGTCAAGAACACGACGCACCTGGACGAGCTGGTCAAGACCGCCTCGCAGAAGGGCGAGCCGTCGGAGATGGAGAAGGAGGAGCTGCGCCGTCGCCAGATGGCCTTCGGCGTCGCCATGGAAGACATGGAGCTGATCCTCCACCCGATGGCGGAGGACGGCAAGGAAGCTATCGGCTCGATGGGCGACGACAGCCCCATCGCCGTGCTGTCCGACAAGTACCGCGGCCTGCACCACTTCTTCCGCCAGAACTTCTCCCAGGTCACCAATCCGCCCATCGACTCGCTTCGCGAGCGCCGGGTGATGAGCCTAAAGACGCGTCTGGGCAACCTCGGCAACATTCTGGACGAGGATGAGAGCCAGACCCGGTTGCTGCAACTCGACAGCCCGGTGCTGACCACCGCCGAATTCCACGCCATGCGGGAGTATATGGGCGAGACGGCGGCGGTGATCGACGCCACCTTCCCCGTCGACGGCGGCCCCGACGCCCTGCGCGACGCGCTGCGCCGCATCCGCCAGGAGGCGGAGGACGCCGTGCGCGGCGGTGCCAACCACGTCATCCTGACCGATGAGGCGATGGGCCCGGCCCGCGCCGCCATCCCGGCCATCCTGGCGACCGGTGCGGTCCACACCCACCTGATCCGCTCCAACCTGCGCACCTTCACCTCGCTGAACCTGCGCACGGCGGAATGCCTGGACACCCATTACTTCGCGGTGCTGATCGGCGTCGGCGCCACCACCGTCAACGCCTATCTGGCGCAGGAAGCGGTGGCCGAGCGCCAGCGCCGCGGCCTGCTCGGCTCGCTGTCGCTGGAAAAGGCGATGACGAACTACAAGAAGGCCATCGACGACGGCCTGCTGAAGATCATGTCCAAGATGGGCATCTCGGTCATCAGCAGCTATCGCGGCGGCGGCAACTTCGAGGCCATCGGTCTCAGCCGCGCCCTGGTCGCCGAGCATTTCCCGGCGATGGTCAGCCGCATCTCCGGCATCGGCCTGAACGGCATCCAGAAGAAGGTCCTGGAGCAGCACGCGCTGGCCTATGCCGGCGAGGCGCTGCCGCTGCCGGTCGGCGGCTTCTACCGCTTCCGCAAGTCGGGCGACCGCCATGGCTGGGAGGGTGGGATCATCCACACCCTGCAGCAGGCCGTCACCAACGACAGCTACACCACCTTCAAGAAGTATTCCGAGCAGGTGAACAAGCGGCCGCCGATGCAGCTGCGCGACCTGCTGGAGTTCCGCACCACCAAGGCCGCCGTTCCGGTGGACGAGGTGGAGAGCATCACCGCGATCCGCAAGCGCTTCATCACGCCGGGCATGTCGATGGGCGCCCTGTCGCCCGAGGCGCACGGCACGCTGAACGTCGCCATGAACCGCATCGGCGCCAAGTCCGACTCGGGCGAGGGCGGCGAGGATCCGGCGCGCTTCCGTCCCGACAAGAACGGCGACAACTGGAACTCCGCCATCAAGCAGGTGGCGTCGGGCCGCTTCGGCGTCACCGCCGAGTACCTGAACCAGTGCCGCGAGCTGGAGATCAAGGTCGCCCAGGGCGCCAAGCCCGGCGAGGGCGGCCAGCTGCCCGGCTTCAAGGTGACGGAGATGATCGCGCGGCTGCGTCACTCGACGCCGGGCGTCATGCTCATCAGCCCGCCGCCGCACCACGACATCTACTCGATCGAGGATCTGGCCCAGCTCATCTATGACCTGAAGCAGATCAACCCGGACGCCAAGGTCACGGTGAAGCTGGTCAGCCGGTCGGGCATCGGCACCATCGCCGCCGGCGTGGCGAAGGCGAATGCCGACATCATCCTGATCTCCGGCAACTCCGGCGGCACCGGCGCCAGCCCGCAGACCTCGATCAAGTTCGCCGGCCTGCCCTGGGAGATGGGCCTGTCGGAGGTGCATCAGGTCCTGACGCTGAACAAGCTGCGCCACCGCGTGCGGCTGCGCACCGACGGCGGCCTGAAGACCGGCCGCGACATCGTCATCGCCGCCATGCTGGGCGCGGAAGAGTTCGGCATCGGCACCGCCAGCCTGATCGCCATGGGCTGCATCATGGTCCGGCAGTGCCATTCCAACACCTGCCCGGTCGGCGTCTGCGTCCAGGACGAGAAGCTGCGCGAGAAGTTCGTCGGCACGCCGGAGAAGGTCGTCAACCTCTTCACCTTCCTGGCCGAAGAGGTCCGCGAGATCCTGGCCCGCCTGGGTTTCCGCTCGCTGACCGAGGTGATCGGCCGCACCGACCTGCTGCATCAGGTCAGCCGCGGCGGCGCCCACCTCGACGACCTCGACCTCAACCCGCTGCTGGCCCAGGTCGATCCGGGCGAGAACGCCCGCTACTGCACGCTGCAGGGCCGCAACGAGGTGCCGGACACGCTGGACGCCCGCATCGTCGCCGATGCCCGGCCGCTGTTCGAGGAAGGCGAGAAGATGCAGCTCGCCTACAACGCCCGCAACACGCAGCGCGCCATCGGCACGCGGCTGTCCTCGATGGTGACGCGGAAGTTCGGGATGTTCGGGCTGCAGCCCGGCCACATCACCGTCCGCCTGCGCGGCACCGCCGGCCAGTCCCTGGGCGCCTTCGCGGTCCAGGGCATCAAGCTGGAGGTGATGGGCGACGCCAACGACTATGTCGGCAAGGGCCTGTCGGGCGGCACCATCGTCGTCCGTCCGGCGACCAGCAGCCCGCTGGAGTCGAACAAGAACACCATCATCGGCAACACGGTGCTGTACGGCGCCACCGCCGGCAAGCTGTTCGCCGCCGGTCAGGCCGGTGAGCGGTTCGCGGTGCGCAACTCCGGCGCCACCGTGGTGGTGGAGGGCTGCGGCTCCAACGGCTGCGAGTACATGACGGGCGGCACGGCGGTCATCCTGGGCAAGGTCGGCGACAACTTCGCCGCCGGCATGACCGGGGGCATGGCCTACCTCTACGACCCGGAAGACTCGCTGCCGCTGCACATCAACGAGGAAAGCGTCATCTTCCAGCGGATCGAAGTGCCCCATTACGAGGCCCAGCTCCGCGCCCTGATCGAGGAGCACGTCGCCGAGACGCAGAGCCGTTTCGCCGCCGAGATCCTCAACGACTGGGAGCGTGAACTCGGCCACTTCTGGCAGGTGGTTCCGAAGGAGATGCTGCACCGTCTGGCCGTGCCGGTGACCCTGCCGCGCGCCATCCCGGCGGAGTAAGGACCGGCCAAGCCCGCACAGTGCGGAATATCCCCTCTCCCCCCCGGGGAGAGGGTTAGGGTGAGGGGGATGCGCGGCGAGGATCTTCAAGAACCGCGTGCGCCCCTGATCCCCACCAAACCCACGCCGTGCGTCCCCCTCCCCCCGCCCCTCTCCCCAGGGGGGAGAGGGAGTCGAGGTTTAGACATGAAAACGGCGCGCCATCCGGCAGGACGGCGCGCCGTTTTTCTTTTGCGGTTGCGTCAACCAGCGGTCGGGGGCAGCTCCAGCACCATGACGACGCTGTCGAACTGGACACCCGGCGCCAGGATCACCGAACGGCTGCCGACGGCGCGGAAGCCGGCGGACGCATAGAATCGCTCGGCGACGAGGCTCGACAGGCATTCCAGCCGGCGGACACCGGCAACACCGGCCTCCTCGATGCAGCGGCCGAGAAGCGCGGTGCCGACGCCCCGGCGCAGGTAACCGGGATGGGTGGCGAAATGCCGGATATGGCCGACCTTTGGGTCGACCGGCTGGCAGGGCGGCCCCGGCGGCTCGCGGGTCCAGCCGCCGCAGCCAACCACGGTGCCGTCATCGGTCACCGCCAGATGATAGGTGCCCGACCGCAGCAGCAGCGGGTTGGCCTTCATCATCGCCGGCAGGGCGCGGTCCAGCACGTCGGCCGGATAGCCTGCGGCCATCAGCGGCGGATAAGACGCCCGCAGCAATTCGCCGACCGCCTCGGCATCCTCCGGCTGCGCCGGACGGATGGTGACGCCGGGATCGTTCACGGCTCGAACTCCCACGGCTCATCCTTGGCCGCCGCGATCCAGTCCCGCATCGCCGGCAGGGCCAGCACCGCGTCCATATAGGCACGCGACTCGGGCAACACCGCGACGCCGTAGGTCTCCAGCCGCGTCACCACCGGGGCGAACATGGCGTCGGCGATGGTGAAGGCGCCGAACAGGAACGGCCCGCCCGCCGGCTTGCCGAAGCGGGCGCGGGCGTCGGCCCACAGCGCCTCGATCCGGGCGATGTCGGCGGCGGTCGCCTCGGTCATGCCCTGGCCCTTGCGGTCGCGCTTGAGGTCCATCGACATGGTGCTGCGCAGGGAGACGAAGCCGGAATGCATCTCCGCCGACACCGCTCGCGCCACCGCCCGCGCCGCCCGGTCCGCCGGCCACAGCCGGGCCTCGGGCGCCAGTTCCGCCACATACTCGCAGATCGCCAGTGAATCCCAGACGGTCAGCCCGTCATGGATCAGGGACGGCACGCGGCCCGACGGCGAATGCTCAGCGATGCGCGCGGCGGTGTCGGGCTGGCGCAGGGGGATGACGGTCTCGGCGAAGCTCAGCCCGGCCTGCTTCAGCGCCAGCCAGGGGCGCATCGACCAGGACGAATAGGTCTTGTTCCCCATCACCAGGGTCAGGTCGGACATCAGGCTTCACCTTTCAGGACACGCATTCTGCGGGGGCGTGAGCATGACCCGCCACCGGGAGCGTAGCAAGCCCTCCGGTTGCGCCGGGACAAGCATTCGCCCCATCTGCGCGACAATGCTTTTCCGGGCATGTCTTCGGAGCGGGTATAGTGTACCGCCGGAGGGGCGGGTGGACTGTTCATCCGCGACAAAAACTGATCTCTTACGTCACGCGAGGCACTCCATGACCCGGAAGCTGTTCTGGGACGATCCCTATCGCACCCGCCTGGAAACCCGCATTGCCGGGGTGGACGGCAACGAGGTCACGTTGGAGGCCACCATCCTCTACGCGCTGTCCGGCGGGCAGGAGAGCGATGCCGGTACGATCGGCGGCTTCGACGTGCTGGAAGCCCGCAAGGACGGCCGCGAAATCCGCTACAGGCTTGCGCCCGGCCATGGACTGGCTCCCGGCGACCCGGTTGCGGTGATGATCGACTGGGAGCGCCGCTACCGGTTGATGCGCCTGCATTTCGCGGCGGAGATCGTGCTTGAGCTGGTGATGGCTCGCCTGCCCGGCATCGACAAGGTCGGCGCCCACATCGCCGCCGACAAGGCCCGCATCGACTTCGCCTGGAATGAGCCGCTGACCCCGCTGCTGCCCGAATTCGCCCAACAGGCGGCGCGCATCGTCGCCGCCGACACCCCCATCCTGAGCGGCTTCAGCGACGAGGCCGCCGAGCGCCGCTTCTGGGAGATCCCCGGCTTCGCCCAGGTTCCCTGCGGCGGCACCCACCTGCGCCGAACGGTCGAGATCGGTGCGCTGGCGCTCAAGCGTCGCAACACCGGCAAGGGCAAGGAGCGAATCGAGATCGCGCTGGCCGATGCTCAAGCTTCGGCCGTGCCCTAGTCGCTTCCCGGCATCGGAACGCCCTCCCTCCCGCGTCCTCCCGGTTCATTCAACCGGTGGCGGCTTTCGCTCCCTGTGTTAGGATAAATTGCCTACAGGGTTGGGAGGGTCGCGGCATGTCCCCGATGCGTCGTTCCATTGCAGCCGATCGTTTCGCGCCCGCCCGGTGCACAGAACATTGGAACGTCACCGGAAAACTGTTTCACGGTGTTTCATCCGTTCCATCCTGGCCCGTCCAAAGGGTGCCACGGCGGGACCATGGCGGCCGGATGGAACAGTGGAACATGGCTGGAAAACCGTTTCATCCTGTTCCATCCGCCGACTTTCACAGCCCGCCCATGCCTGCCCGGCGCATGCCGCCCCTTTCCAGCCGGCGCCCGGCGCGCCATCCTTGGGGGATGGGCATCCGTGTCGGATGCGTGACGTGATCTCGTGAGAAGGATCCTCAGTCTTGCTCGCCACCCTGCTTGCCGTTGACGGTCCGGACACCGTCGCCCTCACCCCCGTGACCAAGGCCGGGCTGGCCGACTGGCTGGCCGGGCAATCGCCGGCCGTCGCCTCCTGGGTCAAGGCGGTGGGCTTCACCGGCGAGGCCGGATCGACCGTCTTCCTGCCGGGACCGGATGGCGACGTCGCCCATGTGCTGGCCGGCGTGTCGGCCGTCGACGATCTGTGGGCCTTCGCCGGCCTGCCCGCCTTGCTGCCGGCCGGCTCCTACCGGATCGACGCGGCGCTGGACGAGCGGGCGGCGACGCGGGCGGCGCTGGGCTGGGCGCTCGGCAGCTATCGTTTCAGCCGCTACAAGAAGCCGCCCGAGAAGGGCTTCGCCAATCTGGTCTGGCCGGCGGAGGCCGACCACGGCGAGGTGGAGCGGGCGGCGACCGCCACCTGGCTGGTGCGCGATCTGGTCAACACCCCGGCCTGCGACATGGGACCGGCGGAACTGGCCCAGACGGCGCAGGATCTGGCGGAGGAGTTCGACGCGGCGGTCGAGGTGATCGTCGGGCAGGACCTGCTCGACCGCGACTATCCCGCCATCCATGCCGTCGGCCGCGCCAGCCCGCGCGAACCGCGGCTGATCGACCTGCGCTGGGGCAACCCGGAACACCCCAAGGTCACCATCGTCGGCAAGGGCGTCTGCTTCGACACCGGCGGGCTGGACCTGAAGCCATCGTCCGCCATGCTGATCATGAAGAAGGACATGGGCGGCGCGGCGCATGCGCTGGCGCTCGGCCGGATGATCATGATGGCCGGGCTGCCGGTGCGGCTGCGCGTGCTGGTGCCGGCGGTGGAGAATGTCGTGTCGGGCGACAGCTTCAAGCCGCAGGACGTGCTGAAGACCCGCAAGGGCCTGACGGTGGAGGTCGGAAACACCGACGCCGAGGGGCGCCTGATCCTGTGCGACGCGCTGGCCGAGGCGGATTCGGAGAAGCCGGAACTGCTGATCGACTTCGCCACCCTGACCGGTGCCGCCCGCGTGGCGCTCGGCCCCGACCTGCCGGCGCTGATGTGCAACGACGACGCGCTGGCGAATGACCTGACGGAGGCCGGAAGCGCGGTCGACGACCCGATGTGGCGGCTGCCGCTGTGGGCGCCCTACCGCAAGGGGTTGGACAGCAAGGTGGCGGACATCAACAACGTCACCACCAACGGCTTCGCCGGCGCCATCACCGCCGGGCTGTTCCTGCAGGAATTCGTGTCGAAGGGCACGCCCTGGGCGCATCTCGACACCTATGCCTGGAACGGTTCGGCCCGTCCCGGCCGGCCGGAAGGCGGCGAGGCGCTGGGCCTGCGCGCCGCCTATGCGGTGATCGCCAAGCGGTTCGGCTGACGCCCACAGCCGGCAGAGGCAGAGGATGCGATGAAGGGCGGGGAATTGGCTGAATTTGTCCCCGCCCTTCGTCCCCGAAGGGATGGAATGCCATAGAGGATCGTATTAAAACGGAAGATCAGTAAACCTAACGTGTAAGAATGAACCGCCAGCACGTCCCTGCGTGGGATGGCCGGTGGTGGCGGAGGCGGACAGATGGCGTTGAAGGTTCGCGAGGATTACCGGACCCTCACCGGCCCGGAAAAGGCCGCCATCATGATGCTGGCGCTGGGCGAGGAGCATTCGTCCAAGCTGTTCTCGCTGATGGACGACGAGGAGATCAAGGAACTGTCCCAGGTGATGGCGAACCTGGGCACGGTGTCGGCCAACCTGATCGAACGCCTGTTCGTCGAGTTCGCCGAGCAGATGTCGGCCACCGGATCGCTGGTCGGTTCCTTCGATTCGACCGAGCGCCTGCTGATGAAGACCTTGCCGAAGGACAAGGTCGACCAGATCATGGAGGAAATCCGTGGTCCGGCCGGCCGCACGATGTGGGACAAGCTGGCCAACGTCAACGAGTCGGTGCTGTCCAACTATCTGAAGAACGAGTATCCGCAGACCGTCGCGGTGGTCCTGTCCAAGATCCGTCCCGAACATGCCGGCCGCGTGCTGACCCAGCTGCCGGAAAGCTTCGCGATGGAGGTCGTCATGCGCATGCTGCGCATGGAGGCGGTGCAGAAGGAGGTCCTGGACGACGTCGAGCGCACGTTGCGCACCGAATTCATGACCAACCTCGCCCGCACCAGCCGCCGCGACAGCCATGAGATGCTGGCGGAGATCTTCAACGGCCTGGATCGCACCACCGAGCACCGCTTCATGGCCGCGCTGGAGGAACGCAACCGCGACAGCGCCGAGCGCATCAAGTCGCTGATGTTCACCTTCGAGGACCTGTCGAAGCTCGACCCCAGCGGCGTCCAGACGATGCTGCGCACGGTCGACAAGCAGAAGCTGGGCACCGCGCTGAAGGGCGCGTCGGAAACACTGAAGGACCTGTTCTTCTCCAACATGTCCGAGCGTGCGGCCAAGATCCTGCGCGAGGACATGGCCGCCATGGGTCCGGTGCGCGTCCGCGACGTAGACGAGGCGCAGATGTACATGGTGCAGCTGGCGAAGGACCTTGCCGCCCGCGGCGAACTGGTCATCTCCGAGGGCGGCGGCGAGAACGAACTGATCTACTGATCGGGAGGATGGGGTGCCCGGTGGAAAGGACGACTGGGTGGCGGTGCGGCGCGATGCGGAGACCGGCATCGAGACCATCCGCGCCCATTTCCGCGGCCATGCCTATGACCTGCACGACCATGACGAACTGCTGGTCGGCGTCACCGAGCAGGGGGTGCAGGCCTTCCGCTGCCGGCGGCGGCTGCACACCAGCGTCCCCGGACGCGTCATCCTGATCGAACCCGGCGAGGCCCATGACGGCCACAGCCCGGGGGAAGAGGGCTTCACCTATGCCATGCTCTATCTGCCGGTGCCGCTGCTGTCCGCCCGCAGCGAGGCGCTGCGCAGCTTGACGCCGCGGGGTGGCGGCATGCCGCTGGGCTTCCGCGACACGCTGGCCGACGATCCCGGCCTCGCGGCGACGATCCGCACCGCCTTCCTGGCCCTGCACCAGCGCGAGGGGCGGCTGGCCCGCGACCTGTCGGTCGACCGGCTGGCGGCGCGGTTGGCCGGCCATCTGGAACTGCCGGAGGAGCACCGGCCGCTGCGTCCCGACCGCGCCGCCGCCCTGGCGCGCGAGCTGCTGCATGCGCGGATGGCCGAGGATGTCGGGCTGGACGAGCTGTCGGCGGCGGCCGGCGTCGACCGTTTCCGGCTGAACCGCGCCTTCCGTGCCGCCTTCGGCCTGTCGCCGCACGCCTATCTGGTCCGGCTGCGCCTGCGCGCCGCCCGGCGCCGGCTGGCCGACGGCGAGGCGCCGGCCCTGGTCGCGGCGGAGGTGGGTTTCGCCGATCAGAGCCATCTCGGCCGCTGGTTCCGCCGCGCCTACGGCCTGACACCGGCCGCCTATCGCGATCTGTGCACGAACGTTCCAGACTGAGGCGCGATCATCCGGCATCTGGTTGGGCAAAGGAGACAACCACCATGCCCGATAGCCTGATGCCCGAGACAATGCCCGCCGATGCTCCCGTCCGCTTCGATACCAAGGTCGCGCTGGTCATCCGCGCCGATCTGGCCGGGTGGCAGAAGCTGAACGTCGCCGCCTTCCTCGCCACCGGGATCGCCGCCGCCGCGCCCGAGGCGCTGGGCGAGGAGTATGTCGACGGCGCCGGCCGCCGCTATGGCCGGATGCTGGGCCAGCCGATGATGATCTTCGCCGCCGATGGCGGACAACTGCGGGCCGTCCGCGATGCCGCGCTGGAACGGGGGCTGACGCTGGCGCCCTATGTCGCCGCGATGTTCGGCACCGGCCATGACGCCGCCAACCGCGCCGCCTTCCGGGCCGAGGACCCGGACGCCCCCGATCTGGTCGGGCTGGCCCTGCGCGGGCCGAAGAAGGCGGTCGACAAGACGGTGAAGGGGCTTGCCCTGCACGGCTGAGGGGGCCTCCCTCCTGCCCGTCAAAGCTCCTGCGGCACCGTGATCGTCACAGCGGTGCCGGCACCCGGCTTGCTGTCGAAGGCGATCCGGCCGCCGAGCGGGCCGGTCACCGTGTTGAACACCACCGCCAGCCCCAGCCCCTTGTGTCCGCGGCCGCGGGCGGTGGTGAAGAAGGCGTCGGTCAGGGTCGGCAGGTTGCTGGCCGGAATGCCGGCGCCACGGTCGCGGACGGTCAGGCTCCAGGCCGGGACGGCATCCAGCATCGCCGGCTGGGTCGTCACCTCGACCTCGCCCGGACCGCCGCCATAGCCATGGGCGGCAGCGTTGGCGAACAGGTGGTGCAGCACCCGGTCCAGATGCGCGGCACAGCCGATCCAGGGGCAGGCCGGCCCCGGCGCGACCCGGACGGCCAGCGGCAGGTCGGGATGCTGGACGGCGAACAGAGCCGCCGCGTCCTCCGCCATGCGGCGCAGCTCCAGCGCCTCCAGCGGTTCGGAGTTCTGGCAGGCGGCGATGGCGGAAAACGCCTCCACCAGTTCCACCGCACGGGCGAGGTTGGCGTCGAGCAATGCTGCCGGTTCCCGCAATTCCTCGGACGACAGCGGGCCGTTGCCGGGCCGGGCCAGATCCTGCAGGTGACTGGCCGTGGTGACGCAGACGCCGAGCGGCGTGTTCAGTTCATGCGCCAGCCCGGTCACCGCCTGGGTGATGGCGCGCTGACGGGCCAGCGCCGATTCGGCGATGCGGGCGCGGCGTTCCAGATCCTCGCGCACCACCCGTTCCGACACCTCGCGGATCATGCGGCTGAGTTCGCACAGCAGCTTCGCCAGCAGGTCGGGCGAGGGGGAGATCAGCGCCAGGAACAGGTCGCGTTCCAGCTCGAACACCGTCACCGGCGTAGCGGCGATGACGGAGGCGGAGCGGGCGCCGCCGTCGATCAGCGCCATTTCGCCGAAACAGTCGCCGGCGCGGCGGAAGCCGACCTCCACCTGACTGCCGAAGGGGTCGTTGCGCACCACCCGCACCGTGCCGTCGAGCAGGACGTAGAGCGAACTGGCGATGTCGCCCTCGCGCATCAGCACCGTGCCGGCCGGGGCGTCGAACACCCGCCCGCGCGAGGCCACGGCCGCGCGCTCCTCCGGCGTGAAGGCCTCGAACAGGACGATGCCGTCGAGGATCCCGCCGGGCGTGGTGGTGCCGGTGGCTGCGCTGGTCATGACTGGCGGATGCTCCGAATGGGCTTTCTCTCGGCAGCATAGACCAAGCGGCCGGGGAACCGCGACACGTTAACCGATGCTTTCGCGAATCGGAAACCTGCTTTCCCGCGACAGGCGGTCCAGCAGGCCGCGCGATCCGGCCTCGCACAGGTCCAGCACCTGCTCGAACCCGTCGGGGCCGCCGTAATAGGGGTCGGGCACCTCCCGTCCTTCCAGCCCTGATGCGTCGTCCAGGAACAGGCGCAGCGCCGCGGTGGCGCCCGCCGGGGCGATGCGGCGCAGTTGGGCCAGATGGCCGTGGTTCATCGCCAGGATATGGTCGAAGCGGGTGAAGTCGGCCGCCACCACCTTGCGGGCGCGCAACGCCGACAGGTCGACGCCCCGGGCCAGCGCCGCGGCTTGCGTGCGCGGGTCTGGCGGCTCGCCGACGTGATAGCTGTGGGTGCCGGCGGAGTCGGCGGTCACATGGCTGCCGAGACCGGCGCGGTCGGCCAGATGTCGGAACACCCCCTCGGCGGTGGGCGAGCGGCAGATGTTGCCCGTGCAGACGAACAGGACCTTGACCACCTGCGGTATCCCCCTTCTTTCTTTTCAGCGGCTTTACTTCCGGACGCGACGAGCGTACGCCGCAGCAGTTTTCCACGTGACCGGTTTCCGAACCGCTAAGGGGATCCCATGCCCTCACCCGCGCTGACCAACCGACTGCGTCCGACCGACTCGATCGTCATCCTGACCGGGGCCGGGATTTCCAAGGAATCGGGGCTGGACACCTTCCGCTGCGCCGGCGGCATCTGGAGCCAGATCGATCTGGAGGATGTGGCGACGCCGGAGGGGTTCGCGCGCAACCCGGACCTCGTCCACCGCTTCTACAACGACCGCCGCCGCGGCCTTGCCGACCCGGCGGTGCAACCCAACGCGGCGCACAAGGCGCTGGCGGAACTGGAGCGGCGTTGGAAGGGCGAGGTCCTGCTGGTGACGCAGAACATCGACGACCTGCACGAGCGCGGCGGGTCCAATGCGCCGCTGCACATGCATGGAGAGCTGCTGAAGGCGTTCTGCCTGCATTGCCGCACGGTGACGGAGGTGCAGGGCGACCTGTCGGTGCACGACCATTGCCTGACCTGCGGGCGCAAGGGCGGCATGCGGCCCGACGTGGTGTGGTTCGGCGAGATGCCCTATCAGATGGAGCGCATCCAGCGGGCGCTGGAGGAATGCGACCTGTTCGTGTCGATCGGCACCTCCGGCCATGTCTATCCCGCCGCCGGATTCGTCGCGGAGGCGCGGTCCGCCGGCGCCTATACGGTCGAGCTGAACCTGGAACCGTCGGAGGGCGCCTCCTATTTCCACAGCTCGATCAACGGCCCGGCGACCCAGGTGGTGCCGGCCTTCGTCCAGGATTTGCTGACGCTTGTCTGATGAAATGGTTGAGGGCGGTTCGGAGCTCGACCGCCTGTTCGCGATGGTGCGCGCCTGCACGCTGTGTGCGGGGGTGCTGCCCCATGGCTGCCGCCCGGTCGTGCGCGGCAGCCCGACCGCCCGGCTGCTGATCGTCGGGCAGGCGCCCGGCGCGCGGGTGCATGCCAGCGGAATCCCGTGGGACGACGCCTCCGGCGACCGGCTGCGCAAGTGGCTGGCGATGGACCGCGCCGCCTTCTACGACGAATCCCGCATCGCCGTGGTGCCGATGGGGCTGTGCTATCCCGGCACCATGCCGAAGGGCGGCGATTACCCGCCGCGGCCCGAATGCGCGCCCTTGTGGCACCCGCCGCTGCTGGACGCGCTGTCGGGCGTGCGGCTGACCCTGCTGGTGGGGCAGTATGCCCAGGCACACTATCTCGGCGAGCGGCGCAAGGCGACGATGACGGAAACGGTGGCGAACTGGCGGGAATACGGCCCGGCCTTCATGCCGCTGCCGCACCCGAGCTGGCGCAACACCGCCTGGCTGAACCGGAACCCCTGGTTCGAGGAGGAGCTGGTGCCGGCCCTGCGCCGCCGGGTGGCCGACGCGCTGGGCGACTGAACGGCCCCTGCCCTACTCCCCCCGCTCTATTCCATGGTCTCGATCCGCTCCATGTCCTCGTCGGAGAAGCCGAAATGGTGGCCGATCTCGTGGATCAGGACATGGCGGACGATGGCAGGCAGTTCCTCCCCCGTCTCGCACCAGTAATCCAGGATCGGGCGGCGGTAGAGGAAGATCATGTCCGGCCCGCCGCGCAGGTCGGCGACGCTTTGCCGCGTCAGATCCACCCCGCGATAGAGGCCCAACAGGTCGAATGGGCTTTCCAGCTCCATCTCCCGCTCGGTATCCTCATCGGGAAAATCCTCGACATGGATGACGAGGTTCCCGACCGGGGCGAGCAGCTCCGCCGGGATGGTGCCTAGCGCCTCTTCGGCCATGCGCTCCAGGTCTTCGACCGTGGGCGGAACCGTATGGGGACCTGAAGGTTTCCGTATCATGCCGCAGAAGGTAGCGAACCGCCGCCCGTTCGCCAAGAAGCTGCGGGCGGCAAAAGAGTGACTAAGGAAAGGGAGGTCATCATGTCCGATCGTCTTGTCGGCGCGCATCGCCAGACGGCGCTGAAGGAACTGCACGGCTGGGCGGAGGTGTTGGAGCGCGACGCCATCCGCAAGACCTACCATTTCGCCGATTTCCCGGCCGCCTGGGGCTTCATGACCCAGGTCGCCCTGCTGGCCGAGAAGACCGGCCACCACCCCGAATGGTTCAACGACGTCGGCCGAGTCGAGGTGATCCTCTACACCCGCAGCGCCGACGCCGTGACCCAGACCGACATCGACTTCGCCCACCGCCTGGACCAGATGGCGCCGCTGCACGACCGCTGAGGCGGCTGGCTGAGAAGGCTGGCACGGGAGCAAACGCCCGCCCCTGCTGTTACCCTTGTCCCGTCGGCACACCGCTGGCGGGACACCCGACCCGTGCAGCGCGGAGCCGCCGACCATGCCGAAACCCCTGACCCTGTCCATCCCCCACTCGCTCGGCCGGGCGGAGGCCAAGCGCCGGCTGGTCGACGGCATGGGCGAGGTGCGGGCGCGCCTGAGCGCCGTGGCGGCCAGCGTCGACGACAGCTGGACCGAGGACCGCCTGAACTTCCGCGTCGTGGCGCTGGCCCAGACCATCGCCGGCCATATCGACGTGCTGGACGACAGCGTCGAGATGGAGGTGCAGCTGCCCTGGGCGCTGGCGCTTCTGGCCGACAAGATCAAGAACAAGGTGTCCCGCCAGGGCACGCTGATGCTGGAGAAGAAGTAAGGATTGGTGTGGGGTGCTGGCTTCGATTGCCCCCTCCCCCATCCTTACCTCCCCTACCCCTCCGACGGTTCTTCCACCTTGCGGCGTGCCAGCGGGTGATGGTCGTGCATGACCTTTTTCAACCGTTCCGTCACCACGTGCGTGTAGATCTGCGTCGTCGCGATGTCGGCATGGCCCAGCATCTTCTGGACGGAGCGCAGGTCGGCGCCATGGTCCAGCAGATGGGTGGCGAAGGCGTGGCGCAGAACGTGCGGGCTGACCTTCTCCGGGTCGATGCCGGAGTCGATGGCCAGTTGCTTCAACAACTGGGCGAAGCGCTGGCGCGTCAGGTGCCCTTCGCCGGAGCTGCGTGACGGGAACAGGAAGGGGCTGTGCCCGGCGTCCGCACCAGCGGTCGGCGGGATGAAGTGGCCGCGGAACGGGATGTAGCCGGCCAGCGCCGCCAGCGCCGGATCGGACAGCGGCACCATCCGCTCCTTGCCGCCCTTGCCGCGCACCAGCAGGCCGCGGCCGTCACGCATGATCGCGGTCATCGGCAGGCCGACCAGTTCCGACACGCGCAGGCCGGTGGCGTAGAGCACCTCCAGCAGCGCCACCAGCCGCAGCCCCTCCGGCCCACCGCGCGCCTCGGCGGTGGACAGCATGGCGCCGACCTCCGCCTCCGTCAGGATCTTGGGCAGCGGACGGCCCTGCTTGGGGCTGTCGAGCGGCGAGGCGGGATCGTCGACGCGGCGGCCTTCGGACAGCAGGAAGCGGTAGAACTGCCGCATCGCCGACAGCCGCCGCGCCACGGTGCGCGGCGCGCCGTCCTTGCTCTGCACCGCCAGATAGGCGCGCAGATCCTCGGTCCCGGCCGCCTCCAGCGCCACGCCGCGCTGGGCCAGCCAGCGGCCGAGATCGGCAAGGTCGCGCTCATAGGCCAGCCGCGTGTTCACCGCCGCCCCGCGCTCCGCCGTCAGCATGTCGAGGAAGGCGTCCAGATGCGGCGAGGTGGCAAGCGTGCGCGGCTTGCACGGCCGGCCACGGCGTTTGGCGCCGGGTTTGGCGGCGGCCTTGCCAATGGCTTTGGTGGAGGGCTTGCTGCCGGTCATGGTGTCGGCGTCATGATTGTGGTGGGTTCCCCGGGCATGAGGTCAGTCGGCGGGTGAGGTGGGCACGGACGGGCCGGCGATTGCGGCCATCGCCTCGCGGACCAGCGCGCGGGCGTCCGGCTCCAGCCCGACCGCCTTCAGGTTGGCCGCGACGCGGGCGGTGACGACCGGCGGCAGGGCGGCGGGTCCGGCCTCCCCCATCAGCAGCAGGGCGACGGCCACCGTCTCGCCGATGCGGCCGCCGGCCGCGGCGTCGCCCAGCCGCTGCCACAGCGCCGGATCGGCGCCGGCATCGCTGCCGCTGGGCGGGCCGGCGCCGTCGGTGGCCTTCATCCACGCCTCGTCCGGGATGGCGACTCCGGTGGCCTGGAGAAGCGCCAGCTGGCCGGCGATGCGGCTGCGGGCAAGGCCATCGGCGCCGCGCAGCGCCTCGTCCAGCCACGCGGTCAGCGCGCGCGGATCCTCGGCACCGCGCCCGGTGGCGACCACGGACAGCGGCCACAGCCAGGCGGTGTCGGCGCTCCGCCCGCTGCGCAGCGCCAGATCCTGCCAGCGCCGCGCCTGATCGAGTCGGCCGAGCGCGTAATAGAGCCGTGCGGCATCCGGGGCCAGCGCCGCGGCGTCGCCGCTCGGCGACACGCTGTCGAGCAGCCCGGCTGCGGCGTTGCCGACCGGACCGGCGCACAGGCGCGGATCGACCAGTTCCACCGCGAGAGCGGCCAGGGCGACGCGGCGCCGCCCGTCCATCGCCGCCGCCATCGCCTGATGGACCAGGGCGCGGGTGCGGGCGCTGCGGTCGCGCCGGGCGATGTCGCGCACCCGCAGCAGTTCGTCCCCCACCGCCGGCACCTGTGCATAGAGGTCCAGCAGTTGGCGGGCGTCGAGGAACAGCGAGGCCGCCGCCCTTTCGCCGGCGGCGGCGCGGGTGGTGGGATCGGTGGAGGGGTTGGTGGCAATGGCGGCCAGCGCCGGCGGGTTGTCCAGCGGCAGCCGGTCGGGCGGCACGCCGATCCGCGCGGTGCGCATGGCGGCGAGCAGCAGCGCCAGCCCCTCGCCATTGTCTTGCAGGGACAGTATCCGGGCCGGCGGCGGGGCGGCGCCGGCCAGCGCCTCGGCAACCATCAGGAACGGGTCGGAGCGTCGGCCGGCGCCGCGCAGCATGGCCAGCGCCTCGTCGGTGCCGGCCTGATCGCCGATGCGGGCGCGGCAGAACAGGGCCAGCCTGCTCCAATAGGCGGAGGCGAAGCTCCGGCCGCGCGTCAGCGCCCGCGTGCAGTCCAGGCCACCGCGCACCAGCTCCGCATCGGTCAGCGACCTGGCCGCCGGTTCGTCCGCAGCCAGCGCCGCCGGCAGCAGGTCGGCCAGATCGGCCGCCCCGGCGGGATCGCCGAGCCGCGCCAGCTTCTCGATGCGCAGGGCGCCAAAACGGCGGGGAGGAGGCGCCTCCCCGGTCGCGACGGCGGGGGAGCCGGCGCTCATCAGCAGCCGGCGCTCCAGCGCCTTGACGGTAGGGGACGGGGTGTCGACCGGAAGCGCGGCGATCAGGGGCAGAAGCTCCGCCCGGCCGATGCCGCGCCAGGGATCGCCGCCCAGCCCCCGCACGCCGCTGAGGGTGCCGGCGCCGTCCGGGTCGGGCGCGCCCAACGGCTCGCTCGCGACGGGCGCCGGCCGCGCCACCACGGGGGAGACGGCGGGCGGCGGGGTCACCACGGGCGGATAGGCCGGCACGACGATCGGGGCGGGGGCCGGGGCAGCGGCGGGAGCAGGGACATCAGCCGCCGCATCGGGCGTCAGCCGGATCGGCGGGCCGAAGGCTTGGGCGGCGGCGGCCACGGCCCAGCCGGCCGCCAGCAGCCCGGCCAGCAGCGGAACCGCGATCCGGGGGGCGCCCCCGGCCGATGGTCGGGGTTCAGCGCGGGAAGCGCTCATCCGGCAGAACCTTCTCCACCGTTTTCGACGGAGCCGGCAGGTCCCACGAGGCGAGGAACACCATGCCACCGGCGATCACCAGCAACAGCAGGACGAGGAGGATGGAGAGAAACCGGCTCATGGCACCAGGGACGTGTTGTGTCGGAAAAAACGGAGGAGCGGAGCGGAGCTACCACGCCCTGCGTCCGCAGGGCTTGGGACAAGCAATGGCTTTTCTGCTAAAGCATCCGCGACCCCGGCCGGGGCCGGGAGGCGGCGCAGTGTAGCCACAGGTCGGACCGCGGCGCAACCCGTCCCCAAGGCTGCCCCCAGGTCGTCCCAAGGCCATCCGCCCGATCTCCGGGCAGGTCCGGGGCGCTTGTGCCGGCCAGCTTTCGGCGGGTATGAGTGTTGTCTGTTTCAGCGGTGTGACGGCCGACGGGGACATCGGCCTGCTGGCATCGAAGGGTACGGGTGGCGGATCGGATGGATGTGATGGGACTGCGCAAGGCGATGACGGCCCAAGGTCCGGGCGCGGGTGCGGCGGAGGATGCGGAGCCGCTGCTGCCGCGCACCGTGGTGCTGGTCGGGCTGATGGGGGCCGGCAAGAGCGCCATCGGGCGCCGGCTGGCGACGCGCCTGCACCTGCCCTTCCGTGACGCCGACACCGAGATCGAGGCGGCGGCCGGCTGCACCATCGCCGAAATCTTCGCCCGCGACGGCGAGCCGGTCTTCCGCTCCGTCGAACGCCGCATCATCAGCCGTCTGGTGAAGGACGAGCCGGTGCATATCCTGGCGACCGGCGGCGGCGCCTTCATGGACCCGGAGACCCGCGCCGTCATCCGCGAGCACGGCGTGTCGGTCTGGCTGCGCGCCGAGCTGGACGTGCTGGTCGCCCGCACCGCCCGGCGCACCCACCGCCCCATCCTGAACCAGGGCGACCCGCGCGCCATCCTGGGCCGGCTGATCGAACAGCGCTATCCCATCTATGCCGAGGCCGACCTGACCGTGGTCAGCGACGAACGCCCGCCCGACGTGACGGTGGAACTGGTGATCGACGCGCTGGAGGCGCATTTCGGCGTCCAGCTTCCCCATCGTGCGCCTCGCGGCGGACGGCCCGGCAAGAGCGACGCTCCCAAGACAGACGCCCCCAAGTCCGACGCCCCCTGATCCTCTTCTCCGCCCCCCTTCCCGACCCACCAGCTTCGCGGACTGCCCCGATGACCTCCGTCTCCGCCACCAACCCGGCCGCACCCGACACCGTCCGCCTGGAGCTGGGCGCCCGCAGCTACGACATCCTGGTCGGCGATGGCGTGCTGGCCGATGCCGGCGAGCGCATCGCCGCCGTCACCCGCGGCCGGGCGCCCATCGTGGTGACCGACGCCAACGTGGCGCCGCTGCATCTGGACACGCTGAACGCCGCGATGGAGCGGGCGGGGATCGCGCCGCAGCCGGCCATCGTCCTGCCGGCCGGCGAAAAGACCAAGGACTTCGCCCATTTCCAGCAGCTGATGGACGACGTCCTGGGCCGCGGCATCGAGCGTTCGACCGTCCTGCTGGCGCTGGGCGGCGGGGTGATCGGCGACATCACCGGCTTCGCCGCGGCATCGGCGCTGCGCGGCATCGACTTCATCCAGGTGCCGACGACGCTGCTGAGCCAAGTCGACAGCTCGGTCGGCGGCAAGACCGGCATCAACAGCCGCCACGGCAAGAATCTGATCGGCGCCTTCCACCAGCCGCGTCTGGTCATCGCCGACACCGCCACGCTGGACACCCTGCCCCGGCGCGAGGTGCTGGCCGGCTATGCCGAGGTGGTGAAATACGGCCTGATCCGCCAGCCCGATTTCTTCGCATGGCTGGAACGGAACGGCCGGCGGGTGGTGGACGGCGACAGCGACGCCCGGCGCCATGCGGTGACGGTCAGCTGCCGCGCCAAGGCCGACATCGTCGGCGTCGACGAGCGCGAGAGCGGCGACCGGGCGCTGCTGAACCTGGGCCACACCTTCGGCCATGCGCTGGAAGCGGCGACCGGCTTCGGCCAGACCCTGCTGCATGGCGAGGCGGTGGCGATCGGCATGGTGCTGGCCTTCGACCTGTCGGTCCGGCTGGGCCTATGCCCGGTCGACGACGCCCGGCGCGCCCGCGCCCATCTGGCCGAAGTCGGCCTGCCGGTACGCCCGGCCGATATTCCCGGCGTCGCCTGGGACGTCGATGGGCTGGTGAAGTCGATGGCCAAGGACAAGAAGGTGCAGGACGGCCGCATCACCTTCATCCTGGCCGATCGCATCGGCAACGCCTTCACCCGCCGCGACGTCGATGCCGCCGCCGTCCGCGCCGTGCTGGACGAGTCGGTCCGGCCCGCCTGATCCGCTATATCACGGACAATCCGCCTTTCGCACAATAGCCGCGCCGACGGTTGCCCGCCCATACTCCCCCGACAAGACCGCGGCCATTCCGCCGCGGCGGAAACCGGGAGGATGGACGATGAAGGCAATGATGGGCATGTCGGCCGTGGCGGTCCTGCTGCTGGCGGCGGCGCCGGCCATGGCGCTGGAGGTGCGGGAGCAGGCGACGATCAAGGCGCCGATCGAGCAGGTGTGGAAGCAGATCGCCCCCTTCTGCGCCATCGGCGACTGGCACCCGGCGGTGGAGAGCTGCAATCTGCGCAAGACCGGGAAAAACCAAGAGCGTGACCTCGCGCTGAAGGGCGGCGGCGCCATCCAGGAACGGCTGACCGGTCTCTCCGCCGCCAAGCACCGGATGCGCTACACGCTGCTGAGCGGACCGCTGCCGGTGAAGAACTACAACTCCACCATCCTGCTGAGCGCGGTGGACGCCCACACCACCCGCATCACCTGGTCCTCCAAGTTCGAGGCGAAGGGCGCCTCCGACGCGGAAGCCCGCAAGGCCATCGCCGGCATCTACACCAGCGGCTTCGATGGGCTGCGCAAGCGGCTGGAATCCAGCCAGTAACCGCGCCGGCGGCAAAGACATACCTCGGTATGTGGTAAGTTTCCAGCAATCGGTTCTATTGACTATCTGTGCATCAAGCTGACAGGATCGGTATGCCGCGCTGCGAAATCGCGGTCGAGTGCATCGTTCGTCCACAAAACCTGCAATCACGAGGGAGACGGGACACATGCCGACACGCCGACTGATGCCTGACGTCATCAAGAACCAGGAGCTGTCCTGCCTGCCGCCGGGCGCCACCGTGCGCGATGCCGCCACGCTGATGGCTGAAAAGCGCATCGCCGCGGTGCTGGTCACCGAAGGGCGCACGCTGAAGGGCATCGTCACCGAGCGCGACATGACCGCCCGCGTGGTCGCGGCCGGACTCGACCCCGATACCACCCGACTGTCCGCGGTGATGACCGCCAATCCGGACACGCTGGAACCCTCGGCCACCGCGCTGGCGGCGCTGGAGCTGATGGAGCGGCACCATTACCGCCACCTCCCCATCGCGGTGGGCGGCGAGGTCGTCGGCATGGTGTCGATCCGCGACCTGTTCGCCGTGGTGCGCACTCATCTGGAGGATGAACTGCGCAGCCGCGAAGCCTACATGTTCGGCACCGGCTATTCGGCGGAAGCCACTCTGGGATGACCGCAAGGTTGACCTATAGGTAACGCTGCGTTGCGGCGGGGTCGGGTTGACCGGGCGCCCGGCCCCGCCGATAGTCGAGGATGAGTCATCCTCACTGCTGAACTGGAACGCCCGATGTCCGCGCCCTCGCTGTCCGCCCCCGCCGCGCGCGAGCCGATCCACACCCGCCGCGTCACCTGCCAGGGCTTCCGGCGCGCCGACGGGCTGTGGGACATCGAAGGCCACCTGACCGACGTCAAGAGCTATGGCTTCCACACGGAGGAGCGCGGACATCTGGAGCCGGGAACACCGATCCACCAGATGTGGATGCGCCTGACGGTGGACGACAAGCTGACGGTCCAAGCGGTGGAGGCGGTGACCGAACACAGCCCCTACAAGGCCTGCGGCAGCATCACGCCGCGCTTCCAGCAGCTGGTCGGCCTGCGCGTCGGCCCGGGCTGGACCCGAGCGGTGAAGGAGCGGCTGGGTGGGCCGAAGGGCTGCACCCATCTGGTGGAGCTGCTGGGGCCGCTGGCGACCACCGCCTTCCAGACCGTCTACCCGATCCTGGCGCGCGAGGCGGCGGAACGCGCCAAGGCAGCCGGCAAGCCGGCCCAGGACGACGGCAAGCGCCCGGCCCTGCTGAACATGTGCCACATCTTCGACAGCAACGGCGAGGTGGTGCGCAAGCACTGGCCTGCGCACTACACCGGCGCGGAAAACGAGGACGCCCGCGATGAGGCGGCGGAATAGGGCGAGGTCCCGCTCAGGCGTCCAGATGGGAATGGGCGGAACCGGCCAGGACCGGTCCGGGTGACGGAAAATTGCCGCCGACGGCGACCGCGGCCTTGATGCCTTCGGCCTCGTCGGACGGCGGCAGGTCGAACGGCGTGCCGACGAACGGATCGCTGCCGCCGTGCCCGGCGCGCTGATGGCCGTCCTCGGTGCAGGCCCGGCGGTAATAGGAGGCGATGAAGACCCGCACCGCGGATGTCAGGGTGACATCCGCATCCTGCGGACTGATGCCGCGGCGGCGCGCCTGCTCCTCGATCCGCTCCTTGATCTGGGTGCAGAGGCGGTTGACGGTCAGACCTTCCCGACGGCCGATATCCTCCAGAGCATCCCACATCGACGGCTCCAGCCGCATGCTCGTGCGGTGCCCGCCGATCATGATGTTCTGGCTCCTCAACGGTTCCACCCCCGTCTGGGGAGTGTTCACCCGCTTCTTCTTCGGCCCACGCTTCGCCATCCGCAGCCCCTTCCACGAAGCCGCCGGCGGACATGCGAAGTCTGTGTCCGCCACGGCGCGATAAATGGTTGCATATATCGCACTTTACTAAACGCGGCGGGAATTGCAACCACGCTAGCGTCTCTCATTCTTATAAGGTTTCTTAAAATCGACTCTTGGTTGCATCCATATGTATGCTATTTCCGGCCTCCACCCGCCCTTTATTTGGAGCGTGCGAACGGTCGATCCGCGACGGCGCCCGATCCGTCGGTCCGGTCAGGCCCCTGCTTCGCCGGGTGCGTGAGTGGTCAGGCCCAGCGCATGCACGCGCTCGCGCAGTTCGTCGGCCAGCAGGGCGTAGACCATCCGCTGGCGCTCCACCCGCGACTTGCCGGCGAAGGCGGCGGAGACGACGGTAACGTGGAAATGGGTTTCCCCGGCGGCGTCCGCCCCGGCATGGCCGGCATGGCGGGCACTGTCGTCGTCGACCTCGAGCCGGTCCGGAGCCAGTCCGGCGGTCAGCTTTTCGCGGATGCGGGTGGCGTATTCCATGGCGGGTCCTGATGTCTGGGCACTGGTCGGGAAAGCGTGGGACGGGCGGCGCCCGGGAAGCGATTCCCCAAGGCCGCGCCGGCAGTCAGGAGAGGGTGCGAGCACCGCTTCTGTCAAGCGCCTGTCAAGCGCAACGCCCCGCGGATTGCGGATGACGGAAGCCTGATTCGGCGCGCTTGCCAGAGGCATCGGCTCTTCCCATACTTGGCCGATGACCAGGAACCGCACCCGCTCCAGTTACGACAGCTACGCCGCTCCGCGTGCGGCCACCCGTGTGTGCGACCATCCCGAGTGCGTCGCCGCGGGCGAATACCGTGCGCCGAAAAGCCGCAGCAGTCTCAACGAGTACTGGTGGTTCTGTCTGGACCACGTCCGGGAATACAACCGCGCTTGGGACTACTACGCCGGCATGTCGACCGACCAGATCGAGGCGGAGGTGCGGCGCGACACCACCTGGCAGCGGCCGAGCTGGCCTCTCGGCAAATGGGCGACGCAGGAGCGCTTCATCCGCGAGCGCGTGGTCAACGGCTTCAGTTTCGAATTCGGCCATGAGGCCGGCAAGACGAAGGACGAGGAAAAGGCGCAGCGGCGCCACCACGCCCGCACCGACGAGGAAAAGGCGCTGGCGGTCCTGGAATTGACGCCGCCCGTGGACTTCACACGCATCAAGGCACGCTATCGGGAGCTTGCTAAAAAGCATCATCCCGATGCCAACGGCGGCGACAAGGCTGCGGAAGAACGCCTGAAAGAAATCAATCAGGCCTACAATACGCTGAAAGCCTGTTATGCTGCCTGAACCCCCGTTGGCGGGCCGGGTCGATCCCGCGGCCGCCGGACAACCGACACTCGCTGGAACGTAAGAAACCACCCATGGCTTCCCAAGGAGCGACCCAGGCCAGCTCGGCCCTGTTCGACCACAAACCCGACACCACGGTCTCGGTGCGCGAGGTCTTCGGCATCGACAGCGACATGCAGGTGCCGGCCTTCAGCCAGCGCTCGGAGCATGTCCCCGACCTCGACAGCGCCTACCGGTTCGACCGGGACACGACGCTGGCCATCCTCGCCGGCTTTGCCTACAACCGCCGCGTCATGGTCCAGGGCTATCACGGCACCGGCAAGTCGACCCACATCGAGCAGGTGGCGGCGCGGCTGAACTGGCCCTGCATCCGCGTCAACCTGGACAGCCACATCAGCCGTATCGACCTGATGGGCAAGGACGCCATCGTGCTGCGCGACGGCGTGCAGGTCACCGAATACCGCGAGGGCATCCTGCCCTGGGCGCTGCAGCATGCCTGCGCCCTGGTGTTCGACGAATATGACGCCGGCCGGCCCGACGTGATGTTCGTGATCCAGCGCGTGCTGGAGGTGGAAGGCAAGCTGACGCTGCTCGACCAGAACCGCGTCATCCGCCCGCACCCGGCCTTTCGCCTGTTCGCCACCGCGAACACCGTCGGCCTCGGCGACACCACCGGCCTGTATCACGGCACGCAGCAGATCAACCAGGGCCAGATGGACCGCTGGAACATCGTGGCGACCCTGAACTACCTGCCGGTCGACGCCGAGGTGAAGATCGTCCAGGCCAAGGTCGCGTCCTATGATGACGCCAAGGGCCGCGACACGGTGGCGTCGATGGTGCGGCTGGCCGACCTGACCCGCGCCGGCTTCATCAACGGCGACATCTCCACCGTCATGAGCCCGCGCACGGTCATCACCTGGGCCGAGAACGCGCAGATCTTCAACGACGTCGCCTTCGCCTTCCGCATCACCTTCCTCAACAAGTGCGACGAGGTGGAGCGGCCGACGGTGGCCGAATACTACCAGCGCTGCTTCGGCGTCGAACTGCCGGAGACGGGGGTCCAGGCGAACCTCGTGTGAGAGTCCGTGCTGCGCCCTGTGCTTCGGTGAAGTCAGGGCGCAGCAGACAAGGATTCACACGGATGGGGACGGCATTTCGGGGCAGGAGCTTAATCAGCGGTTCACGTCCCGGCATGTCCGCAAGAGCCATGCCCTGCTCCGTGCCAATCCTGCCCACCGCGCCTTAACTGCCCCAAGAACAAAGACGCCCCGCGATGACCACCCAGAACGACACCCCCGTCGAGGCCTTCAAGCGGTCCACCACCGCCACGGTGCGCGCCATGTCCCGGCGGGCGGAGGTGCAGGTGGGCTTTTCGTCCGATCCGCCGGGCCTGTCGGGCCAGCGGGTGCGGGTGCCGCTGCCGGCGCGCGATCTGAACCCCGTCGAGGTCGCCAAGCTGCGCGGGGCGGCCGATGCCGTGGCGCTGCGGCTGCGCTATCACGATGCCACCGTTCATGCCCACCGCATGCCGCTGGGCGATGCCGCGCGCCAGGCCTACGACGCGATGGAGCAGGCGCGTTGCGAGGCACTGGGCAGCCGCGACATGGCCGGTGTCGCCCATAACCTGGAAGCGGCGCTGGACGATCGCTACGCCCGCCAGGGCCTCGACCGCGTCGAGGATCGCGGGCAGGTGCCGCTGTCCGAAGCGCTGCGGCTGATGGCGCGCGAGGCGATGACCGGCGCGCCGCCGCCGCCCGCCGCCGCCCATGCCGTCGACCTCTGGCGCCCCTGGATCGAGGAGCGGCTGGGCCGGGACATGAAGGGGCTGGCCAACTATGCCGGCGACCAGGAGGCCTACGCCAAGGCCGTCCGCCGCCTGCTGGCCGACCTCGACATGGAAGTCGGGCAGGAAGCCGACCAGGAAGAGGAGGAGGACCAGCAGACCCAATCCTCCGAGAACGACGAATCGCCGGAGCACGGCCAGACCCGCGGCCAGGACGAGGACCAGTCCGACTCCGAATCCATGGCGTCGTCGGACATGCAGGATTCGTCTGAGGCCGGGGAAAGCGCCGAGGAGGGCGCCGGCGAGGAAGGCGACATGGAGATGGGCGAGGGCGAGGGGGCGGAAGAGCCCGCCGGCCCCGGCCAGCCCTGGCGCAACGACGTCAACCGCCGCAACGAACCCGACCCCAACGCCTACAAGGCCTTCACCACCCAGTATGACGAGGTGGTCGACGCCGCCGACCTCTGCGACCCGGCGGAGCTGGAGCGGCTGCGCCACCTGCTGGACCAGCAGCTTCAGCATCTGCAGGGCGTGATCTCCAAGCTGGCGAACCGGCTGCAGCGCCGGCTGATGGCCAAGCAGCAGCGCTCCTGGAACTTCGACCTGGAGGAGGGCATCCTCGACGCCGCCCGGCTGGCCCGCGTCGTCGCCAACCCGGTGCTGCCGCTCTCCTTCAAGGCGGAGAAGGAGATGGATTTCCGCGACACGGTGGTGTCGCTGCTGATCGACAATTCCGGCTCGATGCGCGGGCGACCGATCTCCATCGCCGCGATGAGCGCCGACATCCTCGCCCGCACGCTGGAGCGCTGCGCGGTGAAGGTGGAGGTGTTGGGCTTCACCACCCGCGCCTGGAAGGGCGGGCAGGCACGCGAGGCCTGGGTCGCCGCTGGCAAGCCGGCGCATCCCGGCCGCCTGAACGACCTGCGCCACATCGTCTACAAGGCGGCCGACATGCCGTGGCGCCGCGCCCGCAAGAATCTGGGGCTGATGCTGCGCGAAGGCATCCTGAAGGAGAACATCGACGGCGAGGCGCTGCAATGGGCGCACAACCGGCTGCTCGGCCGGCCGGAACAGCGCCGCATCCTGATGGTGATCTCCGACGGTGCGCCGGTGGACGACTCCACCCTGTCGGTGAATGCCGGCAACTATCTGGAACGCCACCTGCGCCAGACCATCGAGCAGATCGAGACGCGGTCGCCGGTGGAACTGGTGGCGATCGGCATCGGCCACGACGTCACCCGCTACTACCGCCGCGCCGTGACCATCGTCGATGCGGAGCAGCTCGGCGGCACGATGATGAACAAGCTGGCCGAACTGTTCGACGAGGACGACCGCCGCGGTGGCCGTCGCGGCTGGCGGTGAGGTAAGGAAGCGGGCAGGGGCATTTCCATATTTTCCAGTGGCTTAGCTGGAAATTCCGCCCCGGCTCAGGGTGTATCCTTACCTGCGAACGCCGGCTTCGCGCTTTCTCCCGCATCGCGAAGGGAAGGGAGGGAGAGAGATGGCGTCGCCTTCTCCCCCGCCGGCGGTACGGCCTTCTTCTCTTCCTCCAGCACCAGACGCCAGAGTTCGGTCATGCCGGTGCGGCCGCGCAGCGACCGGCCGCCCTGGCGGACCAGCGGGACGGCGTCCTTGCCCTTCGCGGCGGTCACGCCGCTGGTCAGCACGATCACCTCGGCGTCGCCCTGAAGGGCGGCCGACAGCTCCTCGATGCGGGCGGCGACGTTCACGGTGTCGCCGACGATTGTGTAGTTGATCCGGCTGTCGGAGCCGATGTTGCCCACCACCACCGGGCCGCTGTGCAGTCCGACGCGGACATGGATCGGCGCCCGGCCGGCGGCGACGCGGCGGCGGTTGTCGGCGCGGATGGCGTGGTGGATCGCCAGCGCGGCACGCAACGCGCGGACGGCGTGGTCCTCCTGCGCCTCCGGTGCGCCCCAGAAGGCCATCAGGGAATCGCCGATGAACTTGTCCACCGTGCCGCCCTCCGCCTCGATGCAGGCGGCGAGCAGGGTGAAATGCTCGTTCAGCAGGGCGGCGGTGTCGGCGGCGGCCATATGCTCGGCCATGCGCGAGAAGCCGCGGATGTCGGTGAACATCACCGTCACCTCGCGCTGCACCGAAGCGATGCCGCCCTCAGTCTCGCGCTGGCGCATCAGGCGCAGGACCAGCGCCTTCGGCACATAGGTCTCGAACCAGCGCAGGCCGGCGATCATGGCGTTGAAGGCGGCGGCGGCACGCGCCATCTCGCGCAGGCGGGAGTCCGGCAGGTCGGGGATGGCGCGGAATTCGAAGGCGCGGACGCGGTCGGCGGCCTCGGCCAGCCGCGCCACCTGCCGGCTGATCCGCCGCCCGACCAGCAGCGCCACCCCGACCGACACCAGCAGGATGGCGAGGCCGACGGCGCCGGTGACATAGAGCCGGCGGATCTCCACCCCCATCTCGCCGTCGCGATAGCCGATGCCGATGATCCAATCCTGCTGGCCGTACCCCGCCATCTTGCGGGTCAGAAACATGTATTCGCTGCCGAGAACGCGCACGCCGCGCGCCTCCACCCGCTTCTTCAGCGACTGGACCGGCACGCCGCTGGACCACAGCGCCGCCAGCGCCGGGTCGTCGACCTGATCGATGCGCGGCAGCGGCGGACCGTCGAGCTTGCCGGAGAAATCGAAGGTCCGGCCGACCAGCGCCGGATGGGCCAGCACATGGCTGTGGTCGTACAGCACGAAGGCGTTCAGCCCTTGTTCCACGTACAGGACCTGCAGGAAGCGCGACAGGTCGCCCAAGGAAACGCCGACCGCCACCTGCCCCAGGTAGCGGCCGTCGCGCCGCACCGGCTGATAAAGGGTGACGAAGCTGTTCTGCGCCTCCTTCAGCCAGCGCGGGTCGGCCCAGCTGGCGGCGCTGCGGTTGGGGCCGTCCAGCACCTCCGGCGGGATGTCGCTGTCGCCCTGCATGTCGAAGGGCTCGGCGATCAGCTCGCCGTTCAGCCGGCCGACGCGGACCCCGGTCAGGTCGGGACGGATGAAGGCAAGGCCGGTAACGTCCGGCGCACCGGCCAGCGCGCCGCGCAGCGTGTCGATCATCGCCGTGGTGTCGCCGGCGCGCAGGTCGCCACGCTCCACCAGCCCGGCGACGAAGCGCGCCATCTCCCGCGCCGGGTCGAGCTGGTGACGCACCCGCACCTCCACCCCGGCCAGCGCCAGATCGGCCTTGTCGTTCAGCAGGGCGAAGGTGTTGGTGGTGGCGCTGACCAGACCCAGGACAAGCACGCTGGCGACCGCCGCCAGCATCAGTGTGCCGAACCCAGCCACCAGCACCGCGGCGATGGGCAGCCGCAGCCGCCGACGCCCGGCGGGCTTCGGCGACTGCGCCGGCTTCGCAGCCTTTGCCGGAACGGCCGGTGCGATCGGCGCGCGCGCTGACGGGGTGTCGGACATGCGCCGCAGCCTACCCGCCCGCCCGTCCGGCGGCAACCCGCCGGGCTGTATCCTTACGCGGATTTCATGCGGCCACGCTCATGATTGCGGCGAGCGGCTATTCGCCGCCTATTCGCCGACGATCACCTTCACACGCTGGCCGGGCTGTAGGGGCGTTCCGGGCGGCAGGTCGTTGATGATCCGGAACAATTCTTCGGCGTAAGGCTCCTGCGGCATGCGGCGGACGAAGCCGTCGACACTGTCGCCGGGCCGCACCGTCGTCACCTGGACGCGGCGGGGGCGGTAGCGGGCGGCTTCCTCGGCGGTCAGGCGGTGGAAGCTGTTGGCCGCCGCTTGGAAATCGGCATCGAAGCGAGCCAGCGCCCCTGCCGGCGCCAGGAAGGTGAAGCGGTACATCTTACCATCCGGCGCGCGAATCGCCACCAGCCGGATGTCGGCGCTGTCGCCGTTGGACTCGCCGCGCGTGGTGGCGGTCGCCGCCGGCATGCCGCCGATGGTGATGCGCTGGACATTGGACAGGTTGGCCCCCTTGCCCCAGACGCCGGTCAGGAAGGCGACAGGGTCGGAGACGCCGGCGGCCGATCCGCCGTCGAAAGCCATGGCGGTGCCGTTCCTCCCCTTGGCGACCACCTGATCGGCACCGTTCAGCAGCGAATAGCCCTGCGGCACGGTGAAGGCGATCCCCAACTGCGGGTGGGCGAAGGTCCGGCCGCGGACATAGCCGTTCTCCGGGCTGTCGCCATAGATCATGCCGTCGACCGCCGCCAGGTAAGGATCGCGCGGGCGGGCGCCGCCCTGCGGCATCTTGCGGGCGAGGTCGGCGGCAGTGCGCACGCGCTCCTCGGTCGCCGGATGGCTGGCGAAGAAGTCGAAGCCGCCCTCGCCCTTGTTGCCGGCGCGCAAGCCCTCATACTGGCTGTCGCGGCGCAGCGTCTCCAGGAAGGTCGCCATGGCGAAGGGGTCGTAGCCGCTCCGCCGCAGGGTCTCGACGCCGAGCCGGTCGGCCTCCAGCTCCTGCTCGCGGGAATAGCTGGCGACCACGGCGGTGCCGCCGAGCCCGGCCAACTGTGCCAGCGTGTCGTTGCCGAACACCAGCCCGACCCCGGCGGCGAGAATGCCGGCAATGGTCTGCCGGGTCTGGCGCTGGGCCGAATGGCGGGCGGTGACATGGCCAATCTCGTGCGCCAGCACGCCGGCCACCTCCGCCTCGTCCTCCGCCAGCGCCAGCAGGCCGCGGGTGACATAGACATAGCCGCCGGGCAGGGCGAAGGCGTTGGCCACGTCGCTGTCCAGCACGGTGAAGGTCCAGGGCTCCCGCGCCCGCTCGGTGGTGGCGGCGAGCTTGCGGCCGAGCTGGTCGATATAGCCCTGCAGCCTGGCATCCTTCACCGCCCCGCCGAACTGGGCCAGGATCTTGGGATGCTCCTGCGCGCCCAGCGCCGCCTCGTCACCGCCCGACAGGACGTTGTCGAGCAGCCCGGCCTGGGCGGTCGGGACCAGGACGGGGGTGGCGGCCAGCCAGAGCGCGGCGAGCGCGGTGCGGAACGGCTTGCGGAAGGGGGCGTGGGTCGGCATACCGGTCAGAACCCCGCCCGGCGGCGGATGTTCCGCAACGACGGCAATCCCGATGCGACGTGTCACGCTTCCGCTTGTGTGCTTAGCCGTGCTGCTGCTGGGCTGGCTGCTGCTGGCCGGCGCCGCCTCGGCGGAGCCGCTGCGGGTCACCGCCGTTCTGGACGGCGATACGCTGGAGCTTGAGGACGGCCGCCGGGTCCGGCTGGCGGGGATCGAGGCGGCCAAGCCGCCGCGCAACTCCGGCTCCGGGGCAAACCCGGCCGACGGGCGCGTCTGGCCGCTGGCGGAGGCGGCGACCAGGGTGCTGAGCGATCTGGCGCTGGGCCGCCGCGTCCTGCTGCATGGGCCGGCGCCGGTCGACCGCCATGGCCGGCTGCTCGCCCATCTGGTGCGGGAGGATGGCTTGTGGCTGCAATCGGCGCTGCTGGTCCGCGGGGTGGCGCGGGTCCACACCCGGCCCGACGCCCGCGCCTATGCGGCGGAGATGCTGGCCGGCGAGGATGCCGCGCGCAATGCCGGGCGCGGGCTGTGGCGCAGCCGGGTCTATGCCGTGCGCGACGCCGCCGATGCGGACGAGCTTGGCCGCGACCGCGACAGCTTCCAGCTGGTGGAAGGGGTGGTCCTGGCAGTAGCCAAGAGCGGCGGCGAGACCTGGCTGGATTTCGGCGCCGACTGGCGCAGCGACGTCACCGTCCATATCGGCCGCGCCGCGATGCGCGAGGTTACCCGCGCCGGCATTGATCCGCTGTCCTACGAGGGCCGCCGCGTGCGCGTCCGCGGCTGGATCACGCTGCGCAATGGGCCGATGATCGAGATCACCCATCCCGAGCAGATCGAACGGCTGGAGCGGGAACCGGCCTCCGCCGCCCTGCGAAGCGCCAAGCCGGACGATGACGATCCATGGGACGACCCATGGAATGACGACGAAGCGGAGGACGACCCGGAATGATGAAGCCGTCGATTGCGCGTATGGGCGGGCGCCTGCTTGCCACCCTGTTTCTTCTGCTTGCCGCCTTGCCGCTGCATGGAGCGCTGGCCGGCGGGCCGACGCTGACGATCACCGTCGCCGGGGCCGAGCGGGTGTTCGACCGCGACGCCCTGCTGGCCCGGCCCGACGCGGTGACCGTCGACATTCCCGCCGACATCTCCTATGGCCGGCCGATGCGCTATCGCGCCGTACCGCTGGCCAGCCTGCTCGGCATCGGCGATTTCCCGCCCGGCACCGTGCTGGAGGGAGTGGCATCGGACGGCTTCACCGCGCAGCTGCCGCCGGAGCTGTGCCTGCGCACCGGTCCCGACGGCGCCGTCGCCTTCCTGGCGGTCGAGCCGGCCGACCGGCCCTGGCCCAATCTTCCAGGCAAGGAGGTGTCCGCCGGTCCCTTCTATCTGGTGTGGGTGCGGCCGGAGGCGTCGGGGGTGCGCAGCGAACAATGGCCCTACCAACTGGCCCGCATCGTCGCTTCGGACGATCCGTTGCGGCGCTGGCCGCAGCTGGCGGTCGAGCCGGGGTTGGCCGCCGATTCGCCGATCCGCGCCGGTCAGGCGGTGTTCATCACCCAATGCATGGCCTGCCACACCCTGAACGGCGCCGGCAGCGCCACGATGGGGCCGGACCTGAACCGGCCGATGAACCCGACCGAATATCTCACGCCCGCCGGACTGAAGAGGCAAGTCCGCGATCCCCGCTCCGTCCGGACATGGCCCAATCAGCAGATGCCGGGCTTCGACTCGGCGATGCTGAGCGATGCCGATCTGGACCGCGTCGTCGCCTATCTGGGGCACATGGCGGGACGCAAGGCGCCCTGAGAAAAGATGCCGTGAGAGGGAACGTCACAGGATCGCGTTGAAGTCGTCCAGCAGCGTGGCGATGCGGCCGCTGTCGCTCTGGTCCATGATGACGCGGGCGCGCTTGCTCGCCTCCATCAGGTCGAGCGAGCGGATGCGCTTCTTGACCGCCGGCACCGACAGCGGCGCCATCGACAACTCGCGCACGCCCAGCCCCAGCAGCAGCGCGCAATAGCGCGGATCGCCGGCGATCTCGCCGCAGACCGACACCGGGATGCGGGCGCGCAGGGCGGCCTCCACCGTGAACTGGATCAGCCGCAGCACCGCCGGATGCAGCGGGTCGTAGAGGGTGGCGACCTGTTCGTCGGCGCGGTCGATGGCCAGCGTGTACTGGGTCAGGTCGTTGGTGCCGATGGAGAAGAAATCGGCGGCATAGGCCAGCGCGTCGGCCGCCAGCGCAGCGCCCGGCACCTCCACCATCACCCCGACCGGCGGCAGCGGATCGGCGATGGCGACGCCGCGGCGGCGCAGCCGGCGGGCGACCTGCCCCATCATCTCCCGCACCTTCTGCACCTCGGCGACCGAGGCGATCATCGGCAGCAGGATGCGGAGCGGCCCATGGGCACCGGCCCGCAACATGGCGGCGAGCTGGGTCTCCAGCAGCTTCGGTTCGCGCAGGCCCAGCCGGATGGCGCGCAGGCCGAGCGCCGGGTTGGCCGGCTCGCCATAGCGCCCGGCCATCCAGCCGGCCAGCTTCTCGCCGCCCAGATCCATGGTGCGGGCGGTGACGGTGCGGCCGCCCATCCCCTCGATCATGGTGCGCAGCACGGTGTACTGCTCATCCTCGTCGGGCAGATGGTCGCGGTTCATGAACATGAACTCGGTCCGCAGCAGGCCGATGCCCTGGGCGCCATGTTCCAGCGCCTGATCCAGGTCGCGGGGCAGCTCCAGATTCGCCATCAGCGTCACGGCGGTGCCGTCGCGGGTGACGGCAGGCAGCTTGCGCAAGCTCTTCAATCCCTGGCGCTCGCGTTCGCGGGCGGCCCGGCGTTCGCCATAGTCGTCCAGCATGTCGGCCGGCGGGTCGATCAGCACGCGGCCCTGAAGCCCGTCGACGATCACGGTCACGCCGTTGCGCACGCCGGCGAGCAGGCCGGGCGCGCCCAGCACTGCCGGCAGGCCGAGCGAGCGGGCGAGGATCGCCGTGTGCCCCTCCGCCCCGCCCAGAACGGTGGCGAAGCCGCCGACGATAGCCGGGTCGAGCAGGGCGGTGTCGGCGGGGGTCAGCTCCTCCGCCAGGATGATGCTGCCGGGGGCGAGCGTGCTGAAGGCCCGGTATTCCTGCTTCATCAGGTTGCGGGTCAGCCGCCGCCCGACCTCGCGGATGTCGTCGATGCGGCCGGCCAGATAGGCGTCGTCCATGCCCGCGAAGGTGGCGGCGATGGCGGCGATCTCCGCCTGGATGGCGGCCTCGGCGTTGACGCGGTCCTGCTTGATGCGATGTTCCACCCCGCGGGTCAGGCGCGAGTTGGTGACCATCGACAGGTGCGCGTCCAGCAGGAAACCGATCTCCTCCGACGCCGAGTCGGGCAGGACCAGCGCCTTGCTCTTCAGCTTCTTGATCTGGCGCCGGGCCTTGGTCGCCGCCTCGTTGAAGCGGGTGACCTCCGCATCGACCGCGTCGGGCTCGATCACGTATTCGGGGATGGCGACGGCGCCGCTTTCCACCACATGGGCCGGGCCGATGGCGATGCCGGGCGACACGCCGAGGCCGCGCAGGGCGCGTCCGGAACCACCGGCAGACGTGCTCCAGGACTCAGAAGAGGGCGTTCCGCCGGAACCGCCGCGGTCGGGGCCGGCAACCGGGCCGCAGGCCGGGACGGCGGGGGGCAGGTCACTCTTCATCGAACTTGCGATTGATCAGGTCCAGGAGGGCGTCCATCGCCGCGTCGGCCTGGGCGCCGCTGGCGCGCAGTTCCACACTGGTCCCCGGACCGGCGGCCAGCATCATCAGCCCCATGATCGATTCGCCGGACACCACGGAATCGCCGCGGCGCACCGAGATCTCGGCATCGAAGGTGGCGACCAGCTTGACGAACTTGGCCGAGGCGCGCGCGTGCAGGCCGCGCTGGTTGGTGATGGTGGCGGTGCGGCGGATCTCGCCGTCGGTCGGCGCCATGTCGTCGGGGTGGCTCATCGCGGGCGGTTCAGTCCGACAAAAGGGTGGAGGCGACGTTGATGTATTTCTGGCCGGCGTCGCGGGCGGCGATCACCGATTTGTCGAGCGGCTCGGTCTTGCGCACGCTGGCGAGCTTGATCAGCATCGGCAGGTTGACGCCGGCGATCACCTCCACCTTCGCCTTGTCCATGATGGAGATGGCGAGGTTGGACGGCGTCCCGCCGAACATGTCGGTCAGCACCACGACACCCGATCCGTCATCGACCTCCGCCACCGAATTCAGGATGTCCTGGCGGCGCTGTTCCATGTCGTCGTCCGGCCCGATGCACACGGCGCGCACTTGCTGCTGTTCGCCCACGACGTGGAACAGCGCGGCGATGAACTCCTCGGCCAGCCGCCCGTGGGTGACAAGAACCATACCGATCATGGGACATCCTTCAAGGTTGGGTCCTCCCCGGAGACCTGCGCGAGGGCCGGTGCCGCAAGGCGCCTGCCCGCATCGCATCTGGATCGTTGGTTGGACGTATGGTCGTCAAGGCGCAATTTGCTTCATCCCTGATGAGGGGCCTGGTGGGGGGCCGAGTGGGGAGCCTGACTGCCGCCCTGGGCGCCGGCGGCGTTGGCCGCGGCCCCGGTGCGCAGGCCCTGCCGGTCCAGTTCGCGATGGCTCAGGTTGACCCGCAGCCCCTGCTCCTTCAGCCATGCCGCCAGCCGTTCGGCGACGAAGACCGAGCGATGCTTGCCGCCGGTGCAGCCGATGGCGATGGTCAGGTAGCTCTTGCCTTCCTGGTTGTAGCGCGGCAGCAGCGGGCGCAGCAGCTCGGTCAGGTTCCGGAAGAAGGCCGGGTAGTCGGCATCGCCCTCCACCCGCGCGGCGACGGCCGGATGCAGGCCGGTCAGCGGCCGAAGCTCCGGATCGTAATGCGGGTTGGTCAGGAACCGCACGTCGAAAACCAGATCGGCTTCGCGTGGAAGTCCCTGGCGGAACGAGAAGGAGGTCACGAACACCTGCAGGGCTGCCTGGGCGTCACGCCGGAAATGCCCGGACAGGATGCGCCGCAAATCGTGAATGGACAGTTGCGTGGTGTCGATCGTGACGTCGGCCTCCTCCTTCAGCGGGAACAGCAGGGCGCGTTCGCGCTGGATGCCGTCGGGCACCGTGCGGTCCTCCGCCAGCGGGTGGCGGCGGCGCGTCTCCGTGAAGCGGCGCTGCAGCACCTCGTCGCCGCAATCGAGAAAGACCAGACTGACGTCCAGGTCGCCGTCGCCCCGCAACTCCTCCAGCTCGTCCAGGAAGTTCTGCGCGGAAAAGTCGCGGGTGCGGCTGTCGATCACCAGGGCCAGCGGCCGGCGTTTCGGGTCGGCCTGCCGAATCAGGGCGGGAACCAGCGACAGGCGCAGATTGTCCACCGCCTCGTAGCCCAGATCCTCCAGCGCCTTCAGCGCCACCGACATGCCGGCGCCCGACAGGCCGGTGACCAGCACGACGCGCCCGCGGGAGGCAGCGGTGACGGCGGAATCGCCCAGCCCTTCGGAAGACGGCACGTCGGGAGATGTCATGATGTGACCGGGCTCGGCTGGGCGGACAGGCTGGCGGGCACCCGGTCCAGCCGGCCGTCGCACAGACCGGCGGCGGCAAGGCGGATCTTGGCGGGGGTCGAGGCGTCGAAGGCGCAAAGTCCGAGGCGGGGCAGGGCGACGCCCAGCAGCGTCTCGGTCTCCGCCTCCGGCAGGCGCTCCACCTCCGGACGGGAAACCAGATCGACGACGAGACCGACGGGAGCGGACGGGGCCGAGGGAACGGGCAGGATGCCGACGCCCCGCACCTCCAGCAGCCCGGCCAGCGTGGGCGGGGAAGAGGCGGTCAGGCGGCCGGGCTCGCTTTGCAGCACCACCCGGTCATCCGCGACCAGCAGGGCGCCGCCATCGATCAGTCGCAAGGCCAAATCCGATTTTCCCCGTCCGGACTCTCCACGCAGCAGCACGCCGATTCCGGAGAGCAAGACGCAGGTGCCGTGAATCGTCACCATAGTCTGGGGAAGGTGAGACGTGGCGCCGATTCTGTCAATGGAAACGGAACGGTGGCCCATGATGTCAGGCGGGGAAACCTGTCCGGGCTCCCCCATCCGCTTCCGACCGTTCTTTCGGTCTGATTGCTTAGGCGGCGAGATGGATCGGGCGGTGGGGGCCCCTCAGCCGCCGACGGCGCCGCGGGGGGTGCGGCGGATCGCCTCCAGCTCCATGGACAGCGCGTCGCGGCGCCGGATCATCTCGTCCAGATCGTCCAGTTCCGCCGCCTCCTGGCAGGCGTCGCGGAAGTCCTTTTCCCGCTTCAGCCGTACCAGCAGGACCTTGTAGTTGTCGGCAATGCTGGCGAGGTGGCGTTGCGCACCCTGCAGTGCCTCCGCCAGCTGCGTCCGTTCCTGCGCGGAGTCCCGCATCAGCTTGGCCAGTTCCCCCTGCTGCCGGCCGGCATCGCGGATCAGGCGGGCCAGACGGTAACGGCGCAGATCGACGACCTCCGCCGAAGCGGCGCCGATGCCGGCGGGTCGGTGGCCGTGGCTGCGCGGAAACTGCACGGGGGAGTCGGGTGGAGCGGACTCAGGCACGGCAACCCCACATCCTTGTTCCGGGCTATGGCCACCCTCCTCCAGGCCTATGGAGCCGGAGCAAACAACCGGACCGGCATGGCCCGGTCGCCTCGACAGCCGGAAAGAGAGGACGACCTGAGCCATGATCGGTGCTTACAGGCGGCTTGTCTAGCCGAGAGTGCAAAGGATGTATGAAATTCCGCAGAGCTTCCTACAGCAGAGGCAGGGTCACGACGAAGTCGGCGCCCTCGATACTCCCGTCCGATATCGTCCTGTTTTGCGCAAATACTGAACCGTTGTGCGCACCGACTATTTGTTTCACGATCGATAGTCCGAGACCGGAGTGGGTGCCGAACTTTTCGCCCGCCGGCCTCTCGGTATAGAAGCGGTCGAAGATCGCCTCCTCCTTCCCCTCCGGAATGCCCGGTCCCTGGTCCGACACAACCACCGTGACGCTGCGACCGCTGCGCCGGGCGGTCAGCCGCACCAGACCGCCGGGCGGCGAGAAGGACAGGGCGTTGTCGATCAGGTTCTGGAACAGCTGGGTCAACCGCCCCTCCAGCCCCGGCACCACCAGCCGCTCGCCCGCCGGCACGTCGACGACGACGCGCGGCGGCCTGACGGCGGCCTCTCCCGTCCCGCCGGCCGCCACCGGTTCATCCACGGTTTCGCCCACGGTTTCGGCAACCGTCTGGCGCAGCTCCGCCAGCATCGACAGCAGCAGGCCGATATCCACCGGCTCCGGTTCCGCCCGCGACAGTTCGGCATCCAGGCGGGAGGCGTTGGAGATGTCGCTGATCAGGCGGTCCAGCCGCTGCACGTCGTCGGCGATGATCGCCATCAGCCGGTCGCGGTGGCGCGGATCGCTGACGCGGCCGGCCGTCTCCACCGCGCTGCGCAGCGAGGTCAGCGGGTTCTTGATCTCGTGGGCGACGTCGGCGGCGAAGCGTTCGATGGCGTCCATCCGCGTCCACAGCGCGTCGGTCATCTCGCGCAGCACCCCGGACAGCTCGCCGATCTCGTCGCCGCGGCGGGTCAGGTCGGGAATCTCGGCATGGCGCCCGTGGCTGGTGCGCAGCCGGTCGGCGGCCTGGGCCAGCCGGCGGATCGGCCGGGCGATGGTGCCGGCCAGATAGAAGGACAGCCCCACCGTCACCAGCAGCGCCACCGCGAACACCCGCAGGATGTCGAAGCGGACGGAGCGGATGGCGCGGTCGATCTCGCCGCCGCCGCGGGTCAGCAGCACCGCGCCCAGCACCTCGCGGTAGCGCTGGACCGGCACCGCCACGGTCAGCAGCAGTTCCGGGTCGCCGCCGGCGCCGTCGACGCGCCAGACGGTGGCCGCCGCCTCGCCGCCCAGCGCCCGCTCCACGTCAGCGTTGGGCTCGCCCGGCTGCTCGCGGTAGACCGGCAGCCCCTCCCGGCTCGGCACCACGTCGATCAGGCGGGTGTAGAGGTCGTTGATCGCGCGCGACAGCGGATCGCCGGCCGGCGGGGAGGGCAGCTCGCGGATTTCGATGCGGCCCTGCGATCCCACCAGCACCCGGCTGTCGGACAGCATGAGCCCGTCGATGTCGTACAGGCGGGTGCGCGTCGCCGTCGCCTCCGCCAGACGGCGGATCATCGGCCGGGCCAGTTCGGGCGCCAGTTCGAACCGCTCGCCCCCCTCGTCGCCGGTGGGGGAGGGGGCGGTCAGGATGCGGTTCACCGCCCCTTCGCCGAGCGCCGAGGCGAAGATGCGCGCCTCCGTCTCCAGCGCCTCGGTCTCCGCCTGGATCAGCCGGTCCTGGTAGCGGCCGAGATAGAGCAGGCCGGCCATCAGCAGGACCAGCGCCAGCACGTTCACCGCAAGGATGCGCAGGGTCAGCGGCGACACGCGCCGTCTGGTCCCGCCCCGGCCCAGCGTGGACACCGCGCTATTCCTTGTACCGGTAGCCGACGCCATAGAGCGTTTCGATCTGGGAGAAGTCGGGGTCGACCGCCTTGAACTTCTTGCGCAGCCGCTTGATGTGGCTGTCGATGGTGCGGTCGTCGACATAGACATGCTCGCCATAGGCCGCGTCCATCAGCTGGTCGCGGTTCTTCACATGGCCCGGCCGCTGGGCCAGCGCGCGCACCAGCAGGAATTCGGTCACGGTCAGGTCGATCGGCTGGCCCTTCCAGCTGCAGGCATGGCGGGCGCCGTCCAGCAGAAGCGGGCCGCGGGTGACGATCTGGCCGGGATCGGCCTCCACGCTCTCGCCGCGCAGCGCCTCGCGCCGCAGCAGCGCCCGGATCCGCTCGATCAGCAGGCGCTGCGAGAAGGGCTTCTTGATGTAGTCGTCGGCCCCCATGCGCAGGCCCATCAGCTCGTCCAGCTCGTCGTCCTTGCTGGTCAGGAAGATGACGGGCATCTGGCTGGTCTGACGCAGGCGTTGCAGCAACTCCATGCCGTCCATGCGCGGCATCTTGATGTCGAGCACGGCGAGGTCGGGCGGGCGCTGGCTCAATCCGCGCAGCGCCTCGGCGCCGTCGGTGTAGGTGTGCACGTCGAAGCCTTCGGCCTCCAGGGCGATGGAGATCGAAGCCAGGATGTTGCGGTCGTCATCCACCAGGGCGACGGTGTGGGCCATGGTCGTAACAGATCCTATTGAAACGGGTCAGGTCGGGTCGGGGTGGTCGAAGTGCCGGTTCGCAGAAATGTTAGCGGAAACATCAGGCATGGGAGGAGTGGTCATTCCAATACTTTATGCCAGAGTCCAGGTACCAGAGGCAGTTTTCTCTTTTCCCGCAGCATTTGTATGGTCCAATATGGCGGCAATGCGGCGCCGAACAACGGTGCCGCGCGGGAGAACGCACTCGTTTCGGAATGAGTTTTTCGAACGCCCTTCCCGCGTCCTCTCCGGACGGCGCCACGCCGGACGGCAAGGAGGGCGCGACGCCGCCGGGTACCGGCCGGAGTGGCCCGGATTCCGCCATCCCGGCTGCGGCAACCATGGCTGCGGCCTTGCGTGCCCGGCGCCTGATGCGCGCCTGCGACCGCGCCGCACTGGCGACCGCCCAGCGGCCGGCCGGTGACGGTGGCGCGGCGGCGGCGGACGCCGCCGGCTGGCCTTATCCCTCGCTGGTGCTGGTGGCGTTCGATCATGACGGCAGTCCGCTGCTTCTGCTCTCCACGCTGGCCGACCACACGCGCAACCTGCTGGCCGACGGCCGGGTCGGGTTGCTGTTCGACGGCACCGCCGGACTGGCGCAGCCGCTGACCGGCGCCCGCCTGTCGGTCATGGGCCGGGCGGAGCGGTCGGACGATCCGATCCACCGCGAGCGCTACCTGCGTCGCCATCCCGACGCCGCCTTCTATGCCGGCTTCGCCGATTTCGCGATCTACCGCGTGGCGGTGGAGCGCGCCCATCTGGTCGCCGGCTTCGGCCGCATCCATTGGCTGTCCGCCGCGGAACTGGATCTTCCCGCCGCAGCGCCCGCCCTGGCGGCGGGAGAGGCTGCGCTGCTCGACCGTCTGAACGGCAAGAGCTACGGCTCCCGGCTCGGTCCCGCCCTGGATGGTGAGGGCGATGGTGAGAGCGACAGCTGGAGCCTGACCGGAGTGGACCCGGAGGGATGCGACCTGCGACGCGGGGGGTACGTCGCCCGCGTCGATTTTGAGCAGAGAATCCATGACCCCGAATCGGCTAAACTGATGCTGGACACGCTGATCCGGCCGCAGGACGGGTCCGGACAACCCGGAGGATCGACATCCGGAACCGAAAAGGCTGGAACCGAAACAGCCGGCGACGAGGGTGCCTGACGGACCGCGGCGCCGGAAAGAACAACAAGAAGATAAAAAGAAGAACAAGAAGAACGGTCAGCAAAAAAAGAAAACAACGAGAGAGACGAGAAGCCAACCGTCAGCCTGAACGACCAGCCGAGAGGTCGCTTCGACACCACCGGGCGCCGCACCAAAAACAAGAACGCGGCGCGCGGGCACGCGCAACCAGGAGAACACTTCAGTGGACCATAACGGATCGACCCGTTTCCCGTCCGGGCCATTGGCCCCCAGACCTGTCGCCTCAGGACCGCCTTTTGCACCGTATCGTCGCCGCACCCCGCCGGTGCAGCGCATCGCGGCGGGGTTCCAGCCCGGCCGCCTCTTCGGACCGGCGCCCCGCTGATGCGGCGGTCGCCTTCCATCTGACGACACGACAACGGACGAAAGAATGGCCGGACCGGCCGCGGGACCCCCGGCGAGGGGCATGCCCGGGCGCAAGGGGACCGGCCCAGCCTTCGAGAGGGACGATATGACTGGTAACACGCGGACGCGGAACAAGAAGCTCCTGGCCTGGGTCGAGGAGATCGCGCTGAAATGCAAGCCGGAGCGCGTTCACTGGTGCGACGGGTCGCAGGAGGAATATGACCGTCTCTGCAACGAGATGGTGGAAGCGGGCACCTTCATCCGCCTGAACGAGGCCAAGCGCCAGAACTCCTTCCTCTGCCGCTCCGATCCGGGCGACGTCGCCCGTGTTGAGGACAGCACCTACATCTGCTCCAAGACGCGCGAGGAAGCCGGTCCGACCAACAACTGGATGGACCCGGCGGAGATGAAGGCCAAGCTGGACGGCCTGTTCGAGGGCTGCATGCGCGGCCGCACCATGTATGTGGTGCCGTTCAGCATGGGGCCGCTGGGCTCCGACATCGCGCATATCGGCGTGCAGATCTCCGACAGCCCCTATGTCGCGGTCAACATGCGCCTGATGACCCGCATGGGCCAGAACGTGCTGGACATCCTGGGCGACGGCGATTTCGTCCCCTGCCTGCATTCCATCGGTGCCCCGCTGGAGTCCGGCGAAGCGGACGTGGCCTGGCCCTGCAACGCCGACAACAAGTACATCGTCCATTTCCCGGAGGAGCACCGCATCGTCTCCTACGGCTCCGGTTATGGCGGCAACGCGCTGCTCGGCAAGAAGTGCTTCGCGCTGCGTATCGCGTCCTCCATGGGCCGCGAGCAGGGCTGGCTGGCCGAGCACATGCTGATCCTGGGCGTGGAAAGCCCCACCGGCGAGAAGACCTATGTCGGCGCCGCCTTCCCGTCGGCCTGCGGCAAGACCAACTTCGCCATGCTGGTCCCGCCGAAGGAGTTCGAGGGCTGGAAGGTCCGCACCATCGGTGACGACATCGCCTGGATCAAGCCGCAGCCCGACGGCACGCTGCGCGCCATCAACCCGGAGGCCGGCTTCTTCGGCGTCGCCCCCGGCACCAGCGTGAAGTCGAACCCGAACGCGCTGAAGACGCTGGACCACAACGTCATCTTCACCAACGTCGCGCTGACCGACGACGGCGACGTGTGGTGGGAAGGCCTGACCGACGAGGCGCCGGCCCACCTGATCGACTGGCAGGGCAAGGACTGGACGCCGGGCTGCGGCCGGGTCGCCGCCCACCCGAACAGCCGCTTCACCGCCCCGGCGGCGCAGTGCCCGTCGATCGACCCGGCCTGGGAGGATCCGGCCGGCGTTCCGATCAGCGCCTTCATCTTCGGCGGCCGTCTGTCGAAGACCTTCCCGCTGGTGTTCGAGGCCTACAACTGGCGCGAAGGCGTCTATTGGGCCGCGACCATGGGCTCGGAGGCCACCGCAGCCGCCGTCGGCCAGGCTGCCATCCGCCGCGACCCGTTCGCCATGCTGCCGTTCTGCGGCTACAACATGGCCGACTACTGGAACCATTGGCTGTCGATGGAAGGCAAGGTCGAAAGCCTGCCGCGCATCTACCGCGTCAATTGGTTCCGCAAGGACGAGAACGGCAAGTTCGTCTGGCCGGGCTTCGGCGACAACATGCGCGTGCTGAAGTGGATCGTCGACCGCGTCCGCGGCCGCGCCACCGACGTGGCGGAATCGCCCTTCGGCTATTCCCCGCGCTACCAGGATCTGAACTGGTCGGGCCTGAACTTCCCGGCCGACAAGTTCGCCAAGATCATGGACATCGACCGCAAGGAGGCCGAGGCCGAGGCGCGGGACCAGGAAGAACTGTTCAACCGCTTCGGCGACCGCCTGCCCGAGGAGATCGAGCAGCAGCGCCTCGCCGTCCTGAAGCGGCTGGAGAACAGCCCGGACGTCTGGCGCATCGGCTGACCGGCCGAAGCCATCAGCACGTAAGGCCTGTCAGCAGGTAAGGATAGGGGCTGCCGCAAGGCGGCCCCTTTTCCGTTGCGGCGGTGAAGATGAACGGAAATTCATCCGAAACCGCCCCGCCGGCGGTGGGGTCCGGGGGCGGAATCGCCGAGGTTCAGCCTTTGCAAGGCGATGCCATCCTTACCCGCCGCATTTGCCTGTCGGTGATTTAACCGGCATGTCAAAAAGATCGGGCATAAAGTCGCCCGCGCCGGTTCGCGCATGCCAGGGAGGGCGACGTCATGTCCGATCATCAAATTCCACCGCAGGATGGTGACGACTCCGCGGAACCGACCTTGCCGTCAGCCGATCCGGAAGACGCCGGCGGCCTGCTGTCGTCCAAGCGGCAGCCCTGCGCCATCAGCGGCAAGCGCCGGCCGAAGCGCGACCTGATCGCGCTGGACGCCCTGCGCCCCAGCCTGGCCGACCGCATCCGCCACGACCACCCGCATCTGGAGCCGGACGCGCAGATCAGCCGGCAGGAGCTGGCGCGCTACCGCTCGCTCTATGTCGCCGAGCTTCTGAAGGAGGAGCATGGCGAACTCAGCGAACTGGACCGCGAGGTCGCCGAAAGCCTCGCCCGGCACGAGACGCTGGCCGAGAACCCGGAGGAGGAGTACGACGACCACCGCACGCTGGGCGAACGGTTGTCGGACGGTCTCGCCACCTTCGGCGGTAGCTGGGCCTTCCTGATCTCCTTCGCCTTTGTCCTGTGCGTGTGGATGCTCGTCAATGTCATCGAGGGCGAGGCGAAGGCTTTCGACCCCTATCCCTTCATCCTGCTGAATCTGGTGCTGTCCTGTCTCGCCGCCATCCAGGCGCCGGTCATCATGATGAGCCAGAAGCGGCAGGAGGCGAAGGACCGGCTGCGCTCAGAAAACGACTATCGCGTCAACCTGAAGGCCGAGCTGGAAATCCGGCACCTGCACGAGAAGATGGACTATCTGATCCAGCGCCAATGGCAGCGGCTGACCGAAATCCAGCAGTTGCAACTGGAAATCATGCAGGAAAAGCGGCTGCGTAAGTGAACCGGACGCCGCCCAGCAGGACCACCGCCGGGCGGCGCTTCAGCGCTTTCGGCGGCCGTCCAGTTCCAGCATACCGCGCAGCGCGGCGATGGTCTTGCTGAGCGGCGTCGGCTCTCCGGCGGGCTTGGCTTCCGGATTGGCGGGCTTCGCCGTCTCCGGCTGAACATCCGGCGGCTTGGCGTTGGGTAGCTGCCCGGACTCTGGCGCAGCCGATCCGTTGCGGGCCGGCGGGCGCGGCTTGGCGGCGCGGGGTTTCGGCTGGGCAGCGGGCGGCGGCGGAGAAGCCGGCTGCACCTCGTCCTCGATCAGCCCGCGCAGGGCCGTCATCGCCTCCTCGATCTCGCGCTCCTGGGCGGAGCGGCGGCCGGCAGGTGAGGGGTCCGGATCCTGCTCCTGCTCCGGAGCAGCAGCCTCCGGCGCCGGATCGGGATCGCCCCAACCGGCGGGCAAAGACCAGTCATCCTCGTCCCGGTCAGGCGCCGGATCATCCGCATCCCCGCGGTGGGCGGGCTTTTCGACCGTCCTGCCGGCGTTGCGCGGTGCCTTGGCCGGCGGCGGCACAGCGTCCTCTTCTTCCTCCACCGGCTCGTTCGCCGCGTCCTCGATCATGGAGCGCAGGGCGGCGAGAGTCCGATCGAAGCCTTCCTCATCCTCCGGCGGCGGGGGCGGGCGCTGGGCCCGGCGTTCGGCGCGGTGCTGGTCGAAGTCGAGCGGCTCGGCAGGCGGCGGTATGGGCTTCATCGCGCGGGGTGCGGCAGCCGGGGCGGGCTTCTCCGGGTCGCGGATGGCGAAGGACAGGATCTCCTCTTCCGACGGTTCCTCGCCGTCCGGCCCGTCGTCTTCGAGTTCATCCTCCTGGCCGCCGTCCCCGGACTCCAGTTGCCACGGATCGGAACCCGCGTCCCCGCTGTCGTCCTCGAAATCCCGGCGCACCAGGACCTTGTGCGAGAAGGCCTGCGGCTCGTCCTCGTCCTGCTCGCCCCCATGCAGGTCCGGCCCGCGGCCGGCCCGGGGCTCCGGCGCAGGGTCGTCCTCGTCGTCGTCGGAGCCATAGGCCTGCGCCAGCAGCCGGCGCATCGCCATCAGCGTCTCGTCGCCATCATCCTCAGGATCGGAATCTTCGGAGTCGGCACCGTCCGAGTCACCGGCGGCGGCGACCTCGTCGCGGACGGGCTCCGGCCGCTCGTCGTTGGCGGCAGTCCTGGCGTCGCCCGTCGCCGGCTCGTCATCCCAATCATTGGGCCAATCGTCGGGCGGCGACGGGCGGCCCAGGCGCGCCGCCATGTCGGCGAGCGAAACGGGTTCCCACAGCGGAGCGGCGCCATCCTCCGCCGAACCGTCGGCCACGAGGTCGGACAGCGGAAGTTCCGACACCGGCTTGCCGCGAACAGGCGCCGGAGGAGGGGGGGGAGGGGGAGCGGGCGGCTCTTCCGCATCGGCCGTTCTGTCCCGGCCGCCGTCACCACCGCGCAGCGAGGCGAGCAGCCCGTTCAAGGCTGCCAGCGGCGCATCGAAGGACGGCTCGTCATTGCTGGCGGCGGGGGGGCCGGCGGTCGAGGGTTCGGCCAGGATCGGCCGGCTTTCGATGTCGCGGGAGTCGCAGCGCGAGCAGCGGTAATGCGGCGCGATCGACAGCACCGGGTAATTGGGGCCGAAGCGCCGTTCCAGCATGGCACGGGGCAGCACACCGCCATGTCCGCAGTCGCGGCAGCGCAGTTGCACGTCGGCGTCGATGTCGCGGAGGAACAGCATACGGGCCATGCCGCGCAGTATAGCGGCGGCCCCGCGGCTTTCCCATTCGTTTCAGTGCCGCCCCGGCCCTGTGAATTGGGATCAGACCGCGCGGGTGACGGTCAGGCCCTGTTCGGACAGGCTGTCGAAGACATCCTTGAACTTCCGCAGATAGCGGGTGCGGTAGGCGTCGAAATCGGCAGCGATGGCCGCCTCGGCGTTCTGGGACTTCTTGAACTCGGATACGCGGTGGGCGTTCTCGGCGCGGTACAGTGCGAAAGCGCCCTTCGTCACCAGATCGTTGCCGACCGGGTCTGCATTTTTCGATTTGTCGCTGTTCATCAATCCATGTCCAGATGGAGTGGACATCCGGCCGCCGGGGTTGGGTGATTGGGGCCGGATGATCGGAGCCGGTAATCGGCGGGGGCTGCGATACGACCCTGCAGCCGTATCAATGCGTTGCAGCCACCGGTAAAAGCCTACGCCCGCTTTCCCACACCCGCAATGCTGCGACGCACCATCATGCCACCACTCCGCGCAGGGCGGCCATGCGATCACGGTCGACGCGGATGCGGTCCAGATGCTGGGCGATCACCGCGGTGATGGGCAGGGGAAGCTCTTTCGCCATCGCTTCTTCGTAACGGCGCAGACATTCGCTTTCGCCGCGCTCGACCTCTTGGATGATGGTGGCGCGGTCATGGCCGAGCACGGCAGATTTCAGTTCCAGGAAGAAGCGGTGGGCACCGCCCAGCATGGTGCCGCCCATGTCCGGCGCGCCGCCCTGTTCGGCGACCAGCCGTTGGGTCTCGCGCACAATCGCGCCGCGCTGGGCAGCGAGATCGTTGAACAGGGCCTTCAGATCCTCGTCCTCGGCGGATTCGGCAGCTTGCCGGTAGCCCTCGTGGCTGTCCTCGACGATGCGGATCAGGTCATTGAGCGTATCGACGATCTCGTCTTTTTCCATGGCGGCAGGCCCTCCCATGCGTCCCCTACGCTGCCACAACCCGGCGGCAGGGCCGAATGTTCCAACCTGCCACCGGTGGCAATACCAGTGCGACGGACCTGAAGTCGGTGGCCGACAGCCCGGCAATGCCGGTCATGGCAACCGGCGAGATCGTAGCGGGGAAGGCCAAGAGGGTCGGAAGATAAGAGAGTCGGAAGATAATCGAGCAGAAACACCGTAATGGAGCGCCTTGGTATGAAGAACGTGCCGCAGTGCAACGAAAGCGGCGGACACCAGTCCAGGACGGTTAACCAGATATGAATATCGATGTGACCGGAAACAGACCAAAAGATGGATCCCGTGATGTCTCCAGCAGTCTGGAAACGCAATCATGTGGAGCTTGCGGATAACTCCGGTGATTATTGTGTGTCCTCTGCCTCGTTGCGCCTCCATGGCAAGGCTTTTGAAGGGTTTGTCAGGTGGCGCTCCGACGATTTTGGAGAGGATCCTGACCATCCTTGCCGTTGGCTTTGGAGGCGTACGGCGGCATTCTCGCACCGTCACGGCAGAATCGTTATCGACTGTGTCATTATCGACGCTGCTGAACCGGGATCGGGGGATCATCCGGTAACTGGCGCAATCCGGACGAACTGGGGGAAACATCATGGCGCTGTACGGCCGCCATCCTGCCTCGCTTGGCTGGGAACCGAAGCCGAAATCGGGCAAGACCGGAGAAGCGCGCGGCCACGGTGGCCGTGCCAGCCGCAGTGGGCACATGTGCTGTGCCTGCGGCCGGCCGATCCGCGCCGGCGACCCGCATTGGGCCGGACATGGTCATCAGAACCCCTGGCACTATGCCTGTGCCGAGCGGGCCGGCCTTACATGGTCATGGGCGGGCCGCCCGGCCGAGCCACCGCTTCCGGCCGTGGAGATGGATTGACCGCGCCGGCATTCGACCCGGCCTGCGCCTCTTCGCGCCCGCGCCGATAGGCGTCGCGTTCAGCCTCCAGGATGGCGTCGGCCAACCGCCGTTCGAATTCGCGCTCCACGAGGGTGGAGAACAGGTCGATGCGGAAACGGGCCTGCAGGGACCGGCTCAGCCGGCGGGCTCTTTCGATCGGCGGCATCGGCGTTCTCCTTTCGGCTGACGGACAATGCCGCCCAGCTTCAGGGATTACGGGTGATCCCGGCAACCGCGCCATCGGCGAACCGCCAACGCAAAGGAGAGCGCCCATCCGCACCCATCGGTGCGAACCGCTCGTCTGTGAAAACCGGATTTCAGAATGATTTTGAAAGAGAGCGGCTCAAGGCCGGTTGCCATGCAGGCGGCATGGCGTTTGGAGCGGGTGAAGGGAATCGAACCCTCGTCGTAAGCTTGGGAAGCTTCTGCTC